>UQHR01000027.1 GCA_900540905.1 uncultured Collinsella sp. | reverse complement strand
GTCATGCCGAAATGGCGCGAAGCACGCGGTTGACAAAACTATAGAGACACGTCCCAAAAAGACTGGGTATTGGGCGTTGACAGTTGGCGAGCCGTAGGTAAAATATCAACTTGTCCTGGGGACGTAGCTCAGTTGGGAGAGCGCTGCCGTCGCATGGCAGAGGCCGAGGGTTCGACTCCCTTCGTCTCCACCCTTGGATTTGATAAGCCGCTGACATTGTGTCGGCGGCTTTTTTTAAAAAGAAAGGGCTGCACCATGGCCGAGCTTGAGTCCCAACCACTGTCTGCCGAGGAGCGCGCCGAGTTGGAAGAGCTCCGCGCCGAGAAGGCTCGTCGCGAGGCCCAGGAAGAGGCGCGTCGCGAGCGTGAGGAGCTGGCCGCCCTGCGTGCCGAGCGCGCGAAGGCCGAGGAGGCCGCTGCGAAGGTTGCATCCGAGCCTGCGCCCGCGCCCAAGCCCGCGCCTGCACCCAAGCCCGCCGCTGCGAAGCCCGCGCCCACCGCACCCAAGCCTCAGCCTAAAAAGGCCGCTCGTCCCAAGTCCGTCGAGCCCAAACCGAGCCGTGACGAGATGACCTTTGCCCAGCGCATGGTCACCTCCAAGGAGCCTACGGGCGAGAATGAGATCCCCGGCATGGCTCCGGCTCAAAAAATCATCATCGTGCTCGCCCTCATCGCGTTTATCGTCTTTATGGTCTACACGATTACGGGCAGCATGGGCCTGCACTAACCTGTTCGCGCCGGGCTCCATGCCCGCACGTCCGCCTCGCCCAACCCTCAACCTCTTCACAACGCATCCGAAAGGTCGCCCCATGGCTTTGACCGACATCTCGCATCCTACCGACATCGCAATGCTCACCGATCTGTACGAACTCACTATGGCCCAGGGCCTGTGGGAGAGCGGCAAGGCCAATGAGCAGGGTTGTTTTACGGCGTTTTACCGCGACCATCCCTTTGGCAGCGCGTATGCCGTCATGTGCGGCACCGCCGAGCTGCCCGAGCTTGTCGAGAACCTGCGCTTTACGCCCGAGGACATCGACTATCTAGCTTCGCTCCAGGCTCCGGCCGGCGGCGCGATGTTTAAGCCTGCATTCCTCGACTACCTGCGCAACTTCCGTGCGCACGTGAACATTGACGCCGTGCCCGAGGGCGAACTCGTCTTTCCGCGCGAGCCCATGGTGCGCGTCACCGGCCCGTCGCTGGAGTGCCAGCTGCTCGAGACCGCGCTGCTCAACATCGTCGGCTTCCAGACGCTTGTCGCCACCAAGACGGCGCGCGTGGTGTTGGCGGCCGACGGTCGTCCCGTGGCCGAGTTTGGCCTGCGCCGTGCCCAGGGTCCCGATGGCGGCCTGGCCGTCGCGCGCGCGAGCTACGTTGCCGGCTGTTCCTCTACGTCTAATGTGCTCGCCGGTCGCCGCTACGGTATTCCCGTCTTTGGCACGCATGCGCACAGCTGGGTGATGAGCTTCGATTCCGAGCTCGAGGCCTTCCGCGCATTTGCCAAGTCGAGCCCCAAGAACTGCACGCTGCTCATCGACACCTACGATGTACGCGAGGGCTGCGAGCATGCCATTACGGTTGCCAAGGAGATGGAGGCGGTGGGCGAGCGCCTGTCGGCCATTCGCATCGACTCGGGCGACCTGGCTAAGTTGTCCAAGTATGTCCGCGGACGTTTTGACGCCGAGGGCTTGCCCTATGTGGGGATTTCGGTCTCCAACGACCTTGACGAGTACACGATCCAGTCGCTGCTCGACCAGGGCGCGCCCATCGATAGCTTTGGCGTGGGCACCAAACTCGCGACCTGCTACGATCAGCCGGCGCTGGGCGGCGTGTACAAGCTTTCGGCCCGCCGCGCGAGCGAGACGGACCCGTGGACGCCGGTGGTGAAGCTCTCCGAACAGCCCTACAAGCGCACGATCCCCGGTGTGCAGCGTGTGCGCCGCTATTACGACGGCTTTGGCGGCCCGGTCTGCGACATGATCTATGACGAGGACCATCTGGCAGGTGAGGGAGCCGCGCGCGGCAATACCCTCGTGGCCGTGAACGATGCTGCCTTGGTGACCGATGTGTCCGAGCTTGAGTATCGTGAGCTGCTGATGCCGATTGTGCGCGACGGCAGCGCGGTGGCTCCTCGCGAGAGCATCCAGGACGCGCGCGAGCGTTGCGCCTGGGCGCTCGATCATCTGGACGCTGCCTACAAGCGCTTCCTGTATCCGCAGACCTACGTGGTGGGCATGGAGCAGGGCCTGGCCCAGGTGCGCGACGAGCTCGTACGCAAGAACATGGCCGCGGCATCCGCCTTCCCCTGGGCAAAATGATTCGAAGGGGACGGAGGAAAACGGATCATTTTCATTCGTCCCGCACCAGGTGCTCAGGTGTCCCAGCTCGCCCGAACGCTCGACATTCGATTGGTTTGACGTATGACGACTTCTTATAAAACGATGGTGGTAAAGATCGGCTCGTCCACGGTGGTGGGTGCCGACGGTAAGGTCAACCGTGCGTTTATCGGTGGCCTGGCCGATCAGGCCGCGGCCCTGCGCAAGCTCGGCTGGCGCTTGGTCGTGGTGAGTTCCGGCGCCATTGCCTGTGGCTATCCCGTGCTGGGCTTCGACCGCAAACCGGTCGGTGATCTGCCGAGCCTGCAGGCATGCGCTTCGGCCGGTCAGTGCATCATCTCGTCGGCCTACGACGAGGAGTTTCATGCGCGCGACCTACTCACCTCGCTCGTGCTGCTCACGCGCCACGACACGGCGCGCCGTACGTCCTACCTGCACGCGCGCGACGCCCTGCTGCGCCTGGTGGAGCTGGGCGTGGTACCGGTCGTCAACGAAAACGACACCGTCACCGTTGACGAGATCAAGTTCGGCGACAACGATACACTCGCGGCCCTCGTGAGCTGTTTGGTTTCGGCGGACCTGTGCGTGACGCTTTCGGACATCGACGGCCTCTACACCGCCAATCCGCATGAGGATCCGACGGCCGAGTTTATCCCGGTCGTGCGTAAAATCGATGCCAAGATCATTGCCTCGGCGGGCGATTCTTCGACGTCGGTGGGCACCGGCGGCATGATCACCAAGATCCGCGCGAGCCGCATTTTGATGACGGCTGGCATTCAGAGCGTGATTTGCTCGGGCGAGGAGCCCGATGCGCTCGTGCGCCTGGCCCGTGGCGAGAGCGTGGGAACCCTGTTCGATCCGCCGGCGGAGCGCCTGGACATTGCGCCGCGCAAGCTATGGATCGCGCTGGGTGACAAGGCTCATGGCTCGGTAACGGTTGACGACGGTGCCGCGAAGGCGCTGGTCAGCCGTGGCTCGTCCTTGCTCGCGGTGGGTATTTGCGAGGTCGATGGCCAGTTTGCCGAGGGCGATGTGCTCGATGTGTGCGATCCGAGCGGTATGGTCGTCGCCCGCGGTATCGCCGAGGCCGATTCGGACGTGCTGGAGCTTGCAGCCGGCCGCCGCCAGGACCAGATTGCCAGCAACCGCCTGCTGGCAGACCTGGCCGAGAAGCCCGCGATCCACAGGGACAACTTGATTGTATTTGCTTAACCAATTGACGCTGCAAACGCCCCTAAGCGGCAATCTGACGTTCAATCGTCGGGCATGACCAAAAGGTCAATGCCCTCCTCTTTCACGTCACCTTGCTCGCTTAGGGGCGTTTTCGCTTTCCGTCCTCTTCCTGCAATGTTGCTGTTCTCGGCACTTGGGGACGTTCCTTTTGTGCCGGCGGGTGGGGACACTCCTTCGCTAGAAGATTCGGCGCAGGTCTCCGCGGTTGAGGGCTTCGTCGAAGAGGTGCTTGAATACCACGCTGCCGTGCAGGCCGTCGTGCTCGAACTCGTTGGTTACCCAGGCGTGCGAGTTGCCCACGCGGCTGAGCGTGTCGAGCTGCAGGCCCGAGTCCACGTACATGTCGTCGAAATACACGGCGGCCTGGAGTGGCACTTCGTTGCAGGCCAGGCGCTGCGGGTCGTAAATCTTGTCCCAGCTGGTGTCCTCCATCAGCAAGTCCATCGCCGGCTTGAAGGGCTTAAGTTCGGGCATCTGCTCAAACATCCACGGGAACATGGCCTCGCCGGTAAACATGAGCGGGCGCGCGAGCGTGTCGAACTCGGCACGATGAGCTTTCTCTTCTGCCGCGGCCCAGCGAATGGGCATGGTGTCGCCGTCGGCGTAGATGAACTCCTGAAGTGTCCAGTACAGCGGGTTCGTGCGCGTGTTGGTGCGCTCGAAGGCGCGCATCAAAAAGCTGTCTGATACCGAGGCTCCGCAGTTCAGCGTGCCGTCGCCGTCAATAAAAGCATGGTCGATAATCCAGTGCATGCGCTCAAAGCTCGGCTTCATGCCAAAGTCGCTGCCCATGAGCTGCAGGCGCTCGACCGTCATCGGCGAGCCGTCTGGCAGCACGGGCTTTTGCTCCTCGAGGGCATCTGCCAGGGCTGCCACCCGCTCAACGTCTGCGGGGTAGCGGTCATAATACTGCTGAGTCTTGGCTGCCATGCGCGGGAAGGTGTGCGCGTAGACCTCGCTGGCGCTCGCCGGGACGTGCGGAATGCCGCCGCAGGTAAAGCTCGCCGCCACGCCCTCGGGGAAGAGCGACAGGTAGCTCAGCGTCAAAAAGCCGCCGTAGCTTTGGCCGAGCGTGACCCACGGCTTGCCGCCAAAGCCCACCAGGCGCAGGTACTCAAAATCGCGAACGATGGAGCTGGCGAGGTGGCGCTTGAGAAAGTCCGCCTGCGCGCGTGCGGCATCGGAGCCGGCCGCCGTCGCGCGCTCGCCCAGAGCCGCGATCGTGCGCCCATCTACGCAGTTGCTGCGTCCGGTGCCGCGCTGGTCGGGCAGGACGACGCGGAAGTGTTTGACGGCTTCCTCAATCCAGCCATCGCTTGTGGGCGACAGCGGACGCGGACTCTCGCCGCCGGGGCCGCCCTGCAAAAACAGGAGGAGCGGCAGGTCGTCGTTGATGCGATCGGGCGCGCAGACCACGCGGTAGAAGAGCTTGATGCTCTCGGGTGCGCCGGCGATGGGCGCCGGCATAGCGCCGCGGCGCATGGTGCTGCCGACGGCCAACAGCATCGGCTCCAGGCCGCGCCAGTCAAGGGGGACGTCGATGCTATGGTCTTCGACATAGAGGCCGGGGACGTGGTACGAAGTGATGAGGGCCATGCGATACTTCCGTTCGTTGCGGTGTTTCGGGTTGACCAATTCTACCGCCGTGCGCGAGGGCATGCACAAATCGGCTACCATGGTGGGCAAACTACTAAGAGAAAGGGCCGCCCATGTCGGTCGATATAGCCACGTATGTCCACGATCTTGCCGTTGCCGCCAAGGCAGCGTCGGCCTCGCTTGCCACGGCGAGCGACGAGCAGCGCCAGGAGGCCGTGCGCGCCATGGCCGCGGCGCTGCGCGATGGTGTCGACTCCATCGTCGCCGCCAACGAGCTCGATATGTCCGCCGCGCGCGATGCGGGGACCTCGGCGGGGCTCCTCGATCGCCTGTTGCTGACGCCCGAGCGCGTCGAGAGCATGGCCGCCGGCCTGGAGAAGCTCGCCGAGCTGCCCGATCCTGTCGGCCGTGTGCTCGACCACCGCGTGCTTGCGAGCGGCGTGGACCTCACCCGCGTGAGCGTGCCGCTGGGCCTGGTCGCCATGGTCTATGAGGCGCGCCCCAACGTGACGGCCGATGCCGCGGGCATCTGCATCCGCACCGGCAACGCCTGCATTCTGCGCGGCGGTTCGCTGGCCTATCACTCGTGCGCCATGATCGCCGAGTTGCTGGCCGATGCGCTCGAGGCCAAGGGTTTCCCGCGCGAGGCTATCTCGATGATTGAGTCCACCGACCGCGAGGCCACCGGCGAGCTCATGAAGCTCCGCGGCATCGTCGATGTGCTCATTCCGCGTGGCGGTGCGGGCCTGATCCAGCGCTGCGTACGCGAGTCGCTTGTGCCGGTGATCGAGACGGGCACGGGCAACTGCCATATCTACGTGCATGAATCCGCCGACTTTGACAAGGCGCTCAACATTATCGTCAATGCCAAGACCCAGCGCGTGGGCGTGTGCAATGCCGCCGAGTCGCTGCTGGTCGACCGTGCCGTGGCCGACGCGTTTTTGCCCGCAGTCGTTGCCGTGCTGCACGACCACGGCGTGCTGATTCACGGCGACGAGGCCACGTGCGCCGCATGCGCCGACGCTGGGCTTGCCGAGGGCGACGACTATGTTGCCGCGACTGAGGAGGACTGGGGCCGTGAGTACCTTGCGCTCGAGATGAGCGTGAAGGTCGTGGCGAACGAAGACGAGGCCATCGCGCACATCAACCGCTACGGCACCATGCACTCCGAGGCCATTGTTGCCGAGGACGATGATGCCTGCGAGCGCTTCCTGGATGCGGTCGATGCCTCGGCTGTGTATGCCAACGCCAGTACGCGCTTCACTGACGGCGGCGAGTTTGGCCTGGGCGCCGAGATCGGCATCTCGACCCAAAAGCTCCACGCCCGCGGCCCCTTTGCCGCCGAGGCTCTCACCACCTACAAATACAAGCTCCGCGGCACCGGCCAGGTCCGCCCCTAACGCCCGCGCAAACAAAAACCACCACAAAGGTGCCTGTCCCCTTTGTGGTGGTTTTAGGTGGCGTTGACGGTTAGGCCTGGAAGGTGTCGCGGTCGGGAGCGAAGGACTGCATGGCCGCGATGGTGCGGTCAAAGAGCTCGGGGAGTTCCCAGCCCAACATCTCGGCGCCCTGCGAAATCACGTCGCGCGAGCAGCCGGCGGCAAAGCGCTTGTCCTTGAACTTCTTCTTGAGCGACTTGGTCGTAAAGTCCATAACGCTCTTGCTCGGGCGCATGATAACTGCAGCGCCGATCAGGCCGGTGAGCTCATCGCAGGCAAACAGGATCTTTTCCATCTGCAGCTCGGGTTTGGGCAGCGAGGTATTGAAGTCCGACGTGTGCGTCTGGATGGCGCGAATGAGCTCGGGAGACGCACCTTCATCCTTAAGAATCTTGGCAGCATAGATGGTGTGGTTCATGGGGTCGTCCTCATGCTCCTCCCAATCCAGGTCGTGCAGTAGACCGACGATGCCCCAAAACTCCTCGTTCTCGGGGTCGAACTCGCGCGCAAAGTAGCGCATAGTGCCCTCGACCGTCTCGCCATGGGTGATATGGAACGGGTCCTTGTTGTGCTCATTGAGCAGTTCGAACGCGCGGTCGCGGGTGATTCCGGCGGTAAGCGGCTCTGCCATAAGAGACTCCTTGTGCTCGTGGGGATCGATAAGAATGAATACTACTAGAACAAGAAAACCACCACAAAGGTGCCTGTTCCCTTTGTGGTGGTTTTTGGCGCGGATGGGTTAGTTGAGGGCGGCTTGGGCTAGGCGGGCTTCGGCGGCCTCCTCGGTGACGCCCAAGGCCACGGCGAACTCCTCGATGGAGCGGCGTTTGGCCTCCTTGAGTACGCGCATGTAGTAGGAGCTGGGTTTTTTATCAGCTTCCTCGGCCTGGCGAATGCGGTGCATCATGGTCTTTGCCACGCGGACCGTCTCGGGCGCGCCCAGCTTGAGCTGCTGCTTAAAGTGCGTCTCCTCAAGCGAGCTGTTGCGCTCGGTAAAGGTGTCGCACTCCAGCTCGTCATAGTGGCTCAGCAGGTGCTCGGCATCTTGCTGCGAGATGGCGGCGTGCAAACGGTCGGCCTGCGCCACGGGGTACATGAGGATCGTCTGCGCATGTCCCTGCTTGGTCTCGAGCAGCAGCATGGGCTGCGGTGTGTCGTCTCTAAAACCGACGACGGTGCAGACTCCCTGGCCCGGATGAATGACGTGTTGACCGATTGAGAACATGCTACCTCCAACTTATACGAATTTACGTATGTCTAGAATAACACGCTGACGTGCGCAAACCCTTACTTTATGCAGGAAAAGCACACAACTCTGATAGGTAAGAGTATTCGATAACAGACGCAGCTCATTCACACCTTTATACATTTTCAACACCTGCATAATCTGCAGGCAGACCGGCATCTTTGAGTGACTCCATACAAGCTGTAGTCATTTTTGTGCATATGCAATATCTATTAGCTTTACCCTGCGACAGTGCCCGTCGCTTGTGATAGAGTGCTACAAACTCTGGCTTTTGCCCTACGAGTGACCAAGAGCTCGGGGGCTTTAACACAAGGAGGATCTATGCCCGAGAAGATTGAAGAGCTGGTACGCGCTGCGCTTGCTGCGGCCCAGGAGGCCGGCGACCTTTCCGCATTTGAACTTGACGATTGCGCTATCGAGCGACCGGCTGACACTTCTCATGGCGAGTGGACCTCTACCATGGCCCTGAAGTCCGCCAAGCTGGCCCACTGCGCCCCGCGCAAGATCGCCGAGGCCATCGTTGCCCATATGCCCGAGGACCCCGCGATCGAGAAGGTTGAGATCGCAGGCCCCGGCTTCATCAACTTCTACCTCTCCGTTGCCGTCAAGAATGCCATCTTTGGCGAGGCTCGCGAGAAGGGTATGGACTTCGCTAAGTCCAACGTCGGTGGTGGCCTGAAGACCCAGGTCGAGTTCGTCTCCGCCAACCCCGTCGGCCCCATGCACATCGGCCACGGCCGCTGGGCCGCGCTGGGCGACTCGCTCTGCCGTGTGATGGACCACGCCGGTTACGACATCCAGCGTGAGTTCTACATCAACGACCACGGCTCTCAGATGAACACCTTCGGCAACTCCATCAGCACGCGCTATATGCAGCTTGCCGACATCATCGCCAAGCAGGGCGTGGATATCGACGAGGCTCACAAGCTGCTGATCGCCGACCGCGACGCCTTTGTTGCCGACGAGAACGACGAGCACCCCGAGACCCATCCGTATCAGGACAACTTTGCCGAGACTCTGGGCAAGGACTCCTACGGCGGCGACTACATCATCGACGAGGCTGCCGAGTTCTGGCGTACCGACGGCGACAAGTGGGTCAACGCCGATCCGCAGGAGCGCATGGAGAGCTTCCGCGAGCGCGGCTATGTGAAGATGGTCGACAACATGCGCGACCTCTGCCACGCCGTCAATTGCGACTTCGATCGTTGGTACTCCGAGCGTTCGCTGTATGTGAAGGACACCGAGGGTGAGACCGCCGGCACCTCCGCCGTCGACCGCGCTTTTGAGAAGCTCGACAAGATGGGCTACCTCTACACCAAGGACGGCGCCCTGTGGTTCCGCTCCACCGACCTGGGCGATGACAAGGACCGCGTCCTGATCAAGTCCGACGGCGAGTACACCTACTTCGCCTCCGACGTTGCCTATCACTGGGATAAGTTCCAGCGCGTCGACCACGTCATCGACATCTGGGGCGCCGACCACCACGGCTACATCGAGCGCGTCCGCTGCGTCTGCGACGCTCTTGGCTATCCCGGCAAGTTCGAGGTTCTGCTGGGCCAGCTCGTCAACCTGCTGCGCAACGGCAAGCCCGTCCGTATGTCCAAGCGCAAGGGCACCATGGTGACCCTGCAGGAGCTCGTCGACGAGGTCGGCTCCGATGCCGCTCGCTACACGCTCATCTCCAAAAGCTCCAACCAGATGGTCGACTTCGATATCGAGGCCGTCAAGAAGCGCGACAACTCCAACCCGGTCTATTACGTGCAGTACGCTCACGCCCGCGTGTGCTCCATCCTGCGCCGTGCCGCCGACGTTACGCCCGAGCAGGCTGACGAGATGGGCATGAAGGCCGTTGCCGCCAAGGCCATCGGTGAGAACGTCGATTACTCGCTGCTGACCGACCCGACCGAGCTCGCCCTTTCGCGTAAGCTCAACGAGCTCACCGACCTGATTGCCAGCTGCGCTCGCGACCGCGCCCCGTTCCGTCTGACGCACTTTGCTGAGGAACTCGCCGGCGACTTCCACAGCTTCTACGCTGCCTGCCAGGTTCTGCCGAGCGAGGGCCGTCCCGTCGACCCCGAGCTTTCGCGCGCCCGTCTGGCCGCTTGCGACGCCGTTCGCGTGACGCTCGCCCTGGTGCTCACCCTCGTTGGCGTTTCCGCGCCCGAGCAGATGTAATCTGCGGGTCATTTGACCGTACAGACTTGGTTTAACTAAGCCTTGAAAGCCCGATCTCCCACGGAGGTCGGGCTTTTTTGCAAACGCCGACGTATTGACGAATTTGGAACTGCTGGAAATACGAAACTATGCCGGTTTACTACGATGAATTGAGATATTCCAACCACGCCGGCTTTTAGCTAAAAAGTGCAAGGCATCTACCTGCGGTTTTAGTTCAACAAGTTTCGGAGTGGTCGCGGTTGAGCGATTCATCGTAGTAAACCGCCATAGTTTTGGCGGAGGCAGTCAGATTTGTGGGCGGTAAACCAAAGAGTGTCCCTTTTGAATAGTCGTTTAAGAACGTCCCCAATGACTAAGTTGCAGGTGGCGGCGGTTGTGTTACACTAACGCTGCGTATATGACGCAAATATCTCGATACAGATCAATGATGTCCGTCGGTATTTGACGGAGCTAGACTGTTTAGCCGCCCTGAAGGTTTATGCAGGGAGCATGTGATCACAGGGCTTGAAAAGAAAGTTGAGCAAACACTGTGTCTGATCAACAGCAAGAAAACGAAATAACGACGACGCAAGCCGCTCCCGCTGCACCGGTTGCGTCGGACCAGGTCGCGGCGCCCGCGCAAACCTCGGCTCCTGAGACGCCTAAGGCTGCAACGGCTGAGAAGGCCGTGCCTGCAACTGGTGAGGAGGCTGCTCCGGCAAAGCCCAAGCGCACGCGCCGCGCGGCCAAGCCTGCCGCTGACGGCGAGGAGGTCACCAAGCCCAAGCGCCGTACCGCGCGCACGACGCGCGCCAAGCGCACCGTTGCAGCTGACTCCTCGGCGCCGATTTCCGATGAGGTCGCGCAGGCACGTGCGTTGGCGCAGATTAGCGAGGCTCAGGTGGTGCGCGCCCGCCGTCGTGCTGCCGAGCGCGAGGCCGCGGCTCTGACCGAGCTTGCAGCTCCGTCTGTGCCCGAGACCCCTGCCGCCGACCAACCGACCGAGAAGCCGGCACCGCGCACACGCCGTCGCACGGCTGCTAAGGCCGAGCAGGTTGCTGAACAGGTAACCCCCGAGCTCACTGAGGCTTCGGTCCGTTCCGCGGCAGGGGAGGGCGCATCGCCAACTGAGCCCGCTGCGCCTGTCGAGGCCAGCGAAGTTCCCGTTGTCGATCCGGCTTTGCGCCCGCACCGTCGCGGTCGCAAGCCCAAGGCCTTCGTCGAGTCAGAGAAGGCCGCAGCCGCAGCCGCAGCTGCTCGGGATGCTGCGGCGACCGCCGAGTCTGCAACCGCTGCCGATGCACCCGTTCAGGATGCTGCGACTTCCGAGGCCGCTCCCGCCGATGCCGAGCCCGCCGACGTCCGCCCCGGTCGCAGCCGTCGCACTGCTGTTAAGCGCACGTCCAAGGCTAAGGCTGCCAAGAAGGGTGCGTCCGAGGATTCCGACGAGACGACCGCCGATGCATCGACTGATGCCGCCGAGCCCCAAGACGTCGAACAGCCTGCGTCCGAGAAGCCCAAGCGCGGTCGTAAGAAGTCCGCTAAGGCCAAGGCGTCCGAGCATCAGGCTGATGTCGAAGCGCAGGTCGATTCTGGCGCCGAGGCCAATGAAGCCGCTGCGGTCAATGCCGACGCCGCCGCAACCGATGCTGCCGCGCCCGCCGAGGCCGAAGACGGCACTCGTTCCAACCGTCGCCAGCACAAGCGCAACGAGGAACACAACGAGCGCAACAACGACCGTCGCAACCGTCAGCGCGACCGCAAACAGCGCAATAAGGAGCGCAATGCCGCTCCGACTGAGCCCACGCTTTCGCGCGAGGAGCTCGCGGCCATGAAGGTCGCCGAGCTGCGCGAGAAGGCCAAGGAGTTCGAGATTGAGACGACCGGCAAGAAGAAGGCCGAGCTCGTCGAAGAGATCTACACCACCGCCGCGAAGGCCGAGGGCTTCCGCGACATCAAGGGCATTCTGCAGATTCGCCCGGACAGCTCCGGCATCATCCACGCCCATGGCTACATGAAGTCCAACGACGACGCCTTCGTGCCCGCCTACCTCATCCGCTCCGCGCGCCTGCGCACGGGCGACGTCATCGAGGGCTCGCTGCGTCCTTCGCGCGGCGGCGACAAGCGCGCCGGCCTCGCCAAAATCACGACCGTCAACGGTCTGGACCCCGAGCAGATTCGCAACCGTCCCAAGTTCGGCGACCTCACCCCGGTCTATCCCAACGAGCCGCTGCGCATGGAGCACGGCAAAGACTCCATTACCGGTCGCGCCATCGACATCGTGTCGCCGATCGGCAAGGGTCAGCGTGGCCTGATCGTGTCCCCGCCCAAGGCCGGCAAGACCACGATCCTCAAGAAGATCTGCCAGTCTATCTCGATTAACAACCCCGAGGTGCACCTCATCTGCCTGCTCGTCGACGAGCGCCCCGAAGAGGTCACCGATATGCAGCGTTCCATCAAGGGTGAGGTTGTGGCGTCGACCTTCGATATGCCCGCCGACAACCACACTCGCGTGGCAGAGCTCGTCATCGAGCGCGCCAAGCGCATCGTGGAGCTGGGCGGCGATGTCGTGGTGGTGCTCGACTCCATTACGCGTCTTGCCCGCGCCTACAACTTGGCGGCGCCCGCCTCGGGCCGCATCCTTTCGGGCGGCGTCGATTCGGCGGCCCTGTATCCTCCCAAGCGCTTCCTGGGCGCAGCCCGTAATATCGAGAACGGTGGCTCGCTCACCATCCTGGCCTCTGCCCTCATCGACACCGGTTCCAAGATGGACGAGGTCATCTTCGAGGAGTTCAAGGGTACCGGCAACATGGAGCTTAAGCTCGACCGCGACCTGGCCGACCGCCGCATCTTCCCGGCTATCGACCCCGTTGCCTCCGGTACGCGCAACGAAGACCTGTTGGTCGACGAGCAGATGCGTCCGTTTGTCTTTGGTCTGCGTCGCATTCTTGCCGGCATGAACAACACCGAGCGCGCAGCCGCGTCGTTTATCAAGGGTCTTAAGGGCACCAACACCAACCAGGAGTTCCTGGTGCGTTCGGCCAAAAAGCACAGCGACTACGAGCAGACGTTCTAGGTTGTCATCCACGCGCAGCGATAGTCATCAATGCGATAAAGGGTCGGGGCTTTGAGCCTCGGCCCTTTTCCATATCGCCGCTCCGCGCTTATTTTTGACCATAAGACTGGCAAGCAGCAGGTTTCCCGTTTCAATCCGACATCGTCGCTTGCAATCGACAGGGCGGTTTCGCATAATAGCTTTTAAGCTTCGCGACGGAAAACGCAGATGAAACGAACCATATACCGTTGCTTTGGGGCATAGCCCCGCTTCATCTTCTCTCGCGCAGCCAACTGAATGATGCGATTTGGGTGCTGGAAGATGGGGAGAGCTCATGGCTTCTTCTGATGCAACACAACGAGCAGTCCTTGCCGGACTTTCGTGCGGGATCGGCCTTGCCGCTCCCGTGGTTATGTATGCCGCGACGCTGCCGTTTTCGTCGGTGAACGAGACGGTCGTGGCGGGTGCGGTTCCCTTCGCCGTGGGCGCGGTGGCGGGCGTGGGTATCTATGCCGCCTCGCTGGGTATCTCCGAGTACCGTGCGCAGCGTGAAGAGCGTCTGTTCCAGCCTGATGCCATGGGCGGTGCCGCCAATCTCAATCAGCATCAAAGCGAGTTCAAGACCGCCTCGATTCCAGCTCAGCAGCAGGATGCGACTCCTTACGCTGCGGCTTCTGCTTCTCAGGCTCAGGCGGAGCAGTCTACCTCGGCATTCCTTTCCGGCCTGACTGGTGCGTTCCAGCGCCGTCATGCCGATGATGGTGTCCCTACCATCGCTCGAGCCGCAGATGCCATGGACGAGGCCGAGGCTTGGTCCATGATCGACAGTATGCTCGACGACGATTCGCCGGTGAGCTGCGACCCTGCGCACTCGCGCGACGTCTATCAAGTCGCCATCGACGAGCTCACCAACGGCGGGCAGACCGGCTCCATCAATCGCGACGACATCGCCGCCGCGGCACGCGCCGTGTCTGGCTCCCAGGCCGCCCCTGCGGGCAGCACGGCGGCTTTCGTGGCACTCGTCGCCAACGCGGCAGCCAATAACGCCTACAGCGCTACCTCGGCGGACGCGAACGCTTCTGCCGACAATTCGTACGTTGATGAAGCCATGGCCGCGGACGAGGAGGCCGTTGCCGCCCGCCGTGCCGCCGAAAGCTCGTTGTGGGGCGCTCCTGCCCAGCAGCAGGCGGCTGAGGCTGCGCCGTACAATGCAAACCTCGCCAGCATGCCTATCATCTCCGGTGCCGCGGACATCGATCTCGATGACCTCGATGAGCCTGCAGCCATCACCGCATCGATTGATGCCCAAGATCGCATCAACACCGGCGACCTTCCAGATGCCTCGCTCGAGGTTGATGTCCCCATGGCCGATTACTCGGGCCACGAGGACATGTGGGCCGCCGCCACCGCGATCCTGGATGAGATTGACGAGCCTGCTCCTGTTACGGCCCCCGCTCCCGTCGCTGCCCCTCAGCCTGCTGTCCCCGCCTATGTCGGCCGTCACAGTGCTGTGTTCCCCGAGGATACTGCCCGTATCTCGCGCGAGAGCATCGAGCGAGCCGAGGCTATTGCCGCCGGCATTATGGAAAATCGTCGTCACGAGCGCGTCAATCAGATCCTCGAGGAAGAGATCGAGCGCCTGCAGTCCTCTACCGCCAAGCGTACGGGCCGTGCCTATCTGAGCGTTATCGAGGGCGGTACCGCCAGCTTTGCGCCGCTCCGCGCGGAGGCATAACTTCTGCATGGTTAAGATCAATCGAAAATGGGCGGTCGTGACCTGCCTGATGGCGCTCTTGATCTGGGGCAATTCGCTGGTTCCCGGCTCGGGGTCGGGCTCACTGAGTCTAACGGTCATGGAAGCTATCCGCGGTTTCCTGCACGGCGTGGGACTTCCATATGAATGGGTGACCAACTTTGTTGTTCGCAAGTGCGCGCATTTTACCGAGTATATGGTGCTCGGCATCCTGGCAACGCACGCCTTTGATTTTGAGGGCCGGCGCACCTTTGACGTGCTGCTGCCCACGGCGGTGTTCCTGCTGCTGATTCCTTCGATCGACGAGACGATTCAGCTCTTTGTGCCGGGACGCGCTGGAATGATCACCGATGTGATGATCGACTGCTGTGGAGCGGCAACGGGCGTTGTGCTCCGATATCTCTTACGGTCGCTGATGTGCGCCAAAAAGGCCGCCTAGGACGTATTGTTTGGTCCTAGGCGGCCTTTTTTATTTGAGGGCTTATATGAGGCGTGGTGGCGTCGTTCCGTAGGTCGGATTTGCCGGGCGTGCCACGCCCCGTGGGTGCGTCTGCTACTGAAGCGCCTGTGCGCCCAGGGCCAGGCAGCCCATGATGCCCTGCTTGCCCTCGAGGCTGTTGTTGACGATGTAGCTATCGATGTCGTTGACCTCGGGCGTGACGATATAGCCGTTGAGCATCTCGGCGCACTTTTTGCGTGCGAGCGGCACGATGTGAGTGTGGTCGGCCACGCCGCCGCCGATGATGATCTTTTGCGGCGCGTAGCACAGCGTGTAGGTCATGAGTGCCTGTGCCAGATAGCCGGCGAGCAGGTCCATGGCCTCCGAGTCATCGGCCATGTCTCCGGCGCTCTTGCCATCCCAGCGCTTTTTCACGCCGGGGCCGGCGATGAGGCCCTCGAGACAGTTGTCGTGGAAGGGGCAGGCGCTGTGCTCGCCGATGGTGTCGCGCGGGTCGCGCGTGACCAGGATGTGGCCGGCCTCGGGATGCATCATGCCGTGCACGAGCTGGCCGCCCGAGAGCACGCCGGCGCCCACGCCGGTACCGATGGTCAGATACACAACGTCAGTGAGGCCCTGGGCGCAACCAAAGGTGACCTCGCCCAGGCAGGCGACGTTGACGTCGGTGTCGTAGCCGCAGGGAATATTGAGCTCGTTTTGGATGGTGCCCAGCAGGTCAAAGTAGCGCCATGCCGTTTTGGGCGTCTCCAGGATCTTGCCGTATTGGGGCGAGGCAGGGTTGACTGCGGTGGGGCCAAAGGCGCCGATGCCCAGCGCGGCGATGCCCTTGTCGGCAAACCATGCGTTGACGGCCTCGACGGTCTCCTGCGGAGTCGTGGTCACGATCTGCTCACGCTCCAGGACCGTGCCGTCTGCATAGCCCGTGGCGCAGACCATCTTGGTGCCGCCGGCCTCGAGCGCTCCGATAAGTTGCTGCTCTTCCATAATATTCCTCTCACTGGGACGAGTTGCTCCATGACTAAAGTATAGAGCTCTAAACCATTTAAGAAAGCGCCATAAAAAGAAGCCTCGCAACGCGGCAGGCGGTGCGGGGCTTCTTTAGTTACTTTAGTTGCCGGGCCGTCCTTACCCGCGCGGTTTGATTTTATCACGCAGGGACTTGAGGTTCTCCAGTGCCGCGTTAAGCGTCTCGTCTCGCTTGGCAAAGTGGAAACGAATCAGGTGGTTGACGGGCTCGCGGAAGAAGCTCGAGCCGGGCACGGCGCCCACGCCCACCTTAGACGCGAGGTCCTCGCAGAATTCGAGGTCGCTGTCATAGCCAAACTCAGAGATGTCCATCATGACGTAGTAGGCGCCCTGCGGCACGTTATGCTCAAGACCGATGCTGTCGAGTCCCTGACAGAACAGGTCGCGCTTGGCGGTGTAGAGGTCGAGGACCTCATCGTAATAGCTGTCGTCGAAGTAGAGGGCGGTAACGACGGCTTCCTGCAGGGGAGCGGCGGCACCCACGGTGAGGAAGTCGTGGACCTTCTTGATGCGCTCGGTAATCTCGGCCGGGGCGATGGTGTAGCCCAGGCGCCAACCGGTGATGGAGTAGGTCTTGGACAGCGAGCTGCAGCTGATGGTGCGCTCGAACATGCCGGGCAGCGTGGCCATATAGACATGCTCGTGGGGCGCGTAGACGATGTGCTCGTAGACCTCGTCGGTGATGCAGTAGGCATCGTACTTTTTGCACAGGTCGGCAATAAAAGTGAGCTCCTCGCGCGTAAAGACCTTGCCGCAGGGATTGGAAGGGTTGCACATGACGATTGCCTTGGGATCGTTGTCGCGGAAGGCGGCCTCGAGAACCTCGCGATCGAAGTCGAACGTGGGCGGGTTGAGCGGCACATAGATGGGCTCAGCGCCCGAGAGAATCGTGTCGGCGCCGTAGTTCTCGTAGAACGGCGAGAAGATGACGACCTTGTCTCCGGGGTTCGTAACCGTCATCATGGCGGCCATCATGGCCTCGGTGGAGCCGCAGGTGACTACGATGTTCTCGTTGGGGTTGATCGGCAAGCCCATAAAGTGCTCCTGCTTGGCCGCGAGCGCCTCGCGCACGGCCTGGGAGCCCCAAGTGATGGGGTACTGGTGATAGAGCGGCTTGGGGTCGGTCGCGATGGTGCTGAGGCTCTCGAGCAGCTGTGCCGGAGGATCGAAGTCAGGGAAGCCCTGCGAGAGGTTGACGGCACCGTACTTGTTGGAGATGCGCGTCATGCGGCGGATGACCGAATCGGTAAATGTTGCCGTACGGTTGGAGAGTTCTTTCATGCTGGTCCTTTCGAGCATTTGCAGTGGGGCAAGTTTACTCCTATGAAACCGGTGGGAATTGCTCGAAACGCGCCCGAAAAACTCTTTTCAAAATTCTTGAAAATTGGGGCTTGCATCGCGTGGCGTTCCTTGCAATAATAGTCGAGCGCGAAGCGCACAGGACACGGTGGGTGTAGCTCAGTTGGCTAGAGCGACGGGTTGTGGTCCCGTAGGTCGAGGGTTCGAGTCCCTTTACCCACCCCAGTTCTTGCTTCGTGTTGATATCGGGTCGTTAGCTCAGTTGGTAGAGCAGGGGACTCTTAATCCCAAGGTCCAGGGTTCGACCCCCTGACGGCCCACCACACGATATCTCCTCTAAAGTCCGCCACAACGGACTTTAGCTTTGGGTCGTTAGCTCAGTTGGTAGAGCAGGGGACTCTTAATCCCAAGGTCCAGGGTTCGACCCCCTGACGGCCCACCAAAGTATGTTAAGACGGTCAACTTCGGTTGGCCGTCTTTTTTGTTAACCGTACATGGGGTCGAACCCGAAAGGGCACAGACGCTTTACAAGTCAAGCCTGCCCTGGGGGTCGGTGAATCCGTCTGTGCCCTCCTTGAGCTTTTTCTCGTCTGCTTTCACGCGACGTTCGAGCTTCTTTGTATCCTCGGCAGGCGGTAGATTCTCGGGGACAATTCCACGGTCGATGAGGCTACCACGCACGCTTGTGTTGTTCTCGATGTGCTCTTGCTTGATCTGGTCCAGGCCGTACAGATCGTGTTCCTCGGCGTTGAAGGCCGTCATCGAGTTCGTAAGGTCCTTTGCTTTGATGAGAACATCGGCTAACCTGTCCGCCAATGCCGCGCTCTTGGGCACACCAAGCTGCCGCTTCATGTCCGCCGTGCTTCTTCCGCCGAATAACGCCTCATCGCCCTTCGACTTGATGATTGCGAATCCTTTGGAGTCCACGCCTCGTTTGAACGCAATGCCCGAGAGCTGTTTCTCTGAATCGGATAGCGAGTGGCGCGCCTGCAAGCGCTGAATCTCTGCGAAGTGCTGCTCAATGAGCTCCTGACGGCGTGTCTGCACGGCGAAGTACGCCTGTGCGAGCGCGATTTCGGGCTTGTTTGGGTCTCCGTTTTGGGCGATTAAATAGCATGCGTAGCGTGTAAGTTTGTAGTCTTTAACCGCGCGAGCGGCGACACCGGCAGTTACCATTTTCGTGGTGTCACGAAAATGGGAATCAACTGGAGTTTTGTTTGTTTCGCACGAGACTTTTGCTCTCTTAACAACTTCGGCGAAGTTTTCCCATCGAGTGTACCCCATGGGTTCCATTAAATCGCGTGCGAGCCAATACTCAACGCCGTCTTCTACATGGGCGTAGCTGTCAAGTTCGACACGCCATTTCTCGATATCCCTGCTGTCCATATCTCTTCCTTTCTGTTCGTTTGTCTACGTGGACTATGCCGACTCCGTATTCAGAATGAGTATATTTGCCCGCGCGGACACGAATGGCCCCCGTGTCGCTTTGAGCTCACGGGACCCATTAATATCGAGAAGTTGTGTTCTGCTCTAGAGGGGTGCTCAGCTTAGTCCGCTCGATAGTGCGAACCCATACTTTCGGTCCGTCCGCGCATGGCTTTGACCATCTCGGTTGCCAGCTTAATTTGCGATTGCAGGCGGGCGAGGGCTGCGACTTCGCTGTCCAGGACTTTCTGCGTGCTCAAAGTCGTCGCCTCCGTCTTCAAGCCCTCAAGCTTGTGTAGTGCCTCGGATAGACCCGTCTCGGTGCGGTTGATCATGCAATAGGTGCTCATCGTGTGTTTAAGGCTGCGTGTCAGGCGTTCGGCATCTGTCGTGGCAATGCCGTACTGGGGGAGGGCGATATCCGCCTTTGGGGCCTCCTCAGGTGTATTCTGTGCTGCCTGGGCTGCCGATGCGCCTGCGATGCGTCCGAACACGATGCCGTTGGCGCTCGACAAGCCACCAATACGGTCGGCGCCGTGCATGCCGCCTGTCGCCTCGCCGCAGGCATAGAGGCCTTCGACGCCCGTGAAGGCTGTCTTGTCGATTTTGATACCGCCGTTGGCGGCGTGGGCATACATCGCCACGCGCATCTCGTCGGTCGGCGCGATGCCGTGCTCGTCTTGCAGCCAGGTGGCAAAGGTCTGCACAAACTCAGGGACGTCCTCGCGGGGGAAGTCGTAGTGGAGCGCCAGGCCTTCGGCGCCTGCTTGATCGATGGCAAGATCGATGGCGCGGGAAGCCAAGCGTGACGTGAAGGGGCCATATCCGGAGCGCTGTTCAAGCAGATTGTCTAGCTTGTCGTCGGCGATATCGACCGGCTGGTCTACATGTACGTAGCGCCAGGTCTTCTCGTTAAAGACAAGGTCGCGCTTGGGCTCGATGAAGCCCGGCATCATCTGCATGAACTCTATATTAGTAAGGGACACACCGTGCGACCACGCGATGGCTTGTGATGAGCTGAGCACGTCGGCGGAAGTGAGGCTACGCTCGAATAGGCCACCCGTGCCGCCGGCTGCGATGATGGTGGCCTTAGCTGCCAAAGGTACGAGACGCTCCTTTGCGCGGTCGTAGAGCACGGCGCCGACAATCTTTCCGTTCGCATCCTCAAGAAGATCGATAAGCTCGTGGCGGGGGAGTAGGCGAATTCCGAGCAACTCGATCTGGGCCGTACACGCGTCTTCAAGCGGCTTGCGGGTCAGGCCGCGCCACATACGCGTTTTATGGTCAAAGCAGGGGATAAACTGCTTCTGCCGGGCACTCTCGGCACTTTGCGGACGCTGGAGCTCAACACCTAGATCCTGCTCGAGCCATTGGATGGCCTGAGGAATACCGTGGACAAACGTCTGGACGAGCGTAGGGTCGGCAACGCCGCCGCCCACGGCCTGGATGGTGTCGATGAGGTCCTGTTCGTCGTTTTCGTCGACGGGTCCAATAAGGCCGAGACCCCAGGTTCCCGGGAAGAAGCTCGATCCGCTCATGGTCTTGCCGACGCTTGCCACAGCGACGGTTGCACCCGTGCGTGCCGCTTCGATGGCGGCGCAAAGGCCCGCAATGCCAGATCCAATTACCAGTACATCAGTCGATTCCATCGGATTCCTTTCTCGTCCGGCGCATTGTCGCACGGGTGATCGGCAAAGGTATCGCAAAGATTGGATAAATCGGTAAAGGGCCAAAATGGAAGGTGGGCGTCACCGATACCTTAACGCTCGCTAAGAAGTTGCGGTGGAATAGTTCCTGTTTGGAAGGATGGGGCGGCTGTTTAGGAACTATTTCACCGCAACTGAGGGAGGGACAAAAAAAGAGCCGCTACCCGGGTGGGTAGCAGCTCTAAAGCTCAACTATATGAGCATCGCGCAGGCGCGATTAGGCCTTGAGGGCCTCCTCGACGGCGACAGCGCAGGCGACGGTGGCACCGACCATGGGGTTGTTGCCCATGCCGATGAGACCCATCATATCGACGTGCGCAGGCACGGAGGAAGAACCGGCGAACTGGGCGTCGGAGTGCATACGGCCCATGGTGTCGGTCATGCCGTAAGAGGCAGGGCCGGCGCCCATGTTGTCCGGGTGCAGGGTACGGCCAGTGCCGCCACCAGAAGCGACGGAGAAGTACTTCTTGCCAGCCTCGATGCGCTCCTTCTTGTAGGTGCCAGCGACGGGGTGCTGGAAGCGCGTGGGGTTGGTGGAGTTACCGGTAATCGAGATGTCGACGTTCTCGTGCCACATGATGGCAACGCCCTCGCGGACGTCGTCGGAGCCGTAGCAGTTAACGGCAGCGCGGGGACCATCGGAGTAGGGGATGGTCTCGACGACCTTGAGCTCGCCCGTGTAGTAGTCGAACTGGGTCTTCACATAGGTGAAGCCGTTGATGCGGGCGATGATCTGAGCAGCGTCCTTGCCCAGACCGTTGAGGATAACGCGAAGCGGCTTCTTACGAGCCTTGTTGGCGTTCAGAGCCAGGCCGATAGCGCCCTCAGCGGCAGCGAAGGACTCGTGGCCGGCCAGGAAGGCGAAGCACTCGGTGTCGTCGGAGAGCAGCATAGCGCCCAGGTTGCCGTGGCCCAGACCGACCTTGCGGTCCTCGGCGACGGAGCCGGGAACGGTGAAGGCCTGGATGCCCTCGCCGATGATGGCAGCAGCCTCGGAAGCGGTCTTGGCCTCGCGCTTGACAGCGAGAGCGCAGCCGAGGGTGTAGGCCCACTCAGCGTTCTGGAAGGCGATGGACTGGGTGTTGTTGACGATCTCACGCGGGTTGAAGCCCTTGTCGGTGCAGATCTGCAGAGCTTCCTCGAGGGAGGCGATGCCGTTGTCGGCGAGGCACTTGTTGATCTTGTCAGCGCGGCGCTCGTAACCTTCGAACGTAACAGTCATAGTTATTTCCCTCCCTTTCTACTCGTGAACCGGGAACACGCTGGCGACGGAGTGAGTCTCCTCGTCGGTGCGCGGGTCGATGTACTTGGCAGCGTTCTCCCACTGACCATAGTGGCCCATAGCGCCAGCGATGGCCTCCTCGGGGGTCTTGCCGGCCTTGACGGCGTCGGTGAACTTACCGAGGTTCAGGAACTCGAACGCGATGATCTCGTTCTTGTCGTTGAGAGCCATGCGGGTGACGTAGCCCTGAGCGAGCTCGAGGTAACGAGCGCCCTTGGCCTTGGTGCCGAACATGGTACCGACCTGAGAGCGAAGGCCCTTGCCGAGGTCGTCGAGGGAGGCGCCCACGGGCAGGCCGCCCTCGGAGAACGCGGTCTGGCTGCGGCCGTAAACGATCTGCAGGAAGATCTCGCGCATAGCAACGTTGATGGCGTCGCAGACGAGGTCGGTGTTGAGGGCCTCGAGGATGGTCTTACCGGGAAGGATCTCGGAAGCCATGGCGGCAGAGTGGGTCATGCCCGAGCAGCCGATGGTCTCAACGAGGGCCTCCTCGATGATGCCGTCCTTGACGTTCAGCGTGAGCTTGCAGGCGCCCTGCTGAGGTGCGCACCAACCCACACCGTGCGTAAGACCGGAGATGTCGGAAATCTCCTTAGCCTGGACCCACTTGCCCTCCTCGGGGATGGGTGCGGGGCCGTGGTATGCACCCTTGGCAACGGGGCACATGTTCTCCACTTCCTGTGAGTACTGCATGCCTCTCCTCTCTATCGTGTTGGCGTCCCGTCTGGGGGTCGTGGCTGGCGATTGCCGGGCGACCCTTCGAAAGGGACATGACATGCAGCCCCTATAATACCGCGAAATGCACGGAATATTCGGCGAACGGCTCAGTTTTCGTAGCGAGAAGCTCGGAACTTTCAATTGAAGCGATTTAACAAAGCTGTTTGCGGCTGTGCGGTTCGCTGAAGGGGGTCGGTTCTGTTCAAGCTTTTGACTATGTCGCGTTGCCTGACCTGTAGCTATGATGCCGTTCGCCGCCTGTATACTGCCTTTTGCCGTGTGGCGCAGTTGTTTTGCGTGAATGTTTTGATGGCACGCTTCAATCGTGCTGTATTGGATGGCAAGCAGATCCCGGCGAGGGGAGCGTCATGTAGCGCGTTTGGAGAACGGTCACCGGCTTTTACCATGTCTGTGCCCGCGGTACAGGCAAGCAACTGATCTTTGAGACCGATGACGACCGCTGGGAGTTTCTGGAGCTGATGCGCGACTGCTGCCGGGAGGCGGGGGTGACAATCGTGGCGTGGTGCCTTATGGACGACCACGTGGATCTGGTGCTTTTGGATTATGAGGACGAAATGAGCGCAGCCATGCAGCGGTTGCTGCTGACGTATGCCCGTCGGTTCAATAAACGTACCGGGCGCACGGGCTGCCTGTTTCGTGAGCGTTTTGAGCGTCGCTCGCTCGATACCGACTGGCAGGTGATGGAGGCTATTCGCTCCGTACATGCCAATCCGCAGGAGGCGGGCATTGCTCTGATTGAGCGCTATCCGTGGAGCAGCTTTGCCGAGTATCTACGGGCCTATGACAACGATATGACGAGGGGATTTTCCGACCCTTCATGCGTGCTTGAGCTTTTCGGTTCTGCTAAGGCTTTTATTGCCTATTCGCTTTCGACGCCCGACAGCGGCGAGCCAGCGCTGTGCGATATGAAAGAGACGGAGTGGGAACGCCACGCCTTTGCCGAAAAGTTGGCGAAGGGGCTCGGGGTTCCGCTCCACGTGGTTAAAGCCGCACCGTCGGCGCAACGCAATGTCGTTATCCTTGGATTGCACGATGCCGGTTTTACGGTGCGTCAGATTGAGCGGTATACGGGGATTGGCAAAAGTACCGTTTCTCGTATTGTGCGCGCCCGTGCGCGAACGGCGATGCGGGCTGGCGGAAACGTGGTGTAGGGCCGCCCGGGCACCGCAGCTGGGGTCGCCCATATGCTGCAGCCATTGCTCTAAAAGATTGTTACGGCAACTGCACTTCTTGATTTGCATAGAACGATCGCCGTCTTGCATAAAATAACGCCTCTGCTCGGTTTTGCCCGTACCTACCCCCGTCTGCGCCGTGCAAAAAGCGGAGTTTTCTGCATCGTGGTACTGTCGGCGCCGCCGTAATTTAGCAACATACGGGTCCTGAAGCTATTTATGCCTGCCGATGCGCTCCCGAAGCTCATGTTTGCGTCCCCTGAGGTCGCGATACTTGTTCTAAAACGCAATATAAAGGCGACCGGAGATGTTGATTAACGCTTCCGACGCGTATACACACGACTTGGCGTGCAGAATACTCGAAAAAATGCACGCCGCACCCTATGGGACCCGTCTGCGGCAGGCGCGAGGCGAGCCGGAGCCCAGTAGGACAGGGCTTGGCACATTGCTTGGCGGGTCCGTGGCCCTGCCGTAAGCCTTTGGTACGGTGGAAAACGCTCGTGTTCGCGGTTGGCCGTGCGATAAATGACAGACGGGGCGCCGGACGCGCGGACTGTGTATCCGCGCTCGTTATGAAAAAGCCGAGCCGCCCGTATCGGGCGGCTCGGTAATCAAAATCCTTGGATTTGGGGCATCCGCTACTGGTTAGCTTGCCCCTCGAGCATGCCGTCGAGGGTGCGCCAGGCGAGCTCGGCGCACTTGACGCGGGCGGGCATGTGCGAGATGTCCTGAAGCTGGGCGGCCTCGTCCAGATCTTCCAGGTCTTCCTCTGAGAGCTGCTCGCCGCGGATCATGGCGAGGAAGAGCCCGGCCAAGCGGCGTGCCTCCTCGACCGTCTCGCCGGTGATGAGGTCGGCCATGATATCGGCGCTGGCCTGGCTGATGGCGCAGCCGTGACCGGTAAACGAGGCCTCCTCGATAACGCCGTTCTCGACACGCAGCTGCAAGGTGAGCTCGTCGCCGCAGCTGGGGTTAATACCGTCGTGCTCGTGCGTGGGGGCATCCATCTCGTACTTGTAGTCGGGGTGCGAGTTGTGCTCCATAAACGTGGTGGAGGTGTACAGATTACCCATTGAACGTGCTCCAAACGTGATGCAGACCGGCGATGAACTTATCGATGTCGGCCTTGTCGTTGTAGAAAGCCACGCTGGCGCGGCAGCAGGCAAGGTTCTCGACGCCCAGCCAGGTGAGCAGCGGTTGCGCGCAGTGGTGACCGGCGCGGATGCACACCCCGTCCATGTCCATGATGCTCGCGACATCGTGCGGGTGGATGCCCTTGACGTTAAAGCTGACGACGCCGTGATGGTTGTCCCAATAAATGGAGCCGATGATCTGGACAAAGTCGAGCTGCATGAGCTCGCCCATCAGGTAGTGGACGAGTGCCTGCTCGCGTGCCTGGATGTTTTCGTAGCCAACCGTGTTGACGAGGTAATCAAGCGCCGCGCCTGTGGCGAAGATGCCGGCGGCGTCCTGCGTGCCGGCCTCGAACTTCTCGGGGACGGGCGCCCAGACGGCGTCCTGCTCGGTGACCGAATCGATCATCTCGCCGCCGGTGAGCATGGGCGGCATGGCGTTGAGTAGGTCCATCTTGCCCCACAGCACGCCGATGCCCATGGGACCCATGGCCTTGTGCGCGCTAAAGGCAAAGAAGTCGGCGCCCAGATCGGCCACGTTGACCGGCATGTGCGGCAGCGACTGCGCGCCGTCGACGACCAGATAGCCGCCATACTTGTGCACGAGCTTGCCGAGGTTCTTGACCGGGTTCTCGACGCCTAACACGTTGGAGACCTGACCCACGGCCAGAATCTTGGTCTTGGGACCCACCTTGGCCAGAACCTCCTCGGTGGTGAGCTGGCCGGTCTTGGTGGGATAGAGGTAGACAAGCTTGGCACCGGTCTCGCGGCAGACCTGCTGCCACGGGATCAGGTTGGAGTGGTGCTCCATGACGGTGATGACGACCTCGTCGCCGGGCTCCAGCACTGTGGGCGCAAAGCTCTTGGCGACTAGGTTGAGCGACTCGCTGGTGTTGCGGGTGAAGACGACTTCGTTAGCCTGGGCGGCGCCGATGAGGTCGGCGATCTGCTGGCGGACCTTGGCGATGGCATCGGTGGCCTCGACGGACAATGAGTACAAGCCGCGCAGCGGGTTGGCGTTCATGCGCTGGTAGAAATCGCGCTCGGCGTCGAGCACGCAAGCGGGGCGCTGCGCGGTGGCGGCGCTATCGAGGAAGGCGATCTCGGGATGCTGCTGGAACAGCGGGAACTGCGCCTTGTAGGGATTAGTCTCTATGTCCACGGTGGGCCAGCCGCGCGAAGCCTCGTCGCTGGCGTCGAGCTCCATGGGCTCCGGTGCGGTGCAGGTATCGCATTTAACGTGCTCGGTATCGATCATGCGAGCTCCTCTTCAAAGTTATCGATCAGGTTGTTGCCCAGACGGATGACGGCGGCGCGGGTACGCTCATCGGTGGCGGAAAGCGCGGCGTCCTCCAGCTTGGCGCGGATGAACAGATCCTCGGCGGCGTTTTGGTCAAGGCCGCGGCAGGTGAGGTAGAACAGCTGCTCGTCGCGGACGTGACCGATGGTGGCGCCGTGATTGCCGGCGACGTCGTCCTCGTCACAGAGAATGACGGGAACGGTCTTGTTGTCGACGCCCTTGTTGGCGAGCAGTACGGTCTCGCGCTCGGTGCCGGTGGCGCCCTTGCAGCCGTGTACGAGGTCGATGGTGCCGCGATAGACCTTCTTGGACGTGCCGGTCAGCACGCCGTTGGCGTCGATTTCGCACTCGGTCTTGCGGCCGCGGTGGCGCAGCTCGTAGTTAAAGTCGCGTACTTGTTCGCGGGCACCCAGGTAATCGGTATCGATCGTCACCTTGGCGGTATCGCCCAGCAGGTCGCCGGCAAGGCCGGTAGCGCTGGCGCCGGCACCCAGGACAGTGTGCTGCACGTTGACGCGCGCGCCCTCGTCTAGGAACAGGCCGGTGTCGTCGAGCGCGATCCAGCTGTCGTCGAGCGTCTGCGTGCAGGTCACGTTGACGGTGGCGTACTCGTGGGCGCACACGCGTAGCACGGAACCCACGACGCCCTCGCCGGCAACGGGGGAGTCCAGGGCGATCTTCAGGTCGAGCGTTGCCTGCGGATGGGCGACGACATCGATGGCGGCGATGGCCGCGGCAGCGTCGACGCCACTCACGCGTGCAGTAACCGTGGCGTGCTGGTACGCGGGCACATCGATGACGATGCGCTTGGTGGCGTGGTCGGCCAGGTAGGTGTAGGCAGCCTCGCCCATACCGGTCTCGAAGGCCTCGGCAGGGGAGAGTTCCTCCTCGAGCTTGATAGCGCCGGCCTGGTAGACAGAGGTGGCGGGCACGTCGAGCTCGGTCTCGGGCGTGATGCGGGCACGATCGGCGGCATCACCGGGGGCAGCGGTACGGCGCTCGGGGAAGCGCTCGGCCATGGCTTCCATGGCGGCGTCGAAGGCGTCGGCCGTGCCGGCAAGCTGCTCGTCCAGGCCCTCGACCTCAACGGCCTCGGCGGGAGCGGTGACAAGTTCGTCCGAAAGCTCGAGCTTGGTCTGGTTCATCTTGAGCCAACCCCAAGTGGCGGCCGGCATCGCATTAACCTGCTCGAGTGTGGTTGCAGCGGTGTTGGTTTCCTGTTTCATTATCCGATCGCTCCTTCCATCTCGAGCTTGATCAGGTTGTTCATCTCAACGGCGTACTCAAGCGGCAGCTCTTTGGAGACCGGGTTGGCAAAGCCGTTGACGATCATGGTGCGGGCCTCTTCCTCCGAGATACCGCGGCTCATCAGGTAGAACACCTTGTCGTCGCCGATGCGGCCGATGGTGGCCTCGTGGCCGATGTCGACGTTCTTGGCGCGGATGTCCATGGCGGGGATGGTATCGGAGCGGCTCTGGTCGTCGAGCATGAGCGACTGGCAGCTCACGGTTGCCTTGGAGCCCTCGGCCTTGGGCGTGGCCACGATGGAGCTGCGGAAGGTCTGGATGCCGCCGCTCTTGGAGATGCCCTTGGTCTCGACGGTCGCCGAGGTCTCGGGCGCGTTGAGCACGACTTTGCAGCCGGTGTCGAGGTTCTGGCCGGCACCGGCAAAGGTGATGCCGGTAAAGCTCGAGCGAGCGCGGCGGCCGTTGAGCACGCTCATGGGGTAGAGATAACCCACGTGGCTGCCGAAGGAGCCGCTGATCCACTCGATGTCGCCGTCCTCGTCCACACGCGCACGCTTGGTGTTGAGGTTGTACATGTTCTTGGACCAGTTCTCGATGGTCGAATAGCGCAGGTGCGCACGCTTGCCCACAAAGAGCTCCACGGCGCCGGCGTGGAGATTGGCCACGTTGTACTTGGGCGCGGAGCAGCCCTCGATAAAGTGCAGGTCGGCGTCGGCCTCGACGATGATGAGCGTGTGCTCAAACTGGCCGGCGCCCTTGGCGTTGAGGCGGAAGTAGCTCTGCAGCGGGAAGTCAAGCTTGGTGCCCTTGGGCACGTAGACAAACGAGCCGCCCGACCACACGGCGCCGTGCAGGGCCGCAAACTTGTGATCGGTGGGCGGGATGAGCGTCATAAACTTCTCGTGGATGAGCGGCTCCCACTGCGGATCGTGCAGGGCCTCCTCAATGCCGGAGTAGACGATACCCATCTTGGACGCGGTGTCCTGCATGTTGTGGTAGACGAGCTCGGAGTCGTACTGTGCGCCGACGCCTGCCAGGTAGCTGCGCTCGGCCTCGGGGATGCCCAGGCGCTCAAAGGTGTTCTTGATGTCGTCGGGCACCGACTCCCAGTCGTGCTTTTGGTCGGTGTTGGGCTTGACGTAGGTGACGATGTTGTCCATGTCCAGGCCCTCGATGGAGGGGCCCCACGTCGGGTCGGGAAAACGATTGAAGATCTCGAGGGACTTGAGACGCAGGTCGAGCATCCACTGCGGCTCGTCCTTCTTGGCGCTGATTTCGCGCACGATGTCGGGCGTGATGCCGGCGTCGAGGCGCTCGAATCCCTCCTCGCCATAGGTGAAGTCGTAGAGGCTGCGGTCGATGTCCGCGACCTCGGTGCGGTTCTTGGTCATTGCGTCGCCCCTTTACGCCCGCTGCTCGGCGGCCTCGCGCTCGAAGGTCTCAAAGCCGTTCTTATCGATCCAGGGGATGAGCGAGGCGTCGTCCTCGCGCACGATGTGGCCCTTGACCATAACGTGGACGTGGTCGACATCCAGGTGCTCCAGGATGCGCGTGTTGTGCGTGATGATGAGCATGGAGCCGTCGCAGCTCTTGCGATAGGCATCCATGCCGTGGCTGACGGTGGAAAGCGCGTCGACGTCCAGGCCCGAGTCGGTCTCATCTAGGATGGCGAGCTTGGGCTGCAGCAGCAGAAGCTGGAGCATCTCGACCTTCTTTTTCTCGCCGCCCGAGAAGCCCACGCCCAGCTCACGGTTGAGGTAGGCGGTATCCATGTTGAGCTCGGCCGCGAGCTCCTTGACGCGACGGCGGAACTCCTTGCCCTTCATTTCCAGGCCGGGGCGTCCGGCGATGCTGGCGCGCAAAAAGCTCGACAGCGGCACGCCCGGGATCTCGACCGGGGCCTGGAAGCTCAGGAACAGGCCGGCGCGCGAGCGCTTATCGGTGGTGAGCTCGGTGATGTCCTGGCCGTCAAAGACAATGCGGCCGTCGTTGACCGTGTAGACGGGGTCGCCCATGACCAGGTGGCCGAGGGTGGACTTGCCGGCGCCGTTTGGGCCCATCAGCACGTGGGTCTCGCCGGCGGCGACGTTGAGGTTAACGTTGTGGAGGATGGTCTTCTCGTCCACGGAGGCTGTCAGACCTTCGATGGAAAGCAGCGGATTTGCGCTCATGCTGTTCCTCTCTGTATATGGTGTACTCATAGGTGTACTAAACCCTAGGAATCTTCTCGGAATAAAGTTACTATGGGTTCGGCGTTAGTCAAGGGAAAACCCGACTAATCCACTCGACTTTTCAGATTGTGGGACAAATTCATCGGAAGTACTTGTCCCCAGCGCTATGGAAGGCTAGGTATGCTCATTTCTTCTAAGGGCCGCTATGCCCTCCGTTTGATGATTTATATTGCAGCGCTCGGTGACGCCGAGGGCAAGATTGCCCTGCGCGAGGTTGCCGACCGCGAGCGCATTTCGCAGAAGTATCTGGAGCAGCTGGTCCGTCCGCTTATGAAGGCGGGCCTGCTTAAGAGCGTGCGCGGCAAGGGCGGCGGCTACATGATGGCCAAAGACCCGGCCGAAGTGCGTGCCGGCGACATCTTGCGTGCCGTCGAGGGCAGCACGGCTCCGGTGGCGTGCGATGGCATCGACAACAGCTGCACCCGCAGCGATCTGTGCTCAACGGTCAAGTTCTGGCGCGGTCTGGACGACGTGATCGAAAAGTACGTCGACGGCGTGACGTTGGCCGACCTGGCCGCCGTCCCCGAAATCAACTTTGACATTAAGCTGTAGGGGTGCAAATGGCATCTCTCGACAAGGTGTACAAGCAAATCGAAGTTTTTGCTCGGGAATGTGACGCCGAGAAGGTCGTGTTGTTTGGTTCTCGTGCTCGAGGCGACAACTTGCCCAAGAGCGATATTGACATCGCCGTAGCAGGTTGCCGGGATTTCGGCCGTTTCTCAAATTTGATCGAGGAACATCTTGATACTCTTTTAGATGTAGATGTCGTCAATCTCGACGAGTCCCTCTCGCAGCAATTGCTCGATGAGATTGCCAGGGATGGTGTGATTCTGTATGAAAAAATATGAGAACTTTGTTAGCGCCTTGGCGAATCTTGAGGATGCGCCCAATCAGGATCTCAACAATGATTTTGTTCAGAGTGGATTGATTAATAAGTTCAATCTTCAATTTGAACTGAGCTGGAAGCTCCTTAAGCGTCTGCTCGAGTATGAGGGCGCCACGCTTGCCGCGTCGGGGTCTCCTCGTGCCATCGTGAAGGAGTCGTACCGATTCTACGACTTTATTGATGAGGCGGCCTGGCTAGACATGCTCAGAGACCGCAATACGAACGTCCATATCTACGACAACAAGCTCGCTCAAGATTTGATTCAGCGCATCTTGAACGTCTATATCCCCGCTTTCTGTCAGTTGAGGGACGTGTCTCTATAGTTTTGTCAACCGCGTGCTTCGCGCCATTTCGGCATGAC
>UQHR01000026.1 GCA_900540905.1 uncultured Collinsella sp. | reverse complement strand
TCACTTTGTTCGAGCCGTTGTTGTTGCTCGCCGCTTCGCGGCTCGGCGGCCCCGTTCTCCGCGGCGGGGTTGTCTAAGGTTCTTGTTGAAGCTCGGCCATTGGCTCAAATGGAAACGGGGGACGCATCTGCATCCCCCGTTTTTGTTGTGATTACTCTAGGTCAATAAACTTAGTGCTTAGGATCTTGCCGTCTTTGACGAGCATTCTGGCCATGGTGGGGCCTCGGGTGCCTCTGGGGTAGCTGGCGCTGCCCGGGTTGAGGACTAAGCAGCGGCCTACTTGGGCTTCTTTGGTTACGTGGGTGTGGCCGTTGATGGCTACGTCTACGGATCCCACCGGAAGGTCTTCGCGGTAGTGGGCTACGGCGAATTTGAGGCCTTCGTAGGTAAAGAGCGCAAGACGGTCTACATCGGGGCCGTAGTCGCGGTAGTAATCGTTGTTGCCCAGTACGGCCCGCACGGGGGCGATGGTGCATAGGTGCTCGTAGTCCATCTCTGACGTAAGGTCGCCGGCGTGGATAATCAGATCCGCGCCCTCAAGCTCGTCCAGGAGCGCAGGCGATAAATAGCCGTGGGTGTCCGAGATGATGTCGATGCGCTTGGCGCTTGCACTGTTCATGGGATCCCTTCCGCAAAAAAAACGATTCGGCAGATACATACAAAAAAGGCCCCACGGCTCCGCAGACGATGGGTCTACAGGGCTGCGGGGCCAGTGTGCTAGAGACTCAGGGCCTTCTTAAGCGGCACGACGCGACGGCGCGAAACCGGCACGCGTTCGTCGACGCCCGTAATGCCCAGCTGGATGGCGCCCGAGGGCACCGTCTCGACATCCGTGACGCACGCCAAGTTGACGATATAGCGGCGGTGAACACGGAAGAAGCCAAAATCGCAGAGCTTGGCCTCAAACTGCGCCAGCGAGGTCGTCGACAAAAAGCGATCATCGACGGTATAGATGCAGGAGTAATCGTCCTTGGCCATGATAAAGCGAATGTCGTCCACGGGAATGAGCACCTTGCGGCCGCCCTTTTCCACCGGGATACGCTCGATGGTCACCTTGCTGTCCGTAACCGGCTTGGCGCGTTGCATGACCTTCTCGATCGCGCGATCCAAGCGAGCTTCCTCGACCGGCTTCATCAGATAGTCGACGGCATCCACATCAAACGCCTCGACCGCATGATCGCTGTACGCGGTTACAAATACGATCGCCGGCGGATTCTTGAGCTTATGCAGTGCCTCGGCAAGTTGCAGACCCGAAGCGCCGGGCATCGAAATATCGAGAAACACGACATCGACGCGGCTCTCCATGAGCATCTCGATGGCGGAGCGAACGCTCGACGCTTCTGTGATCGTGCCGATCTTGCCCGTCTGCTCGAGCAAGAAGCGAAGTTCCGAACGGGCCGGGGCCTCATCATCCACAATCATCGCACGCAGCATAGGGATAAAACCTTTCGTCAACTAACTACGTCGGGCATCCGCCAACTGGCGTTAAACCCGTAACCACTCATTCTACTCTTGAATGTCGAAGATGCTCTCCGACAAATCGAGATGCAGGAGCACTTTAGTGCCCTTGCCCGGCGCCGATTCGACGCGCGTATAGGAGTGCGGTCCATAAAAGCGATGGATGCGCTCCGAAATATTGTGCATGGCCACACCGGCGCCGCCACCCTGTGGGGAGTTGGCATCGGGACGGACAGAACGCTCGTCAAACAGTCTGGCAGCGGTACCCTGGTCCATGCCCACGCCGTTATCGGCCACCGAAATCAGAATCGCATCTTCGCCATCCTGGTGTACCGACACATCGATCACCAGCGCATCGGCATCTCCCATACCGTGGCGCACGGCGTTCTCGACAATCGGCTGAATCACAAATGCCGGCACCAGCGTATCCTCGACGTCCTCGGAGACATCGAAGGTCGCCAGCACGCGGTCCTCGCCAAAGCGCGCTTTCTCAAAGGTGAGATAGCGCTTGGTCTGTGCGACCTCGCGCGAGACCGGGATGAGTGATCCCGAGTTGTCGAGCGTGGCGCGGTAAAACGATGAGAACTCGCGCAGCAGCTCGCGGGCACGCAGCGGATCGGTGCGCGTAAACGATGCGATGGTGTTGAGCGTGTTGAACAGGAAGTGCGGATTGATCTGCGCCTGCAGCGCGCGTACCTCGGCGCGGGCCGTGAGCTCCTTTTGTACCTCGAGCTCATGGATGGCGAGCTGCGTGGACAGGATCTCGGCAAAGCCCGAAGCAAGCGCGTACTGGGTACGGTCGACGGCGCGCGGGGTCTTGTAGTAGAACTTGAGCGTGCCGACGGTACGATCGCCCACCTTGATGGGGGCGATAATACCGGCGGGGACTTGGTTGTGCGAGCCGTCCGAGCCCACGACATCCACCATACGGTTGAACGACTGCACGATGCCATGTTCGATAACGTAGCGTGTGGCAAGCGTGTGGATGGGAGTATCGGGCAGCAGTTTTTCCTCAAACTCGCCCGCGCAGGCAAGCACGTTGTCCTCGTCGGTGATGGCCACCGTCATGGCGCGTGTCTCGGGCAAAATGTGCTGGCACACCAAACGCGCCGATTCCTGTGTCAAACCGCCCTTAATGTCCTCGAGCATGGCCGAGGCCACCGAGAGCGTCTCCTCGGTGTACTGGGAGCGCACCGAATCGGGATTGAGCGTCAAAAAGATAAAGATGCACAGAAAGATGCACAGCAGCGCGCAGGCAATCACCGTGGCGATCGGCTCGATACCGGTCGCCAAGGCAAAAATAAAGTACACCAGCACGCAAATGGCGCAGGCAACGGCAATGATGCGAAAGATTGATATTGAACTATCGCGCTGGGCGCGGCGGTCGATCATTCGGCCCCCTCCAGGATACTGATCAGTTGTGCGTCACGCCAAAGCCCGTCCATGATCTTGGGCCAAAAGCTCTGGAAACGTAGGTAGCTTGCAGCGTTTTGGCGCGCATAGGCCTTTGCCTCGCCGATACCGTGGCGCCAAATGCGCAGGTAGCCCTCATGCTCGCGGGTAAACACGCTGCGGACCATAGCGGTCTTGCGTACGCGGTCGTCGAGCTCGCGCGAAATCCACGGGCCCGGGTAGGGCATGAGCGATGCCGCCGTAACGGGAATGAGCTCTTTTTGATGCGCGGCGAATGTCAACTTGGCCCGTTCGTAGTACCAACGGTATACATCCTGCATAAAGCGCGGTGAGCGCTTTTCGGACTCCGGAGGCAGATGGCGCACGGTCCACTCGTTATCGAACCACACGTCATAGCCGAACATGCGCATGTTAAAGAGGTAATCCAAGTCCTCGCCGCGGGTGATAAACGGGTCAAAGGCCACACGCGTAAAGGCGCGGGCGTGCAGGGCCATCAGGCCGCCGCACACGTAGTTGGAGCGCGAGATGCGGGTGCCCGAGAGCGCCTTTTTCATCCAACGGTTGAACTCGATGCGCTTGGTCCACCAACGATGGCAGATGCCCGCCTTGTCCGTGGGAGCCAGCGGCGAGCCGTCGCGATCGTAGAAATAGCCGCTCTTGACCAAGATCGGCAAGCCCTGACGTGTCTGCTGCCCCAACGCATAGGTCGCGCGCTTCATAAAGTCGGCGTCGATGACAGTCTCATCGTCATCCAAAAAGATAACCGCGTCATGCCCCAGCACCGCAGCACAGGCCAGCCCCATGTTGCGGATGGCACCGTAGCCTCGCAGGCTCACGCACTCGCCCGAACCCTTGGGCGCGATCTGAGCAACCCGGTCTGCGATGCGCGAGGCCTGGGTGTTGGTGACGACGGTGACCTTGAGCGTGGGATGCGCGTCGACAATCTCGTGCACGCGCAGCGACACATCGGCTGTGGCAGAAACGGGACAGACCACCAAAAGGATGATGCGCGGGATGTCACGTACCTGCTCAAGCGAGGCCAGGCAGCGGTCGAGTTCGGGATTGTCGGCGTTGAGTCGCGTCGAATGGTCATAGGTGCCAGGGGCGTTTGCGCAAGCGTCATCGCCCGCCCAATACGTTGGAATCACGACTGTGGCGTTCATGCCTTACCCTCCCTGCAACACAAAAACGGGACGCCGCCAAACACAGGCGACGCCCCGCGACCTAGCTGATTCCATCATACCCACTTGCGCTAATCATTGTTCGGAAGTAAGAATGATTTATGCGGATACTTCCAAAAGAGTACCGCGGATAGGCACAATAGCCGCCCGGCACTCGTTTTTCTCCGCTATGCCGGCTGGGCCATGCGAGACAGGCGAACCAGCAGGATAAAGCCCACCACCAGCAGAACGCCAATAGAAAGGACGCCCAGCGACGGGTTGCCGGTCAGGGAGGTGACAACCGACACCAGGAAGGTGCCCATAACGCTTGCGTAACGGCCAAAGATATCGAAGAAGCCGTAGTACTCGTTGGACTTTTCCTTGGGGATAATGCGGCCAAAATAGCTGCGGCTCAGCGCCTGCACGCCACCCTGGAACAAGCCGACCAAAATGGCGAGCACCCAGAACTCAAAGGCGGTCTTTAAGAAAAACGCGGCAAAGAGCACGATGCCCATGTAGGCGGCGACGGCCACCATGATCATGTTGAGCGTGCCCACGCGACCGGCGAGCTTGCCGTAGATGATGGCGGACGGGAAGGCCACAAACTGCGTGACGAGCAGCGCCAGCACCAGTTGGGTCGAGTCGATGCCCAGAGCCGATCCGTAGCTGGTTGCCATGGAGATGACCGTGTGCACACCGTCGATGTAGAAGAAGAACGCGATCATGTAGACCAGCACGGTCTTGTTGTGGGCGATCTCGCGCATGGTGTGTCCGACCTCGGAGAACACGCCGCCCACGATGTGGCCGATGGTGTCCTCGGGACCGCGCTCGCGACCGTACTTTTGCTTATAGGTGCGAATGAGCGGCAGGGTAAAGATGAGCCACCAGGCACCGGTGATGACAAACGACAGGCGCGTTGCCAGCATGGTGGGGACGCCAAGAGCGGGGCCACCCATGATAAGCGCCAGGCAGATGATGAACGGCACGGTGGAACCGATGTAGCCCCAGGCATAGCCCGAGCTGGACACGGCATCCATGCGCTCGTCGGTGGTAATGTCGGGCAGCATAGCGTCGTAGAACGTCATAGAAGAGTTAAGGCCGATGGTGCACAGCACATACACGGTCAAAAATGCCATGGCGGACATGGGGATAGCCTGCGCCAGGCAAAGAACCAGGCCCGTGAGGAAGAAGCCCAAGAAGAACTTGATCTTGTTGCCGGCGTAATCGGCAAGCGCGCCCAGAATGGGCATGAGCATGGCAATGACCAGCGAGGCAATCGTCTGCGCGTTGCCCCAGGCGACCACCAGGTCTGCCGAGGAAGCACCGGTATTGATGGCGTTAAAGTAGATGGGCACCACCGAGGTGTTGAGCAGCACGAGGGCCGAGTTGCCCACATCGTACATAACCCAGTTACGCTCGAGCTTGGTGTATTTCATGGACAGGGCCCCTTCGTATTCGCCCGATATGCAGTTAGTTCATCGTACCCCAATTGTCCAGAGGCACCGGTAAGGATTCGGCAAAGGGGCACGCACGAGCCCTACTCCTCGCGGTCGAACTCCTCATCGGCTTCCAGCACGCGACCGCTGTAGTTGATATGGCCGGTCACGGCCTCCATGTCACCGGTTTCGATAAAGCGTGCAACCGTGCACTCGTAATCGACCAGTGCGCGATCGAAGACCTCGGGGAAGCTCTCATTCGAAACCTCATCGGTAAAGGGATTCTTCCAGGTCAGATGGCCCAAGTTGCCAGTACGCTCGGGCAACTCGGTCGTCACGCGATGGGCAAGGCCATCGAGCAGCGAGTAGTCGTGCACTATGCCTTCGACCAGGGCAATTGCACGCGTCTTGGCCGAGCCCGCCGGCTCAATCGTGCGGTAGAGCAGCTGCATGTCCGAGACGGCGGCGCCGTACTCCCCCGCCGGGATATCGATGCCGTACACGCGTCCGGCGACATAGCTCATCAGTACGCCGGCAACGCGATTGATGCGGTCGGTGGTGACGATCTCGCCCGCCGGCGGATAATCATCGACCGTTGCGCCATCGCGCTTGAGCTGCAGCATCAGCACATCCAGGTCGCTTTCGAGTACGGCATGGACCTGGCTGCCCGAATCCTCCAGATCGAGATCGGATTCCACGATGCCAAACTGCTGCTCGTAGACAAAGGGATGGGCGTTGCGGTCGAGCACATAGTGCGACAGCAGGCCCAGCGCAAAGGCGCGGCCCAGGTTGGCATCGCGCGGCTGCAGGTGCGACACGCCGTCGCGCAGGCACGAGAACTGGCGTGACATGCGCGAGCGGTGCATAACCTGAGCCAGCAGCGTGCAATCGGAAACGCGCGGCGTCAGCATATGGAAGAAAAACGGGTCGGGGCCCTGGTTGCCCAGGATAAAGGCGATACGCTCCTCATCGGACGCAATAACGCCCTGGGGCAAACGGTCGATGCTTTCCTCGCCAAACAGATGATGCGTAATGAGCGCAGGCATAATGATCCTTTCGATTCCATTCGATGCCAACCATTATGCCCACCGCGCGGGCATGCCAAACCTGACGCGGTAAACGACATATCGAGTGTCGCTTCTGCGGCGGCATCTTTTCGCCCGCACGCACCTCCGCAACCATATATCTAACACGACAGTAAGGGGTTATCGTTTAATATCAACCAACAGTACACGCCTCAACAAGCCTTGTTAAGCAGCCCTGCGTCGTTCGGAGACACCCATGATTACCGTTGCCGACATTTTGGCCTTACCGGCATTTGAGCAGATCGACCTCGTCGCGCCCATCCAGGACGCAGGAGGGCATCGCGTCTACAACGTCGGCATCTTGGACTGCCCACCTTCGATCAATGACTACAGCGCCTACATGCCCGGCGAGTTCATCCTCACTAACTATCACGAATGATTCGTTTTGACAGGCTGACCTTTCAGGCTATTCCGGCTCGAGCACTTCCTCGACCTGCGGGGCCTTTTCGCCCACAAGAACATGGGCGATCTTTGCCGCAATCGGATCGAACAGCAAGCCGCCGACCACAACAAAGGCCCAACCGCCGGTAGCGAGCTTTGCCCAACGGGAGAAATAGGTTGTTTCGCCCACAAGGCCAAAGCCGGTCTGGAATGCAATCTCAGCCAAACCGATAATCAAAAAGAGCAGCGTGGCGGCAAACACCGTACCGGCAATCTTTGCCGCGGGGCCGCCTGGCTTGAATCCAAAGAAATCAACCCAGCCCCCAACGGCCTTTCCAAACTGCGGTAGCGAACTCACCACCTCTGCGATGACGACGGCAAGCGCGAGCTGTCCCCAAAAACCGGTAGGGCTCGATAGATCAAGTGCCGCCTTGCCTTCGATAATCGGCAAAAAAGAGCACATCAGAAGCGGGTTCACCAGTGCGTTAACCACGCCGGCGACCCTCGTTTCTCGAGAATTCATATTCAGATTTCCTTTAGCTTTTCGTAGTTATGCAGCACGTGGAGAAACCGCGCCCCCTACTGGAAAGCCAGTTTTAGTTACTTTTCCGCAGAAGCGGCAGCGCCACGCGAACGTTCGTAAAACATGCCCATCAGTTCGCTGCGACGCGAAACAGAGAGCTTCCGATAGATGCTGTGAACGTGTGCTTTGACCGTTCCCAACGAGATAACCAGGTCGTTTGCTATCTGCTGGTTCCCCTGTCCCGCCAAAACACAAGACAGCACCTCTTGCTCACGCGGTGTGAGCTCATACAGCGCGCAAAAATCGGCGATATCATCGGCGCCCTGCTTTGCCGCGCGTTGCTCCGTCTCCAAACGATACAAGTTCAGACGATCGCGAACAAGCTGCTCGGTTCGGCGCATGTGGAATTCATCTTGATAATGGCGGGCGTAGATGATGCAGGAGATGGTAAGGCAGGCCCACAGGGCGTCTTCCATGATGTTGATCTTGCCCACATAAAACGGAACCGATCCAGAATGCATATACATAGCTGCGTAAATAAGGTCCTCGCCAATCGAGGCTGCATAGGCGCAAAGGCATAAAACAAAAAGCAATCGCAAAAGATGCAGCGCGCGGAGGTCGGCGCCTTCATCAACGGCAGAGCGCGCCAAGTTCATCAGTGCCCACGCGCAAAGCGAGATAATGACCAGAGGGTCGATAAAGAGGTAAGTCATATCGGACGCGATGCCAAGACAAACCGTACCCGCCAAGCACCGAATCAGGGCAAGCACCGGGAAGAGAAGGAACGGAATCGCTCGGGCGGAGCGCTTAAGCACATTGCACACCAGCAGATAAAAGAGAATCTCCTCCCCCATCTGGAAGAGCGTCTTCGCTATTCCAAAAAGGGTCAAATCGCCATGGGGGCCGAAGCTGCCTCCCGAAGAGAACGTCCCCGACACAAGGCACGATCCCATATCGGCCACTCCTTCGAGGGCCAGCAGGGCCATAAGCATAGAGAGGTACGCAAAGCGCTTGCTCTCCGTCACGCCCCTGGTCACACCGCAGAAAAAGGCGGCGCAGGCAAAGAGGCAAAGGAAAAACACGTTGTAAAGATAGATATAGAACCCCACGTGTTCCCCCCCTCCAGTGCCACGAGCAAACCCATGATAGCGCAATGATGCCCCGTGGATGATCGGGCCGGTCGCGTTCCGACAGAAACGGGGGGCGGCAAGACTCAGGCAGCCCTGTCGCCCGCAACCTGTCATAGGAGTCGAATCTTGAAGTTAGGCTTCCTCGGCAGCTGCGGCGCGTGCAGCCTCGAGAACCTCTTCGGGAAGCTCAACGCCCTCGTCGGTGTTATAGCCGTACTTCGTAGCGCCCTTCTTAAGGAAGAAGATCGAGACCACAGCGGTAAGAGCCTCGGCCACCGTCAGAGCCAGCCATACGCCGTCGCCGCCCATAACCATGGGAAGCACCAGCAGCAGGACAATGGGGAGAACAAGCGAGCGCAGCGTGGAGATAACCAGCGGCATCATCGTATCGTTGAAAGCGGTGAGCATGTTCTGGATGCAGATGTTCACGCCAACGAGGCCTGCGCAGGAAGCGAAGAGGACCCACTTCTGAGCAGCAAGGGTGTACACGGGATCGCCGGGAACCTGACCGTAGACAAGCAGAATCGGCTTCATGAGGATGATGCCAAGGATGGCGATAACGATGATGAGGACAGCGCTCAGGCGACGATACTTCTGATACGTGCTGTGAATCTTCTTGGGGTTGTTCTCGCCAATCTGGTAGCTGATGATCGGGGTCGCGCCCTTACCAAAGCCGATGAACGGACCGACGAAGAGGAACTGCACGTACAGGAAGATAGCGGCAACAGCAATACCGTCGGCACCGAAGTACTTCATGGCCTGGATGTTGTAGATAGCGGTCATAAAGCCGGTAGCAGCGCTGTAGATGAAATCGGCAAGACCGATCTTGCAGCTCTCGGCGATATTCTTTGCGGGGCAAGCAGGAGAATCGTAATGCAGGACACTGCTCTTGGAGAAGATGACGGCTGCAGAAGCGATGGCGGCAAAGGCGGCGCCGGTGCCAAAGCCAAGGGCTGCACCCGTGGTGCCCAGACCAAGCGTGCCCTGGTAGACAACGTCCATGCCCAGCGTGACCAGACCTCCAAGGATGGTGATCACCATGCAATGCGTGGGCTTACCAGCGGTGAGCAGCCACATCTGGAAACCGAGCTGGATGGTGTAGAGCGGCATGAAGAAGCGGTGCACGTTCCAATAGGTGGTGCAGACAGGAGCGAGGCTTGCGTCAGCGCCCATGAAGTACCACACCTGATCGCCAGCAAAGCTGATGGCAAAACCCCAAACGGTAGCGATGATAGTCGAGATGAGAAGCACACAAGTGAAGGTCTTGTTTGCCTCGGTCGTCTTCTTCTCGCCCAGAAGCTTGCCCAGAAGGGCGGCGGAACCGCCGGAGAACAGGAAGGCGATGGCCTCTACCACTGCCTGAGCAGGATAGACGATGTTGATGGCCGAAAGCGTCGCCGTGCTGTTGAAGTTGGTGGCGATAGCGGTGTCGAAAATCTGATAGATACCGGTCCAGAGCTGCAGCATGATCGAGGGAGCTGCAAAGAGGAACAGACCGATAAGCGTGTAGTTACGCGCGAGCTTGTTAGGGCTGGTTTCTGCCATATTACTCGCCTTCCTTCTCGTACATGGTCTTGCCGTCGATGACGGTCATGAGGCACTTGGCCTCGTGGATGGTATGGGGATCGATAGACGTGATGTCGCGGTCCATGAGCACAAAGTCGGCTTCCTTGCCCACTTCGATGGAACCGATGCGCTTCTCGAGGAAGTTCTGATACGCACCGTTGATGGTGCCGGCGCAGATCATGTCCTCGACGGATACGCGCTGGTTCGGGTCGAGCATGGTCTCTTCCGAAGCGTCTCCGGGCGCGCAGCGAGTCACGCCGACCTCCAGGCCCTCCATGGGGTCGGGGTTGGAGACGGGGAAGTCGGTTGCCGAGGTGACGACCATGCCACGGTCCCAGAACTTCTTGAGCGGATATTCGGACTCGGCGCGATCGCCAAGCTGAGCGTGCTCCAGGGACTCATAGCACACGGGATCCTTGAAGTGCCACGTAGGATTGGCGCAAGCGACACCCTTGAGGGCGGCAAAGCGGTCGATATCCTCGTCGCGCATGACCTGCAGGTGCGTAATGGTCGGGCGCCAGTCATCCTTCGGATCGGTTGCCTGGGCGTACTCAAAGCCGTCGAGCGCCATGGAGATGGCAGCGTCGCCGATAGCATGCACGTGAACCTGGAAACCCTTTTCCTTGGCATAGCGAACCATAGCGTTGTAGTCGTCGGGCTCGCAGTTGGGAACGCCGCGGAAACCGGGCTTGTCAGCGTACTCATCCAGCAGATAGGCCGTACCGGACTCGATAACGCCATCGAGCACGAACTTGATGTTGTTGCACTGATAGTGTTCGCCATGATAGGAATCGCGAACCTTGGCGCAGCGATCAATCTTGTCGAGGCCCTCGTGCTCGGGCTTGCAATAGAAGCCGGAGGTTACCTTGAGCTTGAGCTTACCCTCGATGTCAAGCTCCTCGAGAGCAATTTGAGCATTGACCTCATCGCGAAGAATCGGCTCGTAAATATTGGTAATACCGACCGCAAGCAAGTCCTCCTGCAACGTAAGAATGGCGCTCTTGAACTCCTCGACCGTATAGGAACGAATCGCCTTGAAGACATCGTTCATGGCCCAATCGCGCACAAGACCCGTAGGCTCCTGCGTCTCGGGATCCAAAACGATGGTTCCGGCCTCCTGGCTCACAAAGCCGCGACCGATGCCAGCCTTCTCGAGACACTTGCTGTTGACCCAATAGGAGTGGCCATCGTAGGAACCGATGAGCATCGGCACGTCCGGACACACTGCGTCCAGCAGCTCCTTGGCCTGGACCTTGCCCTCGTTCTCGAACACGGCGTTATCCCAGCCCATCCCCTTATAGAACTCGCGGCCGGGGTGCTCTTCCACATATTTGCGGATGGCATCCACGTACTCGTCCACGGTCTCGAGACCCAAAATGTCGATCTCGTAGGCAAACTGGCCAGCACCAGACGAGAAGTGCATATGAGCATCGCAGAAGCCCGGCATGAACATACCGTCGCCCGCCTCGATCACCTTAGTGTCAGGACCGACGTACTCGTTCACCCCCGCCTCATCGCCCACATAGACGAAAATGCCGTCCTTAATCGCTACTGACTGAGCGGTAAACTCTGCGCGATTAGACGTGAACACCTTCCCCTTAAGTACCGTATCCGCTTGCATCGCAAACTCCTTTCCTGTGACCCGCTTCTTGATTCAAAACGGATTTCGCAGGGAAGATTACGGCCGCAAAAGGGGTTTATGCCATGCGCCAAACGGTCGATTTCACTCAACCTTAGTTGTACAAGACATGTGTTTCAGCAGGTAGACTGGCTATATCTGAATCTCACCGGCTCAATCCTCCATCCCGCTCGCGTGGGGAGAACGGCCGTTCATCGATTGAGCCAAACGCACTAGGGAGCGTGTATACCACCAAGGTTTATCTCTCGCCACCAGCAGAGACCCATCCCGGCCCTACGGTCGGTAGTAGACGTTGTTGGCAAAAAATGCCGCCACGGGCTCGGTGGAAGCGATCTCGCCATCGAACATCATGGACATCGTGTCGGCCACCTGCTGCACGAAGTCGAGGTCGTGAGACGCCATGAGTATGGTCTTTCCCTGAGCCCGAAGGTCGAGCAGAAGGTGTGCGAACTTCGAGCGCGCCCGGGCGTCCAAGCCCTTGGTGGGCTCATCGAGCAACAGCACGTCTGGCTTTGCCAGCAGAAGCTTGCCGATGGCGAGCAGCTGCTGCTGACCGCCCGAAAGATCGTACGGGTGCGTGTGCTCTTGCGCCGCAAGGCCCAACTCACCCAACAGGCTCCTCGCCTCGTCCTCTCCAAACCCGAGCTTGCCGGACCACTCCATCAGCTCACCATATGCCGTCTCAGCGGCAAACAGAGCCCGCGGGTCCTGCGGCAGCAGCACGCGTCGCTCATCTCCAGCACGCACCTTGCCGCGCTGAAGGCGCGACGACCCCGCCGCAAGCGCGAGCAGCGTCGATTTACCGCAGTCGTTTCCGCCCACGAGCGCATGGATGCGCCCCTTGGCAACACTCAGGTCGAGATTTCGCAGCACCCACGGGGATTCGCGGTCGTATCTAAACCAGGCATCATCAAACGCAAGGGCGCAGGGGGCGCTTGCATCTTGCGTATGCGCGGACGCGGCTCCGCCAGCATCCACCAGCGGCTCCCGCACACGCAACGTCTCCATGTCGGCAACCTCTCGCACCTGTCCATCCGCAAGCTCAAACGCGCACGCCGCGTACAAGCTGCTTTCTGCGCCGAACTGCGTCTTCACCCCGCACGTCGCCTTCCTGACCGAGGAGGCCATGCAGCATCGCGCCAAGATCGAGTTCGACAACGTGTTGGCCTATGTGAACGGCACGCCCGAGAACGTCTGCGAGCTGTAACCGAGCGTAGCCGGCGGGTTCAGAATGCCTCGCAGCACTCACCTCAAACGCAAAAAGCCCCCGAAGGGTCACTCGGCAACACGGCCGAGGCACCTTCGGGGGGCCACACGCAACGACAAGCTGCACGTAAGCCTTAGCCAAACCTGCGGTGGCAAACGATGGCGTGCATACCGCTTACGCAAGCCCCAGGTGAGCCTTGACCTCGGCGGCGCGACGACGAGACACGGGTACCGCCGAGTCAACGCGATCGAGCCTAAGCTCCATAAGACCGGTGGACCCGACCTCGACATTGTGCACGTCTTCCAAATTGACCAGATAGCTGCGATGGACGCGGATAAAGCCCTCGGAGCCCAAGCGACGCTCGAGCGAGGAAATCGACTCATTGATCAGGTACGTTCCCTCGGCGCAGATGGCGTTGCAAAAATCGGCGCGCGCCTCAAAGTAGCAAACGTCTGCGGCGGGAATGAACACCTTTTTGCCCCCGCGGTCCACCGTCAGACGCAAAGGTTGGCGCGGAGCATGGATAACACGACGGGCACCCAAGGCTGCCTCGATCTTGTCGAGTGCCTTTGACAGGCGTGCGTCCTCGACCGGCTTGACGACATAGTCGACCGCATCGAGGTTATACGCATCGGCGGCAAATTCGGCAAACGCTGTCACAAACACAACCACCGGCGGCGTCTTTAGGTTCTGCAGCGTCTCGGCAAGCTCAATTCCCGAGCGACCGGGCATGGTAATGTCTAAAAACAGCACGTCGGGCTTGTTCGACAGAATCGACTCCACGGCTTCGGTGACATTGCCCGCTTCGGCAATCTGTCCCACACGCGCATCCTTTTCCAGCAGATAGCGTAGCTCGGCCCTAATGGGAGGCTCGTCATCAACCACCAAGATGTTCCAGCCTTCGGACATATGCGCTTCCCCTCTTTTTCTCTCAATCCAACCGCGTGCTACACCGTTAGCGGCGCCGGCTCATGCGGTTCGCCGTTCAACTCAACGATGACCTGTGTTCCCACGCCCTCCTGGGACTTCACGCGCATGCCAGAATCTTCTCCGTAAAAGAAATGGATGCGCTGAAGCACATTGAAGAGCGCCAGGCCGCAACCTCGCTTGATGGAGCCGTCGGCGGTAATGCTCTCGGGCTCCTCTCGGCGATGCTGCTCAAACAGATGCGCGCAGACTTCTTCGTTCATACCGATGCCGTCATCTTCGACGATAATCTCCAAGCCGTCATCGGTCTCAAAAGCCCTAACACGAATAGAAAGCGGCTCGGTCTCGCGCTGCGCATGCTTGATGCAGTTTTCGAGCAGCGGCTGCAAGATAAACGGCGGCACCAGGCTGTCGCGCACCTCAAAGTCGATGTCGACCGAAACGCGCAGACGGCCGTCGCCATACCGGGCCTGCATAAGATTGATATAACGGGTGCCCTGTTCCACCTCGTGCTCGAGCGTGGTGAGCGTATCGGAATCAGAAAGCGTCTGACGATAGTAGTTGGAAAAGTCGATCAGCAGCGATCGCGCCTTGTCGGGCTCGGTTCGAACGAGCGACACAATCGTGCTAATGGTATTGAATAGAAAATGCGGGTCGACCTGCGACTGCAGGGCGCGTAGCTCAACGCGAGCTGTGAGCTCGTCCTGGCGCTCGAGCTCAAAGCTGGCGAGCTGCGTGGAAATGAGATCGGCAAAGCCCGAAGCAAGGGCCGTCTGGCGCATATCGATGCTGCTCAGGCGGGGGTAATACAGCTCGAGTGTGCCCACACAATGCCCGCGCACGGTAAGCGGCGCGACAATGCCGGCGCGCAGGCGGGGAAAATAGCCACCCGTCTCATTGGAGGTGTCACGCGAAAACACGCTCTGCTCACCCGTCTCAATCACGTTGAGCGTGGTCTTGAGCACTACCGGGGTGCCGGCAGGGCACTTTGCCGAGTCCTCGCCCCAGCTTGCCAACACCTGTTTGCCATCGGTAAAGCAGATGGCGGAGGCGATGGTCTCGGATAGGATAATTTTAGAGGCACCCAGGGCCGCTTCGGGCGTAAGGCCGCGCGACGTATAGGCGAATATTTTTGATGCGATGGCGAGCGTACGGTCGGTTGCGCTCGATGTGAGGTCGTCGGGGACCACAAAGACATACGAGAAAAAGAAGCACAGCATGACCAGGCCGGCAATAACGACAACGCCCGGAACGGGATTGGGATTATCGGTTAAATCCCAGATAAGCAGCAGAATAAGCGCCGGAACGACAACACCGAGTAGGATGGCCTGGACCACATGCTGGGCCGTACGAAAGACCTTGGTAGAGTTGTAACTCTTGCCCAGAATCAGCCTGTTTAAATCCACCGTCATCCCCTTTTATCTACCACACCCATAGCAATGGAGAGGGCCGCAAGCGACCCTCTCCATTGCATTATGCAATCAAAAACTGTGTTTTACATCCAGTCATCGACAAACGGTATCTTAGGCGCTGTATTTGTTGGCCTCGCCAAAGGTGCCAGCCTCGACGATCCAACCGTCCTTCATGATGACGTCCATGTTGTCGGTGTTGAGCACATGGATGTCGGCGGCGACGTCACCGTTGACGACCAGCAGGTCGGCGCACTTGCCGGCCTCGATGGAACCGGTCTCGTCCTCGATGTGGCACATCTTGGCGCCGTTGAGGGTGGCGCAGGTGATGGTCTCGACCGGGGTGAAGCCGATCTTGTCGACGAACTCGTACATCTCCTCGATGGAGCAGGTGCCGTACGGGGTGACGAAGGAGAAGGAGTCGGAGCCGATCGTCATGACGACGCCACGCTTCTTGGCCTCGCGCAGGCAGTCGTAGTTGCGCTGCAGCTCCTTCTCGACCAGGGTGCCCTCGTACTTGTCGTGCAGCTCGGGGACGTAGACGGGCGGATAGGTGGCGTACCAGGTGGGCAGGAAGGCGATCGTCGGGGTGAAGAAGGTGCCCTGCTCGGCCATGAGGTCCATGGTGCGCTCATCGATATCGAAACCGTGAATCAGCTGCTCGCAGCCAAAGCGGACGGAATCGTAGGCAGCGGCGTGGTTGTTGTAGCAGTGGCTCCACACGGGGATACCGACCATCTTGGCCTCTTCGACCACGGCCTGGATCTCCTCGGAGCAATAGTGCTGATCGCGGCCGGAGTCCCAGCGCCAGATGCCGCCACCGGTAGCCCAGATCTTGATGGCATCGGGGTTCTCGCGCAGGCGACGACGGACGGCCTTGCGCAGATCCCAAGGGCCATCGACCTGGTCGCCCCAGGGATGGGATTCCTTGTTGAGCTCCTGGGTGCAGTGGTGGGAGTCGCCGTGACCGGCAACGCGGCAGAAGCCCAGGCCGGTGGCCAGAACGCGCGGGCCCTTAAAGACGCCCTTGTCGATGCAGTCGCGAATCTGGATACCAAAGCGGCCGATCTCGCAGACGGTGGTGAGGCCGTGGGTGAGGCAGTCGTAGGCCTGCTTGACGGCAACTGCCTGCTTCTCGAGGAGCGGCTGCATGACCCAATCGGTGTCATCGTCGGTTAGGTTGCCCGAGAAGTGCAGGTGGGTGTCGATCAGGCCGGGAAGGACAGTCTTGCCGGCGGCGTCGATAACCTCAACGCCCTCGGGAAGGTCCCGCATAACACCGGCGTACTCGATCTTGCCGTTGTCGTCGACGAGAACGAGGGAGTTCTCGACCGGCTCGGCGCCGGTACCGTCGATGAGCTTACCGCCAACGATTGCATACTTAGTGGACATGGTTCCTCCTTATGGATCCATATAGTGGGCGAGGCCATGTTGGGTTTGGCCTCACAAAGCTACCCAAGTGGTACCGGGTTCGGTGCGCGGGAGAGAGGGTCCCGCGCACCCGATCCGCCCCGGCTCGGCGTTACTTTTTGCGGGAATTGGTGAAGGCCATGAGGGCCAGGCCAATAGCCAACCAGCCGATCACGATGCTCCACTCCACCATGTTGAGGGAGGCGGGAGAGAATGGAATCACGAGCAGGCCGATGATGATGGCGCAGGCGGCGATAGCGAGGCCGATGCCAAACTTGCCGCCGGGCACCTCGTAGGGACGAGGCAGGTCGGGCTCGGTGAAGCGCATGCGCAGGCAAGCGAGGGCGACCATACCGCAGGAGAAGATGAAGGCGAGAGCCGACACGTTGGTCAGAGGGATGAGCATGTTCTTGCCCAAAAACGGTCCGACGACGGTGATGACGCCCAGGACGACGCAGGCGAGCTTGGGAGCGCCGGAGTTGGGATCGACCTCGGCGAACTTCTCGGGCAGCTGACCTTTGCGGCCCATGGCGAGCATGATGCGGCTCGTGGCGCCGTAGAAGGAGTTCATCGGGCCCATGGGTCCAAGCGTGGCGATGACGAGCATGGCCAGATACAGGAGCATGTTGATGCCCTTGAGGCAGGCGAGCGCGGGAACCGGGCTCTTAACGAACTCGTGCCAGTCGAGGATGGTGCCGAACGAGTAGATGCAGACCATGTAGAAGCCGCCGGCGGCCAGCAGGGCCAGGGAGATGATCTTGCCGAACTTGTTCCAGTTGAGGCCCTCGGCCGCTTCCTCAGCCTGCTGAGGAATGGTGTCGAAGCCGGCGTAGAAGAACGGGGTCAGAACCAGGACCGACACGATGCCGGCGAACAGGCTGGCGCCCTCGGTAGCGGCCTTGCCGCCGCCAGCACCGGTGACCTGGGAGAACACGGGCATGGCGTTGTCCGGCGAACCGGTGAACAGCGAGACGCCCATGGCGAGCAGCATGCCGCAGAGCAGGGCCTTGGTCAGGAAGGCCTGGAGCTTGGCGGCCGAGCTGGCACCGCGGAAGTTAAGGAAGATGACGTAGACTGCAAAGCCGAGCGCGATCAGCGTCGGGAACAGGTAAACGTCGGCGCCCAGGATGGTGTAGAGCTTGACGGCGCGCAGCCACTCAAGACCGGGCAGGCTACCGAACATCTCGGACACGAGGGTCGAGATGGCGATGGCCTCCCACGGGCACAGAATGCCGTTGCCCAGGGCAAGGAGCCAACCAGTAATGTAGCTCAGCGTACGGCCAAAGCTGCGATCGACATACTCGACGATGCCGCCCGAGATGGGGATGGCAGCCGTGAGCTCACCGAAAACAGCTCCGACGGGCACGAGGAAGATTGCACCCAAGAGGAATGCGATCATAGCGGGAACGGGACCGCCGCCCACGACCATCCAGTCGCCGACCTGCAGAACCCAGCCGGTGCCGATGATGGCACCGAAACCGATGGTAAAGAAGTTCCAGAGCGAGAGCGTTTTCTTCATGCCGCCGTTATCCTCGACTGCAACCTCTGCGTTCGTATCCGCCATTGTTTCCCTCCTTTCCTTGCTTGACGCCCCTTTGGCGTCACCCCTGCGCGGTCTGTTTTGCCGCGCACTTTTATTTCGTGGCTTTAAGATACAGCCTTGGCACAGCAACGCCGCTTGCAGCTCGACCGAAGGCAGAACTGCAAAACGAGCGGCACCGTTTTTGGGACGAACGGCTGGGGACGCCATTCGTCTTGGACGCTTTCATCTTGTCTGTTTTTGAATACCTGTTGCCGTGACGCTTGGCGCGCGGCGCGGCAACGTTCATACCGTTTGTCAGGCTTTTGGCGCACATACCCATGCGTCGTACATCTTTTTATGTAGGATAGACAAGTTACACACGAGGCAAGGTGGTTCGAATGGCATACGGATACAGCGACGACGATCGGCGGCCACAAAGCGTGCGCCTTGCCGGCCGTACCACGCCAACGCCCAGAAGCACCTCCGGTAACGACAGCCCGCAACGGCCACAAGAGCGGCCCGGGGCTTCTTCGCGGCAACAAAGCCGCACCGTGCAGCAGCCAGACCGCGCGAGCACGAGCGCGCGCCAACGCCAGACCGACTCATCGCAGCCACGCCGCTACGATCATCGCAAGACCGACTACTACGTTAAGCGCTCCTTTTCGAGACCCCAACGCGGTCGCGACAGCTCGACCTCTCGCCCTGCGCCACATGCCGAAAGCCATGGACTGCCAGTCCGCCGCCTTCGCCTTGCGCTTTGTTCCATTGCCGCCTGCCTGGTCTTTTTATTCTTAGGGTCCTGCATCTCTCACGGCTCAGCCGGTCTTGAACCGACCGCCGAAAACAAGCTGCTCAAGGCCCCGGTCGCTCCCGGCTATTCGTTTGCGTTCTCGACCCCGCGGTCGCAATGGCAGGCCGGCGCCATGCCTCATATCTACCAGATCGACCCCGCATGGTCGGAGCTCCCCTACGCCGGCGGCACCATTCGCGAAAATGCCTGTGGCCCCACCTGCCTTACCATGGTCTACATATTTAAGACCGGCCGCACCGATAAGACGCCGGTCGATATATGCGCACTGGCCGAAGCCGGCAATTACGCCCCCACCGGTGCCACCGAGTGGTCGTTTATGACAAGCGGCGCGTGGCAGCTCGGGCTTAACGGGACACAGCTCTATAACGATCGCGACTCGATGACCCAGGCACTGCGCTCGGGTGCGCCCATCATCGCCGCAGTGCGCCCCGGCACCTTTACCAACGCGGGTCACTACATCGTGCTCTACGGTATCGATGATGCCAACCAGATTGGCGTCTACGACCCCAACTCGGCCAGCCGCAGCGCCCGCCGCTGGGGCGTCGTAGAGGTCCTCAACGAAGTCGAAGCCATGTGGGCCTACTGCTAGTCATTGGGGACAGACTTAAATGAGTGGTCATTGGGGACGCTCTTGTTTGACTAGTCATTTAAGAACGTCCCCAATGACTAGGTGAATAGCAAAAGCCCCGCAGTCGGAGCGGACTGCGGGGCTCATGAAGAGAGGCTAGTTTGTGGGCGCTTTGCCTGGCGCCCACGAGAGAGGCAACAGAGTAGAGACTACTCGTGGATGCGGGTACCGGAGAGGCCAGCCATGGTCTCGGCGGCCTTGTCCAGAGCGCCGATGATGCAGGTGCGGCCCTTGCGGGAACGGGCGAACTTGATGGCAGCGCGGACCTTGGGCTCCATGGAACCCTTGCCGAACTGGCCCTCGTCGGCCAGGCGCTCGGCCTCGTCGGCGGTGAGGTCCTCGAGCTCCTCCTGGTTGGGCTTGCCAAAGTTGATGGCGACATGCTCAACGGCGGTCAGCAGGAACAGAACGTCGGCGTCGCAGTCCTCGGCCAGCAGCTCGCCGCCCAGGTCCTTGTCGATGACGGCGGGAACGCCCTTGTAGCAGCCCTTGTTCTCGTAGTCGCGGACGACGGGGATGCCGCCGCCACCGCAGGCGATGACGATGAACTCGTTGTCGAGCAGGTTAAGGATGGAGTCAGCCTCGACGATCTTCTTGGGATCGGGGGAGGCGACGACGCGACGCCAGCCGCGGCCGGAATCCTCGACGAAGACCTTGGAGGGATCCTCGGCCATGAACTCCTTGGCCTGCTCCTCGGTGTAGAAGGGGCCGATCGGCTTGGTCGGGTTCTTGAACGCGGGATCGTCGGGATCGCACTCGATCTGGGTGACGACGGTGGCGGCGTGCCAACGCTTATAGCGCTTGTGCATCTCGCGGCCGATGCCCTGCTGCAGGTGATAACCAATGTAGCCCTGGGACATGGCGCCGCACTCGGGCAGCGGCATCTCGGGGGTACCGATGGCATCGTGGGCAGCGGCGAAGGCGTTCTGGATCATGCCGACCTGCGGGCCGTTGCCGTGGGTGATGATGATCTCATTGCCCTGCTCGATGAGACCGAGGAGAGCGTGGGCGGTGTTGCTCACGGCCTCGATCTGCTCGACGGGGTTGTTGCCGAGGGCGTTGCCGCCAAGGGCGACGACAATACGATCGGGCTTGCCAAGAGGCTTAGACATTGCTGGAATCCTTTCTGTAAAAGGCCTACAACCCATTAATAACCCGCGTCCGTGCGATACGCGAGTTTATTAAGGTTTATATTCTCTTTATCGCTCATTTTATTCATTTTGAAAATAGCGGAACGGTGAACGGTCGTTTTTGTCCGCTCAGCGTACAGAACTCCAGCTCAGACATATCTACGTAATTTACGTGCGACTTTATTTAAATGAAGCGAGGATTATGTCGGATTATGCAAACTACATCTCTGCTAAACACAAAACGGACAGCGCAATATCTTACTCGCGCTATACGAGATTCTATGCACTTATAAGTCGAGTATGCACCCCTGCAAAAACAAGGGGCTTTTCATCCAGCAAAAGGAATAAAGAAGCGCTCCGAAAAGGCGGCAACAACCACGCCCCCATCCATCCCCAAAGTGGCGCGAGGTTTCGCGGCAAAGCCGCGAAACAGCGAAAGGGACGGAATACCCGGCCAACTACGTCCTTCATCCGCCCACACAATCCAAGGACGTAGTCGTAGCAGGATCTGAGGGCTGACCTTCGCGGACACTCCGCAGGACGAAAGAACCCCCGCCGCACATAGTGCGCAGCGGGGGTTCTTTCATGTCCGAGGACGTCCGCGAAGGTCAGCCCTCAGATCCTGCGGTGGGAGACCTAGGCCTCGTTATACACCGTTTTGAGCTTCAGCAGGTGCTGATAGCGGTCCATAGCGGCCTGCTCATTCTCCTTGAAGAGCTCCTCGGCGCGCTCGGGGAAGGAACGCGTCAGCGAAGCGTAACGGGCCTCGTTCATCAGGAACTCCTGATAACCGCCCGCGGGCTCCTTGGAATCGAGCGAGAACTTCTTGCCGGCAGCAGCCTCGGGGTTGAAGCGGAAGAGGTTCCAGTAACCGCACTCGACAGCCTTCTTCATCTCGGCCTGGCAGTTCTGCATGCCACCCTTCTTGATGGAGTGCATCTCGCAGGGGCTGTAGCCGATGATGAGGGACGGGCCGTCGTAGGCCTCGGCCTCGTGAATGGCCTTGAGGGTCTGAGCCGGGTTGGCGCCCATGGCGACCTGCGCCACGTAGACGTAGCCGTAGCTCATGGCGATCTCGGCCAGGGACTTCTTCTTGGTCACCTTACCGGCAGCGGCGAACTGAGCGACCTGGCCCAGGTTCGAGGCCTTGGAGGCCTGACCGCCGGTGTTGGAGTAGACCTCGGTGTCGAAGACGAAGACGTTGACGTTGTGGCCGGAAGCCAGGACGTGGTCCAGGCCACCGAAGCCGATGTCATAGGCCCAGCCGTCGCCGCCGAAGATCCAGAAGGACTTCTTGGTGAGGTAAGCCTTGTCGGCGAGGATCGCCTTGGAAGCGTCGCAGCCGCACTTCTCGAGCTCGGCAACGTAGGCAGCGGCAGCGGCCTTGGAGGCCTCGGCGTCGTTGACGGAGTCGATCCAAGCCTGGCCGGCGGCCTTGAGCTCATCGGACGGACCATCGGCAGCGATGATGTCCTGGGTAGCGGCGATCAGCTTCTTCTGGACGGCCTCGTAACCGACGGCCATGCCCAGACCGTGCTCGGCATTGTCCTCGAACAGGGAGTTGTTCCACGCCGGGCCGTGACCGTCCTTGTCCTTGCAGTAAGGAGCGGTGGCAGCGGGGTTACCCCAAATGGAGGAGCAGCCGGTGGCGTTGGAAATGAACATGCGGTCGCCGGCGACCTGGGTCACCAGACGTGCATAGGCGGTCTCGGCGCAGCCGGCGCAGGAACCCGAGAACTCCAGGTAGGGCTGCTTAAACTGGCTACCCTTGACGTTGGCCGCGATGAGCTCCTTCTTCTCGGAGACGTTCTCGACCATATAGTCCCAAACGGGCTGCTGGTCCATCTCCTGCTCGGTGGGAACCATCTCGAGGGCGCCCTTGGGGCAAACCTTGACGCAGTTGGTGCAACCCATGCAGTCGAGCGGGGACACAGCCATGGTGAACTTCATGCCCTTGGCCTTGGGGCCCATGGCGTCGAGCGTGCGGGTAGCCTCGGGCGCGGCGGCAGCCTCGTCCTCGGTCATCGCGAACGGACGGATGGTGGCATGCGGGCACACGTAGGCGCACTGGTTGCACTGGATGCACTTGGTCTCATCCCAGTGGGGAACGACCACGGCGACGCCGCGCTTCTCGTATGCGGAGGCGCCCAGCTCAAACTGGCCGTCGGCGCAATCGACGAAGGCGGAAACAGGCAGGCTGTCGCCGTCCATGCGATCGATGGGCTCGAGCAGGTTCTTGACCTGCTGGGCGATAGCGGACTTGGTCTCCTCGGAGAGCTCGACGGGAGCGGCATCCTCGGCGGTAGCCCAGTCGGCCGGAACCTCGAACTTACGGAAAGCGGTAGCGCCGGCATCGATGGCCTTGTGGTTGGCGTCGACGATGGCCTGGCCCTTCTTCATGTAGGACTTGGTAGCAGCGTCCTTCATGTACTGCAGGGCGTCCTCGGCGGGCAGGACCTTGGCCAGCGCGAAGAAGGCGGACTGGAGCACCGTGTTGGTGCGCTTGCCCATGCCGACCTTGGCGGCCAGGTCGATAGCGTCGATCAGGTAGACGTTGACATTGTTGTTCGCGATGTAGCGCTTGGCCACGGCGGGCATGTGCTCGGCGAACTCCTCGTCGCTCCACTGGCAGTTGACCAGGAAGGTGCCGCCCGGCTTGACGTCGCGGACCATCTTGAAGCCCTTGACGATGTAGCTGGGGTTGTGGCAAGCGACGAAGTCGGCCTTGGTCACGTAGTACGGCGAGCGGATCGGGGAATCGCCAAAGCGCAGGTGCGAGACGGTGACGCCGCCGGTCTTCTTGGAGTCGTACTGGAAGTAGGCCTGGACGTACTTGTCGGTGTGGTCGCCGATGATCTTAATCGAGTTCTTGTTGGCGCCGACGGTACCGTCGCCACCCAGACCCCAGAACTTGCACTCGATGGTGCCGGGGGCTGCAGTGTTGGGCGCATCCTCGGCCTCGGGCAGGCTCAGGTTGGTCACGTCATCGACAATGCCGATGGTGAACTCGCGCTTGGGCTCGTCCTTCTTGAGCTCCTCGAAGACAGCGAACGCGGACGCGGGAGGCGTGTCCTTGCTGCCCAGGCCATAACGGCCGCCGACAACCTTGATGCCCGTCTTGCCAGCCTCGTAGAGAGCGGAGACGACGTCCTGGTAGAGCGGCTCGCCGATGGAACCCGGCTCCTTGGTACGGTCCATGACGGCGATCTTCTGGACGGTCTCGGGGAGAACGTCGACGAAGTGCTTGATGGAGAACGGACGGAACAGACGAACCTTGACCAGGCCGACCTTCTCGCCGTGAGCGTTGAGGTAGTCGATGACTTCCTCGAGCACGTCGCAGAAGGAGCCCATGCACACGACGACGCGGTCGGCATCGGGAGCGCCGTAGTAGTTGAACAGGCCGTAATCGGTGCCGAGCTTCTCGTTGATCTTCTTCATATAGCCCTCGACGACGGCGGGAAGCTCGTCGTAGACCTTGTTGCAGGCCTCACGGTTCTGGAAGAAGATATCGCCGTTCTCGTGGCTGCCGCGGGTGTGCGGGTGCTCAGGGTTGAGCGCGTGATCGCGGAAAGCCTGGACGGCGTCCATGTCGCACATCTCGGCCAGATCCTTGTAGTCCCACATGGCGACCTTCTGGATCTCGTGGCTGGTGCGGAAGCCGTCGAAGAAGTTAAGGAACGGGGTCTTGCCCTCGATGGCGGCAAGGTGAGCCACCGGCGAGAGGTCCATGACCTCCTGGACGTTGCCCTCGGCGAGCATGGCGAAGCCGGTCTGGCGGCAGGCCATGACGTCGGAGTGATCACCGAAGATGTTCAGGGCGTGCGAAGCGACGCAACGCGCGGAGACGTGGAAAACGCCCGGGAGCTGCTCGCCCGCGATCTTGTACATGTTCGGGATCATCAGGAGCAGACCCTGAGAAGCCGTGTAGGTGGTGGTCAGAGCACCGGCGCCCAGCGAACCGTGAACGGTACCGGCTGCACCTGCCTCGGACTCCATCTCGACGACCTTGACCGGGGTGCCGAAGATGTTCTTGCGACCCTGGGCCGCCCACTGGTCGACATGGTCGGCCATCGGGCTGGACGGCGTAATGGGATAAATTCCCGCTACCTCGGTGTACGCATACGAAACATATGCGGCCGCCTCGTTGCCGTCCATAGACTTAAACTTACGCGCCATATACCCCTCTCCTCTCATATAGGTATACAGGCCCCGGCGATCGCCGGGATGTTGGCGTGATGGGATTTACGCTGTTGCTTCCAATCATCTGGCAGGCAGGCTCAGCAGCAGGTACGTGGCGTGGAGAGAAGACATGCCGAGGCGAGGGGCAGCTGATGCGCCCCACAGACCCGACCGCCCGTCTTGCACATGACCGAGCGCCGCAAAGGCCGCATGCCGGATGCTCCCGGGCACACCCCGGCGATGGGAAGCGCCCGCAACGGAAATCCGCATGCGGGTTTATTGTACCCCGCCGTCAGGCCATATTTCGGCAAATATAGGTGGGCGGTAGAGGTTTACCTTAGGTGACTGCCAAGGGCCAAAATGGTCCCTCCATCCCCGGGCGACTGGCTCTGACGCGCCAAGGAGTGTCCCCAAGTACCGGCAGGAAAGGAACGTCCCTAACTGCCGGCTAGAGGGCGCCGAGCAGGATGGCGTAGGTGGTGGATTCGCCGAGTTTGAGCTCGTCGCCGGGGTTGAGCTGGGCGGAGCGGCCGGGCTCTACTTGAATACACACACTCGTGGCCCCGTTTACCACCACGGTGCCGTTAGTGGACGACAGGTCCTCGACAAACCATGCGCCAGACTCGTCGCACCAGATATGGGCATGGCGGGCCGAGACGTCGTCGGTGATGCCGCCCTCCCCCGTTGCCAGCGCGCCGATCTCAACGCCTTCCTCACTCGGCTGAATCCAGCGCGGGACGCTCACCACGTAGCCGTTTTGCACGCACAGCAGTCCCAGCGGATGCGCCGGCGCGACCTCGTGCTCGCCCGCGACCGAAGATGTGCTCAGCGAGCGCGGCGTCGACGTGTCGCCGCCACGGGTCGCATGAGCGCGGCGGCTCGCCCGACTTGGAACTAAGGCGGGCGTGAGAGCAAACGGCATAGGGAACGAATCTTGCGGATGTACTCCTCGACGTCAGGCAGGTAAGCCCCACGAAGTCACCGGGGAGGCCCAAGCGGCCCGGCACCACTTCCAGATTCTGACCAGGGCGAGTCGTTCGCCGGTGGCTGAAGGCTCGCTCCCACCCAAAAGGGGAGATTCGCGTTGTTCCCCAATCGCTCTCGCATCTTTCATTTTGCTCGAGGTGGGCTATAAAAACTTTCCTGGTGAAAGGCGGCGATTGGTTTCCTTTCTTTCTAGAGGAGCGCGCCTGTAATCTGTTTTCATCCTAAATCAAGTTAAGATCGGACCTTCCAGAGGCAAGTCGACTCAAACTGCGAGGCTCCATGTTGGAATAAAGAGCGCTGTCGAAGTGCCAACAACACAAAGCTTGCCAGTCTCAAATAGAACCTTTTGGGAGTCCGATTGGGCCGCACACCGAATCCCCGCTGGTGGTTTTTTATAGCTGCGCAACAATAAACAAGGTTAGTGCCAGTCCAGCATGAAATTGAGGAACGTATGCATTTTTTCTCAGTAAGTGATCGTCGTTACTGCTTCGATGAGGTCACTCGCAATTGCTTTCAGGTTGACCAAGCATCAGAAGATGCGCTTCGCATATTTGAAGCATCGGGAAGAACGGTCAACTCGAAGTTGCTAACAAAGTCACTTGCTGCGAAAGGCTACGACCAAACGACCATAGCAGAACTTGAAGACGACATTGATGAGTATCAACGATTGTCTGAGCGGACTTTCTTAACAAAAGACACGCCTCGAAAACTTAGATCCATCGAACTCCACGTTTCACATGCATGCAACCTTGGTTGTAGTTACTGTTTTGCCGGTAAAGGAGATTATGGAACGTCTCCTCTGCTGATGACAGACGAGATAGCCTTCAAGGCGGTCGACTACCTCGTCGCAAGTTCATCGGAAAACGAAACGCTTGCGATCGTCTTTTTTGGTGGGGAACCCATGATTAACGAGCCGCTGATATGGAAAACGGTCGACTATTCAAAAAGAATATACCCCAATAGAAACTTTACCTATTCTATTACGACCAACGGAACGCTTTTGAATGACACTGCTGTGAATTCTTTCAAGGAGCACGGGTTTTCTGTTCTGATTAGTCTCGATGGTACAGGATGCAAGCACGATGCATCGCGCCCGTACAAGACGGGAGGCGGCTCTTTCTCCGATATCGACAAAAACGTTCGTCGTTTTTCCGAGTCGTTCCCCTTCGGCGCAAGAGCGACCTTAACAAATAATAACTGTAACCTTGTTGAAGACTATCTTCAGTTTAAAGAGATGGGCTTCAGAAGGATTTACTTCTCGCCCGTGAGCTCATTCGATGAGAATATCAAACTCGACGAACACTCATTAAACAAAATCAGGGCGGGCCTAATAGATTTGGCGGATCAATATCTCGAACAGATTGATCAAGGGGAAAAGCCCTTGTTTAGAACATTGAAAACTGCAGTTGATTTGATCATGAGCAACAGGATCGCCTTTGTCGGATGCGGGGCTGGCAGGCGTTTTATTTCCGTGACTCCCGAAGGGGACGTATACCCCTGTCACAGGTTTGTCGGGATGATGCGATTCAAAATGGGCAACATCGTCACCGGAATTGACGAAACTAGGTATATTGAAAACTGGAGTCAGGGTGTCGAAAAAAGAATTGACTGTACGGACTGTTGGGCTCGGTCTTTCTGTGGTGGGGGCTGTAGCTGGGAGGCTGCAGACGAGCACGGCTACTTGCCCAAGAGTCTACACCCTGCATCATGTGAATATAGAAAAATGTGCTACGAGATGGCTTTTGACCTTATTTCCCGCCACTCATCTTCGCAGGAGAAAAATCAACGAGAAGCTACTGTATCGGAATAAGCGGTTCAGCGCATTGCTGTCACCATTGTGGAGGTGTTCGTTCTTCTGATTACCGTCTGCGAAGCTTATTGCTACGTTCGCCGAAACCATTCTAGAAATATGGTGAACTAGACATCTTGGTTTGTTATACACAATATTGAGGTTTTTCTGCACTCAAAGGGAGGTAGTCGTGAAGCATATTCATCCGATTAATCCAGGAAGTGGCGACGAGGCAGGCGTGAAGCCGATGTCTTTTGACTGCCTCTTGGGCATTACTGACATCTGTACTGTTTATGATAAAGCAGATGGCTGTGGTGCATACGATTACTGCGACTATGACATGGATGGCGGCAGCATCTGCGTTGTAGATCACTGTGGCATTGATCAAACGTAGTCTCTAATTGGATTAAGGTGAGGAGCTGTTATGAAGCATATCCATCCTGTTGGTTCAAATGAACATCCTCCCGTTGAGCCTTGTTGTCTTGGAGTTGATATATGCAATTTTTACGACATCGCCGAGTGCCCTGTTGCGGATTGGTGCTATGTCGATAAAGAATCAAGCTGTGTTTTGCCAGCAGATTGGTGCGATCCAGTTGACGAGTAGTTTTGTGGCTAGGAACTATTTGGTCCAATTCAGAATAAGATGGGAACAAATACCAAAATCTCGTGTCTGGGAGGAGTTATGCCATTATTGCAAGGTCTCGTTGGATTAGCCTTTATATTTGCGTTATATCTGGCACCTTTTTTAATTCTATTCTTCATTATCCGACTCTTTCTTCGGAGAAAATAGGAGTGTCACGCAAACATTAGCGTAGCTTTCTTCCAATATGAGCCGAGCATTGGCAAGTGGAATAAGAAGCCCGACCGTTCGCCACATGAAAGTGATCGGACGGGCTTCTCTATTTAACCCGGGCCGCCACCCATAGCGGCTTTCCAAGCGTATTCTCAGTGCAAAGCAATCGTCAGTTTAATCCTATGCGCTGATACCGCATTTCATTTGTTCGGCTCGAATTCTACGGCCTGGCAACCCTCGCACTCTCCGGCAAATGGATTGAACGCGAAGGCAGAGATGATGTGTGCGTGGACATCGAGGCTGCTGTAGGCAACATACTGGGACATGGACCCCCGCTGCGCGTGGTATGCGGCCCGGCATATTCATTGCCGTCCAACCCCGTGTAGTTGCAGCAAAGGGTGGAACCTCAATGCTCAGCTCATGTTGTCCGTGGGACACGAGAATCGTAAGTACACTTTGGTGCGATTCTCACGCTGATACTGAGCCACCTGGAATAAGATACGTCGCGGCAACACTTCGCTTCACCTCTGTCTCGACAAGATGACGTAGACTAAAGTTTCCTTTAGTAAGAGAACGAGAACTATATCTGAAAGCGTTGCGATGGCGTGAAGGCACCGAGTCCGAACCGCCTGAATGCTACGTGCATCTGCATCGCCTTTTTGTTATCTCTGCCAGTTGGGTAGCACTACACTTGTCATCATTTACCCTGGTACATGCTGCCTAAATCCACTACCCCTTCTACCGCGCCGACCATCTCGTCATCGTGAGAGACAACGATGATCAGCTGGCTTTGCTTGTTGCGCTTAACATAGGCCGCAAGCTCGGCGCGGCTTACAGCGTCTAACCCAGTCGTGGGCTCGTCGAGTACCAAAACTGACGACTTGCGTGAAATCGCCGACCATAAGTACACTCGGCGCAGCTCACCGCCCGAAAGCGCGGAGCAACGTTTCCCGAGCAACTCCTTCACGCTGTTTTCCAGCGAAAGTAGGCCATCTACACCCCGGTGATAGGAAGAAAAGGGCGTGTCGAAATACTCTAACAGCTCTTTCACCGTTTCGTCCGGCGCGAAGCACGACTGTGGGCAGCACGATATCTCTCTCGCACGTATGTAATCCAAGTCGCATTCTTCGATTGGCACGCCGTTGTATTTTACTTTGCCTTTCGATGAGTATAGCCCGAGCATCAAGTAAAGAAGTGACGTCTTGCCTCTTCCGTTTTCCCCAACTATGCAATATGTACCAGGACCGGAAAACTTGAAAGAAAACCCGCCGAGGACCTCTCGGACAGATCCGTCTGGAAGGGCAACCGAGAATTCCAAATCAGATACCGAAATGTCATTTATTTCATCGAGTTTAGCTAAATCGGTCCGATTCCACCCCGATCTCTCCTTTTCTCTCGTCGCGATAGCCGTCCTATCCCATGATGCTTTGGCATCTTGATAGGATTTGAACAATGACATCATACTTTTCAAAGTCTTAAAGAGAACCGCGAAGTATGTACCGATGATAGTGTACTCGCCTATTGACATAGTTCCGTTAATGATTCGTACTCCGGAAACAACAAGTATCACCGCTTGAAACAACGCTGCGAAAAGACCATCGAGCGATGTCAGAGAATATGATAGCTTTCCGGAGCGCAAAACTTTGGGAAAATAGCTCTTAAACCCAGCGTCGAGCGCTTGTTCGCTCTTGCCGTACGAAGATGTCAGTTGAATGTTGAGAATCTGATTAAGCTGCGATGCAATTGCGGCGTAAAAGGCGCTGTCCGCCTCTTTCTTCTCATACGTGACCCTATACAAAAGTTTCCTCAACCCAGTAATTACACAGAAATACACGATGAGGAGAATGATGGAAAACACCGCGAGAGTTGAATCAATTGACCATATGATAAGCAATACGATGGGAATGGCTACAATGGACAGCGGCGCACTGATAAAATTCGCCAAAACGAAGGATGAGACCACGCTGGAGTCGGAAATAATCCGTTGCGTTGTATAGGCTGGATCGATGGTCCGACTCACCAAGTAATCGTCTCTTTCAAAACGCAAGACGGCCTCCCTAAGAAGATCAAAGGAAAGTCTCGTGGTTATGCGAATGGAAAGTGTTCCTGCAAAATAAGTAAAGAGGGTGGAGAAAACTCCTATTGACGCAACCAGGAGCGCGAAGAGTACGGCGTCTCTTTCGCTGCGGTTACCGAGAAGAAAATCTAAGAATTTCCCGTTCACGTATGGCATGGCATAGGAGAGAGCGGTTCCAATCACCGTGATAGCAATGAAGACGAAAGCCCCTTTTGCTCTGATGAACCTCGAGAGAACGCATCGAATCAAGGAAGGCCCCAATCTACCCGCCACAAAACATCAATCACTGATACCTTACACCTCAACACAACAGGAGCGAAGATTTGCCAATGAGACTGCTTTAAGATTGCCCTTGGCCAATACGATCTCAAGCTCTTCCTACAAGAGAGTCGGAATCGGACATCTCCTCCGACGAACCTGGCAATCGGGCGGTTGAAATATCTTTTTCAACCGCCCGATTGCCACAATAGATTTGAGCATCCGCCCACAAACGTCCGCGTTTTATACCCATCAAATCCTTTGCCTTTTGTCGTCTAGACTAGAAAAATCGCTCGAAATAACGCAACCGGCCTGCTCGCTTGAAGAAACCTAAGCCCGTAACGTAGATGTGCAAACTTCCGAAACGCCTTGCGCGGCATAGTGCGTATAAACTTCGTCAACCGCCTCAGAAATATCTGAGTATCGCGCCGGGTCAAAAGCATACGGTAGTGTCGAGAAAGTTGGTGTAGCGCCCGATCCGAAGTGAGTCGGCCCGGCG
>UQHR01000025.1 GCA_900540905.1 uncultured Collinsella sp. | reverse complement strand
CCATGCCCTTCTTGAAGTTGAGGACCAGGTCTTCGGCGTTCATGCTGCCCCCATCCGTCGCGGTCTACGGGGCTAACGATATGGCACCGTGGGGACACATGTATGTCAATCCTGGTCTAACAGAGCCTTATTCTTTCTCCTCATACTGCAATTCAACGAGTCAACATATCAATCGCTTCATCCTGTCTGACTCATTACCATTTACAACGACACATACAATACCGTTTTTCTCAATCTTAGATAATTGCATTTTCGTTCTACAATGGGCGTTAGGCTGAATGGGGCTTTGGGTACCCTTGTGTTTGGCTTGGTTTTATTGGCTTTGGAGGGCTTGTATGTCTTATTTGGATTTGGCACGTTGTCGGTATTCTTGTCGTGAGTATGAGGCGCGTTCCGTTGAGCAGTCGGTCGTGGATGCCATTGTTGAGGCAGGACGTATTGCTCCTTCTGCTTGCAATAATCATCCCTCGCGGGTGATGGTGCTTGATACGCCTGAGTTGTTGGAGAAGGCTGCTGCTTGTCAGCCGCGGTTTGCTCGTGATGGGTCTATCTTTGGGGCTCCGCTCGTCTTCCTTATTTGCAGCGTTACCGATGATGCTTGGGTGCGTCCGTATGACCAGATGAATTCCAGTGAAATCGATACGTCCATCGTATGTGATCAGATGATGATGGAGGCTACCGAGCAGGGCCTGGGAACGTGCTGGGTATGCCATTTTAAGCCTGAGGTGGCACAGGAGCAGTTCAACCTGCCCAAGGGCGTCTATCCCTATCACATGCTCGTCTGTGGCTATCCTGCCGACCACATCGCCGATCCCAAGCATCGCGAGGCCCGTACCATTTCCCTCTCCGACTTCCTCCTCAAGTAGATTTTGGGGCATGCCCTAAAACCTATCCTTGACCGCTCACCGGTTCGCCGAGTTCTGCGCCACTATGTGCAGGGCTCGGTTTTTTATGTTGCGCGCCCCGGTACAGTCATAAAAAAGGACCCGCAAGCTGCGGGTCCTTTCTAGGCACTAAATTGTAGGCCGAATGCTAGTCAAGATCGTCGGCGGCAAAGTTGTCGATCGGGGCGAAGGGATCGGCCACGGGGACAACCGGGTCAGCGACGGGCAGCGGCTCGGCGGGAACAGTCACCGCAGGAGAAGCGGCGGAACCGACCGGCGTGGAGGCCATGAGGTCGGCCGGGAAGGAGTTTTGGGCATCGTCCATGAAGTGCTGGATGAGCTTGAGGTACTCGGCCTTGAACTCCTCACGGGAAGCCTTGAGACGATCGATCTCCTCGAGCTCGGCCTGCTTCTCGGTCAGAGCCTGGCGGATAACCTCGCGTGCCTTGGCGTCAGCCTCGTTGCGGATACGCTCAGCGTTCTCATTGGCATCGTTGACGATGGTCTCAGCGGTCTGCTGGGCAGCGATCAGGGCAGCGGAAATCTGGCGCTCCTGAGCGGAGAAATCAGGGGCGGGAGCAGCCACGGGGGCGGCAGGAACGGCCTGGGCGGGGGCATCCTGAGCCTGGGCAAGCTGAGCCTGCGCATCGGCAAGCTGCTGCTCGGTAGCAGTCAGACGACCCTTAAGGTCGACGATCTTAGCGAGCATAGCGTCAACCTCGGAGGACAGCGTCTCCAAGAAGACGTCGACCTCGGCAGGATCGTAGCCACGCTTGGCCTCAGAGAAAGTCTGAGCCTGGATGTCTGCAGGGGTAATAGCCATAACAAGTCTCCTTTTTCATCGCCTCGGCGCTACACGCCCGACGCAAGTTACTAAGTCAGTTCTACACGAGTATACCTATAAGAAGCTGCAGAACCAGCCTCTGCACCAACTGCAACGCAATAATCGCAACGACCGGCGAAAAATCGATACCGCCCATTGGCGGGATGAAACGACGGAACAGGTTGAGCCACGGACCGCACACGCTATCAAGCACCGCAGCAATATCCTGAAGCAAACCACCCTGCTTCATGGGAATCCACGTCATAAAGCAGCAGACGACAATGAGCGTGGAATAGAAGTTGAACAGCGTATTGACCAGCTGGACGATAGTGTAGATGTTGATGGGAATCTCCTCGTCTTGTCTTTACTTAAGGTAGCCGTCGGCACGAAGCTTCTTGAGATCGGAATCTTTGACCTCGCAACCGGCGGGCAGCACCATGAACACGCGGTCGCCCACCTCCTTGACCGTGGCACCCAGACCGCAGGCAAAGCCGTAAGAGAAGTCCAAGACGCGCTTGGCAACTTCGGTGCGTACGCCCACAAAAATCAGTGCGACAGGCTGCTTGGTGCGAACGCGGCGCACCACGGTCTCCACGTCGTCATAGCTCTCGGGGCGCAGGACATAGGCCGGCAGCTGCGGTGTGGCGTTGATGATATTGCTCGCATAGGCCGAGGCATCGCTCGGTGCAGGCGCAGGCGCAGCGGCGGCACGGGCGCGGGTGTTCTCGGCGTAGCTCGACGGCGTGTCATAGGCACCAGGACGATAACCGCTCGCAACACTGTCCTGCGAGCGCGAAGGCGGGTTATACGTCGTGGCATGGCGGGAGTCATCGCCGACCAGCTGCCCGGAGCGTGTATACACGGCAACCGACTCAGCTTCACCACGGCGCGTCTGACCAAGCAGGCCGTTGCTCGGCTCGTCTTGGGTGTAGAAGCCCTCGCCCGAAGCACCGCTGTAGCCGTTGCCCTGATAGCCATCGTCATAGCCATCATCGTAGCCGTAGTCGTCGTCCTGGCCATAACCCTGGTCGTAACCCTGCTGGCCGCCCAGGTGCATCTTATTTTTAATCTCGTCAAGGAAGCCCATGGTTGTGTCCTCTCGCGGTTTAGTGCAGGCGCCCCGATAATCAGTGCGCACTTCAGAGCCTTATTTTACTGCAAACTCCGGGCTAAATACTACCCTGCCCAGGCGAACGAGCGTAGAGCCCTCCTCAAGGGCAGGCTCAAAGTCTTCGCTCATGCCGCAGGAAAGCTCAGGCAGGTTCAAATCGGGATGCGCCGCCTCCAGCTCATCCCTCAGCTCACGAAGCCCCGCAAAGGTGCGGCGTGCCACATCCTTATTCCCCCGGGGCGCCATAGTCATAAGCCCCTGTACGCAAATTCCCTCAAGTTCCGCAAGCTCACCCGCGGCGGCGCGAATCTCATCGGGCGAAAAGCCTCCCTTCGACTCCTCACCACTCACATTGACCTCAATGAGCACACGCTGGGGGCCGGCGAGTTCGCCTGCCTCAATCTTGCGGGCAGCACGGCTCGAGATCGCCTGCGCCAGATGCAGCGAACCCACCGAGTGAATCAGCTCGGCTGAGCCCAGCACCGCATTGATCTTATTGGTCTGCAGGTTGCCGATCATATCGAAGCGCACCTCGGGCAGCTCCGGATGCTCCGCCAAGCCTGTGAGCTTGCGAACCAGCTCCTGCGGGCGATTCTCGGCAAAATGGCGATACCCCGCCTGGATGGCGGCAACGGTCTCATCGACACCAACGGTCTTGGACACAGCAATGAGGCGCGCGGCGTCGTGGGGACGGCCCGCGCGATCGAGCGCCGCATAAAAACGTTCCAGAATCTGCTCGCGGCGAGCGCGCATCAAGTCCAAATAGTTATCCATTGCCAATCGCCTCCGCTGACAGCCAAACAAGTAGTCCCATGCTATCGCAAGAGCGCGGCCCCGCATGTGCAAGGCCGCGCTCACTTAGGTATTTACAATCTTTCGACGAACGGAATTACTTACTCCTCGTCGTCCTCGCCATCGTCCTCGTCCTCAAGATGATCGAGCAGGTAGCGAAGACCCTCGCTGACCTCGTTAACGGGTACCTTGGCAACGTAGCGAGCGTCGACGGCGGGCCTCATGATAACACCCTCGCCCGAAGGCACGCGCATGCTCTCGAGCTCATCCTCATCAGTGCGGGCGATATCGCCGGCATTCATGCGCTGACCAGTCAACAGGAAGGTCAGACGGCAAGCGGCATCGATGGAAATCGAAGCGATGCGATCGAGGTAGCGCGAAACCATGATGGCGCGGCGCAGGTCGTCATAGTTGCTGTCGTCGTCCATAAAGTCGCCCGTATCCATGCGGTTAAAGGTGCGGAAGAACTTCTCGTAGGCGGCGTGCACTGGCTCGTCCTCGACGGCCAAGTTGCAGATGATGGACATGTCATTGGTGACGAGCGCAGAAAGCGAAGAGCCCAGCACCTGGTAAACGGCCTCAGCCTCGGCCTCAACCGTGCCGACAAGCTCCTTGGGCAGCGAGATGTCGGCCTTGATCATATGACGCGTGGCGCGGCAAATCTGGCGAACCTTATCGGTCATGCGCTGCAGGTTAAAGTCGACGTAGATAATCGTCTGCAGCAAGCGGAAGTCGGAGGCGACCGGTGACTGCGTGGCGATCAGGTTGTAGCACACGGCCTCCAAGTTAGCGCAGCGCGCGTCAATCGAAAGCGTGCGCTTCTTGGTCTTGGTGGCGAGCTTGCGGTCGTCGGTCACATAGGCCTTCACGGCATCGTGGAGGGCCAGATCGACGGCCTCGTAGATGCTCAGCATCTCGTGGCGGGCCTCGATGAGCTGACGGGAAAACAGTTTGCGCATGGTTCACTCCAATCAGTTGGGTGCGGTCATGCCGCCCGCACAGTGAATACGCACCGGACCAGGTCCGATCGACTTGGGACTAGTCGCATCGATCAGCCAAAGCGGCCGGTGATATAGTCTTCCGTCCGCGAGTCCACCGGGCTGGTAAAGATCGCGTCGGTTTGACCATACTCGATAAGCGTGGCGGGCTCGCCGGCAACTTCCTGCAAGAAGAACGCGGTGTAGTCACTGATACGAGCTGCCTGCTGCATTGAATGCGTGACGATGATAATCGTCATCTCGGGCGTCAGCTCGGCCATCAGATCCTCGACCTTAGAGACGGAAGTGGGGTCGATGGCGGAGCAGGGCTCGTCCATCAGGAGGACATCGGGTTGCACCGCAAGCACGCGCGCGATGCACAGACGCTGCTGCTGACCGCCCGAGAGCGCCAAACCATCCTTGTTGAGCTGATTGGATACCTCTTTCCAGAGGTTGGCGCGCTTGAGCGATTCTTCCACGATGTCATCGAGGTCGCTTTTGCTAGTCACGCCCTGCAGACGAGGGCCAAAGGCGACATTCTCGTAGATGGATTTGGGAAACGGGTTGGGCTGCTGAAAGATCATGCCCACGCGACGACGGAGATCGACCGGATCGACACCCTCGGCATAGATATCGTTGCCGTCGAGCGTCATGGTGCCCTCGACGCGCGTGCCCTCGATCAGGTCATTCATGCGGTTGATGCAGCGCAAAAACGTCGACTTGCCGCAGCCCGAAGGGCCAATGAAGGAGGTGATGGCGTTTTTGGCGATGTTGAGGTCAAGCCCCGTCAGCGCATGAAAGTCACCGTACCAAAAGTTGAAATCCTTGGCCGTAATGGCCGCTTGCTCCAACGCGGGAGCGGACTGATAAACGGACATGGGACTCCTTAACTAGCGACGCTTGCGCGACAGGAAGCGCGCAAACAGGTTGAAGGCCAAAATGATCACCATCAGCAAGAGCGCGGTGCCGTAGGCTGCGTTCATGTTGATGCCGTCGTTGGCAAGCAGGTACAGGTGAACGGTCATGGGACGACCGGAATCGAGCGGCGAAATAGGTAGATTGATGGCCTGGCCCATGGTGTAGAGCACCACGGCGGTCTCGCCGATGGCACGGCCGATGGCAAGGACGATGCCCGTGGCAATGCGGCCAAAGGCCGAAGGAAGCACGATCTTGGAGACGACCTGCCACTTGGTAGCGCCCAGGCCGTACGCGCCCCAACGGATATAGCGCGGAACGGCGCGAATGGCTTCTTCGGTGGTGCGCATGACGATGGGAAGCATCAAGAGCGCGAGCGCCAGAGCGGCCGAGACCATCGAAAGGCCCAGGCCCATAGCCTCGACAAACAAGGCGTAGCCAAACAGGCCCATAACGATGGAGGGCACCGAGGCCAAAGCGTCAGCAGCGTAGCGAATGAGCTCGACGACCTCGCCCTGCTTGGCGTACTCGGCCAGATAGACGGCTGCCAGCACAGCGATCGGCGTGCAGATAAGCATGGCGAGCGCCGTCACGTAGACGGTCGAGACGATCGTGGGCCAAATTCCGCCCTCGGCGTTGACGCCCTGGGGCCAACCGAAGATAAAGTCGAGCGAGATGTGTGGCAGGCCGTTGATGACCACGTAGGCGATGATAGCGACCAGCACCAGCGTGGTGATGTAGGCAGCGGCACGAAACACGCCAAGCATGATCTTGTTGGACAGGTCCTTGTTGATGCGGCCCTTCTTGCCGTGGGAAAGGGCACGCTTGATGCGCTCGCGCGACGAGGTCGTATCGACCGTCGTGTCAACGGAATCGGACATAGCCTACCCCCTCTTCTTCTTGGAAATCAGACGGACGATACCCACCAGCGTGGCGGAGATGATAAACAGGACCACACCCATGCCGAACAGCGCCGAGCGGTGCAGACCCGAGGAATAGCTCATGTCGAGCGCAATCTGGCTCGTGAGCGTCGAGATGGGGCTCGCAATGCTGTCGGGAATAACCGGGGCGTTACCTACGACCATGAGCACGGCCATGGTCTCGCCGATGGCACGGCCCATACCCAGCACGATGGCATCAACGATACCCAGCTTCGCGGCAGGTAGCACGACCTTATAGATGGTCTGCCACTTTGTGGCGCCCATGGCATACGATGCCTCGCGAATGCCCATGGGAATGGAATTGAGAGCATCGATGGTGAGCGTGGTGATGGTAGGGACGATCATGATGGCGAGCACAAACCACGCCGTCAGCGCACCAAAACCAAGGCCGCCGGTCAGTTGTGCGATAAACGGGCGGATGATGATCATGCCAAAGAAGCCGTAGATGATGGAGGGTATGCCCGCCAGCAGGTCAACGGCGGGGCTGATGAGCTTGCGCACGCGCTTGCTGGCAATCTCGACCAGGTAAACGGCCGTACCCACGCCCAGCGGCACGCCCATGGCGAGCGCACCGACGGTCACCAGACCCGAGCCGGCAAGCAGCGACAAGATGCCGTAGTGGCCCTCGGAAGGCGCCCACGTAAAGCTAAAGAAGTCAGCCAGACCGATGTCAGTAAAGACGGGCAGCGCCGAGTACGTGGTAAAGACAAAAATCAGGATGACGGTAACGACCGCCAAGAACGCGCAGGCAAAGAAGATCCACTGCAGCGCCTTCTCCTTGATATAGGTACTGCGCGATACGAGCGCCAGCTCGCGCTTCTTGGGCGTCTGAACATTCTGCTCAGTCTGGGAGTTTTCCTGTGCTTCCATGCTACTCACTCCCCTTCTCGTCGTTGGTGACGGGAATAAAGCCCGCCTCGCGAATCTGCTTGTCCATCTTTTCGGACGTCACGTAGTCGATGTAATCCTGCGCCTGCTGCGAAGGCGCACCCTTCACAAAGAAGTAAAGGTCGCGCGAGATGGGATAGCCGCCGCTCGCGACCGTCTTCTCGGACGCCTCAACATGATTGACCGAGACGGCCTTGACCGAGGTCTTGGCGTTGAGGCTATCGACGAAGCCCAGCGAAATGTAGCCAATGGCACCGCGCGAACGAGATACCACGTCGCGCACCTGGCCCGTGCCCGAAAGAACGGCCGAGCGGCGATCGAAGGGGGTACCGTCCATCACGATGGTGCGAAAGGCCTCACGCGTGCCGGACGCCTCATCTCGGTTGATAACCTGAATCCTCAGGTCCTCGCCACCGACTTCTTTCCAGTTGGTGATCTTGCCGGCGTAAATATCGCGGAGCTGCTCGGTCGAGAGGTTATCGACGGGGTTGTCGTCGTTCACGATGACCGCGATACCGTCGTGGGCAATGACGATGGGAGTTAGGCCCAGATCCTGTTCGTCGGCATTGAGTCCACGGGAGGAGCTGGCGATATCGGCCGTGCCGGCGCTGACGGCCTCGATGCCAGCGGAAGAACCCAAACCGGAAACGAGCACGTCGATGCCGGTCTCCTCCTTAAAGCCCTCGGCCGCAATCTCGGCGATAGGAAGGCAGGTCGTGGAGCCGGCGACGGTAATGGAAGAGGTAGAAGATCCCGAAGAACAGGCGCACAGCGTAAGCGTAAGCACAGCGGCGCTCAGGACCGATACGATCTTTCTCATAGCATCACGCCGATCGCAGCATGGCGCCCACAGGTGCCGTCCTCGTTACGGTAGGAATAAAAGCGGTCGTTCTGACGCACGGTCGAAAGCTGGGTATCCACGATAGTATCCGCGTCGACACCGACATCTACCAGCGCCTCGCGAATGGCAGCGGAAAGATCGAGCATGCGAGAGGTACTCGCATCGATGCAAGAGAACTCGGCGGCAAAGCGATCCATGAGCTCCTGGGATACTTCATATTCGTCACCCAAGATATGGGGGCCGATATAGGCGGAAACGTCGCTCGCATCGCAGCCGGCAGCATCGCAAAGCGCCTGGCACGCCTTGGCGGAAATACGTGCAATCGTACCCTTCCAACCGGAGTGCACCACGGCAAATCCGCCAGGGGCCACCAGCACCACGGGAACGCAGTCGGCAAAGCAGAGCAGCACGGGCACGTTATGCGCCGTACAGACGATGGCATCACAGCCCTCGGCAATCTGCTCGCGGACGTCCTCAAGGTCATCGGCGCCGTTCGAGGTCACCGCAACGATATGGTCACCATGGACCTGATTGGGAACGAGCAGGTTGTGCTCGCACTCGGCGGCACCCATAGCCTCGAGCGCGCGACGACGATTTTCTTGAACAGCAAAGGGGTCATCGCCAACATGCGAGCCCAAGTTGAGTGAGGAGTACGCATCTTCGGAAACACCACCGGCGCGCTCGGTGAAGGCAAAGCGAACATCGGATGTCGCGCCTTCCACCAACGTAACTCCATCATGGTCGACACGCGAAACGTTGTCCGCACGTGCTGCCATACTAAAGCCTCCTAATAACACAAGTACCGCGGCATCGCCGCGCAGTCCGCGTTTATACGGCTGTCATACTTCCTTAAAAGGATACCCGCAGCGGTAGGGACCAAACGTAAAGGGAACGTAAGGAGATTGGAGGCTTTCGTTTACAAACGAGAAACAAAACGGGGTGCATCCAAATGGACACACCCCGTGCAGGTCGTTGAGAAAAACGAACTAGAAGCTACCGCGCTTCAGGAAGTCGGGAAGCTCGAACTGATCGTTGCCGAAGTTAGGAAGCTCGGTGCCACCGACGTTGCGGGTCGGAGCGGCCTGAGCCGGGCTGGTGGCCGGAGCGGTGCGCTGCGGCTCAGCGGAAGCAGCGGCCTTGCTCTGAGACTGCTGAGCGGCAAAGAGCTCATCCTGACGGTTGACGTTGGAGTCGGAGAAGCCCGTAGCGATGACGGTGATACGCACCTGATCGCCCAGGGACTCGTCGACAACGGTACCGAAGATGATGTTGGCCTCGGGGTCGACGGCGTTGGCGACAACGTCGGCGGCGTCGCTGATCTCCTGGATGCCCAGGTCCTTGGAACCGGCGATGGAGAGCAGCACGCGTGTGGCACCATCGATGGAGCTCTCGAGCAGCGGGCTGGAGATGGCCTGCTGGGCAGCGTCGACGGCACGGGTATCCCCAGAAGAGGTACCGATACCCATCATGGCGGTACCGGCCTGCTTCATGATGGTCTTAACATCGGCGAAGTCCAGGTTGATGATACCGGGGACGGTGATGAGGTCGGTGATGCCCTGGGTGCCCTGGGAAAGGACGCCATCGGCAATCGCGAAGGCCTCGAGCATGGTGGTCTTCTTCTCGGCGATGTCGAGCAGCTTATCGTTAGGGATGACGATCATGGTGTCGACGCAATCGGAGAGGGTCTTAATGCCCTCCTCGGCGCTCTTCTTGCGCTTGCGGCCCTCGAAGGTGAAGGGCTTGGTCACGACGGCGACGGTCAGTGCGCCGACCTCGTTCATCGCGATATCGGCAACGATGGGAGCAGCGCCGGTACCGGTGCCACCGCCCTCGCCGCAGGTGATAAACACCATGTCGGCGCCAGCGAGCGCCTCGGCAATGTCGTCGCGGGACTCATCGGCAGCCTTGCGGCCAACCTCGGGGTTGGCGCCGGCGCCCAGGCCGCGGGTAAGGTCGGTGCCGATGTGCACCTTGATATCGGCATCAGAGATCGCGAGTGCCTGAGCATCGGTGTTGATGGCAACAAACTCGACGCCGCGGATGCCCTCTTCGATCATTCGATTGACCGCGTTGGTACCGCCGCCGCCGACGCCGACCACCTTAATGACGGCAAGGTAGTTGTTGATCTCTGTCTCGTGCATGTCGGTCCTCCGAACAAAGGTTATAGCCATAGCATGGGTCGACCCCTGCGCACATTAACCTTCAGGTTGAAAGTAAATGCAAAGGTAAACCGTATTATGTTTGCACATTATGAACGTATCAGTCAAATAATTGACCGTGAAAACCAAACAAACCAGATAAACGGCGTGGTATGGCCCCTCAACAAAGCATCAACCAGCGCTACGAGGTCGGAGCATTCCTAAATGTGTAGTTGCCCGGAGAGCGCACATTGATATACGTTACGCCCTCTACCTGCGAAAGCAACTTGGTGACTACGCGTTCCTTCTTGGCGATATCGTCCGAATCGCCCAGCGACACCTCAATGCCGTTATTGAGGTTTGCCGAGATGGCTTCGACCGAAGGCGTGGAAATATCCTTGACTTGTCCCAAGAACTCGCTCGAAAAACCACGCACATAATCCAAGCCGGCCTTAACGGCCTTGGAGCTCACTGCCTGGCCGGAAACCGGAGCGACATCCGCCGAAACATCAGTCAACAACACCGCGCCATAATGCTTAGCGAGCGCCAGCGCGGCATCGATTCCGGTCAGGGTATTTGAACCCTGCCCCGTCGTGATGACGTTGCCCTGGTCGTCCACTTCGACCGACGTCGACAGTGGGGCGATCCAGGTGTCATCATCCCCGATGGCCCAGGCAAGGTCATCGGAGCTGATATAGGCAATTGCAATGACCTTGCGCTCCATAGGCGTAATGATGAGCGTATGCGGGAACTGACGCTGGACATCCACGCCCGAGACCCACGGGTTCTGCTTGAGATCCTCGGTAATCTGGTCGGGATCGACGTTAAAAAGCGACGTTCCCTCGGGCAGATCGATCAGCTGGATAGCATCGTGCTTCGTCACATGCTCGCTGCCTTGAATCTGAATATCAGTGGCGGTAAACAATCCAGAGTTGATCACCACGATGGCAACGACGACGAGCACGGCCAAGACGGCCAGAACGCCGGCCACGATTTTGCCTTTGCCTGTAACGACAGAAGCGGCGTCTGATGTTTTATTTACCATCGCCCCAAGTGAAGACAACGGGTTGACGCCTTTTTTACTCGAAGGCTTCTTGGCGGTAGCCGGCACCGATGTCAGCGAGCGCGGTTTCGATGCGCCCAGCGTGCGACCTGGACGCGGCGCTTTAGTTCCCGTCGAGGGCTTGGGGGTTGCCATGGGACGGGCAGGCTTGGCGCCCATAACAGGCTTTGACGTCACCGAGGGACGCGAGGACTTTTTTGCGGCCGGACGATTACCGAGCTGCGAGCCGACGACCGGACGACTGGTCTGTCGAGCATGCCCGACAGACTTAGAGTGCGCAACGGTATTACGTTGAGGTTTGGCAGGCACGCCGGAACGCCCTCCGGCGCGGCGGAAGGTGGGTTTCGATGCTCTAGAAGCCGAGGAATTTAACTTCCGGTCTGAGCTCGATGCCATACGCCTCCCTCACCTTTCCGTGCACATGTCTGATAACCGCGGCAACGTCATCGGCCGAGGCAGTTCCGTTATTAACGATAAAATTAGCGTGAACGGGCGAAACTTCCGCGCCGCCAATCGAAAAACCCTTTAATCCACAATCCTCGATAAGCTTGCCCACACTCGCATCGGGCGGGTTGCGAAAGACCGAACCGCAGGATGCGCGACCCATGGGCTGCGTACGCTTGCGCCTCGTCAGGTACCGCTCCATGCACTCGCGAATGTCGGCCTTGGGCGCCGGTTTAAGCTTGAGCACGCACTCGAGGATGATCTCATTGCGGGGAAGGCTACATTCGCGGTAGCCCCAAGTGATCTCGGACCCCGCATAATGCTTGATACCGGATGCCGGGTCAAACGTTACGACATCCTCAACCAGCGAGCCAATCCACTCGGTCCGTGTGCCGGCATTCATAGATATCGCACCGCCGACCGAACCAGGGATGCCAACGGCAAACTCAAGGCCCGAGAGGCTACGCGACAGGGCATCGTTGACCAGACGCGCAAACATCACGCCCGCTCCGACCGTCAGCGTGCAACCGTCATCGGCAACAACCGTGCGCTGAAACTCACGTCCGAGCGAAATGACGGCACCGCGATAACCGCCATCGGCAACCAGCAGATTGGAGCCCTTGCCGATGATGACCCACGGCACCTGCTCGCGATCGAGCACCGCCACGGCGCGGCGAAGGGCATGATAGCTATGGCACGTCACAAAGAGGTCGGCCTTGCCGCCGATACGATAGCTCGTATGGCGCGCAAGGCGCTCGTCCTCGATGACATCCGTGTCGATCATGCCCGAGAGCGCCATGACGGCGTTAAACAGACCCATTAGACTTAAGCGTCTTTCTTGGCAGTCAGATACTCGATAAACTCAGGACCGACGGTCGTAACGTCACCGGCACCCATGGTGAGCAGCAGGTCGCCCTCGCCCACCATCTGCTCGAGCTCCTGATTGAGCTCAAGACGGCTGGAGCAGTACACGACCTCCTTGCCAGGATGCTTGGCGCGCACGGTATCGGCGAGCATCTTAGAGGTGACACCCGGAATGGGCATCTCGCCAGCCGAGAACACATCAATCAGCAGCAGTTTATCGGCATTGGCAAATGCATCGGCAAAGTCGTCGCACAGGGCCTGCAGGCGCGAATAGCGGTGCGGCTGGAACACGACGTCGACGTGCTTGTAGCCCAGCGACGAAGCGGCAGCAAGCGTCGCCTTGATCTCGGTGGGGTGATGGCCGTAATCATCGACCACGGTGATGCCATCGATATCGCCCACGTGGGTAAAGCGACGGCGGACGCCCTCAAAGCTCGAGAGCGCCTTGGCGGCGGCGTCGATGTCAAGGCCTAGGACATGGGCGACGGTGAGCACCGCCGTGGCGTTGAGCATGTTGTGGCGACCGGGATTGCTCTTGATCTCCACAGCATGCTCAGTGCCGTCCTCAAAACGAACGATAAAGTCGCTCTGGATGCCCTTGACATCCGGGTGCATGCAGACGATGTCGTTGCCCTCGGCAAAGCCGTAGGAAAGCACGTGACGGCCCGTCGACTTGGCGAGCTCGACCAGATGCGGGTCCTCGCCGCAGACGATGACAGTGCCGTCCTCGCCCACCAGGCTCATGAATTTGGCGAAAGTCGCCTCGATCTCCTCGATACCCGAGTAGTGATCGAGGTGGTCGGCCTCGACGTTGGTCACAATGACTACGTTGGGGTTCAGGAACAGGAAGGAGCTGTCGGACTCGTCGGCCTCGGCGACAAAGTAGTCGCCAGAGCCGTTCTTGCCGTTCGTGTCATAGCCCTCAACGATGCCACCGATCAAGAAGCTCGGATCCAGACCCATGCGGTCGAGCATGGTGGCGCACATCGAAGACGTGGTGGTCTTGCCGTGCGTGCCGGCAACAGCGACGGTAGTGTAGCCGTGGCCCAAGGCAGAGAGCATCTTGGCACGGGGCCACACGGGAATGCCCAGCTCGCGAGCGCGCACGAGCTCAGGGTTGGACTCCGGAATAGCGGTGGAGACAACAACCACGTCGGGCTTGACCTCGTCGATCGTGGCGGCCTCATGGCCCACATGCACCTTCACACCAGCGCGGGTAAGCTGGCGGATATAGCGTGACGTCTTAAGATCGGAGCCGGTAACGGCATAACCGCGCTCGTGCAGAACGAGGGCGATGCCGCTCATGCCGGCGCCGCCGATACCGATAAAGTGGGCGCTCTTAAACTCGGGCGCGGAGGTTGCAGTCTGGGAATCAGCCATGTGCTCGTGTACTCCTTGCGTAAACACTGCCTGTAACCCGTTAACTGTACCGCACCTACCGCATCAGCGCGAGGGCGACCGACGATATCCCGTCTAACTAACGCAAACCCTCTACCGCATCGGCCAGAAGAGCGGCGGCCCTATCCTGAGCCAGACCACGCGCCGCCTGACGCATGGCGTCGCGCGCCGCCGCGTCATCGACCAGGTGCAGCAGCTCATCGGCAAAGGCAGAACCGTCGATATCGGCATCGGCGCAGAGCACGCCGGCCCCGGCGTCGACCAGATACCGGGCATTGGTGGTTTGGTGGTCGGCCGTCGCATGCGGATACGGCACGAGCACCGAGGGCACGGCGAGCGCCGCGATCTCGGCCACGCTCGATGCGCCCGAACGCGAGAGCACCAAATCGGCAGCAGCCAGCATATCGCCCATGTTGTCGATGTAAGGCTGGACGCGGTAACGCTTCGCCTCCTCAGGCGTCAGCGCCAAAGCGCGCTCGGTCTCCTCAAAGCCGTCGGCACCCGTCGAATGCAACACATAGAGGTTCTTGCGCGAAAGCAGCTCGTTTTTGAGCGAAACCGCACGCTCGTTGAGGTGCTGGGCGCCAAGTGAACCGCCAAAGACGAGCAGCAGCATAGCGTCCTCGGGAACGCCAAGTGCCTTGCGGCCGCGAGCGCGATCGCCCTCGATCACCGAGCGACGTACGGGGTTGCCGGTCATGAGCACGTGGCCGGGGTCACCTTCGCGCTCAAAGACCGAGCGCGCTGCCGGCACCGAGATGCACACGCGGGCGGCGTGGGAGTTCATCATCTTGTTGGCCAGGCCCGGAACAGAGTTCTGCTCATGCAGCAGATACGGGACGCCTGCGCCCTTGCACCACCCCAGCAGCGGAACCTCGACATAGGCACCGAAACCGATGGCGGCATCGGGCTTACCGACCTTTGAGAAATGACTGGCGAGCGCACGCTTGGCCTTGTTGACACGCCACAGCGAAGTCAGCGCCGTCCAAGGACGAGAGCGGTCGAAGCCCGTGACCGTAATGGGCACAAAATCAAACCCAGCCTCGGGGACCAGACGACCCTCGAGCTTGCGCGACTGGCCCACGAACACAACGTGGTGGCCACGGTCACGCAGCTCTTCGGCCAAGGCGAGCGCGGGGTTGATGTGTCCTGCCGTGCCGCCGGCTGCAATAGCAACGGTCATCTTATCGGTCATGGTAGTCCCTTCGTACACGCGGTCCCTGGTCGTCGGTGCGCAGACGCGCCGACGGGTCCGAGTTCAAATCGATTCGATTATATCCGCCGCCCGCGTTGCGAGGGCTGGGACGCTGCGGACGACCTTGCGGCGCCGTTCGCTGACGCGGGCGGGCTGCCGGCTCGGTCGCAGAGCCATTCAGGACGGTAAAACCGTTACGCGTAGATCGCTCGCCGCGCACGTGGGGCATGCCGGCGGTGCTCTCATCCATAACGGCAAAGCTCTCGCGGCGACGGTCGTACTCATCGCGACGGGCGCTCTCGTACGAAACGCGCAGGATCAGACCGGCAAGCATAAGCGACACAATAATCGAAGAGCCGCCGTAGCTAATAAACGGCAACGGTTTGCCCGTCATGGGAAACACGTTGAGGATGCCCAGCGCGTTAATCAAAAACTGCACCGCGAGAATGACTGCGGAGCCAGACGCCATGAGCGCACCCCGACGATCGGTCGCCTGCTCGGCAATGCGAAACGCCGAGTAGATCAGCATCGCAAACACCAAGAAGAACAGCACGGTTCCGACAAAACCGACTTCCTCGCCAATGATGGCCAGGATGTAGTCGTTGTGCGCCTCGGGCAGATACGAGTACTTCATGGTTGAGTTGCCGATGCCACGGCCGAACAGACCGCCCGAGGCAAACGCCATGATGGCAAGCGTGGCCTGATAGCCGTCACCATATTCGTCGGCCCAAGGGTTCAAGGCAACCTGAATACGCACCATACGGTATGGCTCTGCGACAAGCGCAATCACGATCACGAGAATGCCGAAGATTAGCACGCCGATGATAAATCTGGGGTCGAGACCCGCAAACAACGCCATGCACATGAGGGTCAACAGGATGATCAGGACAGTACCGAAATCGGGCTGGATAAAGATCAGAAAGAGCGAAATGCCCAGGTAGATACCCATCTTGCGAAGGAATTCGTTGATGTTGCCACCGGGCGAAAAGAAGCGATCAAGCATGATGGCCGAATACGCAATGGCAAATGGCTTTAAAAACTCGGAAGGCTGGAACTGAATACCGGCGATGTTGAGCCAGCGCGTGGCGCCACGGCTGCCGCTGCCCACCAAGAACACCAGAAGCAGTAGCCCTATCATGCCGATAAGGAAGATCCTGAGCACATCCTCCCCAAACCAGCTGTCCGGCAAAACGCGCACGATGGCAATCAGCGCCAGAACACCGACCACGGCAAACGCGGCCTGTCGACCCAGAAAAAACGTCGCCGAGCCATTCTCGTGCAGCGCCTCGACCGAAGACGCCGAGTACACCATCAGCAGGCCAAAGCATACCAAGGTAAACAAGCAGGCCATGAATATCAAACGGGGGCGCATGATACGGGCGGGAACGCCGGCAATATAGCGTTCGCTAAACGACTGCCCGCCGCGACCGGAACGCGGTGTGCTGCGCCGCGAGGAAGCACGGTCCGAGTCGGGCCTCCTCATACCTTGTCGGGGGCTCTCCTCTCTCACCGGCAACCCCTATTCCATTTGCGATTTCGCCGCAGCGGCAAGCTGGGCCACATAGTCCTTAAACACGCGGCCGCGCTCCTCATAGCCCGAGAACTCATCGAACGAAGAGCAGGCAGGAGAAAGTAAGATCACGTCGCCACGGCTCGACAGCGAACGGGCGACGTCCACGGCATCGCGCAGGTCATCCGCCTGGGCGATATCCACATCGCCATCGACATCGGCCTCGTCCATAGCGGCGGTGAAGCGCTCGCGCGCATCGCCAAAGCAGACGACCGAGCGTACGTTATCCATAACAACGCGCGCGAAGTCCGTGAGCGGCGTGCCCTTATCGTGGCCGCCGAGCAGCAAGATCACGTCGTCATCGGGAAATGCCGTCAGCGCCTTCTCGACCGCATCGGTGTTGGTCGCCTTGGAATCGTTGACGTAGCGCACGCCGTCAATCTCGCCACACGGCTCCACGCGGTGCTCGAGCGGCTGGAACGAGGCCAGACCGCGGCAGACACCATCGACATCGGCACCGACTGCCAGGGCAGCCGTGGCAGCGCACAGGGCATTGATAACATTGTGATGGCCCGAGATCTTGAGCTCGGATGTAGCGATGAGCGGAGTCTCGACGCCCTTCAGGCGCACGATCATCTTGCCATCGCGCACAAAGGCGGCATCCTCGCCCTCGGGCTCGTCAAAAGCGACCTTGCAGATGCGATGACCCGGCGTGTAGATGTACTCATCGAACTCGTGAATGCCGGCGTCTTCGACGTCGACAACCACCAGATCGTCATCGACCATATTGTCAAACAGTTTGATCTTGGCAAGCGCATAGTTCTTATGGCTCTTATGCCAGCCCAAGTGGTCGGGAGTGATGTTGAGCAGCACCGCCACGCGAGGATGAAGCTCGGCGGTCGTAGCAATCTGGTAGCTCGAGAGCTCGGCCACAAACCACTCGTTATGAGCTCGGCCGTCAATCTCGTTGACCGGCGGCTCGCCGATGTTGCCGACAGCTACGCTGGCCTCACCGGCAGCCTTGAGCAGATAATCAGTCAGCGACGTGGTAGTCGTCTTGCCGTTGGTACCCGTAATGGCAATCCAGTTATCGGGCGACAGGCGATAGGCAAACTCGGGCTCACCCATAATCTGGGCGGCATGCTCGCGCCCGGCCTTAAAGAAGCCCGAGAACTCCGAGATGCCCGGGCACGTCACGCATACGTCATAGGCGCCCTCGACCTGTTCGGTCCCATAGACAAACGACGCACCAGCAGCCTCGAGCGCACGCGTGGCGTCATTGGGCTCAGAGGTGCCGCCGCCATACACGGTAACGGCGCTTACGCGCTCGGGATGTGCCAGCGCCCAGCGGGCGACATCGAGACCGGATTTGCCCTGACCCAAAACGAGCAGGCTAAAGACATCAGCAAGAGGCATGAAAGACCACTATCCCAACTGGAAGAACAAAGCAAGGCCAACGGCACCAAAGGCCGCAGCGATAATCCAAAAACGGATGACGACCTTGGTCTCGGCCCAGCCCTTCTTTTCGAAATGATGATGGATGGGCGCCATAAGGAAGACGCGCTTGTGCGTAAAGTGGAAGTAGACAACCTGAATCATGACCGACAGGGTCTCAACGATAAACAGGCCGCCGATGATGAGGGAGACGACCTCGGTGTTGGTCATGATGGACGTGCAGGCAAACGCGGCGCCCAGGGCAAGCGAGCCGGTATCGCCCATAAAGATGCTCGCCGGATAGCAGTTGAACCACAGAAAGCCCAAGCAGGCACCGGCACACGCGGTGCAGAAGATGGACAGGTTCACGTCTCCGTGCAAAAACGCCATGGCAGCCATGGCGAGCATGGCAATCATGGAGGTGCCGCCAGCAAGACCGTCAAGGCCATCGGTCAGGTTCACGGCATTAGAAAGACCGGCGATCATCAGCCAGCAAAAGACAATGTAGAGCCACGGGAACGAAAGGCCGCAGATGGTGGTCGAAAGAACACCGAGGTCAATCGTCAGGCCGCCGGGAAAACGAATCTCGGGGGCGACGCCGCACCAGTTAACGGCAAGTACCGTAAAGGTGACACAGATAATGGTTAGACCGATCATCTTGGCATGAGGCGTCAGACCGAGCGAGCGCCCATGCGTAACGGAGGTCAGGTCGTCAATCAGGCCCAGCACGCCGGTCGCCAGCGTGGCGAGGAGCACGAGCACGAGCTCGGTGGTGAGCTTGCCCATCAGCAGGCATGTCAGCGAGATCGCGACGAGGATGACAACACCACCCATGGTGGGCGTTCCCTGCTTAACCAAATGACGCTTGGGGCCATCGGCACGAACCTGCTGGCCGATACCCTCGACCTTGAGCAGCTTGATCCACCACGGCATGAGCAGCAGCGCAATGGCGGCGGCGATGCCAAGCCCCAAAAAAGCCTGATACGTTGGATACGAGGGATTGCCGAACATGGGCTAGCACACACCTTCCACAAAGCGGTCGAGCTCAACAAAGCGGGAACCCTTGACCAGTACAACATCATGTTTTTCAAGCGCGCCGCCCATGCGGTCGAGCACCTGCTGATAATCGGAGAACACCTGGATGCGGTCCTCGTCCATGCCCATCATGCGCGCGGCATCGGCCATAAGCTGGGCCAGCTCACCACCCACGCACGCCAGCATGTCGAGCTTCTTGGCGGCGGCATAGGCGCCCACGAGTTCATGCATGCGAGGAGCCTCATCGCCCATCTCGCCCATCTCGCCCAAGATCGCCATGCGAGACCCCGTGCACGAAAGCGAGCACAGCAAATCGAGGCCAGCAGCCATGGATTCGGCACTGGCGTTATAGGAATCGTCGATGACGCGGGCACCGCTCTTGGCGCGTTTGATCTCCTGGCGGTGACCGGTGATCGTGAGGCCTCTAAAGGCAGCATCGATCTGCTCGGGCGTCACGCCCAGGCGATAGGCAACCGCGGCGGCCTTAACGGCATTTGGGACGGACTGCACGCCGGGGATGGCAAGCATGGTATCGATTGTCTCGCCCTGACCAAAATCGAGCGTAAAGACCGGACGGCCCTCGTCATCAACTCGAACGTCGCGGGCACGGACCTCATCATCGTCCGAGACGCCGGCCAGCATCACGTCGATACCAGCAGGCTGGGCGAACGTATCGCGAATGAACGGCGTAAAGTCGTCCTCGCCGCCCAAAACCAGCAGCGGCAAGAAGTCGCCAGCGGCGCACATACCCTGGACAATCTCGGCCTTAGCGCGGGCGATGTTCTCGCGGCTACCCAAAATGCCGATATGAGAGGTACCAATCTTGCTCACGATGGCAAGGTTGGGATTGGCGGACTGGGACAGGCGCTCGATCTCGTGGAAATGGTTCATGCCCATCTCGAGCACCAGGACCTCGGTATCGGCCGGAGCGGAAAGCACCGTGAGCGGCATGCCGATCAGGTTATTGAAATTGCCCTTGGTGGCCCAGACACGATAGCGCTTGGCGAGCACGGCGGCGAGCACGTCCTTGGTCGTCGTCTTGCCGATGGAACCGGTAATACCAACGACCAGGCAGCCAAGCTCCAGACGGTACGCGTGCGCCAAACGCAGCAGAAAGTCCTCGGGATCATCGGTCAGCAAGATGGCACAGCCCTTGTCCTGCGCCAGCGAGACCAGCTCGGCCTCGGGCTCACGCGTCATCACGACGGCGCCGGCACCCGACTGGACGGCACGGGAAGCAAAATCATTGCCGTCGACGTTTTCACCGGGAAAGGCGACGAAAATCGTCCCTTCCTCGACCTGACGCGAGTCGATAACGCACCCGCGGCATACCCGATCGGCTTCTCCCGTCACGGTTCGGGCCCCTGTTGCGGCCGCGAGGTTGTTGACGGCGATCTCTATCATTGCAGCTCCCCTGTAAACCTAATAATGCTATCGGCGTATTGTATCCCAGCGCCGCGCATGCGTGGTGCAGGGCATGTGAACACCCCTCATATGGGACAACAAACCACGCCCCAAAGATTGTAACCCCCTACTTCGTGTGCGGGATACCCAGCACGTCGAGCGCGTTGGCCATAATGGACTGGAACGGCACCGCAGCGGCATCTGAGCCGCTCGGCGTTCCGTCGAGCGTGATATAGCACAGCACCTTGGGCGATTGTGCCGGCGCAAAGCCCATAAAGGACGACATGTAGTTCTCCTTGAGGTAGCCGCCGTTCTCGTCGGCTCGTTCGGCCGTACCGGTCTTACCCGCCACGTCATAGCCGTCAACCGCGCCGCCAACGCCCGTTCCCTCGGACACGACCGTCTGCATGCACGATGTCACCTGGGATGCGGCGTCCTCAGAAATCGCGCGTTCGCCTTCGCCCCAGTCCTTCTCGTCGCCTTTGCTGGACTTATAGAAGTGCGGGGTCATCATCACGCCGCCGTTGGCGATGCCGCCCACGGCACGTGCGATCTCAATCGGCGAGACGGACAGCGCCTGTCCAAAGCTCATCGATCCCAGCGTGGCGCCGTCATACTGGTCACGCTCCTTGACGATGCCCAGGCTCTCGCCCGGAAAATCGACACCGGAGCTGTGACCGATGCCCCACTTGTCCACATAGGCGGCAAAGTCGTCGGCACCGATCTTGCGCCCCACCAGGACAAAGCCCACGTTGGACGAACGGCGCATCATCTCGCGCACATCCATGGTCATGGCATAGTCGCGCTTGTCGGCATCGGTGACGGTATCGTCACCCACCTTGATGCTCGCCGGCACCTCAAACGACGTACTCGATCGCACGACGCCCAAGTCGAAGCCGGCGCCCGCCACGAGCGTCTTAAAGACCGAGCCGGGCTCGTAGGCGTCGGTGACCAGGCGCAAGTTCATATCCTCGGTCTTGGCGTTTTCCAGATCGGTCTGGTCGTAAGTCGGATACGAGCAGGCTGCCAAGATCTCGCCTGTCGTAGGATCGGTGACCAGCGCCGAGCCGTTCTTGGCCTTAGTCTTCTCAACTGCCTCTGCCAGGGCATCCTCAGCCGCACGCTGGATATTGACGTCGAGCGTCGTCACGATATCAACGCCGTCGACCGCAGCCACCTTTTTATAGGCACCGCCCGCGATATAGCTGCCGTCCCTCGCGCGCTCGCGCACAAGAGAACCGTTCGTACCGGTCAGAAGCTTGTTGTATTGCTTCTCGAGACCCGTCAAGCCGTCGTTGTCTACATTCACTACACCCAGCACCTGCGATGCCAGATTGCCGTATGGATATACGCGCTTCATGGCCTGCTCAAAAAGCACGCCGGGCAGGTTCTTCTTCTCCAGCGCCGCAGCATCGTCTTCGTCCACCTGGCGCTTGATATACACCCAGGTGCCATCGGACTCGACGAGCTTGCGGCAGGTCTTTTTATCGATCCCAGTTGCCTTGACCAGCGCCGACACCGTCTTGTCGACATCCTCGACAAGCTGCGGGTTCACGGCGATGTTGCGACATTCGACCGACGACGCCAGCACGTTACCGTTGCGGTCGTAGATGGTGCCGCGTTTGGCATAGAGGGTCTGCGCAAGCAGGCGGCGCGCATCGGCACGCTCGCGCAGTTTATCGGCTTCAACAATTTGATAGTCGGCAAGGCGAAAGACGCCCAAGCCCAAGCCAAACCCAATGAATCCCATGACGGCTTTGCGGCGAGGCAGAGGCGCGCCTGTGAGCCATTCGGTCGACGAACTCTTGCGCGACCTGTTGTTATGCACTTGAGGGCCGCCCGAGCCGCGAAGTCGCGACGCCGGGTCGTTGCCACGGGACTGCCCGGCGTTGTAAGATTGCCGACCCGTTCCTTGATAACCAGAACGTCCCCGCAACGAGGGACGTCCAGAACCGCGGCCCCCATCGGAACCGCGGCGATAGTCATTTGTCATACTCAGCTACCGTCTTGCTACTGAGCGGTCGCGGTCGCGTTGGCGCCCGCGGCTGCATCCTGCGAAAAGTCAAGTGTAACGCTCTCGCTGGGCTCCACCATGCCATAAGCGCCCGCAAGGTCGCGAATGCGCGTGTCGGCGCCATAGACCGAATGCATGACCTCCAGGTCGGAGCTCTCATCGGTCGCCTTTTCGAGCGTGTTGGTAAGCTCGGCGTTGCTGTTGAGCACCTGGGCCGTAACGCCGGCGAGCGCCACGCGAGCGACGCCGATCGTCATGAAGATAGCCGCAATGATGCAAAACGTTTTAAGAACGCTCATGAAAACCGGGCTTACCGCCTGGTTTGCCTGACGGCCCGCGCCCGTGTAGACATCAAAGCGCGGCGTGCGCTGCTCACGGGGAGCAACGGGGGCCTGCGGCGTCTCACGATAGGCGGGCATGGCGTTCATATCATAGGCGAGTGCTGCGCTTGAAGTGTTGTAGCCCATGATATGCCGCCTCCCATCCCGAGTACGTTGGTAGTGTGTTTAAGCTTCGTTTATGGTGCGAGCGGGAGGTCCAATATCGCGCGGTCGCGCCTACAGACGCTGCGCCACGCGGATTTTGGCTGATCTCGCCCGAGGGTTGCGCTCAACCTCATCAGGCTGGGCAACCAAGGGTTTGCGGGTGATGACCTTGAGTATCGGCACGTTGCCGCACACGCACACCGGAATCTCCGGCGGACACGTGCACCCCTGGCTCATCTCCTTAAAGTGGTTCTTTACGATACGGTCCTCGAGCGAGTGATACGAGATGACGCAGATACGTCCGCCCGGTTTGAGCCACCTGGTGGCGGCATCAAGCCCTCGTTCGAGCACATCGAGCTCGTGATTGACCTCGATGCGAATGGCCTGGAAACTTTTCTTGGCCGGGTGTCCGCCATGCCGACGAGCGGCAGCCGGGATACCCGCCTTGATGATCTCGACAAATTGGCCGGTGGTTTCGATCGGTTCTTGCTCGCGGCGGCGCACGATCTCGCGCGCGATCTGCGAGGCGAACTTCTCTTCGCCGTAGACGCGTAGAATCCGGGCGAGGTCGTGTTCGTTATAGGTGTTGATGACCTCAGCTGCGTTTAAGGTGTTATTACCCGGATCCATCCGCATGTCCAATGGGGCGTCCTCGTTATACGAAAAGCCCCTGCCAGGGATATCGAGTTGCGGTGACGAAACGCCCAAATCGAACAGGAAGCCATCGACCCCAGGCACCTCGGCCGAGCAAAGCAGCTCGTCCAAGTCGCCGAAGTTGCCCTTCAGCAGCTGGTGCGGAACGCCGGGAACCTCGCGGTCCAGACGGGCGCCAGCGGCCTCGAGGGCCATGTCGTCCTGATCGACGCCGAGCAAAAGGCCGGTTTCCCCCACCTGCGCGGCCATCTTTACCGAATGGCCGGCACCGCCAAGGGTGCAGTCGCAGACGACGGAGCCGCTCTTTAGCTGCAGCGACTCAAGCACTTCGCCGAGCATGACAGGTTCATGCCGATATTCTTGTGTCAAGATCCCACGCTCCATCCGTTACTCGTGCCTTGCCCTTACGAGAAGAAGAGGTCCAGCAGGGCCTCGTCATCATCGTCCTCATCGGCCGCGGCGCGATCCCAAACCTCAAGGTGGTCGTAGTTGCCCACAACCGTGACCTCGCGGTCGAGGTTCGCCTGCTTGCGGAGAGACTCAGAAAGACCGATACGACCCGCGCTGTCCACATCCATCGACGTGGTGCGCTTGTTGATCGCCCTCATGAGCTTCTGGTCGTTGATGTCACGCGGGTTAAAACCCTCGTGGCCCTCACGACCCGCGAAGAGTCCTTCGACCCACTTATCGAAGGCCTCGGCAGAGAACACGTACAGAGCATCGACATCCAGGGCTTTAAACACGCGAACGTGCTCTCCAAGCTCCTCGCGAAGGGGTGCAGGCAGGGATAGACGACCTTTTGCATCGAGATTGCGCTCGTATGCACCAGTCATTCCCATGTGCGCCCTCCCCTCGGTTACTCAGATGGCACGTACGCGGGGAACCACCCCGCCTGTCGACGTCATTAATAATATGGGGAACCGCCCCATTTTTCAACACCTTTCCCCCCCCCTTCCCCCCCCCCGCCCCACCACTCCACCCACCATATATCGCAAAACACCCCCAAGCACATGTTCGAAAACACAATATGTTGTGTTTACAGCAACGGCGGGATGCCACCTGTGGCACCCCGCCTTTCAACCTCAACCTTCAAGTTGACCTTGAGGCGATTTTTGCGTCCCTTTACATGCCGTTCACATCGCCCCCAAACTCCCCCACCCAAGGCACATTCGGTCCACCACCGCGACGACAAGTGACGAAAAATGGGACGGGCCCCAGATCGCCCCTGCGCGCGCAAAAGCACGCCGCGGCAATCTGGGGCCCGTCCCCAAATACCTATAAATATGCAGGCCAGCGATATGTTAACGATGCGCCAGCGGGTGCGCTGCCAGATAGACCTCGGTCAGTTGCGTACGATCGACATGCGTGTAGACCTGCGTGGTCGATATATCGGCATGTCCCAAGATCTCCTGTAGCACACGGAGGTCTGCGCCGCCCGCAAGCATATGGGTGGCAAAGGAGTGACGCAGCGTATGGGGATGGAGTCCCACCAGTCCCACCTGGCGCCCGTAGCGCTCACAGATGGCATGGATGCCCTGGCGCGACAGACGGCGGCCGTTCTTATTTAAAAAGACCGCCGAGGTCTCGGTTCCGCGGGCATGGGCCGCCAAGCGAGAACGTCCCTCAGTTACATAGAGCGTCAGAGCTCGCGCCGCGCTTCCCACCAGCGGGGACAGGCGTTCCTTTGAGCCCTTACCGCGAACGAGTACAAAGCCGTCGTCGATATGGATATCGCCCACATCGAGCCCCACCAACTCGCTCACACGCAAACCGCATCCGTAGAGCACTTCCAAGATGGCATGGTCGCGCAAGCCCATCTCGCCCTCGGGGAAGTCTTGATCGAGCAGCGCCGAGACATCCTCCACCGATAGATACTCCGGCAAACGATCAGCCTTTTTAGGCAGGCGCAACGCCGCCGTTGGATTTTGGGCCACAGCCCCATCGCGCACCAAAAAGGCGTGCAAGCCCTTCACGGCCGCAAGCGCACGCTCCACCGAGGCATCGGAATAGCCCCCATCGCGACGGTCGGCGACAAAGCCCTCCACGACCTGACGAGTCACCTCTTCAAAAGACACAATACCCGCCCGCTCCAGATAGGCGCAGTACGTCGTCAGGTCACGACGATAGGCCGCAATCGTGTTGCGCGCCAAACCCCGCTCGACCGCGAGGTAATCGAGATACTCCCCCGCCGCCACGGCGAGCGACGAGGGAGTAGCTTCGGTATGTTCTTTGTTCGCCGGCACCCTTAGTCCGTAGCGAGGTTCATGGGCGTCACCTGCAGGCGATCGACACCCTCGTGCTGACCGATCGAGGCACGCACGAACTCTCGGAACAGCGGCTGCGGGTTGGTCGGGCGGCTCTTGAACTCGGGGTGAGCCTGGGTTGCCACATACCACGGATGCACGTCGCGCGGCAGCTCGACCATCTCGACCAGGCGCTCGTCGGGCGACAGACCCGAGATAACCAAGCCGGCGTCCTCGAGCTGGTCACGGAAAGCGTTGTTGAACTCAAAGCGGTGACGGTGACGCTCGTAGACGAGTTCCTCGCCATATGCCTCACGAGCAAGGGTATCGGCGGCGAGCTTGCACGGATAGGCGCCCAGGCGCATGGTGCCGCCCTTCTCGGTCACGTCCTCCTGCGAGCTCATCAGATCGATGACGCTATACGGACCGTCCGGATCAAACTCGGAGGAGCTGGCACCGGCAAGGCCAACGACATTGCGGGCGAACTCGCACACGGCGACCTGCATACCCAGGCAAATGCCCAGATACGGAATCTTGTGCTCACGGGCAAACTCGGCCGCGAGGATCTTGCCCTCCAGGGCGCGCTTGCCAAAGCCGCCGGGGACCAGGATGCCCGAGGCGTCGCCCAGAACCTCGGAGACATTCTGCTCGTCGAGGCTCTCGCCGTCGACCAGCTGGACGTCCACATGGCGATCGTAGAAGACGCCCGCATGGTGCAGGGCCTCGATAACCGACAGGTACGCATCGGGCAGCTGCGTGTACTTACCCACGACGGCGATCTTCACCTTGTCGGCGTGATGGTTGGCGTGATTCTGTTTGCGCAGGAACTCGTTCCACTCGCTCATGTCGCGCTCACGCGGATCCAGACCCAGGCGCTCGCAAATGCGCAGGTCAAAGTCCTGCTCGGCAAGCAGCTGCGGAACATCGTAAATGCTCGCGCAGTCCTCGTTGGTAAAGACGCAATCGGTGTCGACGTCGCAGAAGCTTGCGATCTTTCCGCGGATAGCGTCATCGATATGGTGGTCGGAGCGCAGCACGATGATATCGGGCTGGATGCCAAAGCTGCGGAGCTCCTTGACGGAATGCTGTGTGGGCTTGGTCTTGACCTCGTGGGCGGCGGCGATATAGGGAACGAGCGACACGTGGATGTAGCAGACGTTCTCGGGGCCGGCCTCCTTGCGGTACTGGCGGATGGCCTCGACAAACGGCTGCGACTCGATGTCGCCGATCGTGCCGCCCAGCTCGGTGATGACTACATCGGAGCCGGTCTGCTCCTCGATGCGGCGGAACTTGTCCTTAATGGCATTGGTGACGTGAGGAATCACCTGCACGGTACCGCCCAAAAAGTCGCCGCGACGCTCGCGGGCGATTAGGCTTTTGTAGATGGCACCGGTCGTAAAGTTGGAATCGCGGGTCAGGTTCTCATCAATAAAGCGCTCGTAATGACCCAGGTCCAGGTCGGACTCGTAACCGTCCTCGGTAACGAAGACCTCACCATGCTGGAAGGGGCTCATGGTACCGGGGTCGACGTTCAGATACGGGTCGGCCTTCTGCATCGTTACTTTGTAGCCACGCGACTTGAGCAGACGGCCCAGCGAGGCCGCGGTGATACCCTTGCCCAGGGACGAAACCACGCCACCGGTTACGAACACATGCTTGGTCATATTGAGTTACCTGCGCTTCCCGTAGAAGTTGTTTATCCACATCTTACGGGTCTTCATTGTAATACTCGCGCCGCGGACCATTCGCAATTTTTCTCGCGTGCGATTGCATTTCTCAATCTTGAAACAAAACGCCGCCCGGTTTCCCAGGCGGCGTCGCTATGGCAAGGGTTACATGCTGCTATCGATCAGCAACCGCGTCCTCAAGCATTTCTTGAACGAGCATGCCGGTACGGACGCCCTCAAGATACCACTCGCCACGTTCGGTGAGGCAAATACCATTTGCAAGCTGACCGCCGTCGTCGCTATAACGCGAGACGACATCAATCATGCCTTCGGAATCCAAGCGATCGATTGCGGCGCGGGCACGATACGGCGAAACCCCCACGCGCTCGGCAAGCGTTTTGCGCGAGAAACCATACGGCCCGCCATTGTCTTCGGTTTGCTGGTCGATCTCCATCAACACCAGCACCTCGACACGCTTCATATCGTTGACACTCGCACGACCCTTGCCCGCCATAGCAGCCTCCTCAAACCGAGCACGAGCATCTAACGCGCCGTGCGCGACCGACACGCCTCACGATGGCAGGTAATATCCATCATGCGGCATCCCGCTAAGGATGAAACAGTTACGGTTATTGTATACCGCTCAAATTGTTTCTAGGCAGGTAAACGGCTATTTTTCGCCGAAATAGGCGCTTTATTGATCAAAAAGCCGTACCGGGCGCTAACCCGATACGGCCAAAATGCAATGCAATTACCGCGGTGCTTCAAACTTAGCGATGGAAGAAACCGCGGCGCTCAAACTTGGGCTCGCAGCACACGTTGATACCCAGTTTGCGCAGTACCGTCTCGTCCGTCGGCGAGATGATCACGCTAAAGAAGGCATCGCAACCGCGCAGCTGCTCCAGGCCCGAAAGGACGCGAGCGGCCGTCTCACTCGTGGCCGAGGTGATCGACAGCGCCATAAGCGTCTCGTCGGTGTGGAGGCGCGGGTTTTTGCTGCCCAGGAAATGCGTCTTGAGCTTGCTGATGGGCTCGATCGCCTCATCGCTAATGACCTCGAGCTCAAGGTCGACGCCCGAGACATGCTTGAGGGCGTTCATAATGAGCGAACTTGCGGCGCCCAGGCGCGTGGAGGTCTTACCGGTCACCACGGAGCCATCGGGCATGACCATGGCACCCACGGGACCGCCCGTCAGCTGCTCCCTGGTGAGGGCCGCCGAGCGCGCCGGTGAGTAGTTCTTATCGATGCCGGCTTTCTTCATAATAATCTTGAGACGGTCGACTTGCTCATCGCCCACGCCGGTACGGCGCACATTTTCGACCGCGGTAAAGTAGCGGCGGACAATCTCCATCTTGGAAGCGTCGCGGCAGGCATCGTCATCGGTGATGGCAAAGCCAACCATATTGACGCCCATGTCCGTAGGGCTCTGGTAGGGGCTCTTGCCCAGGATCTTTTCCATCAGGGCACGGACTACCGGGAAGGCCTCGACGTCGCGGTTGTAGTTGACCGTGGTCTTGTTGTAGGCCTCAAGGTGGAAGGAGTCGATGATGTTGGCGTCATCGAGGTCTGCCGTGGCGGCCTCGTAGGCAATGTTGACCGGATGCGTAAGGGGCAGATTCCAAACCGGGAAGGTCTCGAATTTGGCATAGCCGGCGGCCGTGCCATGCTTGTGCTCGTGATAGAGCTGAGACAGGCAGGTGGCAAGCTTGCCCGAGCCAGGACCGGGGGCAGTGACCACGACGAGCGGTCGGGTGGTCTCGACAAACTCGTTCTTGCCGTAGCCATCATCGGACACGATCAGATCGACATCGTGCGGGTAGCCCTCGATGGGATAGTGCAGCTTGGCAGGAATGCCGAGCGCGTTCAGGCGGTTGCGGAACACATCGGCAGCAGGCTGGCCAGCGTACTGGGTGATGACCACAGCCGCGACGGCAAAGCCGTTGCCGCGGAACAAGTCAACCAGGCGCAGCACATCCTCGTCATAGGTAATGCCAAGGTCACCGCGAGCCTTGTTTTTCTCGATGTGGTTCGCGTTGATCGCGATGATAACCTCGACATCGTCGGCGATGCTCTTGAGCATGCGGAACTTGCTGTCCGGTTCAAAACCCGGCAGCACGCGGCTCGCATGATAGTCATCGAACAGCTTGCCGCCAAACTCCAAATAGAGCTTGCCACCAAACTGCGAGATGCGCTCCTTAATGTGAGCAGCCTGCAGCTCGATATACTTCGCGTTGTCGAAACCCTGGCGCATGTATGGCTCCCGTCCCGTTTCCATTTAATGTTCTAGGCGATTATAACGGAGCCCGCCCTCCCCGATACCCAGACCATCAACAGGCACCAACCAAACACGCCATCGATAAGTTGCGGTGAAATAGTTCCCGTTTAACCCCTCAAGACGGCCAAACGGGAACTATTCCACCGCAACTTCCCCTTTTTGGTTCAAACAAACCTGGCCTTTGTATCAATAATGGAAACGTCGCAGGTTGAGCATAAGCCAGCGAAAGCCCGCCAGAGTAGGCAAAGCGCCCTCTGCACCAACAATGGAAAGCGCCGCAGGCAGAGGACGGACAGCGAGCGCCGTCCAGAACGTACAAGTTGGCATGAAAAAGGCGAGGCATAGACCTTTTGGTCATGCCTTGCCTTTTGAATGACAAATTGTCGTTCTGGACGGCGCGTAGCGTCGACCGGTTCCGCGGTTTGGTAAAACCGCGGAACAAAAAGTCGCCCCCTCCCGCGCACGGAACGGAAGGGGGCTAAAGGTAGGAGTCTACCGGTGGGTTTACCCCACCGGACAGACGATGACCAGGTGATCCTCTACAGGATCGTCAAGGTTTCCGTGGGGTACCCGTTGGGTACTTAGAGCAGCACGCAGGCGACGGTCAGGATGACGGCGCAGACGACGGAGAGAGCGACGATGAGCTTAAGGGCAAACTTGAGCCAGGTCGTCCACTCGATCTTGGCCAGGGCGAGACCGCCCATGATGGCGCCGGAGGTCGGGGTGAACAGGTTCACGACACCGATGGCGGCGGAGAAGATCATGACCATGACCTCGGGCGAGAAGCCGAGCTTAACAGCCAGCGGTCCCATGATGGGCATGGAGACGGTGGCCATACCGGAGGTCGAGGGGATCAGGAAGGACAGGCCGAAGTAGACCAGGAAGCTCATGGGAGCGAAGATCACGCCGGACAGGCCAGCCAGGGCATTGGCGGCAGCGTCGAGGACGAAGACGTCGAGGCCGGTGTTAGCCATGAGGACGGAGATACCACGGGCGAGGGCGATGACGAGAACAACGGACATCATGTCGGCAGCGCCGGTGATGAAGGTGTTGACGATCTGCTTCTCGGACAGGCCACCGATGATACCGATCAGGACGGCCATGAGGAAGAACCAGGTGGAAGCCTCGTCGAAGTACCACTGGCCAATGGGCAGACCGGTGATCAGGGCAGACCAGCCCTGGACGACGGCGTTACCGTCGGCGTCGTAGACAGCGCCAGCGTCGAAGAAGTTGGCGACGCCCTCGTTGAGGTCGGCCAGCGGGATGAAGCCGACGATCATGACGACGAAGGTGAAGGCGAAGGCAATCAGAACACCCTTCTGACGACCAGTGAGCTTGACCTCCTTGTGGACCTCGGAAGCAGCCTTGCCGTGAGCCTCTTCGGCGTCCTTGAGCTCCTGCATCGACAGGATGGTGGAACCCTTGTCAGCCTTGACCTTCTTGGCATAGTTCATCACGAAGAAGATGGACATGCCGGTGGTGACAATCCACAGGACGGCACCGAGGCCGATGATGATGGACTGGTTGACCTCAATGCCAACGCCGGTCAGAGCGTCGACGGCAGCGCCGACGGCGAACGGGTTAACCGTGGAGCCGAGGCAGCCGCAGCCAGCGCCGAGCAGGACGGTAGCGGCGCCGACCATGGGGTCGAAGCCAGCGGCCATCATGGTAGCGGCGAGCAGGGCGTAGAAGGGAACGGTCTCCTCGCACATACCATAGGTGGTACCACCGAGGGAGAAGATGAGCATAAGGACAGGAACGAGCATGATCTCGTTGCCCTTAAGCTTCTGCACCAGAACGGCGATGCCGTTGTCCAGGGCGCCGGTCTCGGTCATCATGCCGAGGAAGCCGCCCAGGATCATAACGAAGAGGCAGACGGGCAGAGCGTCAGCGAAGCCCAGGATCGGGGCGGTGCAGAAATCGCTCAGGCGCGCTGCAGTAACCGCGCCGCCGGACGTGCCGGAGACGATAACGGTAATCACTGCGACAATTGCCAGCAGAGCAAGAAGAATGGTGAACGATGAAGGCATACCGCGCTTTTTCTTAGCGGTTTCAGTCATGGTTCTCATCCCCCCTTCATAAATCATTTAACTTTCTCGCGCGAAGCGGATCTTCCGTGCCGTGCCCACCGCCCGACGCGAGATATTTACCAGACAAAGCCGCTCGGGGTGTGCAGCAATACACCCCGAGCGAGATGCTAGATGCTCTTACTTGAGCGTGGCGTACATGACAGCCTTGATGGTGTGCATGCGGTTCTCGGCCTCGTCAAAGACCTTGGAAGCGGGGCTCTCGAAGACCTCGTCGGTGACCTCCTGCTCGGTGATGCCGAACTGCTCGCACTTCTCGGCGCCAATGGTGGTGTTGGTGTCGTGGAAGCTGGGCAGGCAGTGCAGGAAGATGGCACCCGGGTTGGCCATAGCCATGACCTCGGAGGTAACGCGATACGGGGTGAGCTGAGCGATGCGCTCGGCCCAGACCTCGTCGGGCTCGCCCATGGAGACCCACACGTCGGTGTAGATAACGTCGGCACCGGTGACGCCGTCCTTGACGTCGGTGGTCAGCTTGATGGTGCAGCCGTTGGCCTCGGCGATGGGCTTGCAGGCCTCGATGACGTCGTCAGCGGGCATGCACTCCTCGGGGCCGCAGGCCACGAAGTTCATACCGAGCTTGGAGCAGACAACCATGAGGGAGCGAGCGACATTGTTCTTGCAGTCGCCCATGAAGACGAGGGTCTTGCCCTTGATGTCGTAGTTGAAGTTCTCCTGGACGGTCAGGATGTCGGCGAGCATCTGGGTGGGGTGCCACTCGGTGGTCAGGCCGTTCCACACGGGCACGCCGGACTTAGCAGCGAGCTCCTCGACGTCGTCCTGGGCAAAGCCACGGAACTCGATGCCGTCATACATGCGGCCGAGAACGCGAGCGGTGTCCTCGATGGACTCCTTCTTGCCCATCTGCGACGAACCGGGATCGAGGTAGGTCACGCCCATGCCCAGATCCATGCCGCCGACCTCGAAGGCGCAGCGGGTGCGAGTGGAGGTCTTCTGGAAGAGCAGGACGATGTTCTTGCCCTCGAGATAGCGGTGCGGAACGCCAGCGCGCTTCATGTCCTTGAAGTTCTTGGAGAGCTTGAGCAGGTACTCGATCTCCTCGGTGGTGAGGTCGAGAAGCTTGAGGAAGCTACGGCCGGAGAGGTTAACACCCATGGTTCGTTTCCTTTCGAAAAAATGAATTACGTAAGTATTAGTGTTGCCCGTTTGACGGGCGAAACCGGTGCGGTTGTAGGGGGACCGCACCGGAAACGGAAAGACTTAGAGGTCCTCGCGCCAGAAGGGCATGCTCATGCAGCGCGGGCCGCCGCGGCC
>UQHR01000024.1 GCA_900540905.1 uncultured Collinsella sp. | reverse complement strand
TATTGTGCAATTGCAAAACGATTGGGCTGAATGTCAATCTTGGTCTAACAGAGCCTTTTCTTTTGGCTTGCGCGCTCCTGGGTTACGCCTTCTTTAACATGGGCTCCGGCTTTGCCAACTCCAGCAATACCGTAAAGCTCGCGACGAGTGAGATGGTCAGCGCCATCAAGCAGGATCGCGTCGAAGATCTGACCTATACGGTTCAGGACGGAAGCGTGACGGGTCATTACTGGAAGGCGAAAAAGGACAAGGGCGACACGAGCGAGCTCAAGAGCTTTTCCTCGACCTATGTCGGTTCCGATTCGCTTGCCGAGCTCATGGCGGAGCACCCCGATACCAAGTACATCGTCAACACCAACGATCCCGATTTTTGGGGCGACTTGGCGATGAGTGTGCTTTCGACGATTGCCTTGATCGCCATCATGTTCTACTTTATGCGCCAGATGATGGGTGCCAACAACAGGAACATGCAGTTTGGCAAGACCAATGCCAAGACCAACGAGGCTACGCGTCCCAAGGTCAAGTTCGAGGACGTTGCTGGCGTGGATGAGGCGGTCGAGGAGCTCGAAGAGATTCGCGATTTCTTGAGCGACCCGGACCGCTATCGCAAGCTGGGCGCCAAGATTCCCCGCGGCGTGTTGTTGGTGGGCCCTCCGGGTACCGGTAAGACGTTGCTGGCCAAGGCCGTTGCCGGCGAGGCGGGCGTGCCGTTCTTTAGCATCTCGGGCTCTGACTTTGTTGAGATGTTCGTGGGCGTCGGCGCCAGCCGCGTGCGTGACCTCTTTAAGGAGGCCAAGTCCCAGGCCCCGTCGATCATCTTTATCGACGAGATCGACGCCGTAGGACGTCAGCGCGGAGCCGGTTTGGGCGGCGGCCACGACGAGCGCGAGCAGACGCTCAATCAGCTTCTGGTCGAGATGGACGGTTTTGAGGAGAGCGAGTCGGTCATCCTGATCGCCGCGACCAACCGCCCCGACATTCTGGATCCGGCGCTGCTGCGTCCCGGCCGTTTTGACCGCCAAGTCACGGTTGACCGCCCGGACGTAAAGGGCCGCGAGCAGATCTTGCGCGTGCATGCTGAGAACAAGCCGATGGACGAGGACGTTAAGTTTGAGAAGCTCGCCCAGATGACCGTTGGCTTTACTGGTGCCGATTTGGCGAACCTGCTCAACGAGTCTGCGCTGCTGGCCGCTCGCCGTCATCGTTCTGTGATCTCGATGGACGAGGTCGAGGAGTCGATGGAGCGTGTGATTGCCGGACCGCAACGCAAGGGCCGCGTGATGACCGAAGCCGAGCGCACCACGATTGCTTACCACGAGAGCGGTCACGCCCTGGTGGGCCACATCTTGGAGCATTCCGATCCGGTTCATAAGATTTCGATTGTCAGCCGCGGCCAGGCTCTGGGCTACACGTTGCAGCTTCCGCAGGAGGACCACTTCCTCAAGACCAAGAACGAGATGCTCGACGAGCTCGCCGTGTTCTTGGGCGGTCGCGTTGCCGAGGAGCTCATGTGCGACGACATCACGTCGGGCGCGAGCAACGATCTGGAGCGCGCGACCAAGATGGCGCGCGAGATGGTTACGCGTCTGGGCATGAGCGAGGAGCTGGGCACGCAAGTGTTTGGTGAGGCGCAGCATCAGGTGTTCCTTGGTCGCGATTACGCCGATCACCAGGATTACTCCGAGGAGACGGCGCGACGCATCGATATCGAGGTTCAGCGCATCATGCGCGAAGCTCACCGCCGTGCGGTCGAGATTTTGGATGCCCGTCGCGATCAGCTCGATCTGATGGCGAAGGTGCTGCTTGAGCGCGAGACCGTTGAGGGTGACGCCGTGAACGCCCTGCTCGACAATGAGTGGGATGTCTACCTTGAGCGCGAGGGCGATATCCTGGCGGCCAAGGAGGAGCGCAACGCCAAGGCGGCCGGCATGCCGACCAAGAAGCGCTCGCCTCGCATGAGCGAGGAGGAACTGGCGGCTGATGCTGCGGCCTTTGCGCAGGCGGCCATGCAGGAGGATGCCGAAGCCGCATCCGATGATGCCGGTGATGGCAATGCTGTCAACGCTGACGGCAACACCGACGCCGACAAATAGTTCTTGTAGCGAAAGCCTCCGCGGGGAAACCTGCGGAGGCTTTTTCTTTTGAGCGATATGGGGCCGTCTGTTGATTGGGGACAGACTTAAATGAGCGTTTTCACGCATTTAAGTCTGTCCCCAATCAACATTGCTGCGGCACTTTGCTCGACTAAAGCGTACAATAGCGCCTATGCGAAAGGGGAACAGATGATCAACGAAACTATGTATGCTCGCGGTGCGGAAAGCTCCATCATCCGTGAGATTTTTAGCTATGGCCTTGAGCGCAAGGCGCAGATCGGTGCGGAAAACGTATTCGATTTTTCGCTGGGCAATCCGAGCGTTCCGGCGCCGGCTGCCGTGGCTGAGTCGATTAAGAAGGCCCTGGAGCTGCCGAGTGATCAGTTGCACGGCTACACCCCCGCTCCGGGCCTGCCGCAATGTCGAGCAGCCGTCGCCGAATCGCTCAACCGCCGCTTTGGAACGAACTATGAGGGTAAGGACGTCTTTATGACGGTGGGCGCCGCGGCTTCGCTCACCTGTACGCTCAACGCCGTTACGAACCCGGGCGACGAGGTTATTGTTATCGCCCCGTACTTTCCGGAGTATCGCGTTTGGATTGAGAAGGCCGGCTGCACGTGTGTTGAGGCGCCTGCTGATGAAGACACGTTCCAGCTGAGCGTGGACAACGTGCTCAAGGCGATCACCGATAAGACGGCTGCCGTCATTATCGACTCGCCCAACAATCCGACCGGTGCCGTATATACATGCGACACGCTGACGCGTCTGGCCAATGTCTTACGCGGGGTCAACGCCAAGCGCGATCCCGAGAACCCGATTACGCTGATCTCGGATGAGCCGTATCGCGAGATTGCCTATGGTGCCGAGGTGCCTTGGGTACCTTCGATCTACGAGCACACTATCGTGTGCTACTCGTATTCCAAGTCGCTTTCGCTTCCGGGTGAGCGTGTGGGCTGGATTTTGGTCCCCAACACGAACCCGCAGGCTGCTCGCCTGATGCCCGCCGTTGCCGGTGCCGCCCGTACGCTTGGCTTTGTGTGCACGCCGGCGCTCTTCCAGCGCGTGATCATCGACTGCATCGATGAGCCGAGCGATGTTGAGGCCTATGCGCGCAACCGCGCAGCGCTTACCGGTGCGCTGGCGGAGTACGGCTACACGTTTGTTGAGCCTGATGGTGCATTCTACCTGTGGGTAAAGGCGTTGGAGCCCGATGCGAACGCCTTCTGCGAGCGCGCGAAGAAGTACGAACTGCTCGCAGTGCCCTCGGACAGCTTTGGTATGCCGGGCTGGTTCCGTTTGGGCTACTGCGTGAGTTACGAGACGATTGTCAACTCGCTGCCTGCGTGGAAGCAGCTGGCAGATGAGTATCGTTCAAAGTAAAGCGCTCTGCTTGTAATGTTTTACGTGAAACGGGGTTTGGTGTTAAGCCGGACCCCGTTGTCTGTGCCGTTGTGTGATTGGGATGAAGCGGTTTTACGACTGCCGAAGGCTATGCGTACAATGAATATACGCGACGGCCATACCGGATAAGGAGACCCGATGCCCTACCTGCTTTCTTGTGATATCCATACTCATACGATGTTCTCTGCGCATGCGTATTCGACCATTGAGCAGAACATATATTGGGCGGCCGAGCGCGGCCTTCAGGTGCTCGGTTCCGCCGATCATTTAAGTTCGATGGTTACACCTTGTCCCAATGACCTGCGTAGTTTCCAGTTCTTTATCAACCAGGATATCTGGCCGCGCATTTGGAGCGGCGTGCTGTTGCTCCGTGGCGCCGAGGCCGATATCGTATCGCTGGACGGTAGCTTGTTTGGCGAAGACATTCCCGTTTCGCTCGATATCGCCGGCGATGCGTACAGCCGTCAGCATACGCTGTTCGATTTGGTGACGCGTAATTTGGATTATTTGGTGGCAAGCGTGCATAACCCGCAGTTTGCCGAAGGCGCGACGCTCGCCCAAACGACCCAGATGTACATCAATGCCCTGGAGCACCCCAAGGTGTTCATGCTTGGGCATACGGGTCGTTCGGGCGTGCCGTTCGATATCGATGAGGTGCTGTTGGCGGCCAAGGCCAAGCACAAGATCATCGAGATCAACAACCATAGTCTTGAGCATGGCGCTGATACCGAGCATTGGGACGTGTGCCGCAAGATCGCCGTGCGTTGCGCCGAGCTGGGTGTGGGCATTGGCGTTTCGACCGACGCGCACATCGGCATGGCCATTGGCAAGCTCGACCATGCCCGTAAGATGCTCGACGAGATTCACTTCCCGTTGGATCTGATTGTGACGCGCGACCGCGAGACGCTGCTGCGCGAGATGGCGGCGGCTGGTGTATGCGACCTGCGCAAGAGCATGTAACGGCGTTCGCATCGCCATGAAAAGGGGCGGTCCAGATGGGCCGCCCCTTTCTTGTGCTGGTGATTAGCGGCGCTCGAGGACCGCGACAGTCTCGGTGTGGTCGGTATGGGGGAACATGTCGACCGGCGTGATCTTGAGCAGGCGGTAGCCGCCGTCGAGGAGCTGGTGTAGGTCGCGCTCCTGGGTCACAGGGTTGCAGCTGATGTAGGTGATGCGGCGCGGCTTGAGCGTGCAGGCGGCCTCAAGGAACTCGGGCGTAGAGCCGGCGCGCGGTGGGTCGATGGAGAGAACGTCGACGCGCTCGTTGTTGTCGGCGGCGTCCAGGATGTAATCGGTGGCGTCGTCGGCCATAAACCACGCGTTGCGGGTGAGGCCGTTGAGTTCGGCATTACGGCGTGCATCGGCGATGCCGGCAGGGTTGCGCTCAACGCCGAGCAGCATAATGCCAGCGCCCTTGTCCTGAGCATCTTTTGCGGCGCACAGGCCGATGGTGCCGCTGCCGCAGTAAGCGTCCATAAGCACGTCGCCCTGCTGCAGGTCCATGCCGTCAATCGCGAGCTGATAGAGCAGCTCGGTCTGCTGCGGGTTGGTCTGGTAAAACGCGGTAGGGGAGATATCGAACTCGCAACCGAGCAGCTGGTCGCGCATGCACTCGGCGCCATAGACGATGCGAGTCTCCTCGCCCAGGATGGCGTTACCGGGTCGCCCGTTGATATTCTGCGCAACGGTGACGATATGCGGATCGAGCGCGGCGACGGCCTCAAAGAACTCCTGCGCATGCGGAAGATCGCGCTGGGCGGTCACGAGGGTAACCATGATCTGGTCGGTACGCCAGCCGCAACGAACGACGGCATAGCGAAGCAGGCCCAGATGTTTGTCCTCGTTAAAAGCGGGAATGTGCAGGCGCTCGGCTTCGTGTGCGATGCCGTTGAGAATCTGACGGGCACCCGGCGCTTCGACAGGACACTCGGGCACGGCAACGATCTTGTGCGTGCCGCGCTCAAAGAAACCGCAACGGACAGCGCCCTCCTTACCGGGAGCAAAAGGAGTCGCGGCCTTATGACGAAACCCACGCGGCGCAGGATACTTACCCGGATCGCCCAAGGTGACACCCATACCGCGAATAGGATCAACGGCGATGCCCTCACGCTCGCAAAGCTCGGAAAACAACTCCTCCATAGCAGCCTGCTTAGCGGCCAGTTGCTTCTTGTAGGGACGATTGAGCGCCGTACACCCACCACAAGCCCTCATGATGGAACAAGGCGACTTGGGATCCACAGCTTTACGAGCAGGCTTGGCCGAATCTTTATGCGAGCGCTTAGAGCGAGCCTCGGAATCTTTGGTTCCACCCTGACGAGTGCCAGAACGCTTGGCTTTAACCTTGCTCTTGCCCGATTTAACCTTCGCATCCTTAGGCGACTTAGATTTCTTAGGAGCCTTTTTCTCCTCCGACCCCTCAGCCGCTTCGATCAAAGCACGACGAGCCCTACGCTCAGCACGAGATTCTGCCATCGATAACTCCACTATTAAATAAAAGAAAAGTCCGAAGCAATTGTACCGTGCATTCAACGTGCTCGTTTGGAGGAGGCTATTTTAGGTCCCGAGTACGTTGTCTCCCGGCTGGGCGGCACCCGGCGCGGAGTTTAATTTGTCGCGAGTTCCGCACGAACAGGAGGCCACTTAATGTGGCCTCCGTCGTGAGCAGGACTGTAGAGCAGCAAATTAAACTCCGCGCCGGGTGCCGCCCAGCCGGGTGCTCCAACCTTGTGCTCCACGCGTGCTTTCCGTCTTGCGCAGGACTGTAGAGCAGGAAACTTAATTACGCGCCGCTCCCCGCCCGTGCCGGGCAACCCCTCCCTTGTACTTTATCAAGGTAGAGTGTATGATTCTGAACGTTACATGACTCACTTTACCTAACTAAAGTGCTATCAAGGGGGATACCATGAATACCGATATGTCTCGTCGCCAGTTTGTTGGTCTAGCCGGCTCGCTTGCCACGGTACTCGGCCTTGGCCTGGTTGGCTGTGGCGGCGGCGCCGACAAGGGCTCCGCAGCAGGTTCTGCCGCAGCCAAGGACGTGAAGGGCGCGGCGGAGTCCAAGAAGCTCGTCGTGGGCTTTGACAAGTCCTATCCTCCGTATGGCTTTGTGGGCGACGACGGCGAGTACACCGGTTTTGACCTCGACCTTGCCAAGGCCGTTGCCGACAAGCAGGGCTGGGACGTTGAGTATGAGGCTATCGACTGGGATGCCAAGGACACGCTGCTCAACTCGGGCGTCATCAACTGCATCTGGAACGGCTTTACCATGGAGGGTCGCGAGGACGACTACACGTTCTCCGAGCCGTACATGCTCAACGAGCAGGTGCTCGTGGTCAAGAAGGACGCGGGCATCAAGAGCTGGGATGACCTTGCGGGCAAGACCGTGATCACCCAGACTGATTCCGCCGCGCAGGACGTGCTCGAGGGCGACCAGAAGGATCTGGCCGCGACGTTTGCCACGCTCGATACCATCGGCGAGTACAACACGGCGTTTATGCAGCTCGAGAGCGGCGCGGTCGATGCCGTTGCGTGCGACCTCTCGATCGCTCAGTATCAGCTTGCCGCTAAGCCCGATGCCTATACGCAGCTCGATGAGCCGCTGTCCAACGAGCACTACGCTGTTGGCTTTAAGAAGGGCGACACCAAGTCTGCCGACGCCGTGACCGAGTCGCTCAAGGCGCTCTATGAGGACGGCACGGTTAAGGACCTCTGCGATAAATATGCAGATTACGGTCTGTCTTTCGATAATTGGGTGCTTAAGTAATGTCAATTCAGGTCATGATGCAGATGCTTGGCCAGGGGTTCTTGGTCAGCCTGCAGCTATTTGTGCTGACGTTGCTGGGGTCGATTCCGCTGGGAATTCCCGTGGCGTTTATGCGCATGAGCAAAATCGCGCCGCTTCGTTGGATTGCGCGCATCTACATCTCGGTCATGCGCGGCACGCCGCTCATGCTGCAGATGTTTGCTATCTACTTTGCCCCGTACTACGTGTTCGGCATTTCGCTCACGCCCGATTCCAAGTGGACGGCGTGCGTCGTGGCGTTCATCATCAACTACGCCGGCTATTTTGCCGAGATCTATCGCTCGGGCCTGCAGTCCATTCCGCGCGGTCAATACGAGGCCGCCGAGGTGCTGGGCTATTCGCGCACGCAGACGTTTCTGTATATCGTGATGCCGCAGGTCGCCAAGCGAATTTTGCCGGCGATGGGCAACGAGATCATCACGCTGGTCAAGGACACGTCGCTGGCGTTTGCCATCGGCGTGGGCGAGATGTTCTCGACGGCCAAGGCGCTGGTCGCCTCGCAGGTGAGCATGGTGCCGTTTGCGATTGCAGCGCTGATCTACTGGGTCTTTAACTTCGTGGTCGAGATGCTGCTGGGCGCTGCCGAGAAAAAATTGGATTACTACCATGACTAGGTCGTTCCGCCGTTCTAACGAACGGCGGACTGCTCGACGCTGCGCGCGTGCCTGACGGCCAATCTGCGCCTCAAGCCGTCGCTTGCGTACAGAAGTACGCGGCGCTCCTCTTTCGGAGCACATTGTCTCGTCAGCCACACGCTCGCTGACTCTTCAAACACATGGAGGTTCCCGTGTCCGGAACGGTAATGGAAATAACGAACGCGCGCAAGGCGTTTGGCGGCAATGAGGTGCTCAAGGATATCTCGCTCGAGGTGAAGTGCGGCGAGGTCGTGGCGATTATCGGGCCTTCGGGCGGCGGTAAGTCGACGCTACTGCGCTGCGCCACGCTGCTCGAGACGCTCGACGGCGGCTCGCTCTCGTTTGGTGATCTTGTGGTCGCGACGGACGCGGGGTCGGGTGCGGTCTATGCGAAGGGCGATGTTCCCAAGCAGGCGCGCTCACGGTTTGGCCTGGTGTTCCAGAACTACAATCTGTTCCCGCACTATACGGTGATGAAAAACATCACTGACGCGCCGATTCGCGTGCTCAAGCGCCCGCGCGAGCAAGCGGAGGCCCGTGCACGCGAGCTTATTGCGCAGATGGGGCTTACGGGCAACGAGAACAAGGTGCCCTGCGAGCTTTCGGGCGGTCAGCAGCAGCGCGTGAGCATCGCCCGCGCCCTGGCGCTCGATCCGGAAATCTTGTTCTTTGACGAGCCGACCTCGGCACTCGATCCCGAGCTGACGGCCGAGGTGCTGCGTGTCATTAAAGACCTTGCGGCGCAGAATATGACGATGGTGATCGTGACCCACGCAATGCAGTTTGCGCGCGATGTTGCCGATCGCGTGGTCTTTATGGATGGCGGCCGCATTGTTGAGGAGGGTCCGGCCGAGCAGGTTATCGACCATCCGCGCGAGCAGCGCACGCGTGAGTTCTTGAGTCGCATCGAGGGGTAGGCTCAGGTATTTACTCAACTATTAATTGAGGTGAAGCCGCCGCAGGTCTTACGGTCTGTGGCGGCTTTTTGTTTGCATCGACGGGGTTCAATAATCGCCTCACAAGCTTGTCTCTTCCTCTCGCCGCCTGTATTCATACGTGCGCCGAAAGGTGTGCATGGACAGCCGCCCGTGAGGGTAGGGTGGTGGCATAGGACATTTGGAGGGTGAGTCGGCTCGGCTGCCGACCATGCTGCTCCCGGGACGGCACCGACCGCGAACTCTCCCCGTTGGCGTCGCGCATTGCGCGCGGCCCTGCAAGGAGGTCATCATGGGTGCTCCCAAGACCGGTAATGTAAGGAACGTGGTGCTCGTAGGCCAAGGCGGGGTGGGCAAGACCTCACTCGCCGAGGCCATGCTCCACCTTTCCGGCAAGACCGCCCGCCTGGGCGGACACGACGGCACCAAGCCCACGCTCGACTATGACCCCGAAGAGGTCAAGCGTGCATTTTCCATCTCGACGACCATTGCACCGATCGACTGGAAGGGCGCGCGCATCAATGTGCTCGATGCCCCGTGCTACCCCGATTTTATCGGCGACGCCTTTGCCGCGATGAGCGTCTGCGAGACGGCTCTGTTTGTGGTCGATGCCGAGGCCGGCCCACAGCCTACGACGGTTAAGCTCTGGTATGCCGCCGAGGACCTGCGCCTGGCGCGTGCGGTGTTCGTAAACCGCCTGTCGCGCTCCGAGGCCAGCTTTGCGACCACGATGGACCTGCTGCAGGAGCGCTTTGGTACGCGCCTGGGCGCCGTGACCCTTCCCTGGGGCGAGGGCGAGGACTTTGACGGCATCATCGACCTGGTGCGCATGAAGGCGCGTCATTGCAACGGCACCGAAGCCGTTGAGTCGGAGATTCCCGAGGAGTATCGTGCCCAGGCCGAGGAAGCCCATGACCATCTGTGCGAGCTGGTGACCGAGGCTGACGACGAGCTGATGATGAAGTACTTGGAAGGCGAGGAGACGCTGACACAGGAGGAGCTCGAAGGCCTGCTGTCGAAGGCGATCGCCGAGCGCATCTTTGTGCCGGTCTTTGCGGGCGATTGCATTAAGGAGCAGGGCGTCAACTCGCTGATGGACGATATCGCCACATACTTCCCGGCGCCGACGGACTACGGCGAGATGCCGCTCATCGACGGTGATTCGCTCAAGATCTCGAGTGACGATGACCGTCCGGTGGCGTTTGTGTTTAAGACTCTGGCCGATCCGCAGCAGGGTCGTATCAGCTTTATCAAGGTGCTGACGGGCACGCTTGAGCCGGGCCTTGAGCTGATCAACGCGCGTACCCGCAAGAGCGATCGTCTGGCTCACCTGTATGTGATGTGCGGCCGCGACATGACCGAGGTCGGTCACGCCTATGCCGGCGACATTATCGTGGCGCCCAAGTTGGCGGCAGAGACGGGTGACACGCTCTCCATTACCGGTAAGGTCGAGGCAGCGGCGTTTAAGTTTCCCAACTCGCAGTATCGCATTGCCATCGAGGCCGAGAACCGCGGCGACGAAGAGAAGCTCTACACGTTTATCGAGAAGGCCTGCAAGGCCGATCCGACTATGAGCATCGACCGCGACGAGGAGACCGGCCAGACCATCATTTCGGCGGTGGGCGAGGCGCAGGTTTCGGTGCTGCTCAACCGTTTGGAGGACCGTACCAAGGTCGTGGCCAAGAGCGTGCCGATCCGCATTCCGTATCGCGAGACCATCCGCCGCACGGCGAGCGCCCAGGGTCGCCATAAGAAGCAGACCGGCGGCGCCGGCCAGTATGGCGACTGCTGGCTGCGCGTTGAGCCGCTCATTGGGCCCGACGGCACGAGCGACGGCTATGAGTTTGTGGACGAGGTCGTGGGCGGTCGCATTCCGCGCTCGCTGATCCCCGCCGTGGACAAGGGTGTCCAGGAGACCATGAAAGACGGCATCATTGCCGGCTACCCGCTCACGGGCATTCGCGTGGCTGTGTACGATGGCTCGTATCACAGCGTCGACTCCAACGAGATGGCGTTCCGCGCGGCGGCTCGCATCGGCCTGCGCAAGGCATGCGCCGATGCCGACCCGGTGGTGCTGGAGCCCATCGAGGAAATTACGGTGACTATCCCCGAGAGCTACGCCGGCGCCGTGATGGGCGACATCTCGGCCTCGCGTGGTCGCGTGACGGGCATGGAGACCGATGAGCGCGGAGACACCGTGGTCATTGCCCAGGCGCCGCTGGCCGAGCTGACGGATTATTCGACGCGCCTGCGCTCCATCACGCGCGGCACGGGCGACTTTACCATGAAGCCCGCGGGCTATGAGCAGGTGCCTTATGACGTTCAGGCCAAACTGGTCGAGCGCTATGAGGAGGGCCGCGCCAAGTAACGTGTGGTTTTGCCTGCAATGTAGGTGCTGACGAAAAGGCCGCCCTGGGTAACCGGGGCGGCCTTATTTGATCCCTTGGGGACGGAGGAAAACGGATCATTTTTCTGTTATGGGCGGCGCGGTCGGCACTAGTCCCCCGAGGCCTGGTTGCGGCCGGTGGCGTAGTCGATCTGCACGTGCGGCTGCAGGTTGTAGCAGTACACGTGGAAGCAGAGGGCCTTGCCGTGGTCCTCGACCGATTGCGCCTCAAGGCGCACGCCACGGCAGACAAGCTCCTCTTCGTTATACATGGGTGTGACGCGATAGAGAACATGGTTGCCCGTATCGCGGATGTAGTCGAGGATCTGCTCTTCAAACGGTAGCATGCCCGTCTCGTTGAGATAGCGCGTGCCGGTGAGGAGATTCTTGCGGTTGGCGTTTTCGCCGCAGAGCGACCAGGCGATAAGGTGGCAGCGGTTGTAGAGGCTCTGGCCCGGAATAAAGTCATAGCGCTGCTGATGCCATCCGGCGGGGTGGATACGCGAGATATCGCCGCGCTTGCCTTGACCGAGTGATTCGGGGCCCACGCAGGCGAGCGCTTTGCGAGTGCGACCCAAGCTGTCGAGCTTGGAGAACTTCTTAAAGCAACCCTCTTCTGTGGCGCGCTCGTATTCATCGAGCGTGAATGATGGCGTGCCGAGCGGGTGCGTGCTGTCGGCGCGAAGAGCAACGTAAGGATTGCCGGCGTAGTCGGGAATGCTGCTGAGGTATACGCCGCGGGCGCGGTCGAGATCGGGGTTTTCGACCTCGTCGATGGGGGTGGCAGCGCCGTCTGTGGAAGCGTCGTCACCGGTGTCGGTTGCGGCGGAATCGGAGTCATCGCCAGCGTCTTGATTGTTTTGGGAGTCCGAGGAGCTCGCTGTTCCCGATTCGAGTCGAGCGACTAGGTCTGCCTCGTCGTCGGTGCGGTCGGGACTCTCGTTTTGTTTTTCGGCCAGAGCCGCCGCCTGCTCATCGCTTTGAGGCGACAACAACTTGGGCGCTCCGTCGAGCGACCCTGTGAACAGCGCAAACCCCAGCACCACGGCGGTGCCGATGGAAAGTACTTGCTTGTAGGCGGACTTGCGCGACATTGAGGCTCCTGGATGGACAGTTGGGAATCTACCAGTCTAGCAGGAGCCGGCAGGGGCCGTTCTGTCGAACAAATACTCAAGATTTGGGATAGACGCTGTTGATTCATTTGTCTCATATGGAGCTGCGGTGGTTGTGCATGTGGAGCTATTCGGCGTTTCCTCAGATAAAACCTGCCAAAATAAACCTGTCCCTTTTTGGCAGGTTGTGGTGGCTCGGGTTTGCTTGTCTCGCGTGACGTTGCGTGGAATAATCGAGGCGAACCATCTTAACTGGAATTCATTGCGCTTGCCCTTCGGCTGCGCCTATTTTCGGAGGCATCATGAGGGTCGTTAAGCGCATTAATCACAATGCCGCCTTGCTTGTCAACGATAAGGGAACCGAGCTTGTGGCGCTGGGGAAAGGCATTGGTTTCCCTGACGGCCCCGATGAGGTTTCACTTGCGCAGATTGAGCGCACGTTTTACAACGTTGATGCACGCTACCTGCCACTTCTTAACGAGATCGATCCCAAGGTAATGGAATTTAGTGCGCAGATTGCCGATGTCGCGCGCGCCAACATTTCTCGCGAGCTGTCGGCGAACCTCCCTTTTACGCTTGCCGACCACATTAGTTTTGCCATCAAGCGCTGTCGTGAGCACATGTATGTTCAGATGCCGCTTTCTTGTGACGTTCAGCAGCAATATCCTATTGAATTTAAGATTGCGGCGCTTGCCCATGCTGGCATAGAGCGCGAATTCGGTTTATCTATGCCACGCGGGGAGAGGGCAGGCATCGCGCTCTGCATCGTTAACAGCGTTATGGCAAGTTCTAGTAAGGCAAAGTCAAACGACGTCCGCCGCGAGGAACGTCTGATTGAAAAGCTCGTAGCGATTATCGAGAAAGATCTTGCTATCGCCGTTGACCGCGATGCTTTTGACTATGCGCGCTATGACACTCATGTACGCTACTTGTTAGAGCGCGTCCGCACCGGGGAGCCGCTTAATACCGATAATGCGGCGCTCTATCGTCCTCTCTGTGAAGAGCATCCGGCTATAGCGGCTTGTGTTGACAAAATGGCAGAACTTATCGAGGAAACGTATCATGCCTCCATCGTGCCCGAGGAGAAGGTGTATCTCATGCTCCATGTCAATCGGGTCTATGCCGGCAACGTGACGGGCGAGGTGTTAGCCGACAAATAGGCGCTTTCTATACCGTTCGGGGAAGAAAGCCTACCGTTCGCAGGCTTTTGGGCGCCATGAGGCCGCCGTTCACATGGCAGAGCTGATAACCTTGGGCCACATAAGGTGTTATTCGAGAGCTGAGCTTCCGAAGCGTGACGTAAAGACAGGGCGACCTGTCGATGTCTCGTTTTGGAGCTTTTTGTCTTTACGCCGTTTCCCTCAACAATCGAATATTTCCATGTGGGCGGCAGGCCACCGTCCGCTTTGTCTCCTCGCGCGCGCAGCGAGGAAGGAACCGGATCGTTCGAAAGGGAAGATGATATGGCTGACAATAAGAAGATCGCAGCCGATGTACTCGAGGCGTTGGGTGGCAAAGACAACATCACCTTTGCAGCCCACTGCATGACGCGTCTGCGTTTTAACCTTAAGGATATGGAGTTGCCCGACATTAACGCTGTTAAAAAGATTAACGGCGTCATCGGCGCTCAAATATCTGGTGGGCAGTTCCAGGTGATTATTGGGCAAAACGTGCCTAAGGTATATGACGAGCTCATCAAGATGAGCGGCTTGGCCAAGCAGGAGAGTATCGACGAGAACCTCGACGCAAGTGGAGTCAAAACACCGCTTACCCCGGCAGCCGTTGGCAATGCGATTCTTAACTACCTCTCGGGCTCCATGGTTCCGATGATTCCATTGCTGCTCGCTTCGGGCATGTTCAAAACCGTTGCCGTCGTACTCGGGCCAACGATGCTCAATCTCATTGCGGATACGAGCGATCTATATGTCCTGCTCAATATGCTCTACAACGTGACGTTCTACTTTATACCAGTCTTCTTGGGCTTTTCGGCCGCCAAGAACATTGGCGCCACGCCTATGTACGGTGCTTTTATGGGCGGTGTGCTTATCGAACCGACGTTTATGCAAATGGCAGCCGAGGGAAAAGCCTTTAGCGTCTACGGCATCCCCTGCGTGCCTGAAAACTATGCACAGACGGTCATTCCCGTCCTGCTCACAGTGGCCTTGATGTCCGTGTTCGAAAAGTTCCTGCGTAAGCATATGCCTGATTCGCTTACTACGGTGTTTACGCCGCTTTGCACGCTTGCTCTGACTGTCCCCTTTGCGCTTTGCCTGCTTGCCCCTCTTGGCTCTTTGTGCGGCAACGGTCTGGCTGCAATCTTTGGGTTCCTCGGCGCCGAGGGAGGCATCGCGGCGATTATTGGTGGCGGCTTGCTTGCGGCAATTTGGTTGCCCATGGTCATTACGGGCATGCATGTCGCGGTCATTATGATTGCCATTGCAAACTTCATGTCGACGGCCTCTGACAGCTTTATTATGGTCGCTACTACGGTTTCGCTGTGGGCTGCCTATGGAGCGGAGATTGCGACATGGCTCAAACTCCGCAACAAGGAGGAAAAGAGCCAATGTGCCGGCTATCTTGTCGCCCAGCTCATTGGAGGCGTCGGCGAGCCGTTTATCTATGGCATGCTGTTCCGCTATCGTAAGCTGTTCGTTGCCTGCATGGCGGGTTCATTTGTCGCCGGTGCCGGGGCGATCGCTTTGCATGTGAATGCCTATCTTGCTGGTGCTGCTTCAAACGTGCTTAATATTATGACGTTTGTCGGCGGTGGCAACGAGAACCTGGTCTGTGCCGCTATCGCTTCGGCAGCTGGCTTTATCGTAAGCTTTGCCGTTGCCTGGTTCTTTGGCTTTAGCGAGGATGAGCTGGAGAACGGTCCGATTTCCGAGCGCTAGAAAAGCGGTCGCATATAGGTGGTTCAGCTCAAAAAATGCCGCCTATAGATGATTCCGCAGGGCGGTATGTTTGCTGCCGCCCTGCATATTATGTCGAAGGGGTTGTTACATATGCTTATCAGTGAGGCTATTCAAGCTATCCAAGACTATTGCCGCGGCATCGATGCTTTTACCGGTAAGCCCATCGAGTTTGCGACGACGCGCGATCGGGTGCTTTACGGCAACATCGATCAGCAATGTACCGGAATCGTTACATGCATTTGGGCTACGGCGGAGGTAATTAGCCGTGCCAAGGAGCTTGGCGCCAACCTGATTGTTCCGCACGAGGCGCTGTTCTGGAACCACGGAGACAGCCGTGAAGTGGTCGCGGGGAACGAGACCTTTGAGGCAAAGTGCGCCTTGCTTGACGATTGGGGTGGAGCGGTTTGGCGTTGCCATGACTATATCCACTCGGGCGTTCCGCTCGCCTCGGACGGTTCGATGGTCGACGGCATCTTTTACGGATTTGCGGCCAAGATGGACTGGCTTGGCTCCGCGGTAGACAAGTCATTCATGAGGTACCGCATTGAGCCAACGCCGGCCCGCGATCTTGCGCTGGCGCTCGTACACAAGCTTGGATTAAATGGAACGCGCTTGATCGGCGACGGTGACGCGCTCGTTCGCAATGTCGAGATTCCCATGCACATTATGGGACGAGATAACGACGAGATTGCCCATATCGACTCTGATGACATCGATTGCATTTTGGCCATGGAGTTTATCGACTTTACGGTGAGTGAGTACATCCGCGACGCCGCAATGCTCGGTCAGGGGAAATGTGCCATCCATATGGGCCATTTTAACGGCGAGGAGCCGGGCATGGAGTACATGGCGGCATGGTTGCCGGCTGCGCTTGGGGCTGCCGGCGGTGAGTTGCCGGTCACTTTTGTGCCCATGGGAGACACGTATCAATACGTGCTGGCATAAATAGAACAGGGCCGCGACGTTTTATAGCGCCGTGGCCCTGTTTGCGTTTCCCCAGATAAAACCTGCCAAAATGAACCTGTCCCTTATTGGCGGGTTTGCGGGTCAATGCCCGCCAAACGAAGTTGCGGTGGAATAGTTCCTGTTGGGGCCTGATAGGCCGCAAAACAGGAACTATTCCACCGCAACTCATCGGGATGCGCTATTGGTTCATGTTGCCGTGGATGTAGGGGGTGACCTCGGGGGAGATATGGCCGCAGCCCAGCTCGCGCAGCGCGGACTCGATAACGGCGGGCAGCGGGGTTTTGCCCTCGGCATCGACGGCGGCACCGCCGAGGGTGGCAATCTTGGCGACATCTGCGGGTGCGGCCTCGATATGCATGCAGCCGCCGACCAAGCGCGCGCGTACCTGTGCCAAATCAAGATCGTGCAGGTAATCCTCGCAGGCGCGAATCAGGGAGACCTTCTCGCGCGTAAGCTCCTCGCCCGTGGGGACGCGCGTGGCAAGACATGCTCCCGCCGGCAGGTTCCAAACGGGATAACCCCATGCGCGCAGCAGCTCGCGCTCTTCGTCCTTGGTAAAGCCGACCTCCATGAGAGGGGATCGTACGCCGAGCTCTTCTGCCGCGCGCATGCCGGGACGGTAGTCACCGCGATCGCTTGCATTGCTGCCATCGATGACGGTGGGAAACCCGAGCGACTTGGCGTGGTTGACGATGGCGGTAAAGCCGGCGTGCTTGCAGTGGTAGCAGCGATTGGCATCGTTGCAGGCTACTTGGGGGAGCTGCAGCTGATCGACCGAAAGATTGAGCACGGGGAGCTTAAAATGCGCCCCTTCATTGACTTGTCCATCAACGGATCGCTCAAACGAAGCCTGTTCGGGCGTGCCGATGAGCGGCGTGGTGAGGTGAACGAGGAGGGTATTGGTAGGCATGATGCGGGCGCATACGGCGGCCAAAAAGCTGCTGTCGACGCCACCGGAAAACCCGATAGCCACGCGCCCGTATGCCAAAAGCAGCTGTTCGAGCGCCGATAGCTTGTCTTGAAGCTCCTCTGCGGGTGCCGCGGTGTCTAAAATCATGAAACGATCCTTATCGTTGAGTACTCGGTCGAAAACTATAATCCTAATGCGTTACTTGCCATAAGACTTCTATCTATGTAACGAAAGTGCAATATGCTATATACGTTATATACAAGTTTGTAAAGTGCGGTAGAGTGGCAGTAACACAATCCGGTGAGGGGGCCGATATGATCAAGGCTGTAATTTTTGACATGGACGGAACGCTGGTCGATACCGAGCGTTTGGGCATTAAGGCATGGAAGGCGGGCGCTGCCGAGCTGGGGGTCGCGATTGATGAAGCGCTGATCCATCAGTTTATCGGTCGCACCCTACCCGATGTCATGGACATCCTTGATAAGCATTACGGTAGCCACGAAACCACCGAGGCGGTCTATGCCCGCCACAAGGAGATTCGCGATGAGATGGTCAAGACCGAACTGGAGCTTAAGGCCGGCGCCGCCGAGTGCATAGACGAGCTGCTGGCTGCGGGCTATCACGTGGGCCTTGCGACGTCGTCGCGCCTCGCTACGGCCGAACGCAACCTTAAGATGGTCGGCCTCTTTGACAAGTTTGAAACGGTGACCTGTGGCGAGGACGTTGTGCACGGCAAGCCCGACCCCGAGATGTATCTGCTTGCTTGCGAGCGCGCGGGCTTTGCCCCCGAGGAGTGCGCCGTGGTCGAGGATTCGCGCAACGGCTGCGTCTCGGGTATCACGGCCGGCTGCCATGTCTTTGCTGTGCCCGATATCGTGCCGCTGCCGCAGGACGTGGTGGATGGCTGCGAGGTCGTGCTCGACACGTTGTTCGATCTGGCGGCGGCGGTCAAGGCCGCACGCTAGACAATTGCGGCGTTGAAGCGAGCGATTGCCCACGTTTGCGTTTAAGCAAAAGAGGTCCGGCAATGGTCGGGCCTCTTTTGCTTAGGCGGAGTTTTGGCATACTGGCCGACGTGCTATAGATACGCGCCCAGGTTGATGGCGGTGGCGTCGGTCTGGGTGTTTGCCTGGGTGCTGGCGCGCTCCAGTAGGAACGGCCGCACGAGTTCTTGGCGGTTGATATCCTCGGCGGCCGTGACTGCGGTGACGGTGCGCGCTGCGGAGCCGACGCGGATATGCTTGGTCTTTATCGGGACCTTGTTCTCGATTTGCTCCATCAGCAATTGGACACCCTTGCGGCCAATTTCGTAACCCGGCGGTGCCACCGTGGTGAGGGGGACCGACCCGCTCCAAGCGAGTGGGTTGCCGTCGCATCCGGCCACGCGAACCTGCTCGGGGACGGAGATGCCTTTGTCGACCAATGCCGAGATAACGCCCGAGGCCAACACGTCGGTCAGGCCGACGACAAAATCGGGGCGTTCGTCGGCAGGGCGCCCGGCAATCTGAGCGCCAATGCTGTAGCCGTCGGCTGCGGTATTCCACTCTCCGGCGTCAATGACTTCAATTTTGATATCGGGATGCAGGGCGAGGGCCTTGTGAATGCCAAGTACGCGCAGGGTGAGCTGCATGAATGCCGCTCTGCCCACAACGGTGATATGGCGTGTGCCGCGGGCGATGGCGAGCTCGGCGATGATGCGGCCTTGTGCCTCGTTGTCGGCCGCTACGTAGTAGCCGGGCTCGGAGCAATGGATGTCCAGGTGGACAATCGGCACGGGCATCTTGGTCGTTGCGGGGTGCCAGTCGGGGGATGCCATGGGCTGAACCATGACGCCGGACATTTGCGTGCCCATAAAGTAGCGCAGGTAATGGTCCTGGAGAATATCGTCGTTATCGGCGTTGGCGATGAGCAGGTCGTAACCGTGCTTGCGGGCCTCGTTATGGGCGCCGCTGGCAATTTGGAGCGAAAAACCGTGGTCGAGACGGGGAAGGACCAGGCCAAAAGACTTGGTGGTGCCGCCCGCGAGCTGACGGGCGCTTTGGTTGGGCAGGTAGCCAAGGCGATTGATGGTCTCGTTGATGAGCTTGAGGGTCTCGGGGCGCAGCTTTTCGGGATGGTTGAGCGCGTTGGAAACCGTGCCCAACGAAACCCCGGCCTCGCGCGCGACGTCGCTGATTTTTACCTTTGCCATAGCGGCCCCTTTGATGCGTTTCAAGTACAAGCCAGATTGTAGCATCCCAAACCTACCAAAAAGGGACAGGTTTATTTTGGCAGGTTTTATCTGGGGAAACGCCGTTGCCAGCGCGACCACCACGAAGGGGGCAGACACCTTTGTGGTGGTTTGAGCTGCCTGGGCCTTCAATTGTCTCGATCTGTAACACCTGGACGGTAAAACCAGCTCTACCTGTTACAGATTGAGACGAAACGCCGAGGCCGGACGGAAAATCTCAATCTGTAACAGTAAGCCCGCTTTTGGTGTCCTAGATGTTACAGATCGAGATCTTTCGCCGGGACAGGCCGCAGCCCCGGTCCAAACCACCACAAAGGTGCCTGTCCCCATTGTGGTGGTTTGGACCGGCTGGACGTGTGTGCATCGGGTGGTATCTAAGTTGAGGTACCACTTCTGGTATATCAGCTTGCGTTTGCGTGAGTACAATACTCGAACGTTATACGTCTCAGCGCCCCCTGTGCGTGGACGTCTTGCAGTCACGCGAACGAAGGGATTTATCCTATGTGCGGAATCGTCGGCTACACCGGCTCTGATATTGCAAAGAACATCCTGGTCACGGGTCTTAAGCGTATGGAGTATCGCGGCTATGACTCCTCGGGCGTTGCGCTCGAGGTGGGCGAGGGCGCCGCGGCGCACCTCGACGTCATCCGCCGCGTGGGCAAGGTTGCGGGTCTGGAGAGCGAGCTTTCCAATATCGATAGCGACGCTACCTGCGGTATCGGCCACACCCGCTGGGCCACCCACGGCAAGCCCTCCGTCGTTAACGCCCATCCCCACACCAGCTGCGACGGTCGTATCGCCGTCGTCCACAACGGCATCATTGAGAACTTCGCCGAGCTGCGCGAAGAGCTGGAGGGCCGCGGCCACCACTTTAAGAGCGAGACCGATACCGAGGTCTTCGCGCATCTGATCGAAGAGGCTTATGCCGAGACGCACGACCTGATGGCCTCCGTGCGCGAGGCTTGCACCCACGTGGTCGGTGCCTATGGTCTGGCCGCCGTGTGCGCTGACGAGCCCGGCGTGATCGCCGTGGCCCGCAAGGATTCCCCGATCGTGGTCGGCGTGGGCGAGACCGGCGCCTATGTCGCCTCCGATGTCATCGCGCTCATCGACGCCACCCGCGATGTCGTGGTGCTCGAGGACGGTCAGTTTGCCAAGCTCGCGCCCGCAGGCGTCGAGTACACCGACGAGGCCGGCAACGTTATCGAGCCCAAGGTCACCCACATCGACTGGGACCTGGATATGGCAGAAAAGGGCGGTTATCCCGACTTTATGCTCAAGGAGATTCACGAGCAGCCGCGCGTCGTGCGCGACACGCTGGTTGGTCGTATGACACCGGCCGGTGAGCTCGATATCGATGAGCTGGGCCTTTCGCTCGAGGAGCTCAACGATATCGATCGCGTCTACGTGATCGCCTGCGGCACCAGCTATCACGCTGGCCTCATTGCTAAGAATCTCATTGAGGGCTGGGCTCGCATCCCCACCGAGGTTGAGGCGGCCAGCGAGTTCCGTTATCGCAATCCCATCATCACGCCGACGACGCTTGTCGTTGCCGTGTCCCAGTCGGGCGAGACGGCCGATACCCTTGCCGCCATTCGCGACGCGCGCATCAAGGGTGCCAAGGTCTTCGGCATCACCAACGTGGTGGGCAGCCCCGTGGCGCGTGAGAGCGACGGCGTCATCTACACCAAGGCCAACAAGGAGATTGCGGTCGCCTCGACCAAGAGCTTTATCGGCCAGGTTGTGAGCCTCACGCTTTTGGCTCTGCTGCTGGCGCAGGTCAAGTACCGCCTGACCACCAAGCAGGCGCGCATGCTGTTCCGCGAGCTTTCCGATACGGCCGAGCAGATCCAGTGGATTTTGGATACCCAGACCGAGGCCGTGCATGAGGCCGCCCTGCTGTGCAAGGATGCGCAGTCGGCGCTGTTCGTGGGCCGTGGCATGGGTGCCGCTATTTCCTACGAGGGTGCGCTCAAGCTCAAGGAGGTCAGCTACCTGCACGCCGAGGCCTACGCCGCCGGCGAGATGAAGCACGGCCCCATCGCGCTGATCGACCCGGGTTTCCCTGTCATCGCCGTGGCCACCAAGAGTGCCACCTACGACAAGACCGTGTCGAACCTCATGGAGTGCAAGGCGCGCGGCGCCAAGGTCATCGTTGTTGCCACCGAGGGCGACGAGGAGATCAACAAGATCGCCGACTGCATCATCCGCGTACCAGCAGTCCGCGACGTGTTCAGCCCCATCACGGCGAGCGTTCCGCTGCAGCTGCTCGCCCGCGAGGTGGCCATCCTGCGCGGTTGCGACGTTGACCAACCTCGCAACCTGGCGAAAAGCGTTACTGTCGAGTAATCGAGTTCCGTCATCCTAACAACTAAGGCCCGGCTCCGCATTTGACGGAGCCGGGCCTTTATGTGCGGAGAAACCACCACAAAGGTGCCTGTCCCCTTTGTGGTGGTTTTGGCAGGTTAGCGGAGCTTGCTGGTCTCGAAGTACTCGGGGAACTGGTCCAGAACCTCGGTCTGGTTGCGGAACATCATATGCAGGTGCTTGCTGACCAAAAAGCTCGCTTCGATAGGGTCGCGACCGGCGATAGCGCGGCGAATCTGCTTGTGTTCGTTCACGATGTCCTGATTGTCGAGAACCTGCGTGGCGGCGCGCAGCCAGCGGAAGCGCTCCAGGTCGGCATTGGTCTCTTCGAGCCACGACCACACGGTGCTGCGACATGCGATGCTAAAAATCATGTGATGCATGAGGTTGTCGCTCAAAAAGAAGCCGATGCGATCCTCTTCGGCCATGGCCTTTTCCTGCAGCGCGATGGCGCGGTCGAGCTGCTCGATGCCGGCCGACGTGGCGCGTGCACAGCATTCCACGATCACCTGCTTTTCCAGATGTTCGCGGATGTAACAGGCACTCTCGGCAAGGGTGAGGTTGATGGGTGAGACGTAGGTGCCGCTTTGGGGCACGGTGCGCACCAGGCCCTCTTGCGCCAGACGCACCAGTGCCTCGCGCACGGGCGTGCGACCCATGTCCAGGTCATCGCAAAGCTGCTTGACGCCCAGCTTTTCGCCCGGCTTGTAGTCCAGGTAGACGATTTTGCGTCGAATGGTGTGGTAGGACTGGTCCTGTAGGCTCGTTTCCTGCTCGCCGACGTGCATCGATTCTTCCATAGCGCCTCGCAACTGTTCTATCAAACTCATATGTCAGTTGTTAATTATGCCGCGAATCAGCTCTCCGCGGTGGGTAATTCGGCTCTTGCCCGAGAACTATTGCGGCATCTTAGTCTGTGTTTGCGCAAGGCTGCGCTCAATGTTGCCGTATCATAAGCCGTCGCAAACGTGAAATAGAAAGAAGGAATCCCATATGCAACTGGCAAACATCGTACGCGAGCGCTGGAAAGGCGTCTTGTTCTGCCTGATCATCGCCATTCCCGCGACGTTGCTCGGCAAACAAATTGAGGTGGTCGGCGGTCCGGTATTTGCCATCCTCTTTGGCATGGTCCTGGCGCTCGTCTTTCCCAAGAATCGTCGCGAACAGCTCGCCGCCGGCGTCACCTATACGTCCAAAAAAGTCTTGCAGTACGCGGTTATCCTGCTTGGCTTTGGAATGAACCTCTCCCAGATTCTGTCCAAGGGCGCCCAGTCGCTGCCGATTATCGTGGCGACAATCTCAACCTCGCTTGTCATCGCCTTTGTGCTCTGCCGCGTTATGAACGTGCCAGGTAAGATCGCGACGCTTGTGGGTGTGGGTTCGTCGATTTGCGGCGGTTCTGCCATCGCCGCGACCGCACCCGTCATCGATGCCGACGATCGCGAGATTGCCCAAGCTATTTCGGTCATCTTCCTGTTTAACGTTATCGCGGCGCTCGTGTTTCCAACGCTCGGCGGTATGCTCGGGCTGACCAACGAGGGCTTTGGCCTGTTTGCCGGCACCGCCATCAACGACACCTCATCGGTAACGGCTGCGGCGAGCGCCTGGGACAGCATGCATCCCGGCGCCAATGTGCTCGAGAGCGCCACGGTGGTCAAGCTCACCAGGACGCTGGCCATCATTCCCATCACGCTGGCGCTTGCTTGCTGGCAGATGCATCTGGCGCGCAAGGCCGGCGGCGACGCCAAAAGCATGTTCTCCCTCAAACGCGCGTTTCCCATGTTTGTGCTGTTCTTTGTGCTGGCGAGCGTGATCACTACGGTGCTTCAGCTTCCCGCGTCCTTTACGGCGCCCATCAAGGAGCTGTCGAAGTTCTTTATCGTGATGGCCATGGCGGCTATTGGTTTTAATACCGATATCGTCGAGCTGGTCAAAAAGGGCGGCAAGCCCATCGCATTGGGCTTTTGCTGCTGGATTGGCATTGCGTGCATGAGCCTTGGCATGCAGCACGTGCTGGGAATCTGGTAGGCAAGGCAGCCGATTTGCGCGCTACATGTTGGCTGCCGCACGCCTGAGGTGGAGCGATAGGAGCTCTTGCGGGTATGGCTTGTCCGCAGGTTTATAAGTCCCGAAGAGCTCTTATCGCCCCGCCAGGATGGCGATGCGGGGCAACTCATATACTCGCAGCGCAGCCCCTTCTGCCCTATAGTGTTTGGTGAGCAATATCGTTCAATTTTGAAACATGCAACCGTGCGGCCGTCGGCGGTCGCACGGCACCGAGGACAGGGGCAAACCATGGATAGCGATGCCAAGCTGAATATCTTGATCGACGCCCTGGCTGCTGCCGGGGCGTCGGCATTAGCAATCGATGCGCGCGGGGACGTCGCGATCTCGACCATGGATGACGCGGCACTTGAACGGGATGTCGCGGCTTTTGTCGTCGAGCGCCTCGACCGTATAGGAGACGGCGCACGTCTGGTTATGGGACGTGCGGGTGCGCGCCTGAGCCTGACCGTTCGCCCCGCTGACAAAGAGAGCGTAAGCCTCTGGGTCGTCGTGGTCCGCGAGGTGCGCGGTGCCGCGGCGCATGCGGGCATCGAGTGGCTCAACGCCGACGAAGTTGAGGCCCGCTACGAATCGAGCACGTACGGTATCGTTGAGGGTGCCGCTGCGGTAGCTGCGCCGGTCGCCGAGAGCTATGCGCGCGGCGTGCCCCTTATGCTCGAGGGCGAGCTGGGCGCGGGACAGGTCGAGATCGCAAAGCGCCTCTACTTGGACGGCCCGTTTGTCGACCAGCCCTTTGTGTCCGTCGCGCTTGATGAGCTCACCGATCGTGGCTGGCGCCACGTGCTCAAAAGCTCCGAATCGCCGTTGTTCCAAACGGGGTTGACTCTTTGCATTGAGGGCTGGAACGCGGTTGGCCCCCAGCGCCTCCGCGAGCTCGTTTCCACGATGGCCGACACCGCGCTGGCGACGCGCTGCCATGTGATGCTGACGGCGAATGACATGCCGGGCGGCAGTGAAAGCGATCAGGCTGCCTTTGTGTCCGATCGTTTTGCCTGCGCGGTGAGCGTGGCGCCGGCGATTGCCGAGCAGAGAGCCGCGTCGACGAAGGTCGCGCGGTATTTGGAATATCTCGCTGATGCATTTGGGACGGCAGCGCCCACGCTGTCTGTCGCGGCGACGAAGACGCTCGATGCTTACCGCTGGCCGCGCAATTATCTGCAGCTCCGCGAGGTCTCGGAACGACTGTATATATTGGTGGGGGCGGGCACGGTGGACCGCGCTATGGCGGAGGAAGTGCTCGCCCAAGAGGACGTGATTAAGACCGCAACCTTTGGCGCCCCGACACTCGAAAGCGACCTGTATATTCTGCGACCGCTGGCCGATACCGAGCGAGATATAGCGCATCTGGTTGTAGACCATCTCCATGGCAACCGAACCCGTGCGGCGGAGGTGCTGGGCATAAGCCGTACAACGCTGTGGCGCTTGCTGAAGGACGATGACCGTTGAGCGAGGCGCCCGTGACCGCGCGCGACGCGTGTGCTACAGTCCAAAGCGTTATTGTTTCGATTTGGTTACGGCGTGCGAGGGCATATGGCTGAGACTTCAAAACCGAGCCGCAGAAGGCGGAGTGCCGCGCCGGTCAGCCGACGCACAACATCGGTGACGTGGGGTAAACACGCCTCGGGGTTTGATGGCTCGTTCAAGCGCACTAAATACGGCTATCCTTCGGCAAGCGCCCGCTTGGCAATGCAGGCAGAGTCCTCACTGTGGGGCCGCAAACGCGTGGTGGGCTCAAAACTCAAGCATGACGGAACGCTCGGTTACATCAGCCGCGGGGCGGCTCGCCGCAGCGGACTCAACCCGGCTGGTTGGCATCGTTATGTGCCGATCGCGGTCATCGTTGCAGCGATCGTCATCGCACTCGCTGCGCTTGGCTACGCCGGCGGTGGCGCCAACTTGGACGCAGTGTTTAAATCGCCCGAGCTCGCGCATGCAGGCACAGAAGTTGTCGAGGGCGCTCAGACCCAGACGGGCGTCGCGCCCCAGCGCGGCATTGTTGCGGCAGCCTCCACCATCGCCGATGCTCAAAAGGACGAGGGCGAACATAGCAACGATACCGAAGCGACTCAGGAGAACGAAGCCGCATCGAACCAGACATAAAGATAAGTTGCGGTGGAATACGGACTAAATGGGCTCATATAGAGCCAAAACAGTCCGTATTTCACCGCAACTGCATAGGGCCGGCAGAAGGGGACGTTCCTGGGTTACCCTACGTACACCACGTTGTTACGGCGTGGTTTTGCCTCGGGAAGCACATCCTCGGCATAGCCCAGGATGCAATTACCTACGCCGCGCAGGCTGCCATCAGCCGGCAGGCCCCAGCTCGCCAGCAACTCCAGACCCTCGGGTGAGTCAAAGACCTCGTGTGCGCGGTGGATCCAGCACGAATCAACGCCCAGCGCATAGGCGGCGTTGAGCAGATTGCCCATGGCGAGCGAGCCGTCTTCCAGATGCGTGGGCACGTTGCGGTCGACGAGTACCACCACAACGGTTTTGGCGCCGTAGAAGGGGTCGCCATCGCTGCCCATAACCTGGGCGTTGAGCTGCGAGAGGCGCTCGACGGTTGCAGGGTCGGTAACGGCGACAAAGGTCACCGGCTGGCGGCCCATGCCACTCGGTGCATACTGGCCGGCCTCGATAATGCGTGCAAGCTTTTCGGCCTCGACGGGGCGATCGCTGTATTTGCGGCAGCTGCGACGGTGGATGAGCGCTTCGATGGTCTCCATGGGTCCTCCTGGCATTGGTTTTAGATGCTCCGTTCTTACCCGTCGAGCTAAAACTGTAATCGCGCGCGAAACTTCAAATAACGCTAGCTACCAATTGGAAAAGTAGGTTTGCATAAAATCGCAGGCAAAATGTGAGAAGCGAGTGAGCTGGTCAAACGTTTTATCCCGTCTACCCTGCGGTTTTTTACCACTTGCCTAAATCATGCGCGCATAAGCTCTGATAAAGGTTTTACTAAAGGAGCACCAACGTTTATCAACGCGCCGTGGTGGCGCCGGGCCAGGAGGTAACATCATGTTCCAGGCTGGAGATGTCGTCGAGACCGACTTCGAAGGATTTCTGAAGCTGCTGCGTTCCAAGACGCGCGCTTTTGTGACAATCGAAGATCACGAGTATTACATTACGCACACCGATGGCTATTGGCGTGTTCAGGATTGCGAGGCCCTCAACGATAAGGGCCACTTTACTGACTGCTCCGAGCTGGTCAACACGGTCTGCGAGGTCGTCGAGCTGCCTTGGATCTGCGGCAAGAGCCTGCACGATAGCTTCTCGGGCGCTACGGTCTACGAGGCCGTCGCCGCCTAGCAGGCAACACAACAAGATTTTCGCGTGACCGCCGGCGCTGCCCCCGCGCCGGCGGTCTTTTTCTAGCGATAGGTCATAAAGACGCATCCATTTTCGGCACGCCTGTTGACGATAGTCAAAACTCGGACTAATCTAGAGACACAAATTGGTCAAAAATCGGACAACCGAATGGCGGGATAGATGAATAGCGCGGTTACGCTGGTCGATTTCGACCGGATGCTCAATGGACTCGAGCATATCTATTCGGAGTTCTCACGCGCCTGCGGTCTTTCGGACTGCGCCTACTGGGTGCTCGTCGACACCAGCACGGCGGGCGGCAGTATTGCCGTAAGCCGTCTGACAAGCGAATGGTTCTACAGCAAGCAGACCATCAACTCGGCAATTAAAACCTTGACGGCGCGGGGCTTCGCAACGTTGGAGTTTGCCGAAGGCAGTCGTAAGAACAAGGTTGTGAGCCTGACCGAAGAGGGCAGGCGATTTGCCGAGCGTTATGCGCTGCCGGCACTCAAGGCCGAGCAGCGAGCCTTTGGCGCGCTTGAGCCATGTGAGCAGCGCGAGATTATGCGCTTGATCGGCAAATTCTCTCAGGTGCTCGGCGATGAGTGCGATGCCTTTAAGCAGCATATCGCTGCCGAGAGCCAAGCCGAGAATCAAGGTGAGGGGGAGTCGTGCGACTGTTAATGAGGTTTCTAAAGCCATATCGAGGGCTTGTCGCAGTGACGCTGCTGGTGCTGCTGGTGGATAACGTCGGTACGCTGTTGGTTCCCACGATGCTGGCGAACATGGTCAACACCGGTATTACCACGGGTGATGTCGACTACATTTTACGCAACGGCCTATACATGTTTATCGCGACCAGCATGGCTAGCGGCGGCACGGTGCTGGGCTGCTATCTTTCGGCGCGCCTGGCCGCCAACGTGGCTTGCGATATCCGCAATGCCGTGTACGACAAATCGCTCGAGCTCGCGGCCAGCGATTTTGAGCGCTTTGGCACCGGATCGATGATCACGCGCTCGCTCAACGACATCAACGTGATTCAGCAGGCGATTCTGCAGACGATTCAGCTGGTGCTGCCCGTGCCGTTTTTGGCTGTGGCGGGCATCATCTTCGCCTGGTTTATCGATCCCGCCATGGGCACGCTTCTGGGCGTAGTCGTTGCGATTGTGCTGGTGGCGGCGGTCTTTACGGTTGCCAACGCGGCGCCGATTTTTATGCGCCTACAGGGCTTTATCGACCGCATGAACGTGGTGCTGCGCGAGAATATTGTGGGCGTGCGCGTCATCCGTGCGTTTAACAAGGAGCGCCACGAGGAACGGCGTCTGGACGAGGTGTTTAGCGAATACGCCGCCAACGCCATCAAAGTCAACCACCTGTTTGTGGGCCTCGACAGCTCAAGCTTCTTTTTGATGAACATCGCCGAGGTGGCGGTGCTGTGGGTGGGCGGCAACCGCGTAGGCGCCCACGCCATGCAGATTGCGAGTATCTCGGCGGTGCTGGAGTATGCAATTCTGATCCTGTTCTTTGTGATGATGGCCCAGATGGTGGTGCTGACGCTTCCGCGTGCCGCGGCATGCCTAAGCCGTGCAAAGCAAGTGCTGGAGATTGAGCCGAGCATCGTCGATGGCCAGCGCACGCTTGATGCGGCCGCGTCCGACTCAAAGGGCGGGGCCGATGCGGTTGCCGTGTTCGACCACATGTCGTTTCGCTTTGACGATGCCGACGAGGACACCCTGTGCGACCTGAGCTTTGCCTGCCGTCGCGGTCAGACGACTGCGATCGTTGGCTCGACAGGCTCGGGCAAATCGACGGTGGCAAAGCTTCTGCTGCGCTTCCACGATGCCACCAAGGGCTCCATTCGCCTGAATGGTGTGGACCTGCGCGAGCTTACGCAAGACGAAATCCGCGGGCGCATTGCCTATGTGCCGCAGAAGGCGTGGCTGTTCTCGGGCACGGTGGCGAGCAACCTTCGCTTTGGTAACGAAGGCGCGACCGAGGGCGACATGCTTCACGCGCTTGAAGTTGCCCAGAGCACCTTTGTACTCGACCAACCGCAGGGGCTCGATACCCCGGTTGCCCAGGGCGGTACGAACTTTTCGGGCGGCCAGCGCCAGCGTTTGGCAATCGCCCGTGCGCTCATGAAGCATGCCGATCTATATATCTTCGATGACAGTTTTTCGGCCCTGGACTTTAAGACCGATGCCGCCCTGCGTCATGCGTTGCGAGACGAGACGCGTGACGCTGCGGTGCTCATCATCGCGCAGCGCATCTCGACGATCTTGCACGCCGACCAGATCGTCGTGCTCAAGGATGGCGAGGTTGTGGGTCTGGGCACGCATGGCGAGCTTATGGAAACCTGCGAGGTGTACCGCGCCATCGCGGAATCGCAGATGAAGGGAGGTGAGTAGCATGACCGAGGAGCTCAAGAAGCAGGGCGGCGTTGATGACGCCGTTGCCGCGGGACTGGTCGAGGAAACGGCTGCCGCGTCGACCGAGCTGGATGACGCCGCCAGGGCCGCGGCCGAGCGCGAGGCTCGTCGCCAGGCGCTGTACGAGGAAAACGAACGTGCCGAGGACGAGCGTGCCCGCGCCGAGGCAGAGCGCATGCGCGACGTGGACGACGAAGACGAGGACGAGACGCCCCGCGACACCTGGGCGACGGTGCGCAGCCTGTGGAGTGAGGCTGCCGGCGACCATTGGCGCTTCTATATCGTGTTCGCGAGCATTGTGTTCTATGTCATCTTTAACACCGCCGCGCCGGCATATAGCGCCCGCGTGATCGATGAGCTGTGGGGCCACATTCAGGTGGCGTTTGCCAACGACACCACTTTCAGCATCACCTGGGAGAACTGCGGCAAGACCATTTTCGTCTACTTTATGATCTGGACTGCCGCTGCCTCGTTCTATGCGCTCCAGAGCTTTTTGATGTCGAGTGTGGCCGAACGCCTCAATCTGCGCCTGCGCAACCGCATCGCGCAAAAGCTCAACCGTCTGCCGCTCGCCTATTTTGACGCGCATCGTCCCGGCGAGGTCGTCAGCCGCGCGACCAACGACCTGGACAAGATGTCCGAGAGCATGCAGCGCGGATTGCTGCAGCTGCTCGTGTCGATCGGCACGGTTGTTGGTGCTGTGAGCGTGATGTTCGTGTTCAGCGTGCGGCTTACGCTCGTCTTTCTGTTCTTTACGGCACTGTCGCTGCTGGTGACGAAGGTCGTCTCGCGCCGCACACACGATGTGACGGGCGAGCGCCAGGAGTGGGTGTCCAAGATTACGAGTGCGGTCGAGGAAGGCTATTCGGGCCGTCTGGTGATCCGCGCGTTTAACCGCGAACGTCAGAGCTCCGCTGAGGTGCACGAGGCTTCGAAGGAACTGGCTCGTGTGAGCACCAAGGCCGACTTTATGATCAATGCTGTCGGCCCCGCAGTGCGCTTTATCGGCCGTTTGGCGCAGATCGTTATTGCGCTTGTGGGCTGCAGCATGCTGGTTGCCGGTCACATGACCGTCGGCGTGTTCCAGGCGTTCTTCCAGTTTATCTACGAGGCGTCCGAGCCCATGACGCAGTTGTCGTTTACCTTCAACTCGCTGCAGAGCGCGCTGGCGAGTGCAGAGCGCGTGTTCGACCTGCTCGATGAGCCCGAGATGGAGGCCGATCCGCTGCCGGACAAGGCCGCCAAGCTGCCGGGTCGCGTGGAGGGCCGCGTCTCCTTTGAGCATGTGCGCTTTGGTTATTCGCCCGACAAGCCGCTTATGCGCGACGTGTCGTTTACCGCCGAGCCGGGCCAGAAGATTGCCGTGGTGGGAACCACGGGCGCAGGCAAGACGACGCTCATCAACTTGCTCATGCGCTTCTACGAGATTGACGGCGGGCGTATTACGCTCGACGGCGTGGATACGAGCCGCATGGACCGCGGCGAGCTACGGCAGCAGTTTGGCATGGTGCTGCAGGACGCCTGGCTGTTCGATGGCACGATTGCCGAGAATATCGCCTATGGCTGCCCCGAGGCGACGCGCGAGGAGATCGTGGCGGCCGCACGCGCCGCGCAGGTCGACTTCTTTGTGCGCACCATGCCGCAGGGCTATGACACGCGTGTGGCCAACGATGCCGAAAGCATCAGCCAGGGCCAGCGCCAGTTGCTGACCATTGCGCGCGTGCTGCTCAACAACCCGGCGATTCTCATCCTGGACGAGGCGACCTCAAGCGTGGACACGCGCACCGAGCTTGCTATCGGCCGCGCCATGGACGCGCTCATGCGCGGGCGCACGAGCTTTGTGATCGCGCATCGCCTGTCGACGATCGTGGATGCCGACCTGATCTTGGTCATGGACCACGGCAACATTATCGAGCAGGGCACGCATAAGGAGCTGCTGGCTGCCGAGGGTGCCTACGCCGACCTCTATCTGAGCCAGTTCGCATAATGTGACAAAGGGACAGTCTCTTTGCCGCATCACAAATAAGGCGCGCCGGGGGTGAATCCTCTGGCGCGCCTTTGCGTTGGCGTCAATGTTGTCGGTGGTCGTCCGCCTCTAGCGTTCGTCCGCGAGCTTGGCGACGAGGGCCTTGAGCTCGGCCACCTCTCGCTCGAGTTCCTTGACGCGGCGGGCATTCTCGGTGATGCCTTGACGGTTGAGCGCGGATTGCTCGGCGGCATCGTCGGGCATGTACTCGCGATGCTGCTTGGCATCGAAGCTCTCCTCGAACACGCGGCAGCCGTTGCGCTTGATGATGCGTCCCGGCACGCCAACAACGGTGCAGTTGTCGGGCACGTCCTTAACGACGACCGAGTTGCCGCCGATCTTGACGTTGTTGCCGATGCGGATGTTGCCGAGCACCTTGGCGCCCGTGCCCACGGTGACGTTATCGCCGAGCGTTGGGTGGCGTTTGCCGGTCTCGTTGCCGGTACCACCGAGCGTGACGCCCTGGTAGAGCACGCAGTTGTCGCCCACGACGGTGGTCTCGCCGATGACGACGCCCATGGCGTGGTCGATAAAGAAGTGCTTGCCGATCTGTGCGGCGGGATGAATCTCGACGCCGGTGATATGGCGGGTGATCTGCGAGAGCACGCGGGCGAGTGAGCGGTGACCGTGCTCCCAAAGCCAGTGCTCGGGCACATGGTTCCACTTGGCGTGCAGGCCGGGGTAAGACAAGAAGATGACCAGGGCACTTTGCGCTGCGGGGTCCTGCGCCTGGACGGTCTTGATGTCCTCACGAATGGTGTTGATAAAGCTCACCGGCCGCCCTCCCTTAGCGCCGTGACAATGCGATTCAATAAAGTATAGCGATTCGCTAGGGATTAGGAAGGGCAATCTTGGACGGCTTTGCGCGACAGGTGTCAGTTATGCAAACTTGCTGGTAATGAAGTAAGACTTTTGAGGGGTTTGGCCCGTGCTCGCATCGCAACCGTATACTGGTCAACTTGGACGTGTCCGCGCCCACAACTGAGAGGTTTTACTTCATGGGTTTCATCAATTTTATCGCCGAGCTGCTTAAGGACCCGCGCACCGCGATCGCTAGCTGGATCGCCGCCGGCCCGCTTATGGCCTACGGCTGCGTGTTCCTAATCATCTTTATCGAGACGGGCGTGGTGTTCTTCCCGTTTCTTCCCGGCGACTCGCTGCTGTTTGCCTCGGGCTTCTTTGCCCATAACGGTGGCTTTAACATCGTGGCGCTTCTGGCCACCGCATGGGCCGCAGCCATCCTGGGCGATCAGTGCAACTTTATGATCGGCCACTTCTTTGGCAAAAAGATCATCGCTTCGGGCAAGGTCAAGGCCATGACGCCCGAGCGCATTAAAAAGTCCGAGGACTTCTTGGACAAGTGGGGCCACCTGGCTATTTTCCTGGGCCGTTTCTTCCCGTTTATCCGCACTTTTGTGCCCTTTATCGCCGGCATGGGCGGCATGCACTGGCGCAATTTTGTCATCTTTAACGTGCTGGGCGGCATTACCTGGTCGACGCTCTTTACACTGCTGGGCTACTTCTTTGGTGGCATTCCCTTTGTGCAGGAGCACTTTGAGCTGCTAATCGTTGGCATCGTTGCCGTGTCGATCATCCCGACCGTGGTCGGTCTGGTTAAGGCTAAGCTGGGCAAAAAGAACGCGTAGCTCGAGCCAGCGCGCAAACCGTGCAGTTGAGGCCCGTCACCGTTTACGGTGGCGGGCCTCGTCAGCTTCGGTCAAATGAAAATACTTTACTTAGTTAAAGAAAAGCGTTTTATCAGACGCGTGCGGGGAGTACAATCTCGTGCATGCGAATCGACGTGCCATCGGCTTTGATGCTGCTCGCGTGTCCCGTCCGGCTCTACGCTCCGGGCGTGCGACGTTGCGACGCGGTCGGCCTCGGTCCTTGCGTGCGGGTTCGCGAGTATGCAACTGTGTATGTAAGGAGCGACATATGACTGTCGAGAAGAAGGATATCGATTGGGGTAGCCTCGGCTTTGGCTACATGAAGACCGATTACAGCTACGAGGCTCATTGGAAGGATGGCGAGTGGGACGAGGGCGGCCTGACCACCGACCACACCCTGCATGTCTCCGAGTGCGGCGGTATCTTCCATTACTGCCAGGAGGTCTTTGAGGGCCTGAAGGCCTACACCGCCGAGGACGGCAGCATCGTCTGCTTCCGTCCCGATATGAACGCCGAGCGTATGTACAACTCTGCGCAGCGCCTCGAGATGCCCCCGTTCCCCAAGGAGAAGTTCGTTGAGGCCGTCAAGCAGGTCGTTTCTGCCAACGCCGCCTGGGTTCCGCCCTTCGGTTCCGGCGCGACCCTGTACGTGCGTCCGTTTATGATCGGCTCCGGTGACGTGATCGGCGTGGCTCCCGCTCCTGAGTACACGTTCCGCATTCTCGTGACCCCGGTCGGTCCGTACTTTAAGGGTGGCCTCAAGCCCGTTAAACTGCGCGTTTCCGAGTACGACCGCGCCGCGCCGCACGGCACCGGCAACATCAAGGCCGGCCTGAACTACGCCATGTCCCTCAAGCCCACGATGGAGGCTCACCGCGAGGGCTATGCCGAGAACCTGTATCTCGACTCCGAGTCCCGCACCTATGTCGAGGAGACCGGCGGTGCCAACGTCCTGTTCGTGAAGGAGGACGGCACGCTCGTCGTTCCGCAGTCGCACACTGACTCCATCCTGCCCTCTATCACCCGTCGTTCGCTCGTTCAGGTTGCTCAGGACCTGGGCATGACCGTTGACCAGCGTCCCGTCGAGTGGGCCGAGGTCAAGGCCGGCACCTTTGTGGAGTGCGGCCTGTGCGGCACCGCCGCCGTCATCTCCCCGGTTGGCGAGATCGACAACAAGGTCTATGGCGCCGACGAGACCGTGACCTTCCCGGCTGGCTACACCGAGATCGGCCCCGTGATGAAGAAGCTCCGTGAGACCCTGACCGGCATCCAGTCTGGTGCCGTTGAGGATAAGCACGACTGGGTCTACGTCGTCGCGTAATCTGTCTTACCTGTCCGGGCAGAGAGCAAGTTCCCTCCCGGCGCGTCCTCGGACATGCAAGAAGCCCTCGCTGCGCACTTCGTGCGGCGAGGGCTTCTTGCGTCCTGCGGAGTGCGCCGGGAGGGAACTTGCTCTCTGCCCTGCGGGCTCGGCGTTGTCGCACAGGCAGTGATTAATCTGAATTAAAGATGGTGCGCGGCCTTTCGGCCGCGCGTTTTGTAAAGAAAGGGTCCAGGGCGATTGCCTTGGACCCCTTAAAGGATTGATGTGCTGGCGGAAGCTCGGCCGTGCCTACTAGAACTTGACGGTCGGGGCCTGGCGGGCTGCTTCGGCGGCCTCGAAGCCCTGGCGCTCCTTAAACTGGAAGATGCCGGCAAAGATGACAGCCGGGAACGTCTGAATGGCGTTGTTGTAGCTGAGCACGCAATCGTTGTAGCTCTGGCGTGCATAGCTAATCTTGTTCTCGGTATCCTCGAGCGATGCCTGCAGCTGCGTAAAGTTGGTGTTTGCCTTAAGATCGGGATAGGCCTCGGCTACGGCGAAGAGCTGGCGCAGCGCACCGGTCAGCACGTTGTCGGCTTCCATCTTGGCCTCGGGCGTGGTCGCCTTGACGGCGGTGTTGCGTGCGCTGATCACGGCGGAGAGCGTCTCCTGCTCGTGCTTGGCATAGCCCTTGACGGTCTCGACCAGGTTGGGGATCAGGTCGTTGCGACGCTGCAGCTGCGTGTCGATGTTCTGCCACGCGTTGTCGATGCGGTTGCGCTTGGTGACCATGTTGTTGTAGATGCCGGCGATGGCGCAGACAATCGCAATGACAACAACGATGCCGATGATGACGGTAATCATGATGTCTCCGTTTCGAATGGCCGCGGCGGCATGCGCCAGCTGCCGTTGGTATAACGCTACTAGTATACCCGCAACGTTTTGCCGTGCCGAACTTTCCGGCAAGCGTTATGTTTTCGGCGGGGTTGGCGGGGTTGGTACCGGGGCAAAGCGCGCGAGGTACAGGTGTAAGATATGCGACAGATTGACGAGTGTTGTCTTTGCCCTGAGGATGGCGATACCAGTGGACCTTCGCATTAAGAAAACCTACCGCGCCCTGTTCGATGCTTTCACCGAGCTTCTCGAGGAGCATCGTTTTGAGGACCTGACGGTTGCCATGCTGTGCGACCGCGCCATGATTCGCCGCACGACGTTCTATAAGCATTTTCGCGATAAAAACGATTACTTCGCCTTTTATATCGATGAGCTCATGTCGGGATTGCCGCAAAAACAGCCCGATGAGGCCGGCGCAGTGTCTGCCGAGGACGTGCGCGCGCTTCGACACGCGATTTTGGACGATGCCATGGATTTGATTCTGGCGCACGAGCAGCTCATGGATAACATTTTGGCAAGCAACATGTCGGGCATGTTGACCAACGTTATTTGCGACCGTATTGCCCGCTCCATCCGCGAGCGTGTGATGAACGTGCTTGCCGAGGATGCCCTGGCCCCCGTGTCACTCGAGACGACGTCAGAGTTTGTCGCCGGCGGTATTATTCGACTTTTCACGATATGGTGGGAGTCGGGTCACGACCTCGAGCGTCGACCCGAGATGGCCGACGTGGTCGATGCACTGTTCGAGCGAACCATGACGCCGGTGCATCACTAGAAGTGGCGGAGAGAGGGGGATTCGAACCCCCGGAACGCTCTCGCGCTCAACGGTTTTCAAGACCGCCGCATTCAACCGCTCTGCCATCTCTCCGTGAGTCGTAATGATAGCATCGTTTTGAATTTGCAACAGGGAAGGCGAACGATGACGATCACCGAAATCGACGAGAAGTTCATGCGCGAGGCGTTGGCGGAGGCTCGCGCCGCCGCGGCGGTGGGCGAGGTGCCCATTGGTGCCGTGGTGGTGTGCGCGGGCGAGATTGTCGCGCGGGCGCATAATCGTCGCGAGCTCGATCAAGACCCTTCGGCGCATGCTGAGTTTGCGGCGTTGTGTTCCGCCGCTCAGGCGCTTGGCCGTTGGCGCCTTTCCGACTGCACCGTTTATGTGACGCTCGAGCCTTGCTGCATGTGCGCGGGCCTCATGGTCAACGCGCGCGTGGGTCGCTGCGTGTATGGTGCGGCCGATGCCAAGGCGGGCGCGCTGGGCTCGCTATACGACCTCAACGCCGATTCGCGCCTGAATCATCGCTTTAATGTGACGGCCGGCGTGCTGGCAGACGAGTGCCGTGATGTGTTGAGCAGCTATTTTGCCGGTTTGCGTGGTGCGGATGGCGGCGGTTGCGGCTGTGGGTCCGATCTCGAGGCGCATGCCGCTCATGCCGCGGCACTGGCTGATGCCGACGAGATTGCTGGTGCGGCGGCCGACTTTGGCCCCGTGCAGCGCCGACCGCGTCGCGTGCTGCTGGCGATCGACTCCTTTAAGGGCAGCGTGTCGAGCGCGCAGGCAGAGTCGGCGGTTGCCGAGGGCGTGCGTCGCGTGTGGCCCGATGCCGAGGCGAGCGCGCTGCCGTTGGCGGACGGCGGCGAGGGAACGCTCGACGCCGTTGCCGCGTGCGGCGGTGAGGTCGTGACCTGCGAGGTCGCAGGGCCCTTGGGCAAGCGCGCGTCTGCCCGGATGCTGCTGGATACCGAGCGCGAATCGGCTGTCATTGAGATGGCCGAGGCGGCGGGTATTGGGTATTCGTCCTGCACGGAGTCGGCGGCACTGGCAGCCTCGACCTATGGCGTGGGCGAGCTGATGCTCCGTGCGGTTCGCGCGGGGGCGAAGACTCTATATATAGGACTGGGCGGCAGCGCCACCAACGATGGCGGCGCCGGCATGCTGCAGGCATTGGGCGCGCATGTGGTTGATGACCACGGCTGTGATATTGCGCCGGGGCTCGCGGGCCTTGAGCAAGTGGCCGGTGTTGATCTGGTGCCGGCGGTACGGGCGCTGGATGGCGTGCGTATCGTCGTGCTTTCCGATGTCGAGAATCCGCTTGTGGGACGTCGTGGCGCGCTGGCGGTGTTTGGCGGGCAGAAGGGCCTGCCGACGGGTGACGCCGAGGCACTGCGCGAGTACGACAGCTGGATGGTCGGCTATGGCCGCTTGCTCGACGCTGCGATTGCCGAGGCGCGGGCTCAGGGGTTGCTGCACGTACCCGAGGGCGCGCGGACATTTGGCTCGGTACTCGGCGTGCCGGGCGCGGGCGCTGCCGGTGGGCTGGGGGCTGCCTTGCTGGCACTTGGCGCCGAGCTGCGCTCGGGCGTTGAGACGGTACTCGACCTTGTGGGATTTGACGAGCGCGTACGCGATGTCGACCTGGTCATAACGGGCGAGGGCAACATGGACGAGCAGTCCGCCGCCGGCAAGGCTCCGGTGGGTGTGGCGCGCCGTGCCAAGCGGTGCGGCAAGCCGGTGATCGCTGTCGTGGGCGGTCGCGCTGACAACCTGGATGCGGTGTATGGACAAGGCATCGACCTTGTACTGCCGATCTGTCGCAAGCCCATGAACCTGGAGCGGGCGCTCGGTGCGCAAGAAGCCACTGCCAACCTCATCTGCGCCGGCGAGGCAGCCGCTCGAGCCTACGGCCTCGGCCGTATCTAAAACCCATCCGAGGCCGGTCGCTTTGGGTCTTGGATCGGACCGTTTGCCACGAAACACGGCTATCTACTACGTTTAACCGGCCATCCTCGACCATCCCGGAATTTGCAAAAATAAAACCGCAGGTAGAAAGCTTGCCGATTTTCGAAAAAGTCGGCTATGGTCGACCCCTGCGGCCTAAACGTAGTAGATAGGTCCTTTTCGTGGCGCAGCGTCAGACAAGTCTTTTTGGGACGTGTCTCTATAGTTTTGTCAACCGCGTGCTTCGCGCCATTTCGGCATGAC
>UQHR01000023.1 GCA_900540905.1 uncultured Collinsella sp. | reverse complement strand
ACCTTCATTACTCCAACGACGAATTCTAGGCGGTGTCCCCTCCCTTTCAAGAAAGGGAAGAGGCGGGGTATGCCCCGCCTCTTACGCCACATCTCTGCGCGCTACCGTTCCGGATGCCTCCCAGAGGCGAAAAAGCAAAAAAACAGCCCCCGTTTTAGCGTCGTCAGAGCCAAAACGGGGGCCGTTCCATGCTTCGGTTAACTGATAAAGACCTTTACCTTGCTGAATATTCTCAATTTTGCACGGCGCAGGCGGGGGTACCTTTGTCCACGGCAGAATATGGAAGCCAATCACCAACCTACTGGCAAGTTCGTGTCGGCAGCCCCGGCCTTTCCTTTGCCTAGCGCGACCCTCGCGAAGCGCGTGAACGATAGGGAAAGGAAAGGCCGGGGCGAACAGTCCACGACACAGTCGGTGTTCGCGTTACGGCAGGATATGGAAGCCCAAAGCGGCGATATCCTTGGCAAAGCCGCGGACGGTGTCGAGCGAGACCTCGTACGGGTCGCGGCCGATGTTCTTGCGCTTGGCCAGGATGCTGTTGGGCACCGTGATGATCTGGCAGCCGCAGGCTTCTGCCTGGTAGATATTGATGAGCTCGCGCGTGGACGCCCACAGGACCTCGCAGTTGGGCTTTGCGGCGGCCTTCTCGACCGACTCCGTCATAAACGGAATGGGGTCGACGCCGGTATCGGCGATACGGCCGGCAAAGAGCGAAATGATGGACGGGGTCTCGGCGTCAACGGTCTCGACCATCTCGTCGACCTGCTCGGGCGTAAAGATGGTGGTGACATTGACCTTGATGCCGTCGGCCGAAAGCTTGCGCACCAACTCGGCGGTGGACTCGCCCTTGGTGGTCACGCACGGAATCTTGACGTAGACGTTCTCGGCCCAGGTAGCAATCTCGCGGGCCTCGACCTCCATGGTCTCGACGTCATCGGCAAAGACCTCAAACGACACGGACACATCGGTGATGTGGGCTAGGACCTCCTTGGCAAACGCGCGGTAATCCGTCACGCCGCCCTTCTTCATAAGGGACGGGTTGGTCGTGAAACCCTGAACGTTGCCGTTCTCGTACATGTCGAGCATGCCCTCGAGGTTTGCACCGTCAGCGAACACCTTGATTGCCATCTGCCTGATTCCTTTCGTTAGCATACGGCCGATAAACTGCTAAACACTTTACCTACGTTTATCAAGGCGTGAGCTGCGGTTTTTTATCTTCTCGGCGAACGGTATAAACACCTCAGTGTTTGGATTGATAAATCGATTGAGCATGTAAAAGCAAAGAGTCACAGTTTGGGCAAACGTCAGAACGCGGGATTCATTAGATGAGGCCGAAATGCTGCATCGCTGTGACGGTGCCGTCGTGTGCGACATCATCAGTCACGTAGTCGGCGAGCGCCTTGACCTCGGGCATGGCGTTGCCCATGGCCACGGCCGTCTCGACAGCGGCGAGCATACCCAGATCGTTGCCGGAATCGCCAAAGCCAAAGGTGCGCGCGTTGCCGGTGCGACCCAGGTATTCCAGCGCTCGCGCCACGCCCACGCCCTTGTCAATGCCCTTGGGGCTCAGCTCGCGATTCTGACCACCGGTGTTGCACAGCTCAAACTCGCGATCGATAAAGCCGTCATCGTTGGCTACGCGAGCCAGGTAGCTCGCGACGATGCACACCTTGCCCACGCGCAGACGGCCGTCGACGCGCATCTCCTCGGCGCTGTGCACCACAGAAGTGCCGATCAGAGACGGCTGCTCAACACCCGCGGGTTCCAGGGCAAAGGTAGCCACGTTGGTCTCGAAAAAGGCTTCAATCCCTGCCGCGGCCATACGGCGTGCCAGCTCCTCGATAACGTCCTCATCAAAGCAGTCCTCGTGTACCACGCGGCCCTCGACCTCGAGCGTCGCTCCCGCCATGGCAACGACACCCGCCGGGTTCAGCGCGCGCAGGCCATCGGCAATCAGCCACAAGGGACGACCCGTGCAGATAAATGCCTGGTGTCCCGCGTCGCGCAGACGATGAAACGCCTCGACGACCGCCTGCGAGGGGTGAACCGCCGAAAAGTCCTTGTCGGTCATGTTGTCGGGATCGAACGACGTCAGCGTGCCGTCCACGTCAAAAAAGAGCACGGCGGAATCGGGGCACGCATCAATCATATGGGTTCCTTTCGGGGGCGAGAGTAAACGAAGTATCCATCATATAATGGAGCGACGCAACCAGAGAGGTCACCCATGGAATTTTACGCAAGCTGCCCCGAGGGCTTTGAGTCCGCACTCGCCGATGAGCTTAAACGCCTCGGGCTTTCGCATGTTCGCCGGCTGAAGGGCCGCGCTACATTTGAGGGCGAGCTCGAAGAAGGCTACCGCGCCTGTCTGTGGTCGCGCCTGGCGAGCCGTGTGTTCGTGGTACTCGGGCGCTTTGAGGCGCAGGATGCCGATGAACTGTACGATAGCGTTTACGACATCGCCTGGGAGGGCATTGTTCGCCCCGGCGCCACCATCGCCATCACCGCCCGCGGCGTGACCGAGCAGCTGCGCAACACGCGCTTCTCGGCCCTGCGCGCCAAGGACGCATTGTGCGACCGCCTGGCCGAGACCACGGGCCGTCGCGCCGATGTCGACGCCGCCGATCCCGATGTTCACCTGCTGCTTTCGCTGCGCCAGCGCCGCGCGAGCATCAGCCTGGACCTTTCAGGCGACCCGCTGTTCAAACGCCTGCCGCCCGCAGCGACCCGCGCCGGCGAGGGCGCGCACGTGCTGCGCCCCGACTACGCCGCCCTGGTGCTGGCGCAGGTCGGCTGGACCGCACTGTGCGAGCGCGAGCTGACGGCCGACGACTACGAGAACGAGGCCCTGCCCACGCTGGTCGATGCCTCGTGCGCCGGCGGCGGCCTGCTGCTGGAGGCCGTGAACATTCTGACTGACCGCGCCCCGGGCGCCGCACGCGAGCGCTGGGGCTTTGAGGGCTGGCAGCTGCACGACGCCGCTCTGTGGGAGCAGCTGCTTACCGAGGAACGCGAGCGCGAGGCGGCAGCACACGAGCGCCAGGCACGCATCGTGGCCGTGGATGTTGACCCCGCCGCCCGCAAGACCGCTGAGCGCATGGTCAAGTGCGCCGGCTACAAGCGCTTTGTCGATTTTTGCGCCGCCAAATCCGCCACCGTGCTGGACCACGCGGGCGCCGTCGCCGGTGCCGCCGTGGTCGCGGATACGACCGAGACACCGCTTTCGCTCATGCACGACGCCATGACGCTGGTCGGCGAGCTGCGCCGCGCGCCCGAGCTTGCCGCGGCGCCGGTCGCCGCGCTCACCCGCGATGGATTGCTGGCCCGCGCGCTCCACGCCGAGCCCGAGTGCTCGATCGCCGTCATGCCCAACAACGAGGAGGCGACCGTCGAAGTCTGGCCTTCGCTCGACCACGCCGCCGCAGCTTTTGAGGCTGCGACCAGTGCGGATGCCGAGGCCGAGGTCACGGATGCCGACGAAGTCAACGACAACGCCGCCGGCACTCCCATGCCCGAGCCTGCCGCCACGCTCGACCTGGGCGACGGCAAGCCGCTGCCCGTGCTCATCCCCGAATCCGAGCAGTTCGCCAACCGCCTGCGCAAGAACGCACGCCTGCGTCGAAAGTGGGCAAAGCGCGAGGGCGTTAGCTGCTACCGCGTCTACGATGCCGACCTGCCCGACTACTCCGCCGCCATTGACCTGTACGAGGGCTGCCCGCAGACGCCGGGCCGCTGGCTCGTCATCGCCGAATACGCCGCGCCCAAGACCATCGATCCCGCGCTGGCCCAGGCCCGCATGCTCGACATCTTGGCCATCGCGCCGCGCATCCTTGATGTTCCGGCCGAGCATGTGCACGCCAAGGCCCGCATGCGCTCGCGCGGCGGCTCGCAGTACGGCAAGCAGGGCGCCGGCAAGGGCGGATCGGGCGAGCGCGCCAACATCGCGCGCCGTCGTCTGCCGCTCATCGAAGAAGGCGGGCTCACCTTTGCCGTCAACTTTGACGACTACCTGGATGTGGGCATCTTCTTGGATCACCGCGTCACCCGCAACCTAGTGCGCGAGCACGCCAAACAGGCGCGCCGCTTCCTCAACCTGTTCGCCTACACCGGCACCGCCACCTGCTATGCGGCCGACGGCGGCGTCGAGGAAACCGTGACAGTCGACCTCTCGAACACCTACCTGGACTGGGCCGAGCGCAATATGCGCCAGAACGGCTTTGTTGGTCCGCAGCATCATTTTGTGCGCGACGACGTGCTCGCCTGGATTCGCGACCAGCGCCAGACGCGCAACCGCTGGGACCTGATCTTTGTCGACCCGCCCACGTTCTCGAACTCGTCAAAGATGGGCCGCCGTACCTGGGATGTCCAGCGCGACCATGTTGAGCTTTTGGCCGGCGTATCGCGCCTGCTCGCACAGGGCGGCCACGCCATCTTTAGCTGCAACCTGCGCGGCTTCCGCCCCGAGACGCGCAAGCTCGCGCGCGCGGGCGTCGTGCTGGAGGACATTACGACGCAGACCATTCCCGAGGACTTCGCGCGCAACCAGAAGGTGCACCACTGCTATATCGTGCGCCGCCTGCCCATCGAGGACGCCATGGCCGAGGTCGGCTTTAGCGCCGAGGAGATTGCCGAGCGAACCGAGGAGCTGCGCAACCCCGAGGCCCGCAAGCCTCGCGCGGCAGCGCCCGCGCACGCGCAGGCAGGCGACCAGGGGCCGCACGGCAACGGCAAGTCCAACTTTGCTGGCAAACCCTCCCCTGCCGGCAAGTCCAAAAAGAAGAAGTTCTACGCCAGCAAGCCCAAGGGCAAATAAACAAAGTTGCGGTGGAATACGGACTTTTTGCCTGGAATTAGGCAAATTTAGACCGTATTTCACCGCAACTCATATTGGGATGGCGGATGCCGACCTATCCCTGGATGACCAATCGGTAACCAATACCCACGTGCGTCTGGATATAGCGCGGATGCGCGGGGTCGGACTCGATCTTCTTGCGCAGCGTGCCCATAAAGACACGCAGGCTCGCCAGGTCGCTCTTGGTCGCCGTGCCCCAAATCTCGTGCAGGATAAACTGGTGCGTCAGTACCTTGTCGGCGTTATGCGCCAGCAGGCACAGGAGCTTATACTCGATCGGCGTCAGATGCAGTTCCTCGCCATCCATCGTGGCGATGCCGGCATCAAAATCGATATGCAGCTCACCGGTATCGAACGAGCCCTCGGAGACAACGCCGCCCGTCTGCGCATACGAAAGGCGCCTGAGCGTCGTGCGAATGCGCGCGAGCAGTTCCTCGACCGAAAACGGCTTGGTCAGATAGTCGTCGGCACCGGCATCGAGCGCGCGGATTTTGTCCGCATCCTCGCTGCGCGCCGAGACCACGATAATCGGCATGCCCGACCATGCGCGCACCGACTCCACCACCTTGACGCCGTCCATATCGGGCAGGCCCAGATCGAGCAGCACAATGCTCGGCGCCTGCGATGAGGCGGCGGCGATGGCGGCATGGGCGGTCTCCACAGCCATATGGCGCAAGCCGTGCGCCTCGAGCGCGGCAACAATAAGATTGCGAACGGCGGGGTCGTCCTCAACGACCAAGATGAGCGGTTTTACGGCAGAGTTCGGCACAGCGCTACTCCTTATCAAACGAAACGTCGGCGGCGGGAAGTTCAATCGTAAAGACCGAACCGTGCGGGTCCGCCGCGGCAACCTCTATGCTACCGCCATGCGCCAACGCAATGGAACGGCAGAGCGAAAGACCCAGGCCAACGCTGCGGTGGCTGTCGGCCAGACCATGGTTGGCGGTATAGAACGACTCAAAGATCCGCTCGCGGTCCTCGGATGCGATGCCCGGACCATCGTCGGCCACCGAGCACGCCACGCGTCCATCGTCGACGTTAATCGAAATCATGATATGCGAGCCCGCGGGCGTATAGGTGATGGCGTTGTTCACCAGATTGACCACCAGCTGCACCATCAGGCGCGCATCGACGTTGACAAGCGCCGGCTCATCGCACGCCACCACCTTAAGGTCGTGCTCGCGCACGGCAGGGTTCACGTGGCGCAGCGCCTCCTCGACGATATCGTCCATGAGCTCGAGCGTAGTCGACAGACGCATACCGCCGCCCTCGAGCTTGGTGATGGCGAGCAGATTCTCGACGGTGGCGTTGAGCCACAGCGCATCCGAGCGAATGGATAGAAGCAGGCCGCGGCGCGTCTGGGCATCGAGCACGGCGGTGCCGGTCGAGCCCTGGTCGAGCAGCACGTCGGCATTACCCGAAATACTGGTAAGCGGTGTGCGCAGGTCGTGCGAGATGGAGCGCAGCAGGTTGGCGCGCAGCTGCTCATTTTTGGCAAGCACCGCCGCCTCCTCGCGGGCCTCCATGGCGCGGGCGCGATCGAGCGCCAGCTCGCCTTCGCTCACGATGGCATCGGCAAGTGTCCGTTCCTCGTGCGTTAGCACGTCGGGTTCGGCAACGATAGCCAGCACGCCCGCCACCGAGGCGGGGTCGCTCGAGCGCACGAAGCCGTCGCCCGTGCGAACCGTCAGGTAGATGCCATAAAACGCCGAGCCGCCATAAGTGGCATCGAGCGGCGTTCCCACATAGGCGGACGCCGAGAGCCGCGGCGGCATCTGCGGCGCCAGTTCATGCACCGGCGCGGCATCGCCCACGGCCGTGTATGTCGCACGCGGCAGCAGGTCATCGCCCTCGGCGTCGGCGCTGTACCACACGACCGGACAGCCCGAAAGACGCGCCAGCTGCGTTGCCATGGCATGGACAATCTGCTGCTGATCGGCGCACCGCTGCAGCATGCGGTTGGTCTCGAGCACCATATGCGTTCGGCGGTCACTAGCGGCAGCCTGTGCCAAGGCGCGGCGCAGGGCCAACGCAATCGAGCTCGACACGAGCGAGACCACAAACATGATGAAGAACATGCCGGGATAGACGCGGTCGATAAGCGACAGCGAGTAGCGCGGGTCGACAAACAAGAAGTTGTAGAGCGCCACGGCGGCAGCCGAGCTCAGCAAGCAATACAGGCGACTCCAGGTAAAGAATGCGCACAGCTGAACGGCGAACACATAGACAATCATGATGCTCGGCGCGAGACCCGGATGGTCGAGCAGCGCGCCCACAATCGTCGCCGCGACCAACAGCCCCACCGACACGCAGGCGTCATACAGAGGAGTGCGGCGCGTCAGCGTTGTGCGCCGCCACCAAAAGCTATCGGCAATATCACCGTCCGTACGGACGTCCATCAGCGCCCCGCCCCTCTCTCAAAAACAAAAACCACCACAGGGGACAGGCACCTTTGTGGTGGTTTCCCTTGTGGTGGTTCCAAGTGTATAGCCTTTGCAACCGGCGGTCGCTAGACAAACAGCACGTGCGCGAGCAGGGCACACACGCACACCGCTCCAAATACCAGTGCCACGATCGAGATCACGCGGTCGGCCATATCCATGTTGGCACGGTTCGTCAAAAACCGATCTTCGGCGGCGTCGGCGCGTGCCTCACGTACCAGCTCGGCAACCACCTCGCGGCCATCAAGCATCTTTGCATCCATGTTTGCCTCCCCGGCCTCAATCTTGTCCATCGAAAACCAACTCCGTGCAACCTGTCGGCGCCTACGGCCGCTCGTTGGGAGCCAGACGCTGCATCTTGTTCACGGCTTTGAACTTGGTGAACAGCGGCACGTACTCAAAGCTCACGTTGGAGTTCTCCAGGCCGTACCAACGCGCGGGCGTGCCGGCGGCACGGCGGATGATGTACTTGAGCGTGATAGCCGTACGCTCGCTCGGCTCCACATCGCTTTCGGGTGCCAGCAGCTTACGGATCAGGACGAACTTGAACGTGCCGATGTTACCCGGATCCTTGTAGACCGAGTAGTCATGCGTCTGCGGCGGCAGCTCGCCAGTGGCGGCCAGGTCCTGAACAACCTGACGCAAGTAGGCATTGACGCGCTGGTTAATCTTGTAGCCCAGGTACAGATGCACGCGGAACACGTAGTCGGTGCCGAACGTCTCGACCGAATAGGCAAAGGTGTGCGGTTCGTCCATGGTCTCGACATTCACAAACCACCAAGCGTGGGCACGCTTGGGATGCTTGTCCAAGATCGAATAGACGATATCGCGGTCGATGTAGTCGGTATGGGTGTCCTTGGTCAGGTACACGATGTTGTCGCTCATGCGCTCGTAACGGTCGTCGTCGCGCAGGCGCTTGAGCTGCGGCAGGTAGCTACGCAGCGGCAGCAGCGTAAACTGGCGCTGCTCGACCGCCGTGCCGTTGTACCAGCACACCATAATGCCCATGATGAGTGCAGCCATGAGGATGGTGAAGTAGCCGCCGTGGAAGAACTTGGTGAGCGAGCTCACGAAGAAGAAGCCTTCGAGCAAAAGGAAGAAGGCCGCGAAGATCCACGGAGCAACCTTGAGCTTGCGCTCCTCGTGCAGGTAGAAGAAGAGCAGCAGCGTGGTGCACATCATAGTCAGCGTAATGGCAAGGCCGTAGGCGGCTTCCATATGCGCCGAGTTCTGGAACAGCAGCACCACGATGACGCAGCCGACAAGCATGACGTTGTTGACCATGGGGATGTAGAGCTGGCCCTTGGTCTCGGCAGGGTAGAAGACCTGCATGTGCGGCATAAGGTCCAGGCGGCTGGCCTCGGACACCAGCGAGAATGCGCCGGTGATGAGCGCCTGCGAGGCGATGATGGCCGCGACGGTGGAAAGGCCGACGGCAAACGGGCGCAGGCCCGGGGCGAGCATCTGGTAGAACGGGTTGAGGTCGGCAATGCCCATGAGCTCGGGGTTGGCAGCGTTGTTCATAAGCCAAGCGCCCTGACCCATATAGGACAGCAGCAGGCAGCACTTAACGAATGGCCAGGTAGCGTAGATGTTGCCGCGGCCGACGTGGCCCATGTCGGAGTAGAGCGCCTCGGCACCGGTGGTGGCGAGGAAGCAGCTGCCCAGAATCATGATGCCCGCGTGGTTGTTGGGGCTCAGCAAAAAGGCGATGCCGCGCAGCGGGTTGAGGCACAGCAGCACGGCGGGGTGCTGGAATACAAAAAACAGACCCGTGCCGCCCAGGAACAGGAACCACAGCGTCATGATGGGGCCAAAGGCGTGACCGATCTTGGCCGTACCGATGCGCTGCACCAAAAAAAGCGCGATGATGATGGCGAGCGTAATGGCGACGACGCGACCCTGGTCATCGCCCAGCACGGCATGGACCGCCGGGATGGTGCGCAGGCCCTCGATGGCCGTGGTAACGGTAACGGCCGGCGTCAGGATGCCGTCGGCGAGAAGCGCGGCGCCACCCAGCATGGCGGGGATGATAAGCCACTTGCCGCAGCGCTTGACCAGGCTGTACAGGGCAAAGATGCCGCCCTCACCATGGTTATCGGCGCGCAGCGAGATGAGCACATACTTGATGGTGGTCAGCAACGTGACCGTCCACACGACAAGGGAGAGCGCGCCGAGCACGAACTCCTCCGTGACGCTTCCGATGCCGCCGTTGCCGGCGACGAGCGCCTTGGTTACATACATAGGGCTGGTGCCGATATCGCCGTACACCACGCCCAGCGTGACGAGCATCGCCGAGATGCTCACAGGAATCGCAGCGTGCGAGGCTGCCTCCTTGGCCTTTTGTTCCATAAGCCGGTTTCCTCCCAACTTTAATGTTCGAAGGGATTATAGGTAATCGGCCCATGTTTTAATGCACTGTTTTCCCAGCTAAATAAACATTTATACGGCCTTTAGGCCACCTCGGCGATATGGAATGTGACAAAGGGACTGTCCCTTTGTCACATCGCCGCATTCGTTACTTGCCGAGCCAGTTTTTGAACCACCACTCCATGGAACGGCTCATCTCGGCCATAAAGGGGCTCGTGTGCTTGCGGGTGTAGATATCCACCACGCGCTCGCCTACCTCGCGGGCATGCGGACGGAACATCGCGTCCATCTCGGCCACCTGCGCGTCCATGGTCGCAGCATCGGCGCGGCAGTAGCGCTCCTCGTGCACCAGGTTCACCACGGGATGCGCAATAGCCGGGCGCTCCTTGCGGGGCGTGCCGATGATGAGCATCGACAGCGGCATGGTATAGGGCGGCAGATCGAGCAGCTCGGCAACTTCCTCGGCATTCTCGACGATATCACCGATATAGCAGCTCCCCAGGCCCAGAGCCTCGGCGGCAACCACGGCGTTTTGCGCGGCGATCACGGCGTCCTGGGCCGCGATGGCAAAGTCGCCCAAACCCGGCGCGCGGCGGGGCGCCTTACCCGTGCGCTCGACAAACTCGGGCTCAAAGCAGCCCACGTGCTCAAACAGATCGATCCACTTGGCATAATCGACCACAAATATCAGTGCCCAGGGCGCCTTGGCGATCATGGGCTGGTGGTCGCACAGGTCGGCCAGGCGGTCGAGCGTTGCCTGCTCGCGGATGCTCACGATGGAATACATCATCATGGCGCCCGCCGACGGCGCACGACTCGCCGCATGCAGAATCGCCGCCCGCTGCTCGTCGGTCACCGCCACGGGACGGTCATCGTCATCACGCGCGAAGGCACGCGTGGAGGAACGGTGCTCCAACGTGTCCAGCACCGCATTGCCCGTCGTCTCGACCGGATAGCCGCACGTATCCACAGCCTTGGTGCAAACCTGCTCGTTCATCGCCTCATCCTCGCTAATTCTTTAAGAAGCCTTTACGTTTCCGTGTAATTCCCGTCCATTATCGCGCAGGTCGCCACTCCATTGCGCCACACCGCCACACGTGCGCGTTAATATGGCTGGTTGTTGTGCGCAGCCACCAATTGCAGCGCATATCTTGGTAACAATCGGGTAAACCCCCGCTTTCGTAGGTTTTAGTTTGTGAGGAGTCTCAGCATGTTCGCTGCCGCCATCTCGCTCGTCGGTCTTGCGGCGACCGTCTACCTTGTCTTGCGCGAGGCCAAGGCCATTCGCGCTCAGTCGGGCACCGTTGCCAAAAGCGCTCTTGGGTGGAGCGTCGCCTTCGGCCTGTTCCAGCTCTTTTTGACCATTTGGGGCGCCATTGGCCTCGTCGCCCAAAACGAGCCGCTCGCCTTTGTGATGCTCATCCTAACCAACGCCATCCTCACCGGCTGCGCTTGGGCCAGCATCGCACGCGACCGCATCGCCCCGCGCGTCTTTGCGTTCGCCGCGCCCGACGCCCCCGCCCCCACCGGCAAGCTCGCCCGCCTGCGCGGCGCCTTTGTGGGCAAACCGCTCGTCGCCGCTGTCTTGTGCCTGCTGCTCGCCGGCGTCTTTGCGCTGCTGGGAATGGAAGTCTCGTCCAACCACGACTTTACCTGGGTCTACCCCCTGTGCATCCTGCTCGAGTGGGCCATCATCACCGTGCTCATGACCGGCTTGTTCTTCCTATTCCAGCGCCACGGCGCAGCTCCCGCGGTCCTGGCCTTTGCCCTCTTTGTCCTGGGCATTGCCGAGTTCTTCGTCATCACGTTTAAATCCATGCCCATCCAGCCGGGCGACCTTTCGGCCATCTCCACCGCCGCCGCGGTCGCCGGCAACGGCTACACCTTCTCGATCTCGCTGTTCTGCGTGCTGTCCATGGGCTTTACCGCCATCGCCATGCTGCTGTGCGAGTACGCCGGCCTGGTGGCACCGCACCGTCAGAAGGGTGCCGCCAACGCCAAGCGTATGCTGCTCACCAACCTGCTCGTGGCAGTGCTGTGCCTGGGCGGCGTAACCGCGCATGTCACGCTCATCGACTACTACAACACCCTCGGCATCACCGTCTACACCTGGCGCCCGCTCGAGAGCTACTGGCGCGAGGGCTACCTGCCCGCCTTTATTAGTGCGGCGCAGTCCATCAAGCCGCCCAAACCCGCCGACTACTCCGTCGACGATGCCAAGGCCACGCTCAAAAAGTACGCCAAGGCCTACGACAAGTCCGACGCGGCCAAGAGCGACGAGCGCGCCGCCGCAAAGGAGCAGTTCGACAGCGAGAAGCCCACGGTCATCGCCATCATGAACGAGACCTTCTCGGATCTATCCATCTACCAGAATATGCGCGCCGGCTACGAGGGCCCGCAGTACTTTAAGAGCCTGTCCAACTGCCTCAGCCGCGGCAAGCTCTACGTGAGCGCCTACGGCGGCGGTACCGCCAATACCGAGTTTGAGTTTATGACCGGCAACTCCATGGCCAACCTGGGCTCGGGTGTGTACCCCTACACCATCTACAACATGGAAACGACCGGGAACCTGGCAGAGCAGTTCAAGTCGCTCGGATATTCCACCACAGCCATGCACCCCAACCACGCGACCAACTGGAACCGCGAGAACGTCTACAAGGACTTTGGCTTTGACCAGTTCCTGTCTATCAATGACTTCCAGGGAGCCGACACCCTGCGCGGCATGGTGACCGACCAGGCTACCTACGACAAGATTCTTGAGCTGCTCGACCAGAACGCCGATCCGCAGTTTATCTTCGACGTGACCATGCAGAACCACTCGGGCTACGATACGGGCCTGCTGCCGGTCGACAAGCAGATGCACCTGAATATCGACACGACCGATTTGGACGCCAAGACCGTCGAGGACGGCACGCTCTCCGATGTCGACGAGTATGTCTCGTGCATCGAGCAGTCCGACCAGGCGCTGCGCTACTTCCTCAACGCCCTGAGCAAGCTCGACCGTAAGGTGGTCGTGGTGTTCTGGGGCGACCACCAGCCGTTCTTCCCGTCCAAGTTCAACGACAAGTGGTTTACCGGCGAGGACGATGCCACGCATCAGGAGCGCCTGTGGCAGACCGACTACATCATCTGGGCTAACTACGACGTTGCCGGCTGCGACCAGACGAGCGAGGTCGACGACCTGTCCACCAACTACCTGTCCACCCAGCTGATGCAGCTGATCGGCGCACCGCTGACCGACTACCAGAAAGCGCACATGACGCTGCGTAAGTCGCTGCCCGCCATCAACTCGGTGGGCTACGAGGACGCCAGCCTGCGCTGGGCGCTCTCCTCCAACGTCACCGGTGACGACGCCGCAGCGGCAGCCGCCACCAAGGCGCGCGAGGATTACGCCAAGATGCAGTACTACGAGATGTTCCGCGACGGCAAGAACGTCTACACCGAGCACTTCCAGACCGAGGCCAACGAAACCGACCCCAACCTGGCACCGGGTACGACCAAGATCAAGTAGCGGGTCTATCCCGGTTCGTCTGCCCGGGCGACGCGGAATGTAAGATTCCCTGCTCGGGCGGTCCTGCTCGCACGGAGAGCACATTAAGTGCTCTCCGGCTCGTGCGGAACTCGCGATGAACCTTACATTCCGCGCCGCCCGGGCAGACGCCTTGTTGTTGAAGCACGGCTTGTCGTGGGGAGTATTCGGAGTGTCTCTGGTTGAATCGGGCTCTTGCCTTGAAGACTCTGATTTCTAATAAAGAGAAAACCCGGGTGGCCTGTTTTTTGGCTACCCGGGTTTTTGGGTTGTCGATATGTTCGACTGACTCCTAGTGGTTCTTGCGGCGCTTGATCAGCATGATGAGGGCTATTACTACGAGCGTTACACCCGCTGCCGCTGCGGTGGCAACTAGGGCGAATGTTTGGTCGCCGGTGTTTGCGAGGTTCTTCGCTGTGGTCGTAGTCTTGACCTTGGTGTCGGTCTTAGCTCCGTTGTCGGACTTGGGCTTGTCCGGGTTCGTCGGGGTCTCAGGAGTCTCGGGGTCCTTTGAGCCTTCGGAATCGGTTGGGCCGGCGGTGTTTACCAGCGTATGGTCCAGGAACTTCTTGGCGCCCGCACTTGCCTGTGAGAACAGGCGGCGCGTGCGGATCGGGGTGGCGTTCACCGTTGTGAGCGCCGTCTCCTCGGCCTCGATATTCACGAGCGTCGTGCCGGTGTCGAGGCCCACGTCGTTGTATCCCACGTGGCAGTAATACTGCGCACCGTCATCGTCTGCGGTCAGGTCAATCTCGAGCTTTGAGGCCGTTCCAGCCGCGAGGTTGCCATCGGCACCCACGAGCTTAAACTCTGTCTCGCCGCGGCCCTTGCGGTACCACATATAGGTCGGTGCCAGCCCTGTTTCGCTATCGTCGGCACCGAGTTGCTTCACATGGCCAATCGCCGAGAGCGTCAGGTGACTTCCCGCCGTGCGCTCAACCGAAGAGTCGTATCCAAGATCCGACCCCTCCGCAGCATCCGCTGCAGGTCCGCTCACGGTCATCGTCATGCCATCGGGCATGGTCTTGACCGTGATGATTGCCGAGCGAATACCTGTTTCGGTCGTGGATCCATTCTTAACGGCGGCGATGGCGAATCGATACTCCGTATTGGGCTGCAGCCCATCCCACTTGAGCGAGGTCTGCGTGTTCTCGGCAATCTTCCAGCTATTGACGACCGCATCCGCCGCATTGCTCTGCAGCATGCCCACGCCGTAGCTAAAGCCACTCTTGTTTGCGAGCACATCGTCCCAGCTAAACGTAACGCTGGTCGAATCGACGGCGTTTGCCGTAAAGCCCGTCACGGCCGGCGCGTCGGGCATCTCGACGTCCTTAACGTCATAGCCCACGATCCAGAACTGGTCGGTGTCCTTGGTGCCGAGCTTGTCGCCCGAGTCTGCCTCGAACTTGTCGACATCCACCGCGTTGACGCCCAGACGCCACACAAAACCGTACTTGCCCTGCGCGGCCTCGGGCAGGTTGTCGACGGTGCCGCCGTATTCGGTCGATTCACTCGAGGAGTTACCCGTAGTAAAGCCGGCGTTGGCACCAAAGCACAGGCCGCCAAACAACTCGTGCTTTGCGAGCTTCGCGCCCATGACAACGCTGCCGTTCAGCGTCAAGCCGAGCTCGAGCTCCTGCTCCTTGCCCTCCTCGACTTCGATGGTCTGCTCAATGCTCGCCCCCGACTGCGCGGCGGCGCCGTTAAACCCATCGTGCGTGTAGGCGCGCGTTACGCCAGGCTTGCCCAGGCCAAAGGAATCCCCAACGGGAGTCTCGCCGTTGAGCGTCGTTTGATAGGTTCCGGGTTCTCCCGACCGGTTGGTCAAAAAGTAGCTGAGCGGCGTCATATTGTGCTGTTTGGCAATGCGGTCATAGGCCTCGACATTAACGACCGAGGTCTGCGCGCCGAGCGACACGGGCGCCGCCATCACGCCCTTGCCACCAGTTTCCTCATTTTCGATCTCATACTCGTAATAGACCATCGGAATCGTGTAGAGCACGGCCTTGTCACCCTCGCCGGCATGCGACTCATAGCTTACGCTTGCGCTGACCGTGCGCTCGCTCCGGTAGTCATAGCATCCCTCGGCGGCAAAATCGACTGAAGCATTCATCGTGACCAGGGGCGGACCGGTCTGTACCTCGACGGCAACGCCCAACTCGGCGCCAATGGTATAGCCCTGGGATGTCCCCGTGCCCTTTTCCTCTCCGTATGACGTGCCGCCCAACACCAGATAGCCGTATGCCTGCTCCAGATCCTCAACATAGGGCGCATCCTGCAGCACGGCAAGCACGCGCGGGTTGGTATAGACCTTGTAGCGGTCCTTGTACGTGATCTTGACGCTGTCGTTGTCGACATCGGGCAGCGCGAGCGAGATAAATGTGCCGTAGGTAGTGCCGCGACGGTTGCTCTCGCTAATCACCTGCTCCTCGCCGCGGCGCACCTTTCCGTTCTCGTCGAGCGAAAAATGCGAGGCGGTCATCCAATAGTAGTCATCGTTCTTGCGCAGGTCCTCGTCGCGGTGCTTGCCCACCACGGCGATAAAGCTCTCGTTATAGCGGTCCGAACCCGAGACGCTGCCCGCCTTGACGTCGCTGATCCACACCTGCTCTATACCCTTGTGGTCATGCTTGTTGCTGCTGTTGTATTGCTGACCGCTCATGCTCATGGTTCCGACCATGGACCCCAAGCCCTGAGCCCCGCTCTGTGCCGTGTTGCAGGCAAAGTCGCGGAACACATCGCCGCCCACGAGCACCTCGTCGACCGCCAGCTGCTCGGACAAGCCGTCAAGGTTGGCAGTGGCAAGGGCAATAGGCGCCAAAGTGCACGGATAGCGCTTATCCTGAGCGCTATCCTTCCATGCGCTGTTGGGCACATGCATCAGCCCATAGGAGGCGAGGAGCCCGTCTCTGTATTCCTTGCAATCGGAAAGCTTGAACTCGCCAGACTCCGAGTCAAAATACGCGTAGCGGTACAGCGCGCCGTACAGCCCCTTGCTGCCGTCAGAAGCGCCGTAATCAAAAGCGCTGCGTTGCCAGTCATAGCCCGCAAGAATAAGGCCCGTGACGGTTTCACCCGTCTTCTTTCCTTCTTCATCGTAGGCGGCAAACGTGCCGAACGTCGCATTCGCAGCGACCATGGTCTTGCCGTTCGCGGAGAGGGAGATTGCGCCCGCGTCGCCCAGAGCATCGACATGGACGAGCGCACCCTTGGATGCATCCCACGAAAACAGCTCGCAATGCGTCGACTTATCAATATTCTTCTTGCCGTAGGGTGCCGAGACCACGATGGCGAGGTCATCGCAAAAATCGCGATCGAGGTCGCCGGCCGCTAGCGAAACGACAGGAGCTGACTGAAGCTGCGTCCAGGAGTCGTTCCCGCCCTTGTTGTGCGTGGTGTAGTCCGCGGCGTTACCGGCATCGATCTTGACGACGCTTTGCTTCCAGTTGCCGCCCTCCAAGTCATACATGTCGACTACAGCCTTGCGCACGCCGTTCTCGTCGACATAGCAGCCCGCGTAGACAAAAAGCTCGTCGACGCCGTCGCCATCGACATCGCCCGCCTCGACATCAAAGACGGCGTCGTGCTCTTGCAGGTAACCGGCATCCAGGTACTTAAAACGGCCTTCGTACATCATATTAGTGTTGACCGTCACCGGCAGGTGTGTGTCGAGAGTGCGCGTACGCCCGTTGCTAAACGAGTAGAGGACCAGCTCAACCTTTCCGGCGTATGACTTGCCGTCAATCGTCGTGGAGGAACTGTCGCCGTAGGCACGGAGCTCGGCAACGCGGCTCTTTTTGCCCGTGCTGGCGTCGCTGCAGAACTCAACACTCGTGGCGTGAATGCCCGAGAAACCGTTGTTGTCGTTGGCGAGTACTGTTGAGGACTCATTGTTGCTTAGGTACGACCAGGTGCCGCCACCGTAGTCGCTATGCTTGTAGAGATCGCTGTTCGTATCGAAGTTGTTGACGTTTTGCCAGAACTTTGCGGCGCCCCACACACTTCCATAGCCATCGGTGAGTTTGCTGCTGCCGCCAATGTCACCGCGCTCGACGTTCTCGAGCTTGTCGCGCAGAGTGTAGCGATTGCCATGGCTACCGTTAGCTGCCATATAGACCTCGCTGCGCGTGGCAAACGTCGTGGGGGTATCAGTGGAATAGGGGCCAACGGTATCGGCCGGAATGTCCTCGCTCGTGCCCAGACCCAGGGCTTGATAATCCTGCTCGGTCATATCGGTGATTGCGGGCGCGTCTGCCGCCTGGGCAACCTGGGGCGTGGCCGTGAAGCAGGCGACGCTCGTGGCGATCAACGCAGCAAGCGCCGCCGTCCCAACAAGTGGGATTTTCGACAGCCTACGGATACGGGGGTGTGGAACGTACATGAGGGACCTCGCTTTACTCGAGTGGAGTGGACTCATTTTTGCAAATGATACGTCCGATGCCCGATATCACGTGTCTCATTTTCGCCAACGGCGTGTCTCATTTTTGAGAATCCGAGATGCCGCGGAAATCTTATCCCAGCTCAAAGGCCATTTCTGGGATGTATTTTCCGTCGAGTGCCTCATCGGGAAACAGCGTCCCATTTCAAGCGTCGATTCTGGGACGCATTTTCCGAAAGCCTGCCCATCCGGAAAGCCCGTCCCACTTTGGACGCATCCGGGCACGGAACCATCGACCTATCAGGCCTTCCATCAATAAAGAGGCGCCCTCCCGGACGACGGGGCATGAAGTTCATCGCGAGTTCCGCACGCAAAGAAGGCCACTTAATGTGGCCTTCGTCTTGCGCAGGACTGTAGAGCAGGAAACTTCGTGCCCCGACGCCCGGGAGGACGTTGCATTTAGAAAGATGAACCGACCGCCGTCAGCGATGGGAGCTACTCCCCCAGCACGGCCTTCTTGGCCGCCAACGCCATGTTGTCCAGGTCCTCCTTGGTGGGATGGTCCTTCGCGGCAACCCAGTTGTCGAGCAGCATCTTGAAGCGGGCATTGTCGGAATCTTGCTCGAGCATCGCCTCGTAGCGCTGCTTGACCGCGGGACCCATCTTGCCCTGGCACATTGCCCAACCCACGAGCTCGGCATCCCCAGCCAAATTGGAGGTCACGCGATCAATAATCTGCTGGTAGTAGCTCTGGTCGGCGCCAAAGCCGCAGGTGCCGAACAGGAAGACGCGCTTGCCGTGTAGGGCAGAAAGCAATGCCGCGACCGAAGGCGTGCAGGCGCCCTTGTCGCACCAAAAACCGACGAGCACGGTATCGGCCGCGCAAGCCCCCTGCGCCTCGCACTCGACCTGCTCGGCATCCGCGTCATCGCTCAGCGCAGCAGCGTGGATAAACTCAACGCCGGCAGCCTGCAGGGCGCGCTTGATTGCACCCGAAACCATCCTGGTATTACCGCTCTTGCTGTTAACCACCAAAGAGCATGTCATAGTCACGTTGCTCGTTTCCCCCAAAACTAAAGCCACTAATGCAATTTATTAGAAGCATATCTTAGTACTAAAACCACAGTTGTAAACCACCTTCTGCCGATTGGCGATACAGGCGACATCCTTGGACGGGTTTTAGACCGCGCGCACTTGGATTAATGCCGCCGCAGAGTGTTTCACGGAATACCGTCAAATTGTGTCACGGAGTATCGTCAAAATGTATCACGCGCTGGTAGAACGCTATATAACAAGATGGCTCTATGGGGCAAATTAACCTGATTCATTTGTCCCGCGTCTTGCTTACTGGGCGAATTGGCTGCGGTAGAGTTCGGCGTAGAAGCCGCCTGCCGCTAGCAGCTCGTCGTGCGTGCCACGCTCGATAATCTGCCCGTCGCGCATGACCAGGATGCAATCGGCGTTACGGATCGTCGATAGGCGGTGCGCCACGACAAAGCTCGTGCGACCGGCCATGAGCTCGTCAAATGCCGCCTGCACCTGCAGCTCGGTGCGCGTATCGATGCTCGAGGTCGCCTCGTCCAGCAGCAGAATCGCCGGGTCGGTGAGCATGACGCGCGCGATGCACAGCAGCTGCTTTTGGCCCTGGCTAAACGTGCCACCGTCCTCGCCGATCACCGTGTCGTAGCCGCCTGGCAGCTGCACGATAAACTTGTGCGCATGCGCGCACTTGGCCGCCTCGATAATCTGCTCGCGCGTGGCGTCGGGGCAACCGTAGGCGATATTCTGGGCCACCGTGCCCTCGAACAGCCAGGTGTCCTGCAGCACCATGCCAAAGGCGCGGCGCAGGCTCTCACGCGTGTAGTCGCGCGAGGAATGCCCGTCGACCATGATGCGCCCGGCATCGATATCGTAAAAGCGCAGCAGAAGGTTGATGAGCGTCGTCTTGCCGCAGCCCGTGGGACCGACCAGGGCAAACCGCATGCCGGGCTTAGCATCGATGCAGATGTCCTGCAGCAGCTTGCGGTCGGGCACGTAGCTAAAGTCCACATGCTCAAAGGCGACCTCGCCCTTCGGGGCGGTAAGCTCAACGGCATCTGCGGCGTCGGGCTCCTGCTCGCGTGCATCGAGCAGCGCGAACATGCGGCGCGCCGAGGCATAGGCCGTCTGAATCTGCGTAATAACGTTGGTGACCTCGTTGAACGGCTTGGTGTACTGGTTGGCGTAGGACAGGAAGATCTGCACGCCACCCACCGTGAGCGCCGCAGGCACGCCCGTAATCACGCCCACGCAGCCAATCACGGCCACCACGGCATAGATGATGTTGTTGATAAAGCGCGTGCCGGGGTTAGAAAGCGAACCCATAAACTGCGCGCGCTCGCCCGCCGTGTAGAGCTCGGCGTTGAGGGCATCGAAGCGCTGCTGCGCATTTGGTCCGTAGGCAAACGCATCCACAAGCTTTTGCTCGCCCACATACTCCTCGATATGACCGCCCAACTGTCCCTGAATACGCTGCTGAGCCGTAAAGCTCTTGTTGGAGAGCTTGGCGATGGCGCCGGCCGCAAAGATGGAGAGCGGTGTGACGAGCACCACCACGAGCGTCATGGTCAGGTTGATGGAGAGCATAAACGCGAGCGTGCCCACGATGGTGATGACGCCGGTAAAGAGCTGCGTAAAGCCCTGCAGCAGACCGTCGCCCACCTGGTCGACGTCGTTGACCACACGGCTCATAAGGTCGCCGTGGGCATGGCTATCGATAAAGCTGAGCGGCATGCGGCTGAGCTTGTCGCTCGCCTCCACGCGCATGTCGCGCACCGTCTCGCAGGACAGGCGATTGACGCAGTAGCCCTGCAACCACTGGAAGGCCGCGGCACCCACCACGACAATCGCGAGCTTGGTGACGAGCGGCAGCAGCGCGTCAAAGTCCACCCGTCCGGCGGCGACGATGAGGTCGATGCCCTCGCCGATGAGGATGGGCGTGTAGAGCTGCAAGATCACCGAGATGGCGGCGCTCACAAACGACGCCGCAAACGAAATGCGGTGCGGACGCACGTAGCCCATCAGGCGGCGAGTCACCGCACCCACGGGATAGCGCTCGGGGTCGCCGGGCTGGCGCGGACCGTCGCCCAGGTCGTTGAGGTTATCGTTGCCGGACACATTGGCCGTCATCGTGGCGACCGAGCCGGAAGAAGTATACGGATTCATCTAGCAGCCCTCCTTTGCGCAGACGGATGCGGGAGCGGAGTCCGAAGCGGGCGTCGCACTCCCCTGCTGGCCCTCGAGCTCCTCGCGACGAAGTTGCGACTGGCAAATCTCGCGGTAGAGCTGGCAGCTTGCGTACAGCTCATCATGCGTGCCCAGGCCCGCGACCGAGCCGTGATCGAGCACACAGATCATGTCGGCATCGCGCACGGTCGAGACACGCTGGCTCACGATCACCGTGGTCAGCGGCAGCCCGCCCTCGGCGGCGCCGCGCACGCTGCGCTCGCGGATGGCGTGGCGAAGCGCCGCATCGGTCTTAAAGTCGAGCGCCGAGGCGGAGTCGTCCATGATCAGGATCTGCGGCGAGCCCACTAGGGCACGCGCAATGGTCAGGCGCTGACGCTGACCGCCGCTGAAGTTCTTGCCGCCCGCCTCGACCGGGGCATCCAAGCCCTGCGGCTTGTTGCGCACGAACTCGCTGGCCTGCGCCATATCGAGCGCCGCCCAGAGCTCCTCGTCAGTCGCGGACTCGTCGCGCCAGGTCAGATTGCTGCGGATCGTGCCGCTCACGAGCGACGCGCGCTGCGGAACGGTCGCGACCACATGGCGCAGCTGGTCGAGCGGCCAGGCGCGCACGTCGGCGCCCATTACGCTCACGCTGCCGACGCCCGCGTCGTACAGGCGTGGGATGAGCGAAACGAGCGTCGACTTGCCGCTGCCCGTGCCGCCGATAATGCCGAGCGTTTTGCCCAGCGGCAGTTCCAAAGTTACATCGTTGACGGCGTTGGCCGCGCCAGCGCCAAAGGAGAAGCTCGCGTGGCTAAAGCTCAGCGCGGGGACCGGGGCGGCATTGTCCGCCGCGCTCGGCTTGGGCAGCGCGACCGACTGATTGCCCTCGTCGGTGATTCTCGGCTCGCAGTTGAGCACCTCGTTGATACGCGAAGCACTCGCGCTCGCCTTGGTAAAGACCACGACCAGGTTGGCGACGTACACGATGGAGGTCAGGGTCTGCGTCATGTAGTTCACAAACGCCATGACCTGGCCCTGCGTAAGCTCGCCCACGTTGACCTGGATGCCGCCCACCCACAGGATGGCGCACACGCCCAGGTTCATCACCAAAAACGTGACGGGATTAAGGATTGACGAGAGCTTGCCCACCGCGATGGCGGTATTGGCCTGGTCATCGGCGGCTTGGGCAAAGCGCTCGCGCTCGTGATCTTCGCGCACGAAGGCGCGAACCACGCGGGCGCCCGAAAGCCCCTCGCGGCAAATGAGCGCGATGCGGTCGAGCTTTGCCTGCAGCTGCTTGTAGTACGGAATGCAGCGCGCCATGACAAACCAAAACACCAGGCCAATGGCGGGCGTGCAGATTAAAAAGATAATGCCGAGCTTAAGGTCGATGGCGAGGGCCGCAACCATGGAGCCCACCGCCAGGAAAGGCCAGCGGATAAGCATGCGCACGCCCAGCGCCACGGCGAGCTGCACCTGATTGACGTCGTTGGTGATGCGCGTGATGAGCGACGGCGTGCCAAAGCAATCGAGCTCGGCATAGCTCAGCTTATTGATGTGCCCGTAGAGCGCGCCGCGGATGTCGGTACCCATGCCCTGCGAGGTGAGCGCCGCCATCTTTTGGCAGACGAGCGTAAATGAGATGCCGATCACGGCCATGGCGCCAAGCACCATACCGTAGTGGACGACGGCGTTGACATCGTGTGCGCCAATACCCTTATCGATCATCTGGGCAATCACCAGCGGCGTCAGCAGGTCAAAGATCACTTCGATCAGCTTACACGCAGGGCCAATCACCATATACCGGCGAAACTTACCACCAAAACGCCTGAGCAGCTCAATCATGTATAGGCGCTCCCTATCATCATCCACATTCAATTCGAACCATGATAGTACCGCCACCCCAAAAGAAGCGTAAACAACTCGTCATTTCTAACGGGATTCAGTTTTCAGAGGGGTATACGCGCACACCCAGCCAGTGTCGGGTCAACTAGCATGGTATATTTACATTAGTGCTACCAAGTTAGTCGCCGACCCTTGAAATGAGGTGCCGAGATGAACGACATTCTCGCAAGAAGAGCAAGACGAGCAACTGTGGGCATCGCCCTTTCCGCGGCACTTGTCGCGGGAATCGCCCCCGCAACGGCGATCGCGGCAGAAACCAGTTCCCCCACCGGTGCGGCCGTTTCGCAGACGAGCGCCACCAGCGGCAATTCGGGCACCCTGCAGTCGGAAGATGCGGCCGCCGCAAAAGAAAAAGCGCATGCGGCCATGCAGGAAGCGCTCAAAAAACTCAAAGCAGCGGAGGACGCCGCAAGTCCCGAGAGAATTGCGGGAATCAATAATATGATTGCCAGTGATCAAGAGCTCCGCGACATTATGCTGGCGCATGCCGCCGAATGTAGGGAACTCCTTCCCGCCATGCAAGCGAACGTCGATGCAGCCCAAGCCAAATACGACGAGGCCAGCAACCTGGTAAGCAGCCTTCAGGCAAAATTAGAGGCACTTAAGGCACTCGGCGACGAGGCGCCCAGCGAAGCTATTAAACAGTTGCGCTCCGAAATCATGGCGGCAAAATTGCAAGAAGAGTCTTGCAAAACGACGCTTGACAGCTACCAACGCCGCCTCGAAAGCCAGGAAAGACAGGTTCAGAGATTCGAAAGTGCGGCGGAGGAAGTCAAAGCCCACATCGACGAGGAAACAGCCAAGCGAGATGCGCTCCTCGACAATTTGGATAAGGCGCAAGCGGCATATGACGACGCCTGCAAGGCATACGAAGAGGCGAAAGCCGCGGCAGACAAGACCACCTCGCCCGAGATAACGAAACCTGCCGAGACAGTGCCTCCCTCCGGCTCAACGCAACCCGCCGAGGCGACACCGCCCGTTGCCTCACCTGCAACCGGCAAAGACGCCCTACCAAGCTCCACCAAGCAGGCGAACTCGAGCAGCAGCAAGCAAGCAAATACGACCGCCGGCAAGCTCGCAAACACGGGTGACACAGCACCGAGCGCAATCGCACTCGCAGGAATCGCCGCCGCAGGCCTCGGAATAACCGCCACGGGTGTACGCCGCCTCAAGAACTCAAAATACCCGCCAAAGCATTCTGCTTTCGCCAATCTACAAGCCCAGAAACAAAAGAGGCCCGTTTCCCCAACCCAGGGAAACGGGCCTCTTTAACTGCAAAATCCAAGCAACAGCACCGCCGTCTCTTGAACCACGTAGCCATCAATGCCCAGGCAACGCCAGCAAGCAGCACAAAACACGGGATTCAATTCTGCAGCTTGCGCCGTTGAACTCCACGAGCCTGCCCGTGTAGACGAGCCTGTCCACGACAGCCGCCGCCATCTTGTCGTCGCCGAACACGGTCACCCACTTGCTGAACTCTATGTTGGCCGTGACGATCATGCTCTGCCTGCCCTCCGGCACCGACATCACCTGGAACAGCAGCCTCGCGCCCTCGATGTCCAGCGGCACGTAGCCCTGCTCGTCCAGGATGAGGAGTTCGCGGCGGGGGCGACGCTCTCCGGGCTGCTGCCGCGTATCTCGCGGCGTAGAAAGGAGTGAGTACCATGACCAGCGCGAAGAAGATTTACCTCGCCGTGGCGGGCGGGCTTATTGCCGCGGGCATCGTTCTCGCGGGCATCGGCTTTATCGCCTCGGGCCGCGATCAGGCCGTGTTCACGACCCAAATCGACATGCGTGACAACACCATCGTGCTCGGCGGCGTCGAGGTGGACGAACCCGAGGGCATCCCGTTCATCAGCCGGCTCGCCATTCTTGGCGAGATCGACACCTCCGACGTCGCCGACCCCGCCGCGCCCTAGGCGCAACGAGCCCGGGCACTCCGTCCGCTAATTTGATTGAGATGGATCGCTCCTACTACGCGAGCATTGAGGTCGGGCAGCGCAATGTCAGCCTTTCAAATCTCAAGAAGATTACCGACGGCTTTCACATCACCATTTCGGAGCTCATGCGCGGTGTCGAGTAGATGATTCTCATCTGACTTGGCTCGTTCATGTTTAATCTGTCTCGTTAACCGAAATATGCAAATCTGGTTAATCAAATAATTGAAATCTGGTTAAATGAAAACTGTAAATTTGGTTAAACGCGCTGGTAAGCAATGGTGAAAACTATGCCAAAAAAGTACTACGCTAGAATTATCGAAAATGAGCTCGACCAGATGCTTGGGATATTCGGTGCCGTTCTCATCGAAGGACCTAAATGGTGCGGGAAGACAACCACGGCCGGGACCCGTGCGGCGTCCAGGCTCCTCCTCATGGACCCGTCGCGCAACTTCGAGAATCGCTTCCGTGCCGAGACGGACCCGGCGCTTGCCGTTTCCGGCGAGGTGCCGCGGCTGATCGACGAATGGCAGGAGGTTCCGAAACTTTGGGACGCGGCACGGTTTGAGTGCGACAACCGCGGCGGCGAGCCTGGCCAGTTCATATTTACGGGGTCGGCGACACCGCGAGACAATGAGCGGCCGATGCACAGTGGCGCTGGAAGGTTCGCTAAATTGCGCATGGACACCATGACGCTTTTCGAACTTGGGAAATCTAGCGGTGCGGTTAAGCTGTCGGGCATCATTTCTGGCGAAAAGTTCAGGGGCGCCTTCGGATCGATGGGTTCTGCCGAGATCGCCGAGCGCATCGTTTGCGGTGGATGGCCGGCGTCGATTGGGCGTGACGCGCGAATTGCGTCCGCGACGGCAAAACGATATATCGAGATAGTCGCTGAGGAAGACATCCCCCGCGTCGATGGCTCTCGACGAGATCCTGAGAAAGTGAAAGCCGTCATCGCGTCGTTGGCGCGCAACGAATCCACTCTTGCGACGCTCAAGACGCTTGTGGCCGATTTGGGTGGCGACGTATCGAGACAAACAGCGGCATCATACATATCCCTTCTTAGCAGATTGAGTTTCGTCTGCGATATCCCCGCATGGAATCCCGCGATGAGATCTCCGGTGCATCTGAGGGAGGCGCGTAAGCATCATCTTGCCGACCCGTCGCTTGCAGCGGCTGCGCTCGGGGCGACTGTGGAGACGTTGTTGTCAGACTTCAAGACACTTGGGCTGCTTTTCGAATCGTTGGCGCTCCATGATCTATGGGTCTATGCGAGGGCAAACGGAATGAGCCTTTATCACTATCACGATTCCCGCGATCTTGAGGTCGACGCTGTCATAGCGGCTCCAGGTGGGATGTGGATTCCCGTTGAGGTCAAGCTCAGTTCCGCTCAAATCGAAGAGGCATCTGACAATCTTGTTGCCGTCGAAGAGCGGATGGTTGCTGCCGGAAACACCCCGCCGGTTTCTAAAGTAGCGATTATTGGATTTGGTTCACAAGCCTATGTTACCGACCGCGGCGTCCAAGTTGTTCCATTGGACGTTCTCGCACCATAACGCTGCGGGCGAAGTGAAATCGACGCATCTTTTAGATTTCTTCAATTTGTGCGTAAACCAACAATGCCGTAATTACGCTATGTCGTTAGTGCGAACATCGCATCTTCAGTAGTCGAAGCTCGTTCGCAAACGGACCTCTTTACTTGCAAAAAAGGAGGCAGCACCGCCGTCTCATGAACCACGTGGCCACCGCGCTCCCGGCAACGCCAGCAAGCAGCACAAAGCACGGGATTAAATTATTCAGATAAATGCGCCTTTACGGGTGATTTTTGGACGATTTGGCCCGGCCGGCGGCGAGATATTTGGTAGTCGAGCGATCCCGCAGGCGCAGCCGAGGACCAGCGAGACACCAAATGCCTCGCCGCCGGCCGGGCCATGTCGCGGTAACAAAAAAGCGCCCGTGCGTTCGATGGATTCGGATGCCCGACAGAGGCTCCTTATGGCTGCTTCCTTCCGGACCTGACCAGATTCGGAACATGTCGTCATCCGAACCCATCGAACGCGCTAGGCGCTCGGTATATCTTACCTGCTCCCGCCCAGCAGGGCAAGTGGGGCGAACCCATCGGATGGATTCGCCCCACTCGTCCATATCGCTAGCGGCGCCTGCGGTACAGGACCACGCCGCCCGCGACGGCCAGCGCGCCGATGCCGGCCATGGCGCCGAGTGCCTCAACCGGCAGGCTGCGGTCGCCGGTGTCGGGCATGCCGCCCTTGGAGCCGTCGCCGCTAGAGCCGCTGCCGGAGCCGTTATCTGAACCGCCGTCCGAGCCGCCGCCCGGCGTGCCGGGGTTCTCGGGGGTGCCGGGGGTCCCGGGATTCTCGGCGTAGCTGTTGGTGAAGACCGGCGGCACGTTGGCGTCGCCCTCGTAGGAGACCTTCGCCGACAGATAGCCCGTCTTGGTGCCGTCTGCCGCCTCGTCGCTCACCGTGACGACGATCTTGCGCACCGCCTTGTCGTAGGTCACGTGCGCCTGGCCGTCGTCGACCTCGCTCACCGTGAAGGTGTAGGTGCCGGTCTGCTTGAACGTCAGCGTATCGAACGTGACGCTGCCGTCCGCGGCGTTCTTGGCGGTCGACATGACCTTGCCGTCCCGGCTCTTGAGCTCAAAGCTAAACTGGCCCGCCTTGAGCTCGGCGCCCTTGAGCACCTTAGCGGCGCCCAGCTTGAGGGTGACGGGCGCGGCCTCGTAGTCGTTGGTGAACGTCACCGAGTCGCCGCCCGTGGGATTGCCCTCGGCATCCGCCAGCTCGTGCTTGACGGTGAGCGTGCCGTTTTTGGCATCGGCAACCGTCGTGCGCACGCGGTACGTCGCCCTGTCGTACGTCACGCCGCCCGCCGTGCCGGCGACCTCGCGCAGCTCATAGCTGTGCGTGCCGGGCGCGGTGTAGGTGACGGGGCTGAGAGCGACCGTGCCGTCGGCGGCGTTCCTGCCCGTTGCCGCGACGCTCTCACTGCCGTCGGCGGCAATCTCGACCAGCTGGAACTCGAACTCGCCCTCGGCCAGGTCATGGCCCTTGAGCTTCTTGTTCACCGTGATCTGGTCGGTGACGGAGTTCGGCGTCGGGTTCACGCCGTAGGTGTTGGTGAACTCGAACGCACCCTTACCCTCGGGCGTGCCCTCTGCGGGCAGGACTTTCGCGACAAGCGTGCCCGCGGCGGTGTCCTCGACCACCCTGACCGTGAAGGTCCTGGTCGCCGTCGCGTCGTTGACCACGCCGTCGACCGAACCGGACTCGCTCACCCGGTAGGCGAACGTCTTGGTGCGCAGACCTTGGCCGTCGATCTCGGCGTCGTCGAGGTCGCTCGGCTGCTTAAACGTGACGTGGCCCAGCTCGACGTTGCCGGCGGCGTCGTTGGTCGCCTCGGTCACCGTCTTGCCGGAGGCGTCGACCGGCGCGGGCGCGCCGTCCAGCGGCTCAATCTTAAAGGTGTACTTGCCCTCGATGTCGGCCTGCGTGAGGCCGAGTCCGGCCTGGCCGAGCGCCAGCGTCTTGGTGCCCGCGAGGTCGACTGTCGCCTCGTTGGTGCCGTAGCCGTTCACGAACGACAGCGTGCCGCCGGAGCCCTCGGGATAGACCACGGCCACATCCAGCCCGCCCTTGCCGTCATCGGTCACCTTGACCGCGATGTCGAAGCTCGAGGCGGTCGCCGTCACGCCCGTGGGCAGCCGGTCCGTGCCGTCCTCGGATACGGTATAGGGAATGGCCCATGAGCCGTCGGCGGCCCTGGTAGCGGTGCCGTCCGCCACCATCTGCTCGAGCGAGCCGGTGGTGTAGGCGATGGGCGAGAATGTGAGCTCCGCGGCCTCGCCGTCGCCGGAGGCCCGGTTGGTCGCAGTCGCGACCACGTTACCGCGGGCATCGCGGACGGAGAACTTGAACTCGCCCGCCGCCGCGGTGCGGCCCGTCAGCGTCTTGGTGGCGTCGATGGCCACGCTGCCCTCGCCGCCAAGCGTGCCGGTGGCCTCATAGGAGTTCTGGAACGCGACCGTCACGGGCGCGGGCAGCGACGCAGCGTCATCGACCGTCGAGACCTCGCTGCGGGCGACCTCGACGCCGTGCTTGACGACCGTGGTCGTGACCGTGAGCTTGCCCGTCGCGGCGTCGTAGGCGGGCGCGATGGTCACCGTGCGCGGCTCGGTGTCGTTGGTGTAGCCCTCGTCGCCGAGCTTGGTCTCGGTGACGGTGAAGCTGTAGGTCTTGCCCGCGTCGGCGTCGGTGAACGTCACGTCGCCCTCCGCGGCGCCGCCGATGAGGTCGATGAGGTCGGCCGCGCCATCATTTGCCGCGGCTACGGTGTAGGCATTCTTATCGGTCTTGAGGCCGAGCTTGGCGGCCGTCTCGTCGTCGGCGGTCACGGTGAAGGCGAACTGCCCCGCCTCCATGGCGCGGCCGGAGAGCGTCTTGGACAGGCGCACGCCCGCGCGGGCCGAGTAGTCGAGCTCGGTCGTGTAGGTGTTGACGAAGTCGCCGCCGCTCACCTGCGCTATCGCGGGCGTCGAGGCCGTGAGGTTGCCGGAGCCGTCGTCGGTCACGGTCACCGTCATCGTGGCGGTGTGGCCGTCGTAGGACACGCCAGCGATGGCCGAGCCGTCATCGGGCCTGACCTCGCTCACCGCGTAGGTGAAGGTCTTGGTGCGCACGCGCTTGCCACCGACCTCCGCGAACCCGGCGTCCTTGATGTCGTTAAGCGTGTAGCGGATAGAGCCGAAGTCGAAGGCTACCTTAGTGCCAGCCTTGGTGCCGGCGGCGGCCGTCACGCTGACGGTCTTGGAGCCAGCGACGGAACCCTCGGGCATGGGCGCGCCGTCCTCGCCCGTGAGCGTGAACTGGAAGCTGTCGCCCTCCGCCCAGTCGCGGCCCTTGAGTGTCTTGGTGAAGAGCCCCGCGGTGGAGACATCCCTGCCCTCGGTGGCCGTTCCGTACGTGTTGGTGAACGCCGCGGTCGTACCGTCCTCGGTCACGGTGCCCTCGGCCTTGGAGCCGTCAGCCCCGTTAACAGCAGTCGTGTAGCCCTCGGCCGCGTCCTCGGTCACGGTGTAGCGCGCGCCCACGGGCAGGCCGGCGACGGTCTTCTTCTCGCCGTCCTTAAGCGTGAAGGTCGCCTTGCCGTCCGTGAACGTCACGGCGCCGTCGCCCTTGCCGAAGGTGCCGGAGACGGGCTCGCCGTCCCCGTCGGCCAGCGCGACCGTAAAGCCGAACTCGCGCTGGCTGTCGCCGCCGACGACCGTCTTCTTAACGGTGAGGCCGCCGGTCTTAGCGGTGTTGGTAAAGACCGCCGCCTCGACCGTGCTCTCGGCAGCATTACCGGCATCGTCGGTCAGCTGCGCAATCTTAGTCTTGGCAGACAGCTTACCGGCGCCGTCGTCAGTCACCGTGACGGTGGCGCGATAGGTGGCCTTCGAGAACGTGAGCGCCGTCTCGTCGCCCGTCTGCTCGGCAATCACATAGGTATAGGTACCGGGCTTGGCGTACTCGATGGTTCCGAAGTTGCCGACCTGAACGTCCTTCTTCAGCGCAATCGTCGCCACGCCATCCTTGGCGCCATCGGGCATGGGCGCCTCGCCCTGGGCGGTCAGCGTCATGGTAAAGGCATCCGCCTTAGTCCAGTTGCGACCGGAGATCTTCTTTTGAACCTTAAAGGCGCTCTCCACCTTCGTGGACTCCACGCTATAGACATTGGTGAAGCCCGCCTGCGTTGTCTGTCCGACGGCGCCCTTCTGGGTGTTCGCCTTGTCGGCAATTGCAAAGCCGTCCTCACTCGTCATGAGGTTGCCCTTGGAGTCGAGCTCCTGCACCTCGTAGCGAGAGCCCGCGGGCAAGGTAACCGTCACGGAGCCACCAGCCTTGAGCGCGATGGTGTCCCCGCTCTTGATCTGTCCGCTTACATAGGTGCCATTGGTGCCGCTGGGGCGACCAGCATACGCAAAGGTACCGGTCAGAGGCGTTGCACCATCGGCCTGGTAGAGCAGCACCTTAAAGGTGAATGCCTTGTTGGGCGCGACAATGCCCTCGGCGGCCGTGACTGTCTTACTCAGCGTCAGACGGCCGTCGGAGACCTCGTCGGTAGTAGTGTTGGTCTTAACGGCAGGGTTGTTGCCGACCGTCACCGACGCCTGGTTGGAGATATCGCCCGAAGCGCCGCCGCTCTTAAACGCGTCCTCGGTCACGCGAACCTTAAACTGAACCGTGCCCTCTTCGCCGGCGGGAACGTCCGCCAGCGTCCAGGTGAGGTTGCCGTCGTTGTCCTTGGATGCGACATCCTTATGGTCGCCCGCGAACTCAACGAACTCAGTTCCCGCGGGAACGGCATCGGAGACCGTCACCGTAGCCGACTTGTTCTCGGTGTTCTTGTAGCCGATGGTATAGGTGAGCTCATCGCCCAGCTTGACGCCCGATCCCTTCGAATCCTGAGCGTCGCTCTCGGACTTCTTGGGCACGTAGTTGGTCGTGGTGCCGGTATAGCTCTTGTTGCCAACCGTAATAGTGGCGGCGTTTTTGACGGTGCCGACAGCGCCCTGGGCATCCTCCACGGCGTCCTCGGTAATCTTGACGCGCACGCGCACCGAACCGTGGCTGCCCGCGGGTTGCTTACCCAGGTCCCAAGTAAGCGACTGTCCGCTCGCGGCGCCCTTATCGGCACACTCGCCCTCAAAGGCCTCGAACACAACGCCGGCAGGAAGCTTGTCGGTCACGGTCACGTTGGCCGGAACCAAGTTGCCATTGACATCGGCCTCGGTGTTGACCCAGTTAATGGTGTAGACGTAGGAGTCGCCCACGGAGAGCAACTGCCCGTCGATGTCCACATCGGGCTTCGCAACCGTGCCGATCGTCTTGACCTTATCGCGTGTGTTGTGGAAGACGATCTTGCCGTTCTCGGTACCATTGCGATAGGTCACCTTGGACGTAAGCTTGCCGTTGTTGTTATCGGTCACCTCGAGCAGCACGCGGCACGTCGCGGACGTGTCCACGGGACGCACGCCCTCGGGCAGGTTGGCCAAGCGCTCTTTTGCCACCAGGTTAAAGCTGTAGGTAGTGGTGTGGTCGGCATTGTGTTGCTTGGTGGCAACACCATCCTTCACAGCGCCAGCAAGGTCAATCGTCAGCTCATGGGATCCGCCGAGAGCGCCGCCAAGCTTAAAGTCACCTTGCCGAAGTCGACCGTGGCGATACCGTTATCGCTCGCCTGGGTCTTACCCTCATCCATCTTTTCGAGCGAGCCATCGGTCTTCTCGGCATACAGGTCAAACGTATACTGACCCGCCTCAATCTTGTCGCCGGAGTCCATTACCTTCTCGGCAGCAAGACCGTCGAATGTTCCGGTCGCGATGTAGCTGTTGGTAAAGGACACCTGGGCCTTGGCGGTACCGCTCTCGGAGCTAAAGGTATTCGCATCGCGGGGCTCTTCAACGTCGTTGGCGTCATAGTGCTTGACCGTGGTCACGGTATAGAGCGAACCGTTATCGCGCTTCTTAACCGCAATCTCTACCTTCCAATAGGTGGAGCCGTATGTATAGCCGCCCCTACCGCCGCCATTCTCGACAATCTTGTAGGCAAACGTCTTGTCCGCATCGCCCGTCGCGAAGGTCAGGCCGCCCAAAATACCGGTGTGGGACGTGCCATCGGCCTGCGGTTCATCGTTCGTAACGGTGAGCTCACCCTCATCCGCGCGCAGCAGCTTGTTGAGCTTTTCGATTGAAGCATCGTCTTCGCCCGTCACCGTAAAGCCAAACATGCCGGCATGCAGATCGTGCCCGTTAAGCGTCTTGACGATCTCCAAACCGCCCTGGAGCTCGTAGCTCGTTGAAGTTTGGTAACTATTGGTAAAGATGAAGCCTTCCGAGCCGGTCGTGCCATCGGCACGCGCTACAAGTTTGCCGCCCTCATCGGTTACGGTGACCGTCACGGTATAGACGTGCTGGTCATACTTCCACTCGCCAAGACCGCTGTTCGCAGCCACCTCGTTAATAGCGAACTTATACGTGCCCGGCTTGTTGAAGGTGAGCTTCGAGAAGTCAAGCTGGTAGTGCCCCCCGTCCTTGAGGCCCTCCTTCGTTTGCTTCTTCTCAGCGTAGCCGTTCTCCGCACTCATCGAAGAGCCGGTGATGAGCTTGCCGTCGATAGCAGCCTTGGTGACATCATCGGCCGCGGTCATGGCAAAGGTAAACTTGTCCGGAGCATTGGCACCGGCAACCACCTTGGTCACGGACGGAGTATAGGTTGCTGCCTCGGCGACCGTATAGGTGTTCTTGAATTTGACCGTCGCGACACCGGTAGACGTCGCATCCGACGGGTAGATCCACTGGCCCTCGAGCTCGTCCTTGCCATCGACCTGCTTGCTTACCGATGTCGTGACCCTAAGCGTGCCGTCGCCGTTATCCGCTACGACGGCCCTAACCGTATGGACCGTCTCGTCGTACGTATAGCCCGTCGCTTTGTCGTCAATCTCGCTCACCGTATAGGTGAACGTCTTGCCGGCATCATCCTGAGTGAAGGTCAGCCCGCCCGCAGGTACCAAACTTACGGTCTTGGGAGCGTTGGCCTCGACATTTGCGGTCTCAAAGACCTTGCCGGCCGTGGAAAGGCCGACCTTGTTGGCAGATGTCTCGTCGGCAGGCTTGACGATATAGCGGAACGTACTCTTGGGCGAGCCGAACACCGTCGCACCCTCGGGGTACGTCAGCGTCTTCTCGATCTGCAGGCCGCCATTGGCGCCATAGTCGAGACTTGCCTCATAACGGTTCACAAACGAGACGGTAGGCGTCGTGGCGCCGGCCTCGCTTGCATCGTACTGCTGCACGTAGGTATTCGGATTCTGGTCGAGCTCGGCAATCTTTTCGTCCGTCAACGCGCTCGCATCGCCGGTATCGCCCAGCAGCTCCGTCACACCCGCGCCCTTGAGCACGGTCGTCACGGTGTAGAGCTTGGCGGGGTTGTTTTCGCTCGCAAGAACCTTAACGAGCACGATGGCGTCGCCGGTGTAGCCGGTGTCATAGGTGTAGCCGGCGGCCACAGGCTGGTTCTCGTGGATGCGATAGGCAAACGTATGGCCCAGGTCCTGCTCCGTGAGCTTGCGGGCAAAGAGCTTCTCTTTCCCGTTCGTGCCCACCACGGCACCGGACACACCGGCCTCCGCCGCCTTGTTGGACAGGTTAGTCTCGGCGCCATTGACCAACGTCTGAACGCCGTTGTACCAAAGACCCGTCACGGCAAAGGTAAACTGGCCCGCGGTAGAGGCACGGCCCTCAAGGGTCTTGCTCACCGTCACGCCGCCAAAGGTGCCCGACGCATGGTATGCATTGGTGAAGGCGGCCTTATCGATTATGCCCTTGTCCACATCGGAGGCGCCGGTGTTGGCATAGGTCACGCTCGACACGTGCAGCTTGCCCGTGTGGCTGCCCCGCTCGTCCAGATCGGTCACCACGACGGTCGCACGTGCGGTGTGCTTATCCATAGACATGCCCGCCTGGCCCTGCGCAGTGTCCTCGGTGATATTGAAGCTAAAGGTGCCCGCGCGGTTGAACGTCACGGCCGGGGCGGCCTCGGTGCCAAAGGAGAACGAGGCAACGCGTCCCGACTCGGGCGCGCTAGCGACGGCCTGGTTAGTGTTAATGACAACGGCACCATCCGCTACCGCCTGCTTTGTGGTCTTACCCAGACTAGTTGCGCTGGCATCGTCCGTAGCGGCGGTAAGGTTAAAGGTATAGCTCTCGCCCTGGTTCCAGTCGCGACCGCTCACGGTCTTCTGACCCTGCAGGGTCACGCTCGTGGGCTCCACGATATATATATTGGTAAAGGAAGGCGTGGCGTTGTTGCCCAGCTGCTTTACCGAGCCATCCTTTGCGTCATTGTAGTAGTACTCGACCGAAGTCTGGATGCCAGCACCCTTCTCAGCATTGCGCACCACGGCGTAATAGACCGATCCGTCGTAGGTCATGCCTGTAACGCTGCCGGGATTCTCAGTAAGCCTGTACACGTAGGCACGTCCCGCATCAGCCTTAGCGGTATAAGAGATATCCGGCCATCTCACCGCGCCATCGACGTTGCCAACGTCCATGGTGCTGCCTTCGGCGCCCTGGGGCATGGGGGCCGTCATGCTCTTGTCGTACGTACCGGGATCGAACGCTGCGCTGTCATCCGTATAGCCACCCAGGCCCTCAAGCCTAAAGCTAAAGGCGTTCTGGGAAAGCGAGAAGGTCCCGGCGTTGTCGGTCAGGTTCTTTTTAGCCTGGATAGGGATGTTCGCTTCGTGCGTATCGTAGCGATTGGTGAAGGTTGCGGTCTTACCGGCGACCTCGACTTTCTTCTCAGCACCGGCATCGTCGCGCAGCTGCGTCATCGTCACACTCGCAACGACAAGAGCACCGGCGTGGTTATCATCCACCACGACCGTTGCGGTATAGACGGCGGCGGAATAGCTTATGCCGTCTGCCCTGGCGTCGGGTTCGGGGATACCCTCCTGGATGGTATAGGTGTAGGTGCCCGGCTGTTTATAGGTGATGACTCCAAACGTTGCCGGCTGGTCATCCTCGGTGAGCTCGACCGTCGACACCTTGCTCTTGGCGCCTTCGGGCATGGGGGCGCCGTCGTCGGCCGTAAGCTGCGCGGTAAAGGTTTCGCCATCGGCCCACTTGCGGCCCTTGAGCACCTTCTTGGCGCTCAGGCCATTCTTGGCATCGAGCGTCACGGAGCTGGCGCTGTAGTTGTTGGTGAACTCGAGCTTGTTGCTTGCGGGAATCTTTCCGTCCTCGAGTGCGGCGATCTTGCCCGTGATGGTGTTGCCGGGTCCCGATTGCTCCTGACCGCCGGCCTTGCGGTGGGCAAGCCTGAAGCCGGCAGGAAGCACCGACTCGTCGGCAGAGCCGGTCACGGTGTTAACGATGCTCGCCAGCACGTTGCCATTGGACTCCTCGCCCTTGGTGGTGATCTCGCTCACACTGTAGCTGTCGCCCTTCATAAGGTCGTATACGCGAATGGTCTCGCCGGCCTTGATGGAATGGGTGTCGCCGTTCCTGAGCGTGAAAGAGCCGCCCACGGCCTCGCCATTCGCGTCGAACACATGCGCCTCGTAGCCCTTCTGGGACTCCGGCAGGGTGAACTTAAACGTAAACGTCAGGTCGTTGTTGCTCGCGTCCTTGGTAGGCGCGGTAAGGCCATCGTCTGCCGTCACGGTCTTGGTCACTTGCAAGCGTGCCACGCGACGATCGGTATACTGCACGGCCGTTGCCGTGGTAAAGAGGTGATTGAGCTGAAGCGTGCCCAGGTCAGTGCCATTGGTGGCATCATCGTCTTGGTAAAGGGCCATGCGGTTGATGCCCGTGTCGGCAAAGATGGTCGCCAGCTGGCCGTTGCGGTCTCCACCGTCCTCGACGTAACGCAGAACGGTCCTAGTGCCCTGCATCGTCTTGTCATAGCGCATGTGCATCATGCCGTCCACAAGAGTCGGCGTCACGCCCTCGGCGGTGCTCGTCTGGTCCCACGTCAGGTTACCCTTGGCATCTGCACCAGTTGCACTCTGCAGTTTGCCTTTGATGTGCGTAAGCGTGTTATCGATGGAGTCGGGAGAGCCAAACTGCGCCAGAGAGGCAATGAGCGAGCCCGGGCCGCTCATGCTACGCACGTCATCGTTCACCTTGCCGGCATCAACGTACACGCCCGAATCGTCCACAATCACCTTGGTAATGGTGGTATTTGACTCGTAGCCATCCGGGCTCATCGATTCGCGCAGATAGTACGTACCCTTGATAAGGGGTGCATGTTTTGCAGAATTGAGCGGGAAGCATGCGGCACCCTTAATCTCATACGGATAGGTCATCCCATTTGCCTGCACGGTGTCATACGGCGTGGCGCCAGGCTTGATGGCATACGTGCTGGGGCTATCGCCGGTAACGGCGTCTGCCTTGTACAGATCAAACGTTGCGCCGTTGACGGGCTCGCCCAGGTCATCGACCTTCTGCACAAATAGACGGTTCTGGACGTTGGTGAGATGGATCACGGTTGAGAACTGCCTGCTTGTCGCCTGGTACTGAACCATGGAGGTGTTAGCCGTGGTTGCCTCCGCCAGAGACGGTGCCGTGGTGTGATAGACCGCCACGGTATATTCGGACTGGGACTTGTCCGTCATCATGGCGGCGTACTTCTCGATATCGCCGGGCAGCGACCTGACCGTCACCTCGTAGTCGCCCTTGGTGTTGACGGCGAAGACGCTCGTGTCGGCCGATTTGGCGGCCTCTACCGCGCCCTCAATGCCGTGTTTGGAGCACAGCTTGTAGCCATCGAGCGGATTGCCCGTGACTGGCGTCCATGCATTTTCGCTTTTATGGTCCTCGCTCGCACCGGTGAGCTTGAGCACGACAGCGAAGGTCGCACCCGAGCTAATGGCGTTACCCTTATTGTCTTTTTTTTCTTTATCGAGAGATATGGTCTCTTTCGCGGCCAGATAGCCGCCGTTGAGCCACATGCGGCTACCCGTCCATTGCGTTGCGCCGTCGGCCATGGTGACCGTTGTTTCCGGTGCAACAACCACGCCACCCGAGCCACTCGCCGCAGCTTGCTTGTACTGCAGGTGCAGCTCGCCTGGCGCTGCAGTGGTCGACGAGGTCAAGCTCGAGCGGTATCCCTCAGGCAGCTTTTCTTCTTTGAGTACAAAGTTGTCGCAATGATTGGTGTTGTGTTCTTCGTCGAACGAGAGAACCGAGCCACCCGGCTTCAAAAGCACCAGCTGACCCTTGTCGTCCGTCGTACCCAGGGCGATGGCCTCGCCTTGCGTGTTCCAGTTGGCATCCGACCGATACAAGGCAAACTCGGCGCCCTGGACCGCCTCGCCGTTCTGGTTGACCTTCTCGACCTCGGACGACGGCAGGGTGGTGAGGTTGAACTTAAGCGACATATTCGATGCGCCCGCGCCGCGCTCCAGATAAAAGAAGCTCAGCGTGTGCTTGGTGCTGTCGCGGACGGTGTTGTCGCGGAAGTTTTTGGTATCTGCGCCGGCGGCGTCGAACTTCGCCTTGATGGTGGTATTTTCGATTTCCTTCTTGGTTCCATTCGCACCGTCGACATGACCGACTTTTACTTCACCAGTGGCGAAATTAATCTTAAGCGTTGCTTTCTCGTGAATGCCGCCCAGATCGCCCACGAGCACGCCGTCGATATACACCCACACATCGTCGTCGCCCGAGAACTCAAAGACCATGTCCTCGCCTTTAGTGGTCTTGCCACCGTTAGGCTGGACAAACTCCGTGGTCATGGACATGCCAAAGTGATGGTTGAGATCCGTGCTTCCATCAACGATCTTTTTAGGGGAGAGGTTGTTGCCGTTCTCATCAAAAACCTTGCTTGCAGAGTCAAAGGGAAAGAACTGGCCCAGATTGGTTTCTTTGCTCGCATCGCCCTTATATACGCCCGCTTTATCGTAGACGTCAAAGGAATTGGTCGTGAAGTTATACACAGCGTAGTTGCCGTTAGAGCCGTTAGAGCCGTACGAGTCGTAGACGTAGTAACCATCCTTGAGCCGGAAGAGGCCCTTCACGTTGCTGTAGACAGCCTTGCCATCCTGCTTGCCATTTGCCTGACTGTCATTATTAAAGAGATAAGCCAGCGACTCGTCGGTGTAGTTAACACCCTGGCCTTGGGAGGCGTAGGTGCCAGCCTTGATCTCCGGATAGCCCTTTACAAGCTGGTCCTTAACAAACTGTAGGCGACCGTAGCCAGCAGTACCGATTTTGCCCGTCCACTTGTTAATGCCCGTACCGGCACCACCATTGAACTTGAGCTGACGGTCTTTATTGATGCCGCTGTTGTCATTCTTGTTGTCATTGTTTGTGTTCTTCGAGCTATCGTTATCGCCGTTCACGACCCAGTAGTCGAACAGATTGACCGTGGTGCCGGTGGGATTCACCGTCTGCACGGTATGGTTGCTATAGGGAACCGTCTGATCGGCCGACGCGCTCGTCGCACCAAACATGAGCGCACACGCCGCCAGCGGGACGGCCAAAACCCTTAAGGCGCGCTTGGCAGTATTGGTTTTCTCGCCAAAAGGCTCCAATATTTCTCGAACTCTCGCACACAAGCGATTCATGAAGGCCCTCCCCAATCCATGAGGACGGCAAGCAGTGGCGGTAGCGCGCAGAGATGTGGCGTAAGAGGCGGGGCATGCCCCGCCTCTTCCCTTTCTTGAAAGGGAGGGGACACCGCCTAGAATTCGTCGTTGGAGTAATGAAGGT
>UQHR01000022.1 GCA_900540905.1 uncultured Collinsella sp. | reverse complement strand
CCATGCCCTTCTTGAAGTTGAGGACCAGGTCTTCGGCGTTCATGCTGCCCCCATCATCGCGGTCTACGGGGTCAAAGATATGGCACCGTGGGGACACATGTATGTCAATCCTGGTCTAACAGAGCCTTATCTTTTACCTGGGTACGGGCTTTTTCGTGGTGTTCTTCACCGCGAAGTTCGCCGCGATTTCGATGTATGCGCGCTGGTCGTATTTGTGGCCGTGCATGGGCCGCGCCATCAACAACATTTGCTCAATGCTTGTGACGGCTCCGGCGGTGGCGATTATCTCGAGTCAAAACGTGCTGATGGCGGTGGGCGTCGTGTTCGTGCTGTTTGTCGGCATTGCGATCTCGCTGCTGGGACAGTTTGGACAAGGCGTTGAGGACGAAGCGGATCACAGGGGCCTGGCGTTTGCCACCGACGATCTTGGCGTGGGCCGTGCGCCCGATCAGGCCGACGCGGTGCCCTTGGAGGCGCCGGAGCTTTCGTTTGACGATCGACTCGACGGCTTTGTAGCCGCCTTTGGGCTCACCAAGCGCGAGCGCGATGTGCTGGAGGCGCTGGTCGTATCGGACGACAGCGTGCAGGACGTGGCGGCGGCGCTCTTCCTTTCGCGTTCTACGCTCTACCGCCACATCGCCTCGATCAACAAAAAGACCGGTGCCGCCTCGCGCGTGGCCCTCATCAACTTCTTCTGGTCCTGGACGCCCCAAGACTAGCCAAAACCACCACGAAGGGGACAGGCACCTTTGTGGTGGTTTTACCTGCAAAAATATGAATATGAGACATTTGTCACCTGCCGTTTTGGCGCTCAAAGGCATATGAATGTGATGTTGAGCGGAGCAGAACGGAAGGGGTGGGCCTATGGCGTCTCGTGGTTGCTCGTCTAATAAAATTGCGGGCGCGCTTATCGCCGTGGTGGTCCTTGCTGCGGCGGTGACGCTTGTGCGGGCATACGGCTTTGGTGCCCGTGCCGACCAGGGACAGAACGCCGCGCAAGCGTCGCTGAACGATTGTGCTGCCGATCCGGTGGCAGTCAAGCTTATCGAGGACGGCGAGGCGCGGACGATCTATGAGACCGACGATGCCGAGCTGGTCGCATCGACTTTTGCCGCGCTCGACGATTGCACCGTGGGAGGTGCGGTGGATGAGCGGATGAGCGATGCCGGTCGCACGCTCGTCTTTGTCTATGAAGACGGCTCGGAGCAATCGGTGGAGTTCGAGGGCGGGAATATCGTGCTCGACAAGACGGCATATCGCCTTGACGGTGCCGATGAACTGTGGCGACAGCTAGCCGCCATCAAGAACAGCCAATGAAATGAGGGGTGTACGGGATGAGTGATTTGAGATTCTGCCCGGCGTGCGGGATGCAGCTGCCGCGGGTCGCCGGCGTGCCGGTGCGATTTTGCCCGGGCTGCGGTGTTCGGCTTGAGAGCGTTGAGGATGACCCGGGTGTCGCGGAACACGCAAATGGGGCGGCTGCCGATGATGGCGCGGGTGAAGGTTGTGAGCCGAGCGCGAACGCGCCGGTCGATGTGCCGATGCAGGATGCCGACGCCGCGTCGCCGGTCCGCGACGTGGCCGCAGCGGATGCTCCCCGCGTCGGCGACCTTGAGCTCCACACCGCATGCGATGCCTCTGGCGGCCAAGCGCTCGCGCAAGTGGCGCTGCCGCGGGGTTGGCGTATCGAAGAGGCGCATCTTGAGCGCAGCAGTAGTTTCGACTGCCCGATTTCAGTTGGCGTGACGGCGGCAGGCCCGGCGGGCGAACGCATCATGTATCGCTCCGAGCTCTGCTACGTGGACGCGGGCGCCGTTGCCAAGCGTATCCCCACGCAAACCGAGCGCAAGGCGTTTGTGCACGTGGAGGCGGCGTGCGACGAGTTAGCTCAAGCCTGCGCGGCGCAATTGGGCGCACGGGCGGAGGTTGTGGCCGAGCAACCCTATCCGTCGAGCGCGGCAGGCGATATTGAACATGAGCGTGCTCGCGTAAAGCGCGAGGCTGCAAACGACTTTGCGATTCAGGGCTTTTCGATGGAACCGAGCGATGTGGTCTATGAGTGCCGCATGCGTCGATATCGGCTCGCGGGCGTCCCGGCGCCTACCGAGCTTGCAGTGGCGGCAAAGGTCGAGGGCTATGTAGTCTCGATCGGTGGAGTCGCGGGTTCTGTGGGTAAAGGCGTTGCCGCCGGGGCCGAGGCGCTGCTGGGCGCGGGCCTTTCGAGCGGACTGATCGGTGGCGTTCTGGGTAAGCGCCTGCGCGAGCGCCAGGCGGCTGCGGCGGCGGGTCAGCGCGCCGCGAAAGATCAGGCTCCGGATCAGGGCGATTGCCCAGACGGGGCGCCGTTCAAGCTGGGCGCGGCAGACCTGTTGCAGTGGCGTATCAGGGACAGCTTCTGCCTGGTTGCGCCGGAAGGCCGTCTGGACGAGGCGGCCTCCACGGCGCTTGCCTCAATGGCGTCGACTCTGCGGCTCAACCCGTCGATTGCGCGCGAAGCGTGCGCTCAAAAGCAGCAGATGGTGCTCGAGCAGCGTCAGCGCACGCAGATGAACATCGCCCAGCAGCAACAGCAGTTCGCGGCCTGGCAGCAGATGCATGCCTCGCAGCAGGCGGCGTTCGACAGCTACCAGCAGGCTTGGTTTGAGCGCAGCGATCGTCAACACGCCGCGAATATGGCCGCCAGCGCGGCCAATTTCTCCAGCGCAGGTGTGGGAACGGGCGCGGCGTCGTATTCCGATGCCATCCGCGGGGTCAACCATTACACCAGGCCCGACGGTACCGATGTCGAGGTTTCGGTGATGGCGGATCAAGCTTGGGTGAACGGCTCGGGCGACGTGATCGGCACGCGCGATGGCTTTGAGCCCGGTTTTGGCTGGACGGAGCTGCCCCGTCAATAGCGTGAGTGGGCTACGGGAGGATCGGTGTCGAGGCGTTGCTCGGCGCTGTGATAAGAAACGGGAAAGGAACAACGATGAGGGAGACGGTTATTTCGCGCACGGCGTTTGTCGCGGCGGCGGGAACGGCGTTGCTGACGCTTGCGGGATGCGGCGGACAGCAGGCGCAGGACACGACGGGTTTTAACGACGATCGCCCGGTAAAGGACAAGATGGATGCGGGCTCGTCATCGGGTGATTCCGGTGATGCGGGCGGCGGTGCGGACACAGACAGCGGCTCGGCGGACGCGTTCGATACGTGGTCGGATGACTGCTGGGATGCGCACCGCAACATCAGCATCGCAGCGTTGCTCGAGCTTAAGGGCTGGCAGTTGCAGGAGTTTGCGTCGCAACAGGGTTATACCTGGCAAGATGCGCTCGAGATGTACGAGAACGAGGCAGGTCGCGTGCTCAGCGTCTGCAATATCAGCAAGGATGGCGCAACCGAATGGCTCGGCGAGGATGAAATCGGAAAGCTCGACAAGGGCGGCACCGGGAGTACCGTGATGTTTACGCTGCAGCTTGCGGGCTATTCGAGCTGCGAGGATGTTATCGCGGGCTTTTCCGTTCCGGTTGAGGACCGCGCGCAGATTACCTCGGGCTCGTGGATTGCGTGCGTCTACGGTTCCAACATGGCGCGTCACGTTGCCATGGTGAGCCAAATGGAAAACGGCGACTACCGCCTGGACCTCATTACCGAGGAGGCCATCAAAACCGGTACGTTTACCCAAGGCGGCGGTGCCCCACGATTAACGAATTTTGGCAGGAGAAGACCGGGCGCGCGCTCGGCTAAGTGCGATGCGGCCAATAGCATAGCGAGGGACGAACATGATGAACGAGATGACGATGAGCCGTGCGGTCTTTGTGGCGGGCGCGGGCGCGGCGGCTTGCGCGCTGGCTGGCTGCTCGGGCACAACGGGCGGCGCCAAAGCAGCGAGCACGGCGGACGCCGCCTGCGTGGACGACAATGCTAACGTGACGGTCTATGCCGCGATCAACTTGGCTGGTGCCGATATGGTGCGCCTGCTCAAACATCAAAATTATGAGTGGCAAGGCGAGAACGTGGGCTACGGCGCCGTCGATGACGCGGGATTTTTCGCTTTTACCTTTTCCAAGGTTTCGGACGATGTGGACGAACTTGCGAACAGCGCGATACCGCTTTCGGAGTCCGAGTACGAGGCGCTTGGACCGGGCGGCGGAGACGAAAACATCGCGATTCTGCTCTCGGTGGGCGGCTATACGAAGGGCGAGCGGGCGCTCATCGGCGCGATTGGCGATGCGGCGATGGTGCAGGAGAAATGCACGATCGATGATACCCAGTATTGGCTGGTCAAGGCGCTTGACGGCCACCGCTACGTGATTATGGCCAACGACACCGAAGACGATGGCGATAGCGCTCATGACATCTATATCTACAATGAGGCTTTTATTCGAACCGGCTACTTGAGCGGCGGCGACCAGATCGATATCGATGAGCTCTGGAGCCGCCTGACCAACGCCTCGTAACGCCCCAAAACCACCACGAAGGGGACAGGCACTTTTGTGGTGGTTCAATAAGTTGCGGTGGAATAGTTCCTGAATAAGGCATGGGGGTCTTAAAACAGGAACTATTTCACCGCAACTGCTGAGGGGACGGGTTGTGGAAACGGCTGCCGTGGTGGACTCGGGCTGTCTGTTACAGCAGCTCACCGTGGCGGGCGATGTAGTGGCGCTTGGCCAGCTGGGTGAGCGCGATGTAGGCGGTGACGATGCCGATGAGCAGCGCGAAAAAGCTTGTGGGCAGCGTCATGAGGCCGAGTGCATCGGCGATGGGGCTTGCCGGCAGCCAGGTGACAAGCGCCAGGCCTAGCACGGTGAGCGCGCACAGCGCGGGCGCGGCGTGGTCGCGCGGGCTCGGCAGGCGCGGGGAGCGCAGCATGTGGATCACAAGCGTCTGCGACCACATGGACTCGACAAACCAGCCGCTTTGGAAGAGCGCAGCAAAGGTCGCTATACCCGCGACGTTGCCCGTCCCGGCGAGCTCGGACCAGCTTGCGCCTACGGTGGCAGGGCACACCACAAAGAAGAGCGCGGCGAAGGTCACGATGTCAAACAGCGAACTCACGGGGCCCAGCTCGAGCATAAAGCCCTTGATGGACGCGGCATCCCAGGCACGCGGACGGGCAGTCCAGGCGTCATCGACGGTGTCCCACGGCAGCGCGATGCACACGATCTCGTAGACGAGCGATAGCAGCACCAGCTGCAGAGCGCTCATAGGCAAAAACGGCAAGAACAGGCTCGCGACGGTCACGGACAGCACGTTGCCAAAGTTGGAGCTCACCGTGGTCTTGAGGTACTTGAGCAGGTTGCCGTAGGTGCGGCGGCCTTCGATGATGCCGCGCTCGAGCACGCCCAGGTCCTTCTGAAGCAAGATGATATCGGCGGATTCCTTGGCGATGTCGACGGCCGAATCGACTGAGATGCCGCAATCGCTCGCACGCATGGCAGCGGCGTCGTTGATGCCGTCGCCCATAAAGCCCACGGTGTGGCCGAGCAGCTCGCGCATGACGCGCACCAGGCGCGCCTTCTGCAGCGGCGAGAGCTTGGCGAAGAGATGGGTTTTCTCGGCACGCTCGGCAAGCTCTGCGTCGTCGAGCGCATCGATCTCGGAGCCCAGCAAAACGTTGCTTGCGTCGATGCCAATCTGCTCGCAGACGGTGGCGGCGACGCGGTCGTTGTCGCCGGTCAGGACTTTTACCGCCACGCCCTTGGCCTCGAGGGTGGCGACGGCGCCCGCGGCGCTCGCTTTGGGCGGATCGAGGAAGGCCAAAAAGCCCATCAGCACCATGTCGCACTCGTCGGCGATGCCAAACTCGCCCACGGTGCGCGGGTTGGTCTTCTGCGCCACGGCGATCACGCGCAGGCCCTCGGCATTGAGTCCTGCCACCTGCTTGCGAATCTGGGCAAGCTTCTCGTCGGTAAGCGGCTGAGCGGTGCCGTCCACCTCGACGCAGGAGCAAATCTCGAGCATTTCCTCGGCAGCGCCCTTGGTGACCATCTGGGTCTTTCCTTGGGCGTCGGCGACGACCACGCTCAGGCGACGGCGCGAGAAGTCGAAGGGCACCTCGTCGACCTTGGCGTAGCGGTCGCGCAGGCTCTGGCCCAGCATGGAATCGGGCACGACGGTCGAGAGCGTAACATCGGCGCGGTCGATAACGGCCAGGTCGATGAGGTTCCTGAGGCCGGTCTGGAAGAAGCTGTTCAAGAACGCATGGCGCAGCACGCGCGTATCCTCGTTGCCGTCGGTGTTGAGGTAGCGCTCGAGCACGATGCGGTCCTCGGTGAGGGTGCCGGTCTTGTCGCAGCACAGCACGTCCATGGCGCCGAGGTTTTGGATCGCAGACAGTTCCTTGACGATGACCTGGCGGCGGGCGAGGTCCTTGGCTCCCTGCGACAGACTCGTGGTCACGATGACGGGAAGCATTTGCGGCGTGATGCCCACGGCCACGCTCGTGGCGAACAGCAGCGCATCGATGACGTTGCCCTTGGTGGCGGCGTTGATGGCAAAGACTGCCGGCGCCATGACGAGCATCAGGCGCACCAGCAGCATCGAGACGCTCGAGACGCCGCGGTCGAACGCGCTCTTCTCGCCGCGCCCGTTGAGCATCTTGGCGATGCCGCCCAGGTAGGTGTCCGAACCGGTGGCCACGACAAGCGCCATGGCGGTGCCGTTTTGCACGGAGGTGCCGGTAAAGACGATGTTCTTGCAGGCGGAGAGCGGCAGCGTGGAGCTGTCGGCGCCTTCGACGACGGTGGCGACGGCGGTCTTCTCGACGGCCTCGCTTTCGCCGGTGAGGGCGGACTCGATCACAAACAGGTCGCGTGCGGTGATGATGCGGGCATCGGCCGGCACCATGTCGCCGGCGGAGAGGCGGATCACGTCGCCGGGGACGAGCTCATCGAAGGGTATCTCGATGCGCTCGCCGTCGCGCAGGGCGGTGCAGGTGTTGGAGACCAGGTCCTTGAGGGCCTCTGCCGCATTGCCGCTGCGTGCTTCCTGGATAAACTTCATGCCGCCCGATACCAGTAGCATGATGCCGATGACGATGACCGTGGAGGGGTCGCGCTGCGGCTCGGGCACGGCGAGCACGTCGATGTAGAGCGAGACCAGCGCGAGCGCGGCGAGGATGCCGGCGAAGGGGTCGATGAAGGCGTCGGCGATGCGGCGGGCAAGTGTCTTGGCCGGCGCCTCGATGGTGTTGGGACCGGCGGCGTCCAGGCGCTCGGCGGCCTGCCCGGCGGTGAGGCCGTCAGCCGTGGCGTCGAGCAGCACGAGGGAGTCCTCGGCGCTATGGGTTGCGGCAAAGATGGTGTTCTTGGCAAGGCCGGCGTGAGCGGCAGGGCGCGCCGTGCGGCGGCGCTTGGAGATGACTTCGAGTACCGTGGCGGTTTTGAGCATCAGCATAGGGTCCTCCTTGTTAAAGGGAGTTAGCGTACGTGTCGTATTGAATTGCAAAAAACCTAGATGTCGCTCACGTCATGCTCGCGAATCACCACAAGGGGGGCAGGCACCTTTGTGGTGGTTTTGGTGATCGACTGTTGGCGCTTATGCGTGCGCGGAATCCTCGCGGCGTGCCGAGGGCGACATGCAGGTTTTTCGACTATGGCTGCCTTCCATGGCACACCTCCTTAAGGCCGGGCGCAGCGCGCTTTGGGTATCTCGTGCCCGTTTCAATCCGCCGGTATTTTTGACGAGGGGGTTTGCCGTGTCAACCCCATTGTTCGGAAAATCATCGCCCCTGACAAAGCCCTTACAGAGCGCCATGGCTTCAAAGCGCGCCCGCATCGACGCCCTGCCTGCGCTAAACTGTGAGGCACGTACGCGATTACGAGAGGAGCCCGCATGGAGGCTTACAAACAAGAGTTCATCAAGTTTATGGTCGAGTCCGACGTCCTTAAGTTCGGCAGCTTTACGCTCAAGAGCGGCCGTCAGTCCCCATTCTTTATGAACGCCGGCGCTTACGTGACGGGCTATCAGCTCAAGAAGCTGGGCGAGTACTACGCCCAGGCCATCCACGATAACTTTGGTGACGACTTTGACGTGCTGTTCGGGCCGGCCTACAAGGGTATTCCCCTGGCCGTCGTGACCGCGATTGCCTACCACGAGCTGTATGGCAAAGAGGTCAAGTACTGCTGCGACCGCAAGGAGGCCAAGGACCACGGTGCCGACAAGGGCAACCTGCTGGGCTACGAGCCCCAGGATGGCGACCGCGTGATCATGGTCGAGGACGTCACCACCAGCGGTAAGTCCATCGACGAGACCTATCCCAAGGTCAAGGCTGCTGCCGATGTCGAAATCAAGGGTCTCATCGTGTCCCTCAACCGCATGGAGGTCGGCAAGGGCGGCGTGACCACCGCACAGAAGGAGATCGAGGTCAAGTACGGTTTCCCTGTCGCGAGCATCGTCTCCATGGCCGAGGTCGTCGAGACCCTCTACAACCACGAGATTGACGGCAAGGTCGTCATCGACGACGAACTCAAGGCCGCCATCGACGCCTACTACGAGCAGTACGGAGTCCGGGAGTAGTTACGCGGTTTTCCAAACCGCGTAACGGCTCGACGCCGCGCGCTGCCCAGAGCGACAATTTGTCATTCAAAAAGGCAAGGCATGACCAGAAGGTCTATGCCTTGCCTTTTTCATGCCAACTTGTTCGCTCTGGACGTCGCTCGCTGTCCGTCCTCTACCTGCGGCGTTGTCTTGCCCCGGATGCGGCAGTAGTCATTGGGGACGTTCTTGTTTGACTAGTCGTTTAAGAACGTCCCCAATGACTAGTCAGAGATGAGCGTGGGTAATCTCCCGGTTTTGGCCTGTGTGCGGGCTCAAAGTGGGAGATTATCCACGCTCATCGAGCGAGCGTCCGAAAATCCACGCTCGTTTGGTCGGTGCATGTCTACGCAGCGTAGGTTGTCGAGGGCTGTCTTCAAATGGATACTGGCTCTTGAACCGGTTCGCTCCATTCTTCCAATCTGATCGGACATCTCATGAACCAGACACCGCAAAGCAATGTCCCCCATACTTTTTTGGCCGCGTCTTCCATCAAGCGGCTGCGTGAAGAGCGCGGCCTTACTCAGCGTGCCTTGGCGGAAAGCCTTGGCGTGACCGATAAAGCTGTCAGCAAGTGGGAGTCCGGCCGTGGTCTTCCCGACATTTCCCTCGTTGAGCCTCTGGCCCAGAGGCTCGGTATAAGTGTGGCCGAGCTTTTGGCTGGTGACATTCGGGCTAATGCCAATCGCGCGGGCAACATGCTCAAAGGCGTGTTTTATGTTTGTCCAATCTGCGGAAACGTGGTGCATGCGCTCGGGGAAGGCAGCTTTAGCTGCTGCGGTTCCATGATGTTTCCCCAGGAGGCCGAAGAGCCGGATGCGGACCATGCCTTTTCCATCGAGCGCATTGAGGACGATTGGTACGTCACGCTCGATCATCCCATGACCAAGGACCACTATATTAGCTTTGTAGCCTATGCGACCATGGACGGCATCTGCCTCAAAAAGCTCTATCCCGAGCAATTGGTGCAGCCGCGATTTCATATCACAGGGCGCGGCAGAATGTATCTCTACTGCAACCAGCACGGACTCTTTGTTTTGCCGACGCCTCGCAAGTAAAAGCCCGCTGTCCGCCCGATGCCCCTGCGCCAACGAGTTGCGGTGGAATAGTTCCTGAAAGTGCTGGTTTAGAGCCTAAACAGGAGCTATTTCACCGCAACTTAGGAGGGCGATTGGAGGCGCGGTGGGGCCGGATTGTTATTTGAGGCCGGGGAGGCGGGTGTAGGGGAACGAGCGCTCTAGGAACTCGGCGCAGCGGGCGTAGTCTTTGGCAAAGTAGCTGCTGTAGAGCGAATCGAGCACGTATTGCACGGCGATATGGCTGGCGAACTGCGTGATGCGGTGCGTCATGCTCTCGTGGTCGCTCACCGTGAGGTAGGCGGCAAAGCCGGGGTGCAGGCGCGCACAATAAGGTGTGCCGATGACAATGACGGGAACATGTCGGCTGCTGAGGATCGGCAAGATTTCCTTGAGGTTGGGTGCAAGGCCGCTGTAGGAGATGACGATCGCCACATTGCCGGAATCCGAGGCGAGCGCCGTGCGCACCTGGGCCTCGGTGCTGCTGTAGCATGTGGCGCTCTTGCCGGACGAAAGTAGGCGGTCGCGGAACATCCCCGCTGGATAGAGGTTGTGCGAGCCGGTGTAGATATCGACCTGCCGTGCCTTCGCGATCAGTTTGGCGGCGTGGTCGAGCTGCGCGGGGTCGAGCAGCTCCTGCGTCTCGGCCAGCGTGGTCTGGTAGAGCCCTTCCATGCGCTCCATAACCTGCGCGGGCGTGGACGTGGCATCGAAGGGAAAGTTGATGTCCACGTCGCGGCGGTTGCCTGCTTCGGTCGCCAGGCGGATAAGCTCGACCTTGAGGTCCTTAAAGCCCTCGAGGCCGAGCTTTTTGCAAAAACGGTGCACGCTTGCGACCGAAACATTGGCGCGGGCGGCAAACTCCTTAATGGAGAGTCCGCGGATGTCCTCGCCCATGGCAAGGGCCGAGATGCCGAGCTGCTGCTCGGTAGGGGTTAGGCCCTGCGCCTCGGTAATCTTGCGTTTGATATCCATTCGAACTCCCGCACTCGCCAAACCTGCCAAAAAGAGACGGGTTTATTTTGGCAGGTTTTGCCCGAGAAGGGTAACGGGGCCGAGGACACCGCTGGGCGCGACGGGCTCGGTGAGGGCGAAGATGTCGGAGGTCGCATGGTCGAGCGTGTTGATGACATCGATGGCGAGCTCGTGTGCGCCGGCGGCAAGCGCGCCTGTCGCAAAGCGATAGGGCGGGCAGATGCGCGTGCCGAGCGTTTGTCCGTCGAGCGTGAGTGTTGCGACTTCGTAGACATCCCCCAGGTCAATGGCGGTGTGGGCGAGGTCGTCGGTCAGCTCGAACGACGTGCGATAGTGGAACGTGCCGCAGATGCCGGCGAACTGCTCGGCCGTGAGGTCGCACAGCTGCTCGAGCTTTTGCGGCTCGCCAAAGGTTCCATCGCTGCCGGCAGGGGAGAGGGCAACGGTCCACGGTCCGTCGATGCTAAGGCAAACCGCATCATCCGCATTCGTGTTCGCCCCGTCATCGAGTCCGACCTCGTCGCCCGTTCCCAGAACAACAACGCAGCTCTCGAAGGGCGCCAGCTCCAACGCGCCATCAAACGCAACGGGTTCGGTGCCGTTCAGCAGGTCGAGGCGCGTGCCGCAAAGGCGCTCGCCTCGAGCAAGTGCAACCGTACAGCAAATACTTTCACGCGGATGCTCGTTGACTAGCATCACATAGGTCTCGCCCGCACGCTTGTAGCGAAGTGCGCGCAGCCAGGGCTGTGGCCTATCGGTCACAACGGTCTGCAGCCCCGCGTCTGCCAGCGCGTCCGCCACATCGGCAAGTGGCGTCGCGGCAAGACCGCTCAGCTCGACCGCGCCATCCGCGTTATAAAGAGCACTGGGCACTTCGTCAGCAGCGAGCACCGTGACGCCCGCGGCCATCATGCGCCTCACCGCTTCCGCTGTTGCCGCGCCAATAAACGAGGCGCCGGGCATGACAAACGCCTGGTAGCGGCAGCCGTTAACAGCCAGCATTCCATCGGCAATCGAAACCTCGTAACGCCCCTCATCATCAAAAGCCTCGGCAGGCACAAAGTCAAAATCGATCTGCGCGCGCGTGAGCTCGGCCGCCACGCGCTCGATGGGCATGGCGTCGCCGGCCCATTCGGCATCGGCATGGTACAGGATGGCGACGGGGCGAGCGGCGTTGCCTCCCGAAAGGAGCGTCGCCGTGCGATTCATATAGCTCATGAGCTGGCCAAAGTGCGGCCACTGCGGATTGTTACCGTGTGCGTAAAAGTGCGGCGGGCAGTCCCAATCGGGGAAAGGTGCCATGCTAAACGCGTGCGGCGTAAACCAGGTGATGCCGCGGACGAGCATGTGGTCGGCAATCCATTTCATCTCGCGCAGGCCCTCGTGCCAGCCAAAGGCGCCAAAGACCTCGGCCATGCAGCGCCCCTGCTTTTTGGGGTCGAGGCGCGCTGCCGAAGATCCCAACTTGGCGAGCGCGTACGTAAAGAACTCCATGTTCCATGCGCCGTGGAAGTAGCTGTAGCGCCCGCGGTCAATTCCGGGGGCAAGCTGGTTGATGACCACATCCACGCCAGCCATGTCCTGCCCCGCGACCGCGCGGAAGTAATGTCCGGCGCCCTGGCCCAGGCGCGTGTGGCAACTCTTGTCCTCGATCACGTGGCCAATGTGCATAACGCCGTGCGCGCGGCACCAATCGCCAATCTGCTCGTCAAAGCAGCTGCGGTAGAGCTGCGTAGCAAGGTCCATATAGGCGTGGCGAACCTGGGCGCCGTCTGCCTCGCTCGTCCAAAGGCCGTGCAACTTGGTAAGCCAATTCTCGCCAAGCGCATCGTGTAGGCGGCGGGCAAGCTCGTCCGACCACGGCAGCGCCAAGTCGCTTCGCCCGATAAAGCTGCTGGTAGAGGCATCGTCAAGCGTGGTGCCCTTCTCGTTCATAAAGCCGGGCTCGTCGGTAAAGAAGCCCAAGATCGTTTTGCCAAACTCGTCGCCCAGGTGCTCAAACGTGGACTCGTAGACGGCATCGATCAACACGCGGCACGAGGCAGCATCGACCATGTTGATATGCTCGTCGCGAAAGCCGGTCTTTTGGCTGGTGACGTACAGCTCAATCGTGGTGATGCCGGTGGGGGCGTCAAAACGCAGGCGGGCGGGTGCGCCATCGTCACCATGCTCAACAGCGAGCGCAAGGTCGAGCGGCGTACCAGCGGCATCAAAAGCCGCCACGCCCACAAAGCGCTCGGTGGGGTCCATGAGATTACCGAGCTTGATGGTCGTGGACGGCTGGGGACCAACAACCGTAATCGTGCGATGCTTGAGCACGGTCTTCTTGAGCGCGGGGTCGACGTCATCGCCCGCAAGCGCGCCGTTGGCATAGCCTGTGGGGAAGTGGGCGTCGTCGAGCAGCCAGATCTTTAACCCCAGGCGCTTGCACTCGCCGATGATAAAGCGCAGGTCAGACCACCAGCCGTCGCGACAGAAATCGGGATGCGTGCGCGATTCCAGGCAAACCTCTCGGATGTCGGCCCCGGCAATCTGCTCCAAATACTCGGTGGTCGTCTCGCGTGCCTCGCCCTTGAGCCACAAGAACGGAAGCACATGGTTGTCGTAGGTGCCGCCAAGCACCCGCTCAAAATACGCCGCCATATACGCTCCTCCAAAACCAGCCTTTCAAATCCATTGAAGTCAGAGTACGCCGAGCGCGCCGCCCTGCTAATATCAAAACCACGGCAGAATATGACCGAATCAACGATGGGAGCACTATGGAGCTCGCGCGTCTGGATAACCTGCTACTCGAGCTGACCGACAGTGAACGCGCCTATCGTGCGGGCGCCCATTACGACTGGAGCGATGCGCTCGGTCAAGGTAATCAGGCAGATATTGATGGACGATGCATTCGTAAAATTGGCAACCCAACGCTCGCTCTGCACCAAGAAGACATGCCCGAGGGTCTATCGATTGTTCGCAACTCGCGTTTCAATCCTGTGCCGGAACATGTGCACGATTATGTCGAAATCAGCTATGTCTATCGAGGACGAGCGCCGCAAATCGTCAATGGCGCGGCGCTCACGCTTGCTCAAAACGAGGTCCTCTTGCTCGATGCCGCCTGTCCGCATGCCGTAGGCGAGCTCGGCGAGCACGACATTATGCTGAGTGTCATCATCTCGCGGCCAATGCTCAGCCGCAGCCTGGAGCAAAGCCTTTCGCCCGCAAGCGCGGTGTCGCGGTTCCTGCTCAACGCCCTCAACGATGAAACCGACCACCGCGGCCACGTTCATTTCCACACGGGCGGCAGTCGTCGCGTGCGCCGCTACATGCAGGAGATGCTCTGCGAGCGCCTGGACCCCACGCCGGCGAGCCCCCAGATTGTCTCGAGGCTGTTCGAGCTGCTGCTGGTTGAGCTCATGCAAAGCTACGAAGCCGGCCTGCTGCAAACGGACGCACCCGCGCTGCCATCGGCGCAGGTCGCGGCTGCCATGGGCTTCATCGAGCGCAACGCCTGCGACTGCACCCTCGATGACCTCGCCCGCCACCTGCACCTGAGCCCCAACTACGCAAGCGCCCTACTCAAGCGTCAGACAGGCCGCACGTTTATGCAGCTCGTGCAGGAGAGCCGCCTGGCGCGCGCGGCGACGCTGCTCGACGCCGGCGCCACCGCGGAGGTCGCAGCGCACGAGGCGGGCTATGCCAACATGAGCTTCTTCTACAAAAAGTTTGCCGAGCGCTATGGCTGCACGCCGGTGGCCCATCGTCAGCGTTTGCCCAGATAAAACCGACCAAAATAAACCTGTCCCTTTTTGGCAGGTATCAGGAAGTGTCAGGGGCGAGGTGGCGGCGGGGTGCCGCTGCGAAAAGAAGTGTCGGGTTTGGCACCCCTGCCCCTGCCTGTCGCGTGCGTGGGCGATACTCGGCCTATCGACCCGCAATGCAAAGGAGATGCTCATGGCAAACATCAAGTTCCCCGAGGGTTTCTATTGGGGCGGCGCCACGGCCGCCAATCAGTTTGAGGGCGCTTGGAACGTTGACGGCCGCGGTCCGTCGGTCGACGACCACTTCTTGGGCGGCAGCTACAAGGAGCCGCGCCAGATCACGATCGACATCGATCCCAACCGCTTCTACCCCAACCATGACGGCATCGACTTCTACCATCACTACGAGGAAGACATCGCGCTGTTCGCCGAGATGGGCTTCAACATGTTCCGCATGTCCATCTCCTGGAGCCGCATCTTCCCCAACGGCGACGATGCTGAGCCCAACGAGGCCGGCCTCGCCTTCTACGACCGCGTTTTCGACTGCTTGCGCGCTCACAATATTGAGCCGCTCGTGACCCTCTCGCACTACGAGATGCCCTATCACCTGGTCGAGAAGTACAACGGCTGGGCGAGCCGCGAGCTCATCGGCTTCTTTGAGAAGTATTGCCAGACCGTCTTCGACCGCTATCAGGACAAGGTCAAGTTCTGGCTCACCTTCAACGAGATCAACTGCGGCACCATGGACATGGGTGCCATGATGGAGACCGGCCTGATCCAGGGCTTCGAGGGCCCGGCAAGCGCCATCAAGACCACCGCTCAGCAGCGCTTCCAGGCCCTGCATCACCAGTTTGTCGCCAGCGGCCGCGTCGTGCGCTACGCCCACGAGCACTACCCACAGTTCAAGATGGGCAACATGGACTGCTTTATCCTCTCCTACGCCGCCACGTGCGATCCGGTCGACGTGTTCGCCACGCAGCAGCAGATGAACTCCATGAACTGGTACTGCTCCGATGTACAGGTGCGCGGCAAGTACCCGTTCTACGCCAAGCGCTTCTGGGCCGAGAACGACGTCGAGCTCGCGATGGAGGACGGCGACCTGCAGGATATCGCCGATGGCAAGGTCGACTTCTACACCTTTAGCTACTACATGTCCGGTACCGTGGGCACCCACAAGGACCACGAGATGACCGAGGGCAACATGACCTTTGGCGGCAAGAACCCCTACCTGGAGTCCACCGACTGGGGTTGGCAGATCGACCCGCTGGGCCTGCGTATCGCCCTCAACGAGATCTACGCCCGCTACGAGATTCCGCTGATGGTGGTCGAGAACGGCATGGGTGCCTACGACGAGGTCGAGGAGGACGGCTCCATTCACGATCCGTACCGCATCGCCTATCTGCAGAGTCACATCAAGGCCATGGGCGAGGCCGTTGCCGACGGCGTCGACCTGATTGCCTACACCTGGTGGGGCCCCATCGACCTGGTGTCCGCCGGCACCGGCGAGATGCGCAAGCGCTACGGCTTCATCCACGTCGACAAGTACGACGACGGCACCGGCACCTACGAGCGCCGCCGCAAGGACAGCTTCTTCGCATACCAGAAGATTATCAAGTCCAACGGCGCTGAGGGCTTGGAGTAATTGAGTTCCGGCGATTGAGTTCCGGCGTTCTGACGAACGCCGGACCGGCGGCCGATTTCGTGACCACGAATGTCGATGACGACGGCATCTGGAACGCCTTCGTGCGCCTGGGGCTCATCGAGGATTAATCAGCAAAACGGGTATCGATGGGGCAAAGACGTCGGCGGAGTTTTCGATTCGACTCCCCACCTTAGTTTTTGGTCCAATTGGCACTATAATCACCATAGGCATGCGCACTACGTTGCGCTTAATCAAGAGGAGAAAACGTATGGGTCTGTTTGACATGTTCAAGAAGAAGGCTGAGCCCGCGGCTGCCGCTGCTCCGGCCTCCATCTCTGCTTCTGCCGGCGCCGACGTGCTGTGCTCGCCCGTCAAGGGCAAGGTCATCAAGATGGCCGATGTGCCCGATCCCGTCTTTGGTGGCGAGGTCCTGGGCAAGGGCTGCGCCGTGTGGCCCGAGGACGATCTGGTCTATGCCCCCTGCGACGGCAAGGTGACCGTCACCATGGGTCACGCCGTGGGCCTGCAGTCCGATAGCGGCATCGAGGTCCTGGTGCACGTTGGCGTCGATACCGTCAACATGAACGGCGACGGCTTCGAGGGCTTCGTCAAGGCCGACGACGTCGTGAAGGCCGGCCAGCCCATGCTCAAGATCGACCGCGCCAAGATTGCCGCTGCCGGTTACAAGGACTGCGTCGTCGTGGCCGTGTCCAACACCGCCGAGTTCGCCGATGTCGAGCTCGCCGTCGAGGCTGATTCCGCTGTCGCCGCCGGCGATGCCATCGTCAAGGTTGTCCGCAAGTAAATCGCGGCATCGCATGATGTCTAAGGGTGGTCGGATTGTCCGGCCACCCTTTTTTATTGCACGGTACGGATGTGTTTTATTGCACGTTGGGCGGGCTTGCAAACCGTTCGGACGCTAAAACGAACCGACCGCGCCTTCGTGCCGTCGAGGGTGTTCATAAGTGGATAGTATGGGCTTACTTATTACAACGTGCGCCGTGTCTGGGAAGCGCGGTGCCGCTTATTGGGAGGAACAACATGAAAAAGAAGCTGTTGCTTGCGCCCCTCATGGCCGTCTTGGTTGCGTGCGTGGTCGTGCTCTCCGGCTGCGGAGGCCCTTCGATCGAAGAGCTCATCACCGAGGACCTTACGACTCAGTTCGATGAGGTCAAAAACGGTGGTGACGATTTCCTCTCTGGCCTGGAGGAGGCTTCGGGCGACGAGTTCGAGCAGCTGGGCATCGATCCCAAGGAGTATGCCAAGACCTATCTCGAGGGTTTTGATTACGAGATCGGCGACGTGACGGTCGACGAGGACAAGGGCGTTGCAACCGCCGAGGTCTCCATCACCTGCAAGTCTATGAACAAGATCGTCGAGGACTTCTCCACCCAGTATCAGGAGAAGGTCGCTGCACTTGACACGGTTCCTTCCGATGACGAGCTGTACAAGATGGCCGGCCAGGTGATGGTCGATGTGACCAAGGCCACCGAGCCCAGGAAGACCACGGTTATCTTCAAGTACACCTGCAACGATGACGGCGAGTGGTCTGCCGACGACTCCGTCAACTCCGAGATGATGGATGCGATGCTGAGCTAGTTCGTTACGGCGTTTTACCAAACGCCGTAACTGCTCGACGCTGCGCGCCGCCCAAGCCGACAATTTGTCACTCAAAAGGCGAGGCATGACCAAAAGGTCTATGCCTCGCCTTTTTCATGCCAACTTGTTCGGCTTGGGCGGCGCTCGCTGTCCGTCCTCTACCTGCGGTGTTGCCATTGTTGAGGGGCAGCTAATTTGGGACGGGGCTCTTTTAGCTACCCCGTGCCCATCTAAGTTGCGGTGAAATAGGGACTGTTGGGGGCAGTAGGCCGGCAATCAGTCCCTATTTCACCGCAACTTATTGGTGGGCGGCTCGCTACTCGCCCAAGATCAGCGCGGCGAGTTCGTCCTGGGTGTCCACTACGTAGTCGGCGCCGGCGGCTTCGAGCTCTGCTCGGCCGCGGAAGCCCCAGGTGACGCCGGCGCTCTTAAGGCCGGCATTGTGGCCGGTCAGAACATCGACATTCGAATCGCCAACGTAGAGCGTGGTCGCCGGGTCGGCGCCCAGCTCCTCCATTACATGCAGCGTGACGGGAGCCTCGGGCTTGGGTGGAAACGCGTCGACACGACCCTGCACCAGCGCAAAACGATCGGGGCCAAAGTACTTTTCGATAAGCGGAGCCGCCGAAATATGGTCCTTGTTGGTGAGCACGGCAAGCTCAACGCCCGCGGCGCGCAGACGGTCGAGCATCTCGACCGTGCCGGCATAGGGGGCGGTGTGGTCCTCCTTGTGCTCGCCGTAATAAGCCCTAAACTCGGCGAGCGTCTGCTCAAACATGCGGCCGTCGCCCGCGTACTCGGCGGGCATAAAGCGCTCGACCAGCTTGAGCATGCCGTTTCCCACCTTGTAGCGGTACTCGTCCACGGCAAACGTGGGCCAGCCGTGCAGCTCGCAGGTATGGTTGCCGGCTGTCGCCAGGTCCTCGAGCGTATTGAGGATGGTGCCGTCCAGATCAAAGATCACATGGGAATAAGCAGCTGTCATGGGTGCTCCTGCCGTTTGAGTTGTAAAGCGCACCCCATGATACTGGGCTTGCGCGTCGGGCGTGCCTGGAATCTGAACATCTTTAACGGCATCGGGGCGCATCGCGCCAGCGCAAGCCTTTGCCGCTAGCAGATCCTGGGCAGCTGCTCTCCCACGAGCATGTCGAGGATACGCGTCGAGCCCCAGCCGGTGCGCACACGCACGGCGGGACGAGCACCTTCGGCGACCGGCAGCACGCGACCGATGATGGCGGCGTTCTCGCCGTAGCGGGCGGCACGCATGGCTGCTAGCGCCGCGTCGGCCTGCTCGGCTGGCACCACGGCGACCATCTTGCCCTCGTTGGCAACCTGCAGCACGTCGTAGCCGAGCATCTCGCAGGCGGCCTGCACGTCGGGGCGCACGGGTACGGCGTCCTCGTCAATCTCCATGGCAACGCCGCTGGCCTGGGCAAACTCGTTGAGCGTGGATGCCAGGCCACCGCGCGTGGGGTCGCGGAAGCAACGCGTATCGGGGGCGGCGGCCAGCACGTCGGCAATCAGGTGGTTGAGGGGCGCGGCGTCGCTCTCGATGCTGCTCGAGAACGCCAGGCCCTCGCGCTGGCTCATGATGGCGATGCCGTGGTCGCCCAGCGTGCCCGAGACCAGGACGACGTCGCCGGGCTGGCAGCTGGCGCCGCTGAGCGTCACGCCCGCGGGAACCTCGCCCACGCCGGCGGTGTTGATGTAGACGCCGTCAGCTCCGCCGCGCTCGACCACCTTGGTGTCGCCGGTGATGATTTTGACGCCCGCCTCGCGCGCCGTCTCGGCCATGGTCTGCACAATCTGGCGCAGCTTATCCATAGGATAGCCCTCTTCGAGGATAAAGCCGCACGAAAGGAAGCGCACGTTGGCACCCGAGGTCGCAACATCGTTGACGGTTCCGCACACGGCGAGCCTGCCGATATTTCCGCCGGGGAAGAACTGCGGCGTCACCACAAAGCTGTCGGTCGACATGGCGATGCGCCCGCTCGCGGGCAGGGCGGCGACACCGGCATCGTTGCCCTCGAGCAGTTCGGGCGACCCAAAGGCATCCAGAAAGACCTCGTCGATAATGCGCTTCATCATCTGGCCGCCGGAGCCGTGGCCCAGCAGGACAGTGCTATCGGTGACGCTATGGGACATATCGAAAACTCCAATCGTGGTGCGTCTGGTGCGTGGGGGCGTTCGGGCTAGATTTGGTATCTAAAGTACGCAGCGCAGCTGCCTTCCGAGCTCACCATGCACGGGCCAACAGGATGCCCGGGCGTGCAGGCGCGGCCGAACAGAGGGCAGTCGCTCGGCGTAATGGCCCCGCGCAGCACGTCGCCGCAGCGGCACCCACGCGGCTCGACCGTCGTCTCAACGGGCACGTCAAAGCGAGTGCGGGCATCAAAGCGCGAGAACTCGGGGCGGATGGAAAGGCCCGAGTTGGCAATCGGCCCCAGCCCGCGCCACGTGGTGTTGCATGGCTCAAACACCTGCTCGACCAGCTGGCGCGCAACGGGGTTGCCGTCTGCGTTGACGCCACGGCGGTAGGCGTTGTCGATCGCCGGCCTGTTCTCGACAACCATCTGGACCAGCATGCAGATGCCCTGCAGGATATCGACCGGTTCAAATCCCGTGACCACACCCGGGGTATTGAACTCGTCGACCAAAAAGCTAAAGGGCGCCAGGCCCGTGATGGTGGCGACGTGGCCCGGCAGGATAAAGCCGTCGATAGTGGTCTCGGGATCGTTGGCGATGGCGCGCAGCGCCGGCGGCGTGGTCTTATGGGCACAGTAGACCGAGAAGTTCTGCAGCCCGCGCGCGTCCGCCTCCAGGATGGCGGCGGCGATGGTAGGCGTCGTGGTCTCAAAGCCGACGCCCATAAAGATGACCGGGCGATCGGGGTTGTGCTCGGCGATATCGAGTGCATCGAGCGGGGAGTACACAATGCGAATATCGCGCTCCGCCGCCTTTTGCGCGGCGAGCGAGGTAGACGACCCGGGCACGCGCATCATGTCGCCAAAGGTGGTGATGATGGCGCCGTCCATCTTGGCGAGCGCGATTGCATGGTCGATATCGCGGTTGGCGGTAACACAGACGGGGCAACCCGGACCGCTCAGCAGTTTGAGCCCGGCAGGCATAATGGAGCGAAAGCCATAGCGACCGATGCTCACGGTGTGCGTGCCGCAGACTTCCATAAGGTTGATGCTGCGGTTGCCGACAAGCTCATGAATGCGCCCGATGAGCTCGCGAGCCAGCTTAGGATCGCGGAATGCCGAGAAGTCGATACCGGAGCGCGCCGGCTGTCCGGCCGCCACTAGTAAGCCTCCGCCGGGTTGGTGGCGAGCTGGTCCTCTTCGGCCAGCTCGGCCATGGTATTGACGAGCTCGAGTGTCTCTTGGGCCTCCTGCTCGTCGACAATCTGAATGCCAAAGCCGGCGTGCACGAGAATATAGTCGCCTACCTGTGCCGTCGGCACGAGGCGCAGCGAAACGGGGCGCTCGATGCCCATCATGTCGACGGTCGCCTTAAGGTCGTCGTCGCGTTTGACCACTTTACCGGGAACGGCAAGGCACATAATGTTCCCCTTTTATACGTTTTGCGCTGGATAGGCGCCTAATTACCCATCAGTTGATGGTAGCGCTCGCGGGAGTCACGAGCAAACGCGTTACACCTGTGAGACGGCGGCGCGCAGACTGGCAAAACAGCCTATCGCGATGTTGTCTGCGCAAGACGAGCGCTTGCGACCGCCGCCTGGCCGTAGGCGATGCAGCCGTCATTGACGGGTGCGGTGTGGGGGACAAGGACAGTAAGGCCTGCGCTTTTGAGCTCGCGGGTGAGGAACTGAAGCAGGAGTCGGTTCATGAACACGCCGCCCGAGAGCACGACGGTGTCGATGCCTTCACGGACGCAGATCTCGCTTGCGACTTGGGCCGATGCGCGTGCAATGGCGATATGGAAGTCGAGTGCGAGCTTGTCGGCCGGCACACCGGCCTCGATTCCACTCAAAAGCGCCTCAAAAAGTGGTTTTTGGTCCAGAACGAGGGAGCTATCCGAGGCCGCCTGGACAGTTAGTTCAGATACGTATTTTTGTGATGGGCTCTGGGTGGCAAAAGCCGTCCGCGAACACCTCAAATGGGTCGATTTGGGGTATCCAGCGTCCATATTTGCCGCAAATAGGGTGTCTGGAGAGCCTTTTTTGGCCAAATCTGAGGCAAAAATGCCGGATAGGGGGTCAGTATTTAATACGTATCTGAACAAACTGTCCAGCGATGTTGAAGCGGATGCGGATACACCCGCCTGATTGCCGGTGAAATGGCTGTTTTCGCCGTCAAGAGCGCGCCAAGCGGCGGCCTCGAGCTCGATGGCGGGTTCGCCCTCGTAGGTTGCAGTGCCACAGATGCCCAAGATTGCCGCCGCGGCGTCAAATAGACGGCCCATACTGCTCGTTCGTGGGCTGTTGATGTTCCGCTCGATCATCGTGGTCGTGATACTGCGCGTCTGCTCATCGAGGCTGCCCAGGATCCCCGCGGCACCCGGACGTTCGAGCAGACCGAGTTCGCCGAGCAGGGCAAAGGCGTTGCGTCGGGCGTCGCGCACAGATGCGGCGCCACCGGGAAGTGCCCAGGTACGCAGGTGCGCGGTGCGCTTAAAATCGGCGAGGCCGGCGACAAGAAATTCGCCGCCCCAAATAGTCCCGTCGGTGCCGGCGCCCGTGCCATCAAAGGCGATGCCGAGCACATGCGCGTCAGGCGCAAGCTGGCCCGCAGCGATGGCTTCTGCTATCACGCTCGCGATATGCGCATGATGATGTTGAACCTCGATAAGCGGCAGATCGTGTTCCCGCGCCTGCTCGCGGGCCCACTGGCTCGATAGATAGCTGGGATGCAAGTCACAGGCCAGCGCGGCGGGCGCTAGGTCAAAAAGGTCTTCCAGGCGTGTACGCGCCGCATTCCAGGCGTCGAAGGTCGCACCGTTCTCAACGTCTCCAATATGCTGCGACACAAAACAGGCCGCCTTGCCGCTCGCATCCTCGCGTGTGAGCGCGATCGTGGCCTTTTGCTGCGAGCCGCAGGCGAGCACGCAGGGCGCGGCGCCGGCAAGTGCCGACAACGCCAGCGGCTGCGGGGCGAATCCGCGGGCGCGGCGCACAGGCATAACGACCCCGTCGACCACACGTACCACGGAGTCGTCGTAGCGCGAGAGGATCGCGCGGTCATTGCCGAGCAGCGCGTCGGCGATGCCGGCGGCAACGAGATGCTCCCAGGCAAGATCGTCATCGGTCTCGATGGGCTCTTCGCTCAAGTTTCCGCTGGTCATAACCAGCGCGTGCATGCCATGCGTTTCTGCCGCGGCAAGCAGCAGATGCTGAAGCGGGGTATAGGGGAGCATGACGCCGAGCTCGGGCAGATCGTGCGCAACGGACGGCGCAAGTGCGAGAGCATCGAAGGAATCTCCCATGCCAACACCACGCCGGCGCAGCAGCACGATGGGGCGGATGCTGCCGGCCAGCAAGTCGCGCTCGGCGTCGTTGACACGGCACAGGCGCTCGGCATCGGTAAGGTCGCGCACCATAACGGCAAGCGGCTTGTTGCTGCGGCGCTTGTGACGGCGCAGCTCGACTACTGCTTGCTCGTTGGCGGCGTCGCAAGCCAGATGGAATCCGCCCAGGCCCTTGATGGCAACAATGCCGCCGGCCTCGAGCAGCTCGACACAGCGCTCGATAATAGCGTCGCTAGACTCGCGCGTGTCGCCGACAGCCGGCGTCGCCTCTGAGCTCTCGAGCACCATGCCGCCTGCCGCCTCGCGCCAGGTAATATGCGGCCCGCAGTCAAAGCAGGCATCGGGCTGCGCATGAAAGCGCCGGTCAAGTGGGTCGGCATACTCCGCGGCGCATTCGGGGCACATGGGAAAGCGATCCATAGAGGTGGCCGCTCGGTCATAAGGCAGCGAGCGGATGATGGTAAAGCGCGGGCCGCAGTTGGTGCAGTTGATAAAGGGGTAGTGATAGCGTCGGTCGGCGGGATCGAACAGTTCGCGCAGGCAGTCGTCGCAGGTGGCGATATCGGGCGAGACGAGCGTCGTATGCGCAGTCTGGTCCTGTGACGCCACAATGCGAAAGCCCTGTTCATTGGCAACATCCCAAGTGCCGGGCTCCAAATCCGCAACGTCGACGCGCTCCACGCGGGCAGCCGCGGGTGCGTGCTCCGACAGCGCGGCGACAAAGCCGTCGACGGCCGCACCCGAGGCATGCGCCTCGACATGCACGCCGTCGCCTGCGTTGAGCACCCAGCCGCAGATGCCATGCGCCATGGCCTCGCGATACACAAACGGCCGCATGCCAACGCCCTGCACAATGCCCGTTACATGAATATGCACATGCCGCATGCGACACCCCTCATCAAAACCGACCAAATAGGGACAGGTGCGCTACAGCCCCAGGCTCTGCTTGGTGGCGGCGCACGTGAGCTCGCCGTGCTTAACGCCGCGCAGGCCCAGCAGACGGTCGGCTAGTTCGTAGACGCGCTCGCCGCGACCCTTGAGCGCCAGAATCTCCAAGCAGTTGTGGTGATCCAGATGCACGTGCATGGTCGATACGATCTCGTCGGTGTAGTCGTGCTGCACTTCGTCCAGACGGCGCGTCAGGTCGCCGGTATGGTGGTCGTAGATCATGGTGAGCGACCCGATAACATGCTCATCGGGCGTGCGCATCTGCTCCTTGGCGATCGAGGCGCGAATCAGGTCGCGCACGGCCTCGGAGCGGTTGGCCACGTCGCCGCGGCGCGCGATCTGTTCGTCAAAACGGCGCAGCAGGTCGTCCGGTGCGGTAACCGAAAAACGGACCAGCTCGGAGCCGGAACCACTACAGTGGCAGCCCGCGTCACCGTCCGCCCCGTGCGGATGCTCGTGCTCGTACCCGCAGCCGTGCTCGTGTTCGGCCACGTTACACCAGCTTCACGGAGCCGACGGAGTTGTGGTCGGCCTCGATGGCCTCTTCGTAGCCCTCGAGTGCGTCGTGGGCCTCGTGCAGCGCGGCCATGGCTGCCTCGAGCTTGGCGCCGATGCGCTCCATGTCAAAATTCTCGGTCGCATGCAGCAGCTGATGGCTCCACTCGTGAGCGAGCTCGATGGTGTCGTCGACCTGCTTGACGCTCATGGCAAGCTGGCTCATGTTCATTCCAACATCATGCATGGGAAATCTCCTTTTGTATGGGGCAGTTCAGTGGTTCAGATTTTACTACGCCCACTCTGTGCGCAGCTGCATAAGAAAACGGGTGCGAGTCTGTGTGACTCGCACCCGTTCACTGGGGGCTGTTTGTAACTACCATACTATCCGTGGTCGTCCGCGCCGCGCCCGGCAGTCCGGCGAGCGGTGCAAAAGCGCTCATGGACGGCGGGTAAGTAACAAGCGTATTACAGATGCTTCTCCAGCAGCGCCTGCAGCCTCGCCTTGGGCAGAGCGCCAACCGAGCGGTCAATCTCCTCGCCGTTCTTAAACACAATCAGCGTGGGGATGCTCATGACGCCATACTTCATGGCCAGGTCCTGGTTGTCGTCGACGTTGCATTTGGCAACGGCAAGCTTGCCCGCCAGCTCATCGGCAACCTCGTCAACGATGGGCGACAGCGAACGGCAGGGCCCACACCAGGGAGCCCAAAAATCGACCAGCACGGGAAGGCTGCCGTTGACGGTGGCGTCGAAGTTCTCGGGGGTAATCTGCTTAATGTCAGCCATGGTGACCTCCATAATGCGACGCGGCTCGGCCGCGTAAAACTCAGTACGACCGTGCTTATACCCAGCGGCCCGCAAAGCAACCACTCGCGGGCGGCTCTTTTATCAAAAGCGCCGCAAAACCCCTTTCTTCAGATATGGGGATATAAGGCGCATCGGCGTCAGCCGATATACATATACGGCTGCAAGTGGTATACTGTTTTCATGGATAGATACAGGAGCAACGACAACATAGTCTGGGACTGCGACTACCATGTGGTCTTCTGCCCGAAATACCGCAGGAAGGTGCTCGTGGACGGCATCGGCTCCCGCTTCGAGGAGATCGCGCACGAGGTCGCGGAGGAACTCGATTTCGAGATAAGGGAAATCAAGGTCATGCCCGACCGCGTGCACATGCTCGTCTCAGTCGACCCCCAGTTCGGCATCCACCGGGCCGTGAAGCGCATCAAGGGCAGGACCAGCCACGACCTGCGCGCCGAGTTCCCGCAGCTGAAGCGCAAGCTGCCGACGCTCTGGACGAACAGCTACTTCGTCTCGACCGTCGGCGGGGCGACGCCCGAGGCCGTCAGGCAGTATATCGAGGACCAGAGGAACGCGTGAGGGCCATGGACAAGACCTTCGAGTACCGCATATACCCGAGCGCCGAGCAGGAGGCCCTCCTGCAGAAGACCTTCGGCTGCTGCCGCTGGGTCTACAACAGGGTGCTGGCGATGAGGCGGGACGAGTACGCGCGGACGGGCAAATCGAGGCACATCAACTCCTACATCACCCAGATCCCCGCCTGGAAGAGGGCGGACGCGCCGTGGCTCTCCGAGGTGGACTCCATGGCACTGCAGCAGTCCCTGCGCGACCTGGACAAGGCATTTAAGAACTTCTTCCGCGCACCAGGCAAGGTGGGCTTTCCGAAGTTCAAGTCCAAACGCGCGGGGAGGAAGAGCTACCGCACGAACGGCGTCGGGATAATCGACGCCAGGCACGTGAGGCTGCCAAAGCTGGGGACCGTCAGGGCGCGGGTGAGCCGTCCCGTGGAGGGGCGCGTCCTGTCCGCGACGGTCAAGCAGGTGCCGAGCGGCAAGTACTACGTGGCGATATGCTGCGCGGACGTCCCCGCCACGGACGCGCCGGCCCCGACCGTCGGGTTCCTGGGAGTCGATGCGGGAATACACGACATAGCCACCTGCTCCACGGGGGAGCGCCTGCCCAACCCCAAAAACCTGCAAAGGAGCGAGAGGAGGCTGGCGCGGGAGCAGCGGCGGCTCTCGCGCAAGCGGAAGGGCTCCGCAAATCGCGCCAGGCAGCGTGTCAGGGTCGCGCGGGCGCACGAGAAGGTTGCCAACCGGCGGAAGGACGCCCTGCACAAGTTCACGACGCATGCGGTGGGAGAAAGCCAAAACATCGCGGTCGAGGACCTGAACGTCAGGGGCATGCAGAGGAACCGCCGCCTCGCCAAGGCCGTGGGCGATGCCGCCATGTCGGAGCTGGCGCGCCAGCTCGAGTACAAATGCGCATGGTCGGGGCGCGGCTTCGTAAGGGTGGGCAGGTTCTATCCGTCCAGCAAGACGTGTTCCGCATGCGGTTACGTCTACAGGGGACTGACGCTGGCCGAACGGGTATGGGACTGCCCCGCGTGCGGCATGCGTCACGACCGCGACCTGAACGCCGCCGTCAACATCGCCCGCGAGGGAAGGAGAATCCTGGAAGGTACCGCAGGGCATGCGGGAACCGCGGCAGACGCCGCAAACGCTTGTGGAGAGGGCGTAAGACCTACGGCTGCATGCGCAGTCTAGGCAATTCTCGGTGAAGCAAGAATCCCCTGGCTTTAGCCATGGGGAGTGTCAAATAATGGTGGGCACGCAAACGATTGGAGAGCGCATACCTATGTCACAAAGCCAGAAAAAAGAAGCCATCGCCCAGGCGGCCGAGCAGGAGCTCGCATCGCTTGCGGGTCGTGGCGTGCGCATCGCAGGCAACGCGTGCTCGCCGATTGTGCTGGTAAAAGGCGATTTGGATGAGGCCGAGCGCTCGGGCGGCGAGCTTGCCGCAGGCGCGGATGGCGCGGCGCTGCGTAAGGCGCTCGGGGCCATCGGTTATGCGCCCGAGGATTTTTGCGTGCTGGCAAGCGTCGCCGGTGCGGGCGACGGAACGGTGGCGGTGGGCCATGCCCTGCCGTGCGAGCTGTTCCGCGAGGCGCTCGAGGCGCTGGACCCCGAGGCGGTGCTGTTGCTGGATGATCGTGCGGCCGATACCATGCGCGAGACCTATGCCGATATGCTCGTGGCGATCGATGACTTCGACACCGCCATGCTCAAGCCCGGCTTGATCGCCCATGTGCAGGGTCGCCGCGTGCTCGCGCTCGACGGTTTTGAGGCGGCGCTCACTGACAAAGCCGCCAAGCAGCGCATGTGGGCATACATCAAGCAGCTGACCCCGGCGGCCGCTCCGCTGTAGCGGATTGGCGCCGGTAAGGCGGCCCTGACGGGTCGAGCGCGGCGCCGGCTTATCGCGTCCCTACATCACAGCGCGCAGCTCAAACCGATCGCCGTTAATGCGGAACTGACAGTTGCCGTTCATGCGCTCCACGGCAAGTTTGATGCTCCTGGTGCCAAAGCCGTGGCCCGCATGCCGGGTCACGGGCATGCCGTCGACCATGCGCGGCGCGCGGTCAAACGTGTTGGAAACTAACAGCAGCAGCTGGCCGTCCTCTAATCGCAGGTCAAAGTCGACGAATCGCTTTCCTTGGGGTGCGGCGCTTGCGGCGGTGATAGCGTTTTCCAAGGCATTTGAGAGCACACTAAACAGGTCGGCGTCACCTACGTGGATGGTTTCGGGTACGGCGACGCGCAGGTTGGCGGTAATACCGTTTCGGTTGATATCCGAGTTAAATGACGAAAGCGCGATGTTTACGGTCTCGTTGGCACAGAAGCGGCGTACGGCGGTGCGGTCGCCGGCTTCGCAGAGTTCGTCGATGCGTTTGAGCGCCTCGTCGGTGTGGCCCTCCTCAATTAAAGCGGCCAGGCCGCGTAGGAAGTGGCGCATGTCGTGGCGAAGAATCGACAGCTCGCGCCCAGATTGACGCCAAGCCTCGAGCTCTTTGATGGCGGCGCTGTCGCGGGTTTCGAGCATCCAGCGCTCTCGCTCGGCGGTTTCCTTTTCTTCGTATTCGCGCAGGTAAACGGCAAGAAACATAAGATAGAAGGCACAGAGCGCAAATGACAAAAACTCAACCGTCACCACCGAGCCCGAGTGGAACAGCGTGGTGTAGACGTTGGTGGCATAGTCAAAGACGTAATAGACGAGCGGCAGGATTAAAAGGATGCCCAGCTCGGTGGTGCTTTTAATCGCCAAGCGCGGACCGATGTCGCCGGCCCAATGCAACAGGACGGCAAAGACGGCGAGTGTGGTCGCGATGCGCGCCAGATAGTACGCGATCTGAGAATCGGTTGCGGCAAATGCGGCGATGCCCATCCAATTGCTGAACTGGCAGCTCAGATAGGCACTCGTAATGCCGAGCACGGCAAGCAGCGGGCTCAGGCGGTAGCGCGCGCACAAATAGATGACGAGCGGCAGATGCACGACGAGCGGATATACCTGGCGGGCGAAAAGCTCGCCGCCGACGGCATTGGCGAGGCCAAATGCGCATCCGGTTACGGCACCGACCAGCACCAGTTCAAGCGCATGACGCCGGTTGATCTCGACACCGCACAGCGCCGCCGAGGCAAAGACGCCAAAGAGCAACGTCGTGGCGTGGTGGATTGCCCAAAGGATCATTTCGACCGAGGAGACCATCAGCGCCGCCCGCCTTCGAAGCGCACCGCAAAGTAGGCGTCTTGGAACCCCTGCTTGCTGCTGCGCGACAGCGGAATGCACGCGCCGGAGCGCATGACGATGTCCGTGCGATCGAAGTGGTCGATGTTGCGCAAGTTGACCTGGTAGCTACGGTGGCATTTAAAGAAGGTGGCATTTTGCGCCAAACGGTCCTCGACGCTGCGGAACGACTCGAGTGCCTCGATATCGCGTCCGTCGCGCAGGTGGAAGACCACGTGCTTGTTGCGCGCCTCGGCATATTCGATGTCGGACAGGCGCAGGGCGTGGTAGCCAAAGGACGTTTTGATCACGAGCTCGTCGGTTGCCGCCGGGCGCATGCTCGAAAGCTCGTCGAGCAACTGCGCCAGGCGTTCGTAAGTCACGGGCTTGAGCAGATAGTCGAAGGCACGGACCTCGTAGGACTCCAGTGCGAACTCGGGCGACGAGGTGAGAAACACCAGGCGCACGGCGGTATCGGCCTGGCGCAATTCGCGCGCGGTGTCCATGCCGTTGACGAGCGGCATGATCATGTCGAGCAGAATGATGTCGGCGCGCGATGCGGCATGGCGGGCCAGCAGGTCCTCGCCGCGCGTGACGAGCGCAACATCGACCGCCGTGCCCGTCTCGGTCGACCAACGGTCGATCATCCGGTGCAGTCTATCTAGAAAAGCGACGTCGTCGTCGCAGGCAATAATCTTGAGCATTCTGAGCCCCCTTAGTAGTTCGATTTTGCCACATTGGGTGCGGACCGCTCGCGGAGGCGTGTCCCATTTGCGCCCCACGTCGTGCAACTCGCGCCGAGCGGTATTGCGGTGGCGAAAGATGCCTCCTGCGCTATTGAGAGCTCGGCTATCTTCAGCTTGCCAGTTCGAAAATGGACCTGCCACATGATTGAATCTTTATTTCAACTTTACACCTAGGTTTACAGCTGTCTTGTCAGCTGTAAACCTAGGTGTCATACTAAAGCCCCAAGATTCGCCAAAAGAGAGGGGCCTTGATGGCACAGAGCGCGAACATGGATGCATCGGAGCTTGCACGCGACATTGCGGCCGGCCTGGCATCGGCAACGACGGCAACGGAGCGCGCGGCATTGGTGCCCGCAGAGCTCGTCGAGGCCATTCAGCAACTAAAAACCCAACGTGACGCGGTGATCCTGGCACACTACTATGTGGCGCCCGAGGTGCAGGCCGTGGCTGATTACGTCGGCGACAGCTTTTACCTGGCAAAGCTCGCCAAAAGCCTGCCGCAGCAGACCATCGTGCTGTGCGGCGTGGAGTTTATGGGCGAGAGCGCCAAGCTGCTCAATCCTACCAAGACGGTGCTGCTGCCCGAGCCGGGCGCGGACTGCCCCATGGCTCACATGGTCAAGCGCGAGACGGTCGACGCCGCCCGCGCCGAGTACGGTGACGACCTTGCCGTGGTCTGCTACGTCAACTCCACGGTCGAGATCAAGAGCTGGAGCGACGTGTGCGTCACCAGCTCCAACGCCGTCAAGATCGTGTCCGAGCTGCCGCAGCAGCATATCCTGTTCATTCCCGACCAAAACCTCGGTCGCTTCGTAGCCGAGCAGGTGCCGCAAAAGCACGTCATCCTCAACAACGGCTACTGCCCGCGCCATCACATCATCACCGTCGAGCAGATCGTCGACGCGACGGAGGCCCACCCCGACGCGCTCGTGCTGGCGCATCCTGAGTGTAAGGCCGACGTCTTGGCCGAGGCCGACTACATCGGCTCCACCGCCGGCATTATCAAGTACGCCGAGGAGTCCGACGCGAGCGAGTTCATTATTGTGACGGTCCGTGGCGTGCTCTACGAGCTCGAGCGCCGCTGCCAGGGCACCGGCAAGAAGTTCTACTTCCCCGCGGTGCAGCCCACCTGCGTCAACATGGATCTCATCACGCTCGAAAAGCTCGTGCGCTGCCTGGAGACGGGCGAGGGCGAGGTGCAGATTGGCGTGTCGGACGAGGCCGCCGATCAGGCCAAGCTCACGCTCGACCGCATGCTCGAGTACGCAGCGCGCTAGAACAATGCGGCATGAGGGACGGTCCCTTATGTCACATTCAAGGGAGAGGATTCCTGTGGAAACCAAGCAATACCCCGATATGGAGTGCGACGTCGTTATTGCCGGCTGCGGCGTAGCGGGCCTGTACGCGGCTCTCAACCTGCCGACGAGCACGCGCGTGATCATGCTCTCCAAGGGCGCGGTCGACGAGTGCGATTCGATGCTCGCGCAGGGCGGCATCTGCGTACTGCCCGAAGGCTCGGACTACGATGCCTTCTTTGAGGACACCATGCACGCCGGCCATTACGAGAACCGCCGCGAGAGTGTTGACATCATGATTCGCTCGAGCCGCTCGGTCATCAACGACCTGCTGGCCATGGGCGTGGATTTTGAGCGCAAGGCCGACGGCAGCCTCGACTTTACCCGCGAGGGCGCGCACAGCCGCCCGCGTATCGCCTTCCATGCCGACATCACCGGCAAGGAGATCACGACTAAGCTGCTCCAGGCCGTCCGCAAGCTGGACAACGTGCAGATTTTGGAGCACGTGGCCATGACCGACATCCTGACGGTCGTGCGCGATGGGGCCACGGTGTGCACTGGTGTCGTTGCCGTTTCCGTGGACGAGGACAACTCGGTTCGTCCCGCCGACGAGCTGACAAATGCCGCCGAGGGCGTGCATGCCGGCGAGCCGTTTAAGATCCATGCCTGCCACACGCTGTGGGCAACGGGCGGCATCGGCGGCGTATATGACCACTCGACCAACTACCCGCAGCTCACGGGTGATGCCTGCTACATCGCTCAGGAGCATGGTATTAAGATGGAGCACCTGGACTACGTGCAGATTCACCCCACGGGACTGTTCTCGCCGCAGCCGGGCCGCACCTTCCTGATCAGCGAGAGCTGCCGCGGCGAGGGCGCGATTTTGCTCAACGCCGCCGGCGAGCGCTTTACCGACGAGCTTCAGCCGCGCGATGTGGTCGCCGCCGCCATTCGCGAGCAGATGAAGCAGGACGGTACCGAGCACGAGTGGCTGAGCTTTGCCCCTGTCGAGCGCGACGTGGTGACTGGGCACTTTGCCAACATTCGCGCACGCTGCCTGGAGGACGGCCGCGACATTCTGGACGAGCCCATCCCCGTCACGCCCACGCAGCACTACTTTATGGGCGGCGTATGGGTCGACAAGGACGGCCGCACCTCGATGCCCGAGCTCTACGCCGCGGGCGAGACGGCCTGCAACGGCGTTCACGGCAAGAATCGCCTTGCATCAAACAGCCTGCTCGAGGCGCTGGTCTGGGGTCGTCGCGCCGCGTGGTATATGCGTACCGGCGAGTCGCTGGCCGTGGAGCAGGCGGGCGATCCCGCGCTCGATGGCCGTCATCGCGCCCTGAGCGCCGACACCCTGGCAATCGATGATCTGGCCCGTGCCGCCGGCACGCAGGCCGTGGAGGAGTAGACCATGAATCCCATTACCATGAAACTCGTCGTCGATGATCTGATTCTGCAGGCTCTGCGCGAGGACATCACGTTTGAGGACGTGAGCACGGCGAGCGTGTGCCCCACGGCGCGTCCTGCTACCGTTGAGCTTATCGCCAAGGCCGACGGCATCATCGCCGGCTTGGATGTGTTTGCCCGCACCTTTGAGTTGCTGGATCCGCAGAGCTCGGTGCTGTTTGATGTTGCCGACGGTGACGAGGTTCACGCCGGCGACCACGTGGGGCAGGTGCGTGGCGATGCACGCGTGCTGCTTTCGGGCGAGCGCGTGGCGCTCAACTACCTGCAGCGCATGAGCGGCATCGCTACCTACACGCACAGCATGGCCGCGGCGCTCGAGGGCACCAAGACCGTGCTCGTCGACACGCGCAAGACCACGCCGGGCATGCGCGTGTTTGAGAAGGCGGCGGTCGAGATCGGCGGCGGCAGCAACCACCGCTACAACCTGTCGACGGCCGTCATGCTCAAGGACAACCACATCGATGCCGCCGGTGGCGTGACGCGCGCGATCGAGATGGCGCGCGCTCATGCGTCGTTTACCGCGACGGTCGAGATTGAGTGCGAGAACCTGGACATGGTGCGCGAGGCTGTGGAGGCCGGCGCCGACATCATCATGTTCGACAACATGACCCACGACGACATGGCTGCTGCGATTGAGCTTATCGCCGGTCGCGCCAAAACCGAGTGCTCGGGCAACGTGGACGCCAGCAATATCCGCGCGCTCGCCGACCTGGGCGTTGACTTTATTAGCTCGGGGGCGCTGACGCACTCTGCGCCGATTCTCGACCTCTCGCTTAAGCACCTGCGTCTGCTGGACGGTAAATAATGGACGCCCGCGAGCGTCGCCGTGCCATCATAGGCGTGCTCGAGCGAGCCAAGGAGCCCGTTTCGGGCAGTGCGCTTGCTCGTGAGGTGGGTGTGAGCCGCCAGATTGTCGTGCAAGACATCGCCCTGCTGCGCGCCGATGGGCACGATATCGTGGCCACCAATCGCGGCTACGTGCTGCAGGAGGCGGCGGGCAGCCCGGCTGTTCCCACGCGCGTGGTCAAGGTGCACCATAGCGTGGAGCAGGCAAGTGACGAGCTCACGAGCATCGTCGACGCCGGAGGCGCCGTTCTCAACGTGATCGTCAATCACCGCGTGTATGGCAAGATCACAGCCGATCTGGACATTCGCAACCGTCGCGATATCGAGCGCTATCTGGAGGGTATTGCCAGCGGCAAGAGTTTTCCACTGCTGACGGTGACAAGCGGCTATCACTTCCATCGCATCGCGGCGGAGGACGAGCAAACCCTCGACGAGATCGAGGCGATGCTCAAGGAGAAAGGCTACCTAGCAGACCTGATGCCCTACGAGGACGATCTATCGTAGCCGACGCTGCAAACGCCCCTAAGCGGCAATCTGACGTTCAATCGTCGGTTGCGTACAAAAAGTACGCTTCCCTCCTCTTTCACGTCACCTTGCTCGCTTAGGGGTGTTTTCGCTGACGTGAGCTCAACCTGCGACGGTGCCAAATTAGTTATCCGCACAAAAAAGGAGGCCTCCGCGGCGATGCGGAGGCCTCCTTTTTTGTGCACGGTGTACTTTTGAGTGTGCAGGTGGGGGAGTTGTTACTCCTCGACGATCTCGGTGATCGCGCCAGCGGGGCAAGCGTCCTGGCAGGCGCCACAAGCGACGCAGGAGTCCTCGTCAGCGACGGTAGCGACGTCCTGGAGCTCCAGAACGCCAGCGGGGCAGGAGTCGACGCAAACGCCACAAGCGATGCACTCGTCGGCATCAATTACGGGATGAGCCATGGTAGTTTCCTCTCTGTTGACCGACGCTACAGGCGATGCGCGCCGGTTTGATTCGGGCAAAAACATACCACGGGAGCGACCGTTTGCAATACCCTCTGGCCGGCATCTTCATACCGTTCGCCGAGTATGCCAAGGTTTACTAAAAAACGCGCAGGTGGGGCCGTTGAGCTGCGCAAATGTTAGCTAAAGGTGACTTGAAATATTGAGCTATTGAGCGCGCCTGCGGAAAGGGCATCCCGTTATTTGGTCGAAAAACGGGTCGCAGTTTCCGGTTGGGCCCGCTAGCGGAAACTGCGACCCGGTATCAGCTCTCAAAACGGGATACGGTTTCCGGTTGAGCCTTCAGACGGAAACCGCGGCCCGGAATCCACGCTCAAAACGGGACGAGCTTTCCGCAAGGCAGCCCCAGGCACCCTCGGACCCAAGCCTCAGCCATCTCTACATAGATCTCGATAGATTTGCCTAGAACTCAAACAGCGCATCTACCTGCGCATTTAAGAACCTAAACTCTTGGCAATAAGAAATCTTATATGAATTGACTTAGATTTTGTATATTCCGGCCCATAAGGGGATACACTACATCCTGAAAGACAAGCCGAAACACCGCGCGGCAGACCGCCGAGTCGGTGCAAACGCACAAGAGAGAGGGAATTTCTAATGGGTAAGATTCTTGGTATCGACCTTGGTACTACCAACTCCGCAATGGCCGTTCTCGAGGGCGGTTCTCCGACCATTATCGTGAACGCCGAGGGCGACCGCACCACCCCGTCCGTCGTTGGCTTCCGTGCCGACGGCGACCGCGTCGTGGGCAAGGCCGCTAAGAACCAGGCGGTCACCAACCCCAAGAACACCGTGTTCTCCATCAAGCGCTTCATGGGCCGCAAGTACTCCGAGTGCACCTCCGAGCTCAAGACCGTGCCGTATGAGGTCAAGGAGGGCCAGGGCGGCCGCGCCGTCGTCAACATCGAGGGCAAGGATTACACCGCCGAGCAGGTGAGCGCCATGGTGCTCGCCAAGATGAAGGCCGACGCCGAGAAGTATCTGGGCGAGACCGTCACCGACGCCGTCATCACCGTCCCGGCCTACTTCAACGACGCCCAGCGTCAGGCCACCAAGGACGCCGGTAAGATCGCCGGCCTCAACGTCAAGCGTATCGTCAACGAGCCGACCGCTGCTGCTCTGGCCTATGGCCTGGACAAGCAGGGCTCCGACCAGCGCATCCTGGTCTTCGACCTGGGCGGCGGCACCTTCGACGTCTCCATCCTTGACCTCGCCGACGGCGTGTTTGAGGTTCTGTCCACCTCGGGCGACAACCACCTGGGTGGCGACGACTGGGACCAGCGCGTCATCGACTGGATGGCCGACAAGTTCCAGCAGGAGAACGGCGTCGACCTGCGTCAGGACCCCATGGCCCTGCAGCGTCTGAAGGAGGCCGCCGAGAACGCCAAGAAGGAGCTCTCCGCTGCCCAGCAGTCCACCATCAATCTGCCGTTCATCACCATGAACCAGTCCGGCCCGCTGCACCTCAACTACACGCTGACCCGCGCCGAGTTCGAGAAGATCACCCGCGACCTGCTCGAGCGCTGCAAGCAGCCTGTCACCAACGCCCTGCGCGACGCTAAGCTCAAGCTTTCCGATCTGACCGAGGTCATCCTCGTCGGCGGCTCCACCCGTATGCCCGCCGTCCAGGACCTGGTCAAGACCATGACCGGCAAGCAGCCCAACATGTCCGTGAACCCCGACGAGGTCGTTGCCGACGGCGCTGCCGTTCAGGGCGGCGTGCTCACCGGTGACGTCGAGGGCATCCTGCTGCTCGACGTGACCCCGCTGTCGCTGGGCGTCGAGACCATGGGCGGCATCATGACCAAGATGATCGACCGCAACACCACGATCCCGACCTCCAAGACCGAGGTCTACTCCACCGCTGCCGACAACCAGACCAGCGTCGAGATCAACGTGCTCCAGGGCGAGCGCGAGCTTGCCCGCGACAACAAGTCGCTCGGTAAGTTCCAGCTGACCGGTATCCCGGCTGCCCGCCGCGGCGTGCCGCAGATCGAGGTCACCTTCGACATCGACGCCAACGGCATCGTCAAGGTCTCCGCTAAGGACAAGGGCACCGGCAAGGAGCAGCAGATCACCATCTCCGGCTCCACCGCGCTTTCCGACGACGAAGTCGATCGTATGGTCAAGGACGCCGAGGCTCATGCCGAGGAGGACAAGAAGCAGAAGGAGGAGGTCGAGGTCCGCAACCAGACCGACAGCCTGTGCTACTCCACCGAGCAGACCCTCAACGAGCTGGGCGACAAGGTTTCCGCCGACGTGAAGTCCAAGGCCGAGGCCGCTATCGCCGACGCCAAGAAGGCGCTCGAGGGCTCTGACGTCGAGGCCATCAAGGCCGCTGGCGAGTCCCTGCAGTCCGTGGCCTACGAGCTGGCTCAGGTTGTCTACGCCGACGCTCAGCAGCAGACCGACGGTGCCGCCGGCGCTCAGTCTGCCGACGATGACGTCGTCGACGCCGACTACGAGGTTGTGGACGACGAGGACAAGTAATCATGTCCGCCCGTAAAGCTCGCACGGAGGCGGCTGCCGCTGGCGTCGCCCCCGTTGACTCTGAGGAGAAGGACGTGAAGATTCCCGTAGAGGCCGTTGACGATACCGAGGCCAATGAGGCCGCGGCCGCCGAGGCTGCCGAGAACCAGGTAGAGGATTCAAACAAGGAGGCGACGATGACCGAGGACGAGATGGTGGAAGCCGCTATCCGCGCCGGTGAGGAAGCCGCCGACAACGACTTTAAGCTCAAGTTCGAGCAGGCTCAGAAGGAGCTTGCCGATGTGCGCAATGAGCTCGATGCCGCTGCAGAGGCTCAGAAGGCCGCCGAGGACAAGGCGAAGGACGCCACCGAGCGCACCGCCCGTCTGCAGGCCGACTGGGAGAACTTCCGTCGCCGCACCGCCAACGAGCGCATCGCCGAGCGCGAGCGCGCGACCGAGAAGCTCGTCACCGCGCTGCTGCCGGTGGTCGACGATATCGAGCGCGCGATCGACCACGCCCGCAGCCAGGAGCTTTCCGACGACTTTAAGCAGTTCGTCGATGGCGTTGACGCGGTGCATGCCAAGTTGCTCGATGTGTTCGCGCATGAGGGCGTTGAGCCCATCGACCCCAAGGGCGAGGCGTTCGATCCGCTCGAGCACCAGGCCGTGGGCCGCGTCGAGGACGCATCGCAGTACGACGAGACCGTCAACGACGTGTACCAGAAGGGCTACCGCATGGCGGACCGCATCCTGCGCTCCGCGATGGTGACGGTGACGTACGGTGGCGAGAAGCGCCCCGCGCCGGAGCCCGAAGCGGCGCCCGAGGATGCTGCGGCCGATACGGCCGAGAGCACCGAGGAGTAATTGAGAAGGGCCCCGGGGCAACACCCGGGGCCCTTTCTGGCCTAGTGCCATATGAAAGCATGAGCCGTCGTCCGCGGGGACGGCGGATGAAACAGGAGAGGGGCTACGATGGCTGCAGGCAAAACCTTCTATGACATCCTGGGCGTATCCAAGAGCGCCTCCGACAAAGAGATCAAGAGCGCGTTTCGCAAGCTCGCGCAAAAATATCACCCCGATGCCGGCGGCGACGAGGCCAAGTTTAAGGAGATTAGCGAGGCCTACGAGACGCTTTCGGACGAGAAGAAGCGCAAAGAGTACGATCAGATGCTCATGTTCGGCGGCATGCCGGGCGCGGGCGGTGCGTATGGCGGCGGCTATGGTGCCGGTGCTGGCGCGAGCGGCTGGGGCGATATTTTCGACAGCATCTTTAGCGGCAACGGCGCCTGGGGCAGCGATTGGGGCTCTGGCTTTGCCGGGGCTGCGGGCGCTGCCGGTGCCGGCGCGGGCCGCAACCGCGCGCGCAAGGGCGGCGACCTGTCGCTGACCGTCGATGTGACGGCCGAGGACGCGTTTCGCGGCGTGACGCACAAGGTCACCTACCGCATTCCCTCGACGGGCGAGCAGCAGACCATTACGGTTTCGGTACCCGCGGGCGCGGTCGACGGCGGCAAGCTGCGCTACAAGCGCCGCGGCGAGTACGGTGTTGCCGGAGGCGAGCGCGGCGACCTGGTCGTGACCACGCACGTGGAGGAGCATCCGCTGTTTAAGCGCAAGGGTGCCGATGTGACCATGGAGGTGCCGATCTCGGTCTACGAGGCGGCGCTCGGCTGCACGGTGGACGTGCCCACGCCCGGTGGCGCGACGGTTCGTCTGAAGGTGCCCGTGGGTACCCAGACGGGCAAGAAGTTCCGCTTTAAGGAGATGGGTGCGCCCGACGTCAAGCATCGCGGCCGCACGGGCGCGTTGCTTGTCGAGATCAAGGTGCAAGTTCCCACGAACCTGTCCGACGATGAACGCGAGGCCATGACCAAGTTGCGCGAGGCCGACACGCGCGACTATCGCGAGAAGGTCAACCGTTACAAGGCGACGTACTAGCTTGGTTGCGCGGCTTGCGGCTTGGTCGCAGGCTTATGATAGAGATGTGCGAGACGGAAAGGGGTCAGGTAGCATGGCCGAGGACAATAGGAACAAACCGCTGTATATGATCAGCGTGGCGGCCGAGCTGACCGGCATGCACCCGCAGACCCTGCGAGTCTACGAGTCCAAGGGCTTGGTGAACCCCCAACGCTCGGGCGGCAACACGCGTCTGTATTCGCGTGCCGATATCGAGCGCCTGGAGCTCATCAACCAGCTGACCGACGAGGGCATCAACCTCGCCGGCGTGGTGCGCATCCTCGATATGAAGGAGCGTGCCGAGGAGCGCGAGCGCGAGAACGAGAAGCTCCGCGCCCGTGTTCGTCAGCTCGAGGAAGAGCTGCACGAGTACAAGATGCAGAAGAAGATTACCGCCCTGGCCCCGCGCGACGGCTCAGTCAACCCCGAGCAAGTCATGCGCAAGCTGCTGGGTGCCGGCGGGGATTTGTAGTTACGCGGTTTTACCAAACCGCGTAACGGGCCGACGCTGCGCGCCGCCCAGAGCGACAATTTGTCATTCAAAAGGCAAGGCATGACCAGAAGGTCTATGCCTTGCCTTTTTCATGCCAACTTGT
>UQHR01000021.1 GCA_900540905.1 uncultured Collinsella sp. | reverse complement strand
ATGCAGCAGGGGCTCTCAATGTTTTTATGTCCTGCTCATATCGTCTCTGCCGGCACAATAGGAACGTCCCTAACTGCCGGGTTGGTGACTGGGTGTAAAGGGGCGCCGCGGATTGGTTCCGCGGCGCCCCCTTTGCGTTGGCGTGTCGGTTATGCCTTACAGCTCGTAGAGCGTGGTGAACTTGTCCTGCAGGTAGCTGCAGTAGTAGCGGGCATCGAACGCCATGCCGCACGCGCCCTTGATGAGCTCCGGCGCGTCCTTGGCGCGGCCCCACTGCCAAATGTGCTCGCCCAGCCAGGCGCGGACGGGTGTCAGGTCGTCGCTCGCACAGGCGCCGTTGAGGTCGACACCGTCGCGGCACATGGCCGGCACAAACATGGCGTCGTAGGCGCTGCCCAGCGCATAGGTGGGGAAGTAGCCAAACGAGCCGCCGCTCCAGTGCGTATCCTGTAGGCAGCCGTGCGTGTCGTCGGGAACGGGAATGCCCAGGTACTCATCCATGAAGCGGTTCCAAAGCGCGGGGATGTCCTTGGCCGTGGCCTCGCCGGCAAACAGCATGCGCTCGATCTCGTAGCGCACCATAACGTGCAGCGGATAGGTGAGCTCGTCGGCCTCGGTGCGGATCAGCGAAGGCTGCGCGATGTTCACGGCGTGGTAGAGCGTGTCCTCGTCGACGTCGCCGTAGACCTCGGGTGCGTGGCGGCGCAGCACCTCGAGCAGCGGTCCCATAAAGGCGCGGCTGCGACCCACGGTGTTCTCGAAAAAGCGGCTCTGGCTCTCGTGGATGCCCATGGAGGTGCCGCCCTCAAGACAGGTGCGCGCATAGGCGGGATTGACGCCCAGCTCGTACATGGCATGTCCCGCCTCGTGGATGATGCTGTAGACGTTGGAGATGCAATCGTTCTCGTAGATGTGTGTCGCGATGCGCGCGTCACCCACGGCAAAGCCCTCGCTAAACGGGTGTTCGGTAAAGGCAAGCGTGGTGTCGTTCAGGTTCAGGCCGACGAGCTTCATAAGGTCGAAGCTCATGGCGCGCTGGGCGGCCTCGGGCACGCGGGCGTGCAAAAAGTCGGCAGCGGGCTGCTGGCCGCGCTCGCCGATGGCGTGCACGAGCGGCACGACCGTCGCCTTGACCTCATCGCAAAACGCATCGAAGCTCTTGGCGGAAAGGCCGCGCTCGTACTGGTCGAGCCAAACGTCGTATGGGTCGCGCTTGGGGTCCATGAGTTCGGCCTGATGCTTAAGTTGGGCGATGATTCTATCCACATAGGGCTCAAAACTCGCCCAGTCGTTGGCCGTCTTGGCCTTGTGCCACACGGCGTCGGCCTCGCAGGTGAGCCTGGTCCAGGCCTCGGCCTCCTCGGTAGGAATAACGCTTGCCTCGCGCTGGTCGCGGCCGAGCACGCGGATCTCGTCGAGCAGCTGCGGGTCGTCGATTTTGCCGCCGGCGACCGTCTCGCGCGCTAACGAGCGTACGAGCTCAACAGACTTCTCGCAGGTCAGTAGCTTGTGATGTTCGCCGGCAAGCGTGCCCATGGCGTCGGCACGGGCGGCAGCGCCGTTGGCAGGAGCAATCGTCGCTCCATCGAACTCGGCAATCTTGAGCAGGTACTCGCGAGTCCACAGCTTGCCCTCGAGTTTGCGGAACTTTTTGACGGCCTTGTCGACTTTAGCGGCCTTGACGCCCTTGGCGGCCTTTGCCACGGCTGCCTTGGCCTTCTTATCGAGTTTCTTTCCCATACCGTATCCTTAATCTCGCAGGCCGAGCGTCGCAAGCGGGTGCGCGGCCAGTTTGCACAGCTACCTGCCTTGTACCCAGCGCGAACAAAACGGAACGCGGCGATGCGCTCGCGAAATGTGTTATCCTATAGCCCAATGCGTTGACGGAGAGGGTTTTGCCCGCCGCGTCGCCGGCAAGAGAGGGAAGGTCATGGGCTGCAAGCCTTCCTGCGGTGGCAAGGGCCAAGCGTTCACTCCCGAGCAGCGACCTCAACGGGCACGCGGCCGGCGGCAGCGAGGCCCCAGTAGGGAAGCCGTGAGCCTCGCGATAAGGGGCGCAGAGTGGGCGCGGCGGGCCAGACATCCGCCGGGTCAAACAAGGTGGTACCGCGGAATTTAACCGTCCTTGGGCAATGCACATGCCCGAGGGCGGTTTTTTGTTACCGAACCGGGCCGCGCATCCGCAGCATCGGGCGGCGTCAGCCGTCCCGGAGCGCGGATGCGCGAGAGACGAAAGGGAAGACATGAGTCTGATTGATGATCTGGTCAAACTCGAGGAAGAGGCCAAGGAGCTCGTCGCAGGCGCCGACGACGCCGAGAAGCTCGAGGCCGCGCGCGTCGCGCTGCTCGGCCGCAAGGGCCGCATCACCGGCCTGATGCGCATGATGGGCAAGCTCGCCCCCGAGGATCGTCCCGTTATGGGCAAGCGCGCCAACGAGATGCGCCAGCTGATCGAGGGCATGCTCGACGAGCGCACGACCGAGATGAAGGCCGCCGCCCTTAAGCACGCACTCGAGCACGATGCCGTCGACATCACGCTGCCGGGCATCCGTCCGCAGATCGGTCACCAGCACCTGATCAAGCAGATCATCGAGGAGGCCGAGGACATCTTCTGCGGCATCGGCTACACTGTCGAGTCCGGCCCCATGGTCGACACCTCCTACTACAACTTCACGGCGCTCAACGCCCCCATGGATCACCCGAGCCGCTCGGCTCGCGACACGTTCTATGTGGTCGACAATAACCCCGGCAGCGTCGCGCACCCCGAGGCCCACGCCCACGGCGAGTCCGATGTGCTGCTGCGCACCCAGACTTCGGGCGTGCAGATCCACACTATGGAGTCGCAGAAGCCGCCCATCTACATGATCTGCCCGGGCACCGTCTACCGTCCCGACACGGCCGATGCCTGCCACCTGCCGCAGTTCAACCAGATCGAGGGCCTGGTCGTCGACGAGGGCATCACCTTTGGCGACCTGAAGGGCACGCTCGACTACTTTGTTAAGTGCATGTTTGGCGAGGACCGCAAGACGCGTTACCGCCCGCACTTCTTCCCCTTCACCGAGCCCAGCTGCGAGGTGGACGTGAGCTGCCACGTGTGCGGCGGCAAGGGCTGCAACTTCTGCAAGCACAGCGGCTGGATCGAGATCCTGGGCTGCGGCATGGTTGATCCCAACGTCCTGATCAACTGCGGCATCGACCCCGAGAAGTACACCGGCTTCGCCTTTGGCATTGGCGCCGAGCGCGTCGCGGCCCTGCGCTACGACCTGCCCGACCTGCGCACGTTGATGACTGGTGATATGCGCTTCTTGAATCAGTTCTAGGCTGCGGCTTGCCCAAGCACGGCACCTCGGCGCTCATTCGTCGCTTGCGTACCAAAGTACGCGGCGCTCCTCTTTCGGTCCGATCTGCCGCACTTGGACAACCCTCGCTTTGTAAGGAATGTTCACAAAGTTGAAGTTTCCACCTGCATCTCTTCGCAGGCTTTCAGTATGAAAGGAGAGCTAGATGCGTGTTTCTTACGACTGGCTCAAGACCATGATCGATATTCCGGAGGATCCCAAGACCCTTTCGGACGAATATATCCGTACCGGCACCGAGGTCGAGGCGATCGACACCGTGGGCGAGTCCTTCGACCACGTGGTGACCGCCAAGGTGCTCACCAAGACCCCTCACCCCGATAGCGACCACATGTATGTGTGCTCGGTCGACGTGGGCGACAAGAACCTCGACGCCGACGGCAACCCCGCTCCGCTGCAGATCGTCTGCGGCGCGCAGAACTTCGAGGCCGGCGACCACATTGTCACGGCCATGATCGGCGCTGTCCTGCCCGGCGACGTCAAGATCAAGAAGAGCAAGCTTCGCGGCGTCGTGTCTATGGGCATGAACTGCTCCGCGCGCGAGCTCGGCCTGGGCGGCGACCACTCCGGCATCATGATCCTGCCCGAGGACACGCCCTGCGGCATGCCGTTTGCCGAGTACGTGGGCTCGAGCGACACCGTGCTCGACTGCGAGATCACGCCCAACCGTCCCGACTGCCTGTCCATGATCGGCATGGCCCGCGAGACCGGCGCTATCTTCGACCGCGATTTCCACGTTGAGCTGCCCGCCATCAAGGCCGAGTCCGGCCGCGCGACCGACGACGAGCTTTCCGTCGAGATCGCCGACGAGGGCCTGTGCGACCGCTACGTTGCCCGCATCGTGCGCAACGTCAAGGTCGGCCCGTCGCCAGACTGGATGGTCAAGCGCCTCAACGCCCTGGGTGTGCGCCCGCACAACAACATCGTCGACATCACCAACTACGTGATGATGCTCACCGGTCAGCCGCTGCACGCCTTTGACCTGGACACCTTTGCCGAGCGCGATGGCCACCGTCGTGTGGTGGTTCGTGCCGCCCAGCAGGACGAGAAGTTCACGACGCTCGACGGCGAGGAGCGCGTGCTCGACGCCGGCATGGGCCTCATCACCGACGGCGAGCGCCCCGTGGCGTTGGCCGGCGTTATGGGTGGCATGGATTCCGAGATCGAGGACGATACCGTTGACGTGATGGTCGAGAGCGCCTGCTTCAACGCCGGCCGCACCTCGCACACCAGCCGCGACCTTTCGCTGATCTCCGACGCCTCCATTCGCTTTGAGCGCCAGGTTGACGAGACCGGCTGCGTGGATGTTGCCAACGTTACCTGCGCGCTGATTGAGGAGATCGCCGGCGGCGAGGTCGCTCCCGGCTATGTGGACGTGTTCCCCGCGCCCAAGACCATCGACAGCATCAAGCTGCGCCTGGCCCGCGTGCACGCCATCTGCGGTGCCGACATCGAGTCCGACTTTATCGAGCGCTCGCTCACCCGCCTGGGCTGCACCGTCGAGCGCGACGGCGAGGACTTTATGGTCACGCCGCCGAGCTTCCGTCCCGACCTGCCGCGTGAGATCGACCTGATCGAGGAGGTCTTGCGCCTATGGGGCATGGGCCGCGTCACGGCGACCATTCCGGCTGCCAAGAACCACATCGGCGGTCTGACCCGCGAGCAGAAGCTCACTCGTAAGGTCGGCGAGATCCTGCGCGCCTGCGGCCTCAACGAGACCACGACCTTTGGCTTTGCCGCCCCGGGCGACCTGGAGAAGATCGGCATGTCCACCGAGGGCCGCGGTTGCCCCGTGGTGCTCATGAACCCGTTGGTCGCCGAGCAGACCGAGATGCGCCGCTCGCTGCTACCGGGCCTGCTGCAGTCCGTGGCCTACAACGAGGCCCACGGCACGCCCAATGTGCACCTGTACGAGGTCGGCAGCCTGTTCCACGGTCGCGAGAACGCCAGCCTGCCCAAGGAGACCAAGTCCGTGGCGGGTGTGCTCTCGGGCCAGTGGAGCGAGCAGTCCTGGAACATGAAGTACCGCAAGCTGCGTTTCTTCTTTGGCAAGGGCATTGTCGAGGAGCTGCTTGCCCAGCTGCGCATCGAGAAGGTTCGCTTCCGTCCCGTCGAGGGCGAGGGCTATGCCTTCCTGCAGCCGGGTCGTGCGGCCGAGGTCCTGTCCGGCGGCACCGTGCTGGGCTGGGTTGGCGAGATTCACCCCGAGGCGCGCGAGGCGATGGGCATCGATGAGGTCGTCGTTGCCTTTGAGCTCGATTTGGACAAGCTGATCAAGGGCGCCCGCAACCAGGAGAACTACCGTGAGTTCTCGCAGTACCCGGCCGTTGAGCACGACCTCGCTATCGTGGTCGACAATGCCGTGACCTGCGAGGACCTTGAGCGCCGTATCATCAGCGCCGGCGGCAAGCTGCTCGAGGGTGTGCGCCTGTTCGACGTCTACCGCGATCCGGTCCGCGTGGGCGTGGGCAAGAAGTCCATGGCCTTTGCGCTTACGTATCGCTCCGAAGACCATACGCTCACCAGCGAAGAGGTCGAGAAAGCGCACCAGAAGATCGTCACCAAGGTGTGCAAGGGCGTAAACGGCGAGGTCCGCGGCTAGGTCCTGCGCTGGGGTATGGGTCAGCGGTGGCTGCTGCCGAGTCCTACGTGACTGCTGTTTTCGGTATAAGGCACCGTTGAGCCTGCATATATGACACGCGCATTACATAACGGCGTGCTGCTTTGTCGGCAGTGCGCCGTTTTGCTATGATAGCCCGCGGCGTGTTACGAATCTGACATTACGTAACACTGGAAAGGTGATTCAAGCGGCGTTGCAATTCCGTGCGCCGATAACCGGGAGGCGTACATGCACATTCCAGATAATTATCTGTCCCCGCAGACTGATGCCGTCATGGCGGTGGCGATGGTTCCCGTGTGGGTCCACTGCATCAAGAAAGTACGCGCCACGCTCGATCGCGAACACATGGCTTTCCTGGGCATCTGCGCCGCGTTCTCCTTTTTGCTCATGATGTTCAACGTGCCGCTGCCCGGTGGCACCACGGGTCACGCCGTCGGCGGCGCGCTCATTGCACTGCTGTTGGGCCCGGAGGCTGCGGCCATCGCGGTTTCGGTCGCACTGGCGCTGCAGGCGCTGCTGTTTGGCGACGGCGGCATCCTGTCCTTTGGGGCCAACTGCTTTAACATGGCCTTCGTGCTGCCGTTTGTTGCCGCCATGGTATTCCGCGCGCTCAACAGCCGTCTGCACGACAAGAGCTGGGGCACCTCGGTTTCGGCCATCGTAAGCGGCTGGGTCGGCCTGTGCCTGGCGGCCCTGTGCGCTGCCATCGAGTTTGGCATTCAGCCGATGCTCTTCACCAACGCCTCGGGTGCTCCGCTGTACTGCCCCTTCCCGCTGTCCGTGGCTATTCCGGCCATGTTGATCCCGCATATGCTGGTTGCCGGCGTGATCGAGGGCGTGGCGACGGCCGCTATCTACGGTTTCATCAAGAAGACGGCGCCGAGCGTTATCGTCGGCCCCGAAGCCGCCGATGGACAGCTTGCTGCCGAGGGCGCTGCTGCAAAGAAGACCTCGCTGGTCCCCACGCTCATCTTGGTTGCCGTGCTTGTCGTGGCCACGCCGCTGGGCCTGCTGGCCACGGGTGACGCCTGGGGTGAGTGGGACGCCGAGGGCGCCGCGACCGCCGTTCAGGAGGCTGGCGACGACAGCCTGCAGGCTTCGGTCGGTCTCGACACCCCGACCTTTGCCGACGCTCTGCCTACGGGTGATTACCTGCAGGCCTATTCCGAGGAGCAGGGTCTCGGCTTTGCCGGTCAGGCTGCCATGTATATCTTGTCCGGCGTGATTGGCGTGGCGGTGCTCACCATCGCATTCCGTCTGATCTCGCTGACGGTCAAGGAAAGCGGAGCCCATGGCGATGGTCGAGCTGCCTAGCTGGCTTGCGGCCGAGGAGCGATACGAGCCCACGGGCACTCGTCATCGCGTGATGCAAAAGAACGTCCTGCACCTGGCGAGCCTGCTTGAGCGGGTTCGCCTGGGTGGAGGCGCGCACGAGGGCGGGTCGATGGTCGACCGCGCCCTTTCTTGCGTTTCGGCTCCGGTGCGCCTGGTGGGGATATTCGTTTGCGTCCTGTGCGTGTGCCTGACACAAAGCCCGCTGTACCTCATGTTGATGGCGGCCATTGCGCTGGTGCTCGTTGCCGTGCGTCCCATACGCGGGCTGCGCGCGACCTTTGTGCCGGCGCTTGGCGCCGCGGGGCTCGCAGTGGTTTTGGCGCTGCCTGCCCTGCTGCTGGGTGCTTCCGCTACGGGCGCCATGCTCAAGATTGCGCTCAAGACCTTCATTAATGTGTCGCTGGTGCTGGGCGTTTCGTGGACCCTCACGTGGAGCCGCATGTCGGCGGCGCTCAAGATGCTGCATCTACCCGACGAAGTTATCTTTACGTTTGATATGGCGCTCAAGCACATCGAGCTGCTGGGTCGTACGGCGCACGATCTGTGCGAATCGGTCATGCTGCGCAGCGTTGGCCGTGCGCCCGAGGGATTTTCGCGTACCGATTCGATCGCGGGTATCATGGGCATGACCTTTATCAAGGCGATGAAATGCAGCCGCGCGATGGACGAGGCTATGCTTTGCCGCGGCTTTGCCGGTGCGTATCCGGCTCCCGCGCGCGCCAGGTTTGGCTGGCGCGATGCGGCCTATGCGGCCGGCGTGGCGCTGCTGACAGTGTTGTGCGCCGTGCTGTAGGCGCTGCTGGTTCCGACTGGGGATGCAAATGGGGAAGGGCGACGTTTTGACGATCGATATGAATAGTGCGGCGGGCACGAACGGTGTGGGCGGCGCCGAGGTCGTTCCGCTCATCGAGCTGCGCGACGTGGTGTTCTCCTATGCGGGGCATACGGTTGTCGATGGCGTGTCGCTGCAGGTCGATCGTGGTGAACTCGTTGCCCTGCTCGGTCCCAACGGCTGCGGCAAGACGACGATTATGCGTCTTATTAACGGCCTTGAACTCGCGGACGCAGGGGCATACCTGTTTGACGGGCACGTGGTCGATGCGGCGTATCTGAAGGATTCTGCTGCTGCTCAGAAGTTCCACCAGCGCGTGGGCTTCGTGTTCCAAAACGCCGATGCCCAGCTGTTCTGCGCCACGGTGGGCGAGGAAGTTGCTTTTGGTCCCGCGCAGATGGGGCTGCCGGCAGACGAGCTCGAGCGCCGCGTGCGCGATGCCATGGGGCTGTTCCAGGTTGCCGACCTTGCCGACGCCTCTCCCTATCAGCTCTCGGGCGGGCAAAAGAAGCGTGTGGCGCTGGCGGCAGTTGTATCGATGAACCCCGATATCCTAGTGCTCGATGAGCCCACCAATGGGCTCGACGAGGATTCATGCGACATCGTGGTCAACTTCTTGCTGGCCTACGTCGCGGCGGGTAAGACGGTCTTGATGAGCACGCATCACCAGGATTTGGTGCGACGCCTGGGTGCCCGTGCAATCTATATCGATCGATATCACCATGTGGTCGAGGCGCCTTCGCCGTCGTATGGAACCGAAAGCGGTACTACGGACTAGTTGCTGCGTAGAGCGTGCGTAGCCGCCCGCGCGGCTTTGCCGTGATGGTATAGTTATCCAGGTTTTTTATGGGGGTGGCTATGCCAAGTTGGAACATTCATATCGCTCAGACGGAGCGTTTGCTGGAGCGCACCGGTGCACTTGCCAATAGCGTGCGCGACCGCAATGCCTTTTTGTTTGGCTGCGTGGTTCCGGATATCTTCGTGGGCTATATGGTCCCTGGCATCGCCGATCCCATCCCGTACCGCATTACGCACTTTGCAAAGCCCGAGCCTATCCCTAAGCCTCGTGAGCATGAGTTCTGGGATACCTATGTGGCACCGTTGCTTAAAAGTTCGCCCACCGGTGCGCCAGCCGCGGCTACCTCGATTGTCGAGGAGCGCGAGCGACTGAATCGCGTGCACTATCCCCAGCGCTACAGGGATGCCGAGCCGGTTGTCGGTCCCGGCGCTCGTGAGTTCTCGCTTGCGTCCGAGGACGTGGCGCAGTCGTTGCTCGATTTGACATTGGGTGTCTGGTCGCATCTGGTGGCCGATACCGTATGGAATACGCGCGTGAATCAGTACCTGGAGGCGCACGGCGGCAAGCCGTGCGAGGAGTTCCGCATTAAAAAGCAAGGCGACTTTGACTGGTTTGGCAAGACGCTCGGCATTGTTTCGATTCCGCGTGCGACCGATCGCCTGTATACCGCTGCGACGCGTTTTGGGCAGTATCCCATCCATAAAGAGTATGTGCTCAAGACCATCGGCGTCATGCACGAGATTGTACGCGAAAACCCCGGCGATCCCGACCATCCGCCATACCGCCTGCTGACCGAGGAATTCTTCGACGCGACGTTTACCGAGGTCATCGAGCTAACCGAGGCGGGATTTGCGGCTCGCGTTGCCGCTTCTGACGTCCCCGCAGCCCCTCTGATCGCTAGCTGCTAGCCGGCCGGCTTGACGGTGAACAGTTCACCCCAATTGACCAACAGCTCCCGTCGCAGGGTTTCTGCGGCGGTGCGTTCCTGATCGGTCTTTGGGATGTAGGGGAGCCCCGCCTTTTTATGAATGAGCTCGGCGATGTTGTTAAAGCTCTTCGTGTCCTTGATTTGCTCATAGGTTATCTGGATAACGTCATAGCCCATGCTTGTGAGGGCGGTGGTGCGCTCGGCATCGGAGAGACTTGCGGCTTCGCTGTCATGGGCGGAGCGGCCTTGGCATTCCAAAATGACGCCCATGCTGTCGATGTTGCTCTCTATGAGGATATCGGCGTAGCAGCAGGTTTTGTCATACAGTGAGCGTGCGGCGTCGCTGAGTGGGATGCGCACGTTGTTTGCGATGTTGATGCCCATGCCGCCCTCGTCGCGGGGGAGCGAGACAAGCATGGAGGTCTGTACTTCGAAGGGTGAGGCGGTCTGCCCCGTCATGTGCTCGGCTGCCCAGCGCAGTTGTTTAACGCCGCGCAGGCCTGCGGCCTGCTTGGCGAACGCGGCGATATCCGCTGCGCTGAGGAGCGGTGGGCGCTTCCACAGGTTGGTGTCATTGCCCTTGGTGTCGACAACGCGTTTCCAACCACAGTCGGGCGGAATGAGCTTAAGCGAAATTGCTTCATCGAGCTGCTGCTGCGCCCGTTTACAAGGCGTGAACACTGCAAAGGAGCCGCACATCTCGTAGCAAGCCATGAGTAACTGGTTGCGCGAGACCTGCGTAGCAAGGTTGAGCAGTGTGAACTCCGGGGACGTGACATCAAACCCATGCTCAGTCTGCCTAAACGACCCAGGAGGCGGCTCTTGGGTTAGCAGACGGCTATGAAATAGCTTTCCGTTCGCGCGCTGTTTTCTTTCGCCCACGAATCTCCAAACTGGTGTGCCGAGCAAGTCTTTAAATACTGGTTGTTTTGAGTAATGCACCAAGCGATGGTCATGGTCGGGCGGCAGGATTGCCGGATAGAGTCCTAGTATCTGGGGCGGGATGCGATAGTACTGAAAAGCTGTGGGTCCGCAAGCGAGAAATGACATGGCAATCCGATCGTTCGAGCGTTGTTTGGGCTAGAAAGGCTATCGGTTTCGGAAGTGCGGGGAAAAAGACAAACAGGCAAAGCACAAGCGGTATTTGAGCCAACTTTATCAGGGGTTTTGTTGAAATAAAAGGGCTTGTGCTCGGGGGTAAGCAATTTTTCCCCGCACTTCCGAAAACCAGGTCGATCTGACTCTTGCTAAAACGATTTAGCAGCGTCGGTCAAGGTGCGGGTTTGCCACCGGGCGAACACTTTTAGCGCTTGGGACTTTATTTTTTGGGCCTCGAAGGGTGGATTTCGCACTTTTGGTAAAGAAATGAGTGCGTATTTTGCCGCGTGCCGGCAATGGCACAGAAAAGGGGCCCGGAAGGCGAAGCCTTCCGGGCCCCTTTGCAATGCAAATCTGCTTGCAAGTGCGATTTAGCGCACCTGAGCGACGTAAGCGACGTTGGTCGAGGAAACCTTGTCCTCGAGCTGGACGCTCATACGGGGATCGCCGGCGGTAGCGACGGTCAAATCGCCAGTCTTGACGTAGCCGAGCTCCTTAGCGGTCTCGATCGCCTTGACGATCGTGCCGTTGACGGTGCCCTGGGTAATCTCGGCCTGGTGCGGGATAACGCCCCAGTACATGATCATCTGCTGGACGGCCCACTCGTGGCGGGAGAACGCGCAGATCGGCATGTTGGGACGGAAGTGCGAGATCAGGCGAGCGGTACGACCGGTGGTCGTCGGCACGGTGATGCACTTGGCGCCAACGGTGGTGGCCATGTTCACAGCGGACATACCCACAACGTTGTTGACGACGCGGGTGCCGTGAGCATCGGCCGGAACCTCGAGCGGAGCGTGGGCCGGGAGGTACTTCTCGGTCTCGAGAGCAATGCTGGCCTGCATCTTAACGGCCTCGACCGGGTACTTACCGGCAGCGGACTCGCCGGACAGCATGACGGCGTCGGTGCCGTCGTAAATGGCGTTAGCAACGTCGGCAACCTCGGCGCGCGTCGGGCGCGGGTTCTGCTGCATGGAGTCGAGCATCTGCGTAGCGGTGATAACGGGCTTGTAGGCCGCGTTGCACTTGGCGATGATCTCCTTCTGGATGTGCGGAACGAGCTCGGGCTTGATCTCGATGCCCAGGTCGCCACGGGCGACCATGATGCCGTCGGAAGCCTCGAGGATCTCGTCGAAGTTCTCGACGCCCAGGGCGCACTCGATCTTCGGGAAGATCGTCACGTGCTCGCCGCCGTTCTCACGGCAAAGCTCGCGGATGCCGCGGACGGACTCGCCGTCGCGGATGAAGGAAGCGGCGATGTAGTCGATGTTCTCGGTCAGGCCAAAGAGGATGTCCTGACGATCGCGCTCGGTGATGGCGGGCAGCGAGATGTTGACGTTGGGCATGTTGACGCCCTTGCGCTCGCCGATCAGGCCGTCGTTCTTGACGACGCAGGTCATGTCCTGGCCGTCGACGGACTCGACCTCGAGGGCAACCAGGCCATCGTCAATCAGGATAAGGGAGCCCTTCTCGACCTCGGAGGGCAGAGCCAGGTAGTCGAGGGAGATGTGCTCAGAGGTGCCGTGGAAATCCTCGGACGTGGGCTGAGCGGTGACGACGATCTTATCGCCGGTCTTGACGGCAACCTTCTTGCCGTCGACCAGAAGGCCGGTGCGGACCTCGGGGCCCTTGGTGTCGAGCAGGATGCCGACGGGCAGACCGAGCTCCTTGGAAATACGACGGACGCGCTCGATGCGACCGTGGTGCTCGTCGTAGGATCCGTGCGAGAAGTTAAAACGGGCGACGTTCATGCCCGCCTTGATCATCTCGCGGATGGTCTCGTCGCTATCGCAGGCGGGACCCATGGTGCATACAATCTTGGTGCGCTTGTACATTCAGACCTCCATCTGACATCGTCTTGCGCTGATAGATAAACCATAAGAAATAAAACTGAGATGATTATAACGAAATGCCGACCGAATACCCCAAAAAATCGACCGTATGCCGAATTAGAAGTTCATTTTTTGCGGTAAAAACGGTATATGCAAAAACTTTACCAACCGTTCTAACCGCTGCTATCTGGGCGATATTTCAGTTTGATGATGCACCGAAGAAAAAACGTTTTATCAATGTTGAGCATCACACGGTCTGCATCGTTGCACTCGAGCCGTGTTTCCAATTGGAATGTTTTGGCTAGACGTGCCGCTTTGGGGTACCATAGCTCCACTATCAACTGCCGCTCAGCACGGCAGCCTTGATGAGCCCTTGCCCTTCTCCTGGGAATTATAATCGGGCATCAATCTGCTGAGTGGCCCGAATCCCAGGAGGGGACTCTATATGCAAAAGGAATACCTGTCCGCCGCGGCGGAGGTACTCAGCGACCAAGGTGTCGATGAGAACCTCGGCCTGAGCAACGACGAGGCGTCGTCGCGCCTCGCCAAGACAGGCCCTAACAAGCTCGAGGAAGCCGAGAAGACGCCGTTGTGGAAGCGCTTCTTTGAGCAGATGGCCGACCCCATGGTCATCATGCTGATCGTTGCCGCCGTCATCAGTGCACTCACGGGCATGGTCAAGGGCGAGCCCGACTTTGCCGATGTCGCCATCATCATGTTCGTCGTTATCGTCAACTCGGTGCTGGGCGTGGTCCAAGAGGCTAAAAGCGAGGAGGCTCTCGAGGCCCTGCAGGAGATGAGCGCGGCGCAGTCCAAGGTGCTGCGCGACGGCAAGCTCGTGCACCTGCCGAGCGCCGAGCTCGTGCCCGGCGATGTGATCATGCTCGAGGCGGGCGACTCCGTCCCGGCCGACTGCCGCGTGCTCGAGAGCGCCACGATGAAGATCGAGGAGGCTGCACTCACCGGCGAGTCCGTGCCTGTCGAGAAGCATGCCAACGTGATCGAGCTCGCCACCGGCACCGATGACGTGCCGCTCGGCGACCGCAAGAACATGTGCTACATGGGTTCCACCGTGGTATACGGCCGCGGCCGCGCCGTCGTGGTCGGCACCGGCATGAACACCGAGATGGGTAAGATCGCCGGCGCCCTGGCCGAGGCTAAGGAAGAGCTCACGCCGCTGCAGGTGAAGCTTGCCGAGCTCAGCCGCATCCTCACCATCATGGTTATCATCATCTGCGTCGTCATCTTTGGCGTCGACATCATCCGCCACGGCGTGGGCAACGTCCTCACCGACCCGACCGCCCTGCTCGACACCTTTATGGTCGCCGTCTCGCTCGCCGTCGCCGCCATCCCCGAGGGCCTGGTCGCCGTCGTGACCATCGTGCTGTCGCTTGGCGTGACCAAGATGGCCAAGCGCCAGGCGATTATCCGCAAGCTCTCTGCCGTCGAGACCCTCGGCTGCACACAGACCATCTGCTCCGACAAGACCGGCACCCTTACCCAAAACAAGATGACCGTCGTCAAGCACGAGCTCGCCGCGCCTAAGGAGAAGTTCCTGGCCGGTATGGCCCTTTGCTCCGATGCCCAGTGGGACGAGGAACTGGGCGAGGCCGTGGGCGAGCCGACCGAGTGCGCGCTCGTCAACGATGCCGGCAAGGCTGGTCTTACTGGCCTGACCGCCGAGCACCCGCGCGTGGGCGAGGCCCCGTTCGACTCGGGCCGCAAGATGATGTCCGTGGTCGTCGAGACCCTGGATGGCGAGTACGAGCAGTACACCAAGGGCGCGCCCGACGTGGTGATCGGCCTGTGCACCCATATCTACGACGGCGACAAGGTCGTTCCGCTGACCGAGGAGCGTCGCGCCGAGCTCGTGGCCGCCAACAAGGCCATGGCCGACGAGGCCCTGCGCGTGCTGGCGCTGGCAAGCCGCACCTACACCGAGGTCCCGAGCGACTGCAGCCCCGCTGCGCTCGAGCACGACCTGGTCTTCTGCGGCCTGTCCGGCATGATTGACCCTGTCCGCCCCGAGGTCGCCGACGCCATCCGCGAGGCCCACGATGCCGGTATTCGCACCGTCATGATTACGGGCGACCACATCGACACCGCCGTGGCCATCGCCAAGCAGCTGGGCATCGTCACCGATCGCAGCCATGCCATCACCGGTGCCGACCTCGATCGCATGAGCGACGAGGAGCTCGACGCGCACATCGAGGACTACGGCGTGTACGCCCGCGTTCAGCCCGAGCATAAGACCCGCATCGTCGAGGCTTGGAAGTCGCGCGACCAGATCGTGGCCATGACGGGCGACGGCGTCAACGACGCCCCGTCCATCAAGCGTGCCGACATCGGCGTGGGCATGGGCATCACCGGTACCGACGTCACCAAGAACGTTGCCGACATGGTGCTCGCCGACGACAACTTCGCCACCATCATCGGTGCCTGCGAAGAGGGCCGTCGCATCTACGACAACATCCGCAAGGTCATCCAGTTCCTGCTTTCGGCCAACCTTGCCGAGGTCTTCTCGGTGTTTATCGCCACGCTCATCGGCTTTACCATCTTTCAGCCGGTGCAGCTGCTGTGGGTGAACCTGGTCACCGACTGCTTCCCCGCGCTCGCGCTGGGCATGGAGGATGCCGAGGGCGACATCATGAAGCGCAAGCCGCGCAACGCCAAGGACGGCGTCTTTGCCGGACATATGGGTCTGGACTGCGTGGTCCAGGGCCTGATCATCACCGTGCTGGTGCTGGCGAGCTTCTTTGTGGGCGTGTACTTTGACATGGGCTACATCCACATCGCCGATATGATCGCCGGCAATGCCGACGAGGAAGGCGTGATGATGGCGTTCATCACGCTCAACATGGTCGAGATTTTCCACTGCTTCAATATGCGCAGCCGTCGTGCGTCGCTGTTCACCATGAAAAAGCAGAACAAGTGGCTGTGGGCTTCCGCCGCGCTGGCACTGGTGCTGACGGTGATCGTGACCGTGCAGCCGACGCTTGCCGAGATGTTCTTTGGCCCTGTGACGCTTGAGCTCAAGGGCGTTCTTGCCGCTTTGGGCCTGGCCTTCCTGATCATCCCGCTGATGGAGATCTACAAGGCGATCATGCGCGCTGTGGAGAAAGAGTAGCGTACTCGTCCGGGCCCGCCCCACGCCCTTTCTCCCTCACTGGTCCTCGCGCTTCGCGCTGCGGGATCGCTCAGAAGAAACCCCTCCCGGCGGGCGGGCCTTCGGATGGCCTCTCGGGACCATGAGCTGAGGGAAAGTATGTGAGCTGGTCGGGCTTTGCCCGGCCAGCTCTTTTTGATTTAAAATACCTGCTCAGTTGTGATTTATGGTGCTGGGAGGCGCTTGTGGGCAAGGCGAAGGCTAAAGCGAAGAAAAAGACGACGGGGGCGCGGGCTAAGCGTGACCGTCGTCGGAAGCTTGCGACTGAAGCCCCCGCGTCTGCCGAGGAGTTGTTGGCGAGCGTACCGGGGCTCGATGCGTTGCAGGATGTTCCGGTGTTCGATGACCTGCCGGTCGATGCGGCTCAGCAGGCTGCATTTGACGACTTTTGCGCGCGAGCCGAGGAGTCCGAGCAGATGCAGCTCGGTGCTGTGGTGCGCCTGGACCGCGGGTTTCCGTTGGTGGCGACTGCCACTGATACGTTCCGTGCCGAGCACGCCGTAGGATTTGCCAAGTCGCGCGGCGAGGACGAGGTCCTGCTGCCTGCCGTGGGCGACCGTGTGGCGGTGCGCCGCGCTCCCGGGCACGATATGGGCGTGATTGAGTGCGTGCTGCCGCGCCGTACGAGCTTTGAGCGTTGGCGCGGCCGTGCCCGCGGAGAGCGCCAGGTGCTCTGCTCCAACGTGGATAGCGTGCTAATCGTGCAGACGCTCGGTGCCGGTGAGGTGCTGCTCGACCGCGTGGCGCGCTCGCTGGTGTTGGCGCTCGACTGCGATGCCGAGCCGGTGGTGGTGCTTACCAAAGCTGACCGCTGCTATGCCCAGGAGCTCGAGCGCGATCTGGACCGCGTGCGCCGCCTGGTGGGTCCGGACGTGCGCGTGATCGTGACGTCCTCTGCCGAGGGCCGCGGCCTGGACGAGGTCCGTGCCTGCGTGCCTGCCGGGAGCTGCGCCATGATCCTGGGCGAGTCGGGTGCCGGCAAGTCGACGCTGCTCAATGCGCTGCTGGGCCACGATGCGTTGGCGACCGGCGGTGTGCGCGAACGCGACGACCAGGGCCGTCACACTACCGTCGCGCGCGTGATGGTGGCGCTACCGGGCGACGCCGGCGTGATCGCCGATGCCCCGGGCCTACGCAGCCTACCGCTCGTGGGTCACGAGCGGGGTCTGGCGCGCGCCTTCCCCGAGATTGTCGAGGCATCGCGTGCGTGCCGGTTTGGCGATTGCACGCATACCCATGAGCCGGGTTGTGCCGTTCGCGAGGCCGAGGACGCCGGGCAGATCGACAGCCTGCGTTTGGAAACGTTCCAAAACCTGGCGTCATCCATGCGCGTGAGTGCTCAAATGCTCGATCCCGATGTCCATCTGTAATTGATTTTTCCTATGACAGCCGTCTCCCAACTGTTCGGGAGACGGCTTTTTTGCTGCGGAAAAGCCTCGAAACATGCAGTTTGCTGACGTACTGACCAAAACCTTGCTACGAGCTTGACGGGCTGGTCAGCTTTTGGTCAGCGATTGGTTTGACATCGAAAACCAAAATCGCAATTGCGCCGCTTTGCACTCTGACCGCCCAGACAATGGTGGTACGGGCATTCGCCCGGCACTGCCATGAGAGGAGCGGCCGTGAACAAGAGCAAACGCATCGCCATCAGTCTGGTCGCGGGCGTGCTCGCTGCTCTGCTCTGCATGCTTTACGGCTCGTCGATCCGCTCGCAAGCCGAACAGGTCCAGGCTGAGACCTTGGCCAAGCACGGTGGCGATCGCGTCGAGGTATGCGTCGCGGCGCGCGATATCGATGTGGGCGAGACCCTCGATGAGACCAATGTCATAACCCAGGAATGGCTGACAAGTCTGCTGCCGCGTGACGCGGTGACCGAGCTGCGCCAGGTGCGCGGCGACGTGACGACTTCGCGTATTCCCAAAAACGCCGTGATCTGCAATGTCTACACCAAGGCCGAGAGCCACAAGCTCGAGGTGCCTAAGGGCAAGGTCGCCGTTTCGGTGGCGGTCGATGCCGAGCACTCGGTCGGCGGCGCCACGGGCGTGGGCAGCTACGTGGATGTGTATGTGCAAAAAGACGGCGTAACCGATCGGCTGTGCGGCGCGTACGTAATCGATACCAGTGAGGATTCCGGTGCCACGCGCGAGGGCAAGATCGAATGGGTGACGCTGGCGGCTGACCCCGAAGACGTCAAGGAACTGCTGGGAGCCTCGGGCAAGGGAACGGTCAGCTTGACGATTCCCGCCACGGCGCGCGGCAAAAAGAGCGGAGGCGACGAGTGATGAAGGCGATCTGGCTTGCGTGCTGCGCGTGCGGCGATTACGGGCTGTTGCAGCGGGAAGTCGAGGGCCGTGATGCGGGTGCACAGGTGCTTCGCGTGGGTGACCTGGACGGGCTGATTTCCATGGCGCGGGCGTTTCCGTCGCGCCGCGGGGCTGCCATCATCGCGGCGTCTCTGTTTGATACCGAAGATGTGCGCAAGACTGTTGCGCGCCTGACGGCCGAAGGCCGCGTGAGTCGCGTGGTCGTGTTGATAGAAGCACTCGATCCGTCGGATATCGAGGGGCTGTTTCGCGCAGGGGCGACCGAGGTCATCGCTGCGCACAGTATATGCGGCAACGGGCGCGCGGGCGAGGGAGCGGTTGATTCCGATCGGCGCATGACGATTGAGCCCGATGCTTTTGTTGATAGGGAACCCGGGGCGCCTCGCGCTACAAGAGGCCCGCGTGTTGATGATTATGGAAAAGCGGAAGCCGAGCATGGTCGGCGCCCCCGGAACCCCCTTGTATACGATGACGCTGGAGGGCCGGCACAGCATGCTGGCGACTACCCGGCTGTAGATATGGGATACGTGCACGGCGTGAATCTGGCGGATGAACTCGACGAAGTTGAGGGCTTTGCCGGGTGCGGCGAGTTGTCGCTGATGCAGCATGAGCAGATTGCACAGAACGAGCCTGCCTTGCAGACCGAACAAGCTGCCATGCCGGCTTGGACGCAGCGTGTGGTTGCGGCGGGGGAGACGGGGGCGCTGTCGCCGACGCCCGCCCCGCCGCCTTCGATGCCGCCGGCAGACGCTGCCGCTCCGCAGCATCGAGCTCCGGTCATCTGCGCCATTTCGGGTTCGGGCGGTTGCGGCAAGTCGACGATCGTTGCCACCATGGCACACACATCGTCGCTGTTGGGCTTGCGTGCCGCCGTGCTCGACCTGGATCTGATGTTTGGAAACCTTTACGACTTGTTAGGCGTCGATGCTCCGCGCGATATGGCGGCACTTATCGAGCCGTCGGCGGCGGGCACGCTCACCGAGCCGGATATCGTAGCCACATCGATGCGCGTGGCACCGGGCGTTACGCTCTGGGGTCCCGTCGCGGCGCCCGAGCAAGCCGAGCTCATGGCACGTCCGGTGGAGCTACTGCTTGATGTTCTGCGTCGCGAATCCGACGTGGTCTTTATCGATACCTCGGTCTTTTGGGGAGATACCGTGGCGGCTGCGGTGGCGGCGAGTGACCGCTGCTTGGTCGTAGGCGATGCGGCGGTGTCGTCCGCGACATCCGCGTCGCGTGTCATTGAGCTGGCGGGCCGCGTGGGCGTGCCTCGCACGCGCATGAGTGCCGTGTTCAACCGATTTGGTGCGCGCGGTGCCGACGAGGACGTCGCCATGCGTTTTGAGATTGCCTGTGCGTTGAGCTCCAAGATTCGCATTGCCGATGGCGGGCAGGACCTCGCGGCGCTCATGGCGTTCGGTCGCGCCGACGAGGCAGTGGGTCAGACCAGCGCGTTTGCGACGAGTGTGCACGAGGCCACGCGCGAGATGCTCGTGGAGCTGGGCTGCGCTGTCGGCCCCTGGAGCGACATGGTCACCGACCGCGCCACGCGTACCGAGCGTCCGCGTATTCGACTTCCTTGGTCGCGCGAGGGTGATCGCCGATGAGTTTGCAAACGAGGATTAAGGCTGCCGGCGCGGCGGCAACGGTAGCTCACGTCGATGCGGGACGGCGCCGTGCGGTCAAGCGTCGCACCAAGCGCGCCGTGATGGACCGCATAGGCTACGACGAGGTGGCACGTATCAGCGCCTACGTCGATCCGGCGCTTGCGCGCTCAGAATTGCGACCGGCGGTGGAGGCGGCGCTCAACGTGGAGGAGCCGACTGACCTGGCGACGCCCGAGCGTGAGACTATCATTGACGAAATCCTGGATGACGTGGTTGGCCTGGGGCCGCTGCAGCCGCTTATCGAGGACGATAGCGTCACCGAAATCATGATAAACGGCTGCCGCTCGGCCTTCTTTGAGCGCGGCGGTGTTTTATATCCCATTGAGCATGCGTTTGAGGACGATGAGCAGATTCGCGTGCTCATCGATCGCATCATCTCGCCGCTGGGCAGGCGCATCGATGAGCGCAGCCCCATCGTCAACGCCCGCCTCAAGACGGGCTATCGCGTCAACGCGGTGATTCCGCCCGTGGCGATCGATGGGCCAATCCTCACTATCCGTAAGTTTTCGGACCGCATCTGCTCGCTGGATGAGCTCGTGGCTCTGGGGTCGCTGCCGCTTTGGTATGCGCAGCTGCTTTCGTGCGCGGTGTCGTTGCGGCAGGATTTGGCGGTTGCAGGAGGTACGGGCTCGGGCAAGACCACGCTGCTCAACGCGCTGTCGTGCGAGATTTCCACCGGCGAGCGCATCGTGACAATCGAGGATTCCGCTGAGCTCAAGTTTGCGCACCATCCGCATGTGGTGCGCCTGGAGGCGCGCGAGGCATCGATCGAGGGCGAGGGCGCGGTGACAATCCGCGACCTGGTGACCAATGCCCTGCGCATGCGCCCCGACCGCATCGTCGTGGGCGAGGTACGCGGTGCCGAGTGCTGCGACATGCTGCAGGCCATGAACACGGGCCACGACGGATCGCTCACCACACTTCATGCAGGCACCGAGCAGGAGACCGTGGTGCGCCTGACGTTGCTTGCGCGCTACGGCATCGACCTGCCAAGTGAGCTTATCGAGGAGCAGATTGCCATGGCGCTCGACGGCATCGTGATGTCCGAGCGCCATGCGGACGGCAGGCGTTTTGTGTCCTCGTATTCGGGGGTGCGGCGCGGCGCATCGGGTGGCGTGGAGCTCGAGCGTTACGTGACCTTCGATGCCGCCGAGCGCACCTGGACGCTCGACCGCGAGCCGCCGTTTATTGCGGAGGGCTTGCGGTCGGGAACGCTCACACAAGAGGAGGTGGACGAATGGAGGTCGTTATGCCCCTCGTCGTAGGGGGTTTGGCTGGGCTTTCGGTCGCGACGGCGTGCGGGGCGGAACCTCGTGTGCCGCGGGTGCCTCCGGCGCAGCTGGCGCGCCAGACGCTCGAATCGATGGCGGAGAAACTGCCCCGTGAGCTGGTGGAAAACGATCTGCTGACAAAGATTGCCCGTTCGTGGGCGTCGTTGGTCCCCACAGATCGCCTTGGCCTCACTATCGAGGATAACGCGGCTCGTCTGGCATTTCTGCTGCTGTCGAGCGGTGCCTGTAGCGTTTTGCTGGCTATTGCATCGTTGTCGCCCATCGGCTTTGTCTTGGGACTGACGGCTCCGTTTGGCGTTGGCGCCGCGCGTGACACTTTCGACCGCCGACGCGAGCAACACGATGTGGAGGAAGCTATGCCCGAGGCGTTCACGGCGCTATCCATGTCGCTTGCCTCGGGGCATTCGCTGGCACAGGGCATGCGCTTTGTGGGTGCCCATGCGCAAGAGCCGGTGCATACCGAGTTTTTGCGGGTGGCGGCGGCAATCGATTGCGGCATCTCGGCGACCGACGCACTCGATGACCTACTCGTTCGCATCGATGCCCCCGGCCTTTCGCTCGTGACGCTGGCGCTCAAGGTGTCGCAGCGCACCGGCGCTCCGCTTGCCGATTTATTGTCCGAGGCGTCGAGCATGGTGGGGGAGCGCATTGAGCTCAAGCGCCGCCTGGATGTTAAGACGTCGCAGGCGCGTATGTCGGCACATATGGTCGCGGCGATGCCGACGGGCATGTGCGCAGTGCTGGCCCTGCTTTCGGCCGACTTTCGCCGTGGTCTTGCAACGCCGGCGGGCGCCGGCGCCGTAGTGCTGGGGCTTGCCCTCAACGCCGTTGCCCTGGTGGTTATCCGGCGCATTATGCGGGTGGAGCTATGAGTGCCCTGGTCGGCGTTGCGGCTTGCCTGTGTGCGCTCAGCGTGTTCGCCGCGACGGGTTTGGACCGGGCGGATGCGCTCAAGCTTGCCGAAGCGTGCAGGTGCGAGGCGGTGCTGGTCGTTGCCGCGGCTCGATCGATGGTCGATGCCCTGGCAACACGATTGAAGGGCGCGCTCAGCGCGGGCGGTCCGGCGCAGGTGTCGCTCGGTGAGGTGTCCGAGATGATCGACGTGGTGCGTCTGGGGCTTTCGGCAGGCCTTTCGTTCGATGCGGCGCTCGAGATCTTTTGCGCCAACCGTCGGTCGGTACTGGCTGTTCGTCTCGAACGAGCCTACATGGCGTGGCAGGTGGGCGTGGGCACGCGCGAGGACGAGCTGTTGGCGGCGGCTTGCGACTTGGACGTGCGGGCACTCGAAACCTTTGCGATTACGGTGGGGCAGGCGCTTGCCCTGGGTGCCCCGCTTGCCGAGACACTTGCTGCCCAAAGTCGCGAGATCCGTGCGGCGCATCGTGCCGCGGTCGAGCGTGAGATCGAGCGTGCGCCCGTAAAGCTGCTGATCCCCACCGGCACGCTCATCTTGCCGGCGTTGCTGTTGTCCATATTGGGCCCGCTGCTGGGAGCAGGCGGGATGATGTAGGGAGGAATACATGAACACGATGACTGACGTTGTTAGTAGAGCTTGGAGCTGGGCGTTCTGCCGGGTGGTGTGCGCTCGCCAACGTGCCAAGGCGTTGTTGCAAGAAGAAAGCGCGCAGGGTACCACCGAGTACGCCATCTTGGTGGGCGTGCTCGTGGTGATTGCGATCATTGCCATCGTTGCATTTAAAGGCAAGGTTAAAGAACTATGGGATGCGATCAGCGAGGGCATCAACAGCCTGTAGCGGGCGGGCGTCCTATCGGAGCGCTGCTGGTATTTGCCTGTTTAACCGTGGCGATAGCGGCGGCGCTTTGGGGACTTTACATCGCGCGGCAGCAGCGTCCTGGGACCTTCGCCGATTCAGGCTCAGATTCGGCGAAGGTGTCTAAAAAAGATGAGATGCGAGATGCGGATGACTCGGACGTTGCCGTCACGACGCAAACCTTTTTGCGGGCGCTCGACGAGCGGTCGGGCGTCGCAGTGGAGCCACCTGCAGACAACGCGATTGCGGTTCGTCTCGCATGGACCGAGGATCGACCGATGACCGAGGCGGCAGCGGATATGCTGCGCGCCTATCGCGAGGTGCCCGCGGCGCAGCTTGCCCTGAGCGGCTATCTCGACATCAAGGGCAACGTGTGGGGCGCTATCGTGCGCGATGGACGCGGCTGGATCGACATGGTGACGGTTGCCGCGGATGCCGGTGATGCCTCGTGCCGTTTGCGTGTGGTGCGCCTGGTCCCAAAGACGGCGAGCTCAAAGAAGGGGTCGTGAAATGCATGACGTTCTGCATGAGGAATCCGCCCAATCGACGGTCGAATACGCCATCGTCACCGTGGCACTGCTTTCGATTGTTCTGGCAATCGCAGGACTTTGGCGCGCTGGCACCGATGGACGTCTGGCGGCGCTGGTTGAGCGAGCGGCGTCTCATGGCGTTGCCTCTACATCGGTTATCGACGCCGCTGCGGGTGCTAAGGACATCGCGTTGTATTGATGCCGCGCGCGAGGACTGGGCGCAGTCTACGGTCGAGGCTGCCTTTTTGCTGCCGACGTTTCTGACGCTCATCCTTCTCGCGCTGCAACCGGTGTGCCTGCTCTATACGCGCGCGGTTATGGAGTCTGCCGCCGGCGAGACCGCGCGGCTCATGACCACGACGGCGGCGGAGGACGACGATCTTAAGGAGTTTACCCGTCGTCGACTTGCCGCGGTGCCCAATGTCTCGATCTTCCATGCCGGCGGGCCGTTGTCGTGGGATATCGAGCTTGGCCGGGCCGGTGCGGGTGGCGTCTCGTCCGTGTCCGTTTCCGGCGAGGTCAAGCCGTTGCCTGTGATCGGTGCGTTTGCGCAGGCTATGGGTGGTACCGCCGAGGGCGGCTACGTTGAGCTCAAGGTCGATGTCTCGTATCAATCGCGTCCCGAATGGCTGGAGGGAGATTATGATTCGTGGATTGCTGCATGGGACTAAGCGTTTCTGGTCTAGACGCGTTTTGACGCACCGTCCGAGCTGCCATCGCAAGCGAGGCGGCTTTATGGGTCGAGCCGGTGTCGATCTGTTTATCGAAGACGGCGCCTATACCACGCTTTCTTCTGCCGTGGTCATCCTAGTGGTGCTCACATTGTTGTTTTCGTCGACCGCGGCGATATGGAGCATGTCGCGTGCCGGGGATACCCAGGTGGCGGCTGATAGCGGCGCGCTGGCGGGTGCCAACGTAGTGTCGTCCTATCACACGGCTGCCACGGTGGTTGATGCGAGCATCTTGAGTCTGGGGCTGGCGGGGTTTGCCACGATCGGGACGGGCCTGGTCGCCATCCTCATCCCGGGTGCCGAGCCGGTTGCCGGCAATATGGTCGACACCGGGATTGAGATCATTAAAACGCGCAACAAGTTTGCCAAAAGCGCATCGGAAGGCTTACAGAAAATCGAGACGGCTCTGCCGTATCTGATCGCCGCGCGTGCCACGCAGGCGGTGTCGGCGCAGGATACCGATAGTGTGACCTATACCGGTACGGCGCTTGCCGTGCCCAGGACATCCGAGTCTGACTTCGCTGCGCTCGAGGGGTCCGAGATCTCGACCGATGCCATTAAAGACACATCAGATGATTTAGAGGGTGCGGCCGAGGAGCTGCGGAAGGCTTCTGAGGACACGGCGAAGGCTAAAGAGCGTGCTTGGCTGGCGGATTGTGGTGGGTCTGACAAGGGCTCGGTCGGCAGCTGTTCTTGCATGTGGGAGCGTGCGAAAAGCCTAACGGATCTCTCCGGTGTTCAAAATCCGCATTACTCATCGAGCGTTACGTGGGAGCCCCAAGTTGCCCTTGATCGCGCGAAGGACTACTACCATTGGCGTCTGACAAATGAGAAGCCCCACGGCTCGAGTGTCGAGATGAAGGCAGAGTCTGCGGCGCGTAAGGCGTTTTATACCTATGCGAGCGCGGAGGTCGATCGGGCACATATAACCGAGAACGGAGACAGGGTCTCCTCCTATATTCCGCTGCTGCCGCGCAACTCTGATGAGGTTCGGGCGACGGAACTCTATACCGATGCGGTGTGGCCGACGAGCGTGAACGATGACAAGGCGTATCTGCATTACGGGACGACCTGCCCTAACTATAAGAAAGGGACGCCGAGCGGATTTGCTTCGGTTGCCGATTACGATGGACAGGATAAATGCAGCAAATGCCATTTTGGCGTTTTGTCGCTTGGTGCCGTTGCGGCGCCTTCAACCTCTATCGAAAACGGCTTCGAGTATCACTTTGACAAGTTTAAAGACGCCCTGGAGGACTACGTCGACTGTCGCAACAAGGAGCTCGAGCTCGAGCGTCAGACCGAGGACGAAGCCGACCGTGCGGGCAATGCGTTTGACCAGGCCATTAAAGCGCTTTCGGGCGAGCGTCCGCGTATCGCTCCGCCCGGTCGCAACGGCGTGGTTGCCTTTGCGGTTTCGGGTGCCATCTCGAGCCCCGATGAACTCAACTCTTCGTTTAACACGGCAGTCAGGCTTGGCGATCGCGGTGCCATCTCTGCCGCGGTGCTGGCGCCCGATGAGGCGACGGCGCAAAACAACGTGCTTTCGCGATTTTTCTCGACATTGAAGGAACGCTCGGGCGGCGTTGCCGGTGTGCTCGACGGCGTCATGGATGTTTGGGGACGGCTGCTTGTGGGATACGGTGATATCCAAGGTTCGGCCGACGAACTTATGGGCGAGATGATTAAAGGCCTAGGAGGGGGCAGCGGCGCGTTGGGCTCCATCGCATCGTGGCTCGGCGATATCGTTTCGGCGTCCGTGGCGGCGCTGGGTTTGGAACCGTGCGACTTGCGCCTGCGAAAGCCAGTGCTGACCGATTCCGCCAACGTCATTAAGAGCCCGGGGTCTGACATTGCTGGTTTCTCTCAAGCGCAAGACAAGCTGCGAAGTATTCCGTTGGGCGTGACCGATCCCAAGGCGCTTTGCGAGGCGTTGGAATATCAAGTCGAACGCACCATCAGCGGCACGACGTTCACGCTTGCGGAGATTCCTCTGCCCGGCGGCGGCTCCATCCCGCTCACCGTCGATGTCGCCACGCTGGTTGGCGCTCTGGGCGGTGGGTCGTAATGAGTATCCGCATGCGTCTGCGCGAGGAGCGCGCCCAAGCGACGGTGGAGATGGCAGTGGTTACGCCCGTTTTGCTGGTGCTGGCACTCATCGTATACAACGTCATGATCTTTGCCAGCGCTGTCGCGCGCTTCGACCGCGTGGTGCCCGACATCGTGTTGGCGCACGCCGTGGCGTCGGAGGGGGAGGGCGACGAAAGCTCTGTCGATGCCTCGGCGACGGTCCAGACTCAAATTCTGAATGCCATGGAAGGCTATGACTTGCAGATCGAAGTGTCGAGCGAGCAAGGCGCGGAGGCATCGGATGGTGGCCTGCTCTCCCTATCCGGTACGTTTAGGACCTACACCTGCACCATGCACTATGAGCCGTGGCCGACTTCTCTCAGCATCGCTGGCGTTCCGCTGGGGGCGCCGACAACGTTGTCGCACGAGCGCGCGGTGACGGTCGATCCATGGCGCCCGGGGGTGGTCATGTGACCGCGGTCTCGTCCTACATCGCCTACGCACGGGCACTCAATAGGCTGGGTTGGACGCCGGCGGAGTTTGTGGTGGCGGAGTCGTTTGTCGTGCGCCTGCGCGGCATGCTGGGACGGCGTCCGGTTGCCGCCAACGGCCTGCCGCTCGTCATGGCGTTTCCACGCTGCTCTTCGGTCCACACGTGTTTTATGGCCTATCCCATCGACATCGCCTTCATCGATCGCGACGGCAATATCCTCGCGCGCTACGAAAACGTATGTCCCTGGCGTATGTGCTCCTACCCCGGCGCCTGGGCCGCACTAGAACGCTCTTCAATCATTGTTTCGACCCCTGCTCTCCAACGCGTGCCGGCTTAAGAATTGGCGACAGCGGACTTTCGTCATACGAAATTGGGTAAGATGGAGGAGAAGATGCATGGATGCTGAGATCCATCCCAACGCTAAAAAGCACCTGACAGAAAAGCAGGTGCTTAGCGCTTGGCTTGCGGTTACTGAGCGAATTCGTCGCGAGTCGAAGGACGAGCCGCCGAGATGGCTTGCGATTGGATGGCTCCCAGACGGACGAAGCGTGGAGCTTGTCGCGGTCGAGCTTGTTCGTGGGTGGCTTATCATTCATGCCTTGTCTCCAGTCCAGAAGAAATTTTGGCAGGAGATTGAACGGGCTCGGCAAAGGGGTCGATGATGGGCAAGACGTATACGGCCGCTAATGGTCAGGTTGTAACGGATGAAATGATTGACGCGTGGTGCGAGTCGTACGAGCGCGGAGAGTTTCCGGATGGCGAACACACCGTTGGTGGGATCGTGCATGGACGGCCCCCACTCTCAGGTGAGGGGACGGCAACGCTGTCGGTCAAGATTCCTCTGGGAATGAAGGAGGCCATTCGTCGACGGGCGGCTGCCGAGGGGATGACGCCAAGTGAGTTTGTCCGTGCGGCTCTGAGCGAAAAACTTCTTGCTGCCGGCTGATGTCTCTGACGTGCCGATTTATAGAACCGAGGCTGTGCTCAAAAACTTTTTTAAAATTCTCGGTTGACCGGAACGCGTCCTTGGTTATACTAATCAAGCCTTGAAACAAGGCACACCTCAAATGGCTGGGTAGCTCAGTTGGTAGAGCAGAGGACTGAAAATCCTCGTGTCAGGGGTTCGATTCCCTTCCCCGCCACCTTGAATTGACTAGGACCTCTGCAAAGGGGTCCTTTTCTTTTATGAAGTTCCCACATGGAATCGAACCCCGTGAGGGCGCGGAGCTGAGTAAACGCGTAAGCGTTTGCCAGCGCAGCTCGCAAGGCGCGTAAGCGCCGCAGCGGTCCGTCCGCGCAGCGCGCGGAGCTGAGTAAACGCGTAAGCGTTTGCCAGCGCAGCTCGCAAGGCGCGTAAGCGCCGCAGCGGTCCGTCCGCGCAGCGCGCGGACGCGATTCCCTTCCCCGCCACCTTGAATTGACTAGGATCTCTGCAAAGGGGTCCTTTTCTTTTATGTAGGGTTCTGCGGAAACTGCGTCCCAGAATAAGGGCTCAGAACGGGACACACTTTCCGGTGCCTGCCTCCGGCGCGCGTACACACCTCGCCGCACCATTCCGAGCCCGCCCGCCCCAGACATTCCTCCCACTTTCGCGTCACTTTACAGACCGTTCGGTCGCCTGTCCGCACACGCGGGTATACTCAAAACGATACTTATCCTATGCAATACGATGCGGGTTCGACCTGCATGATCCGAAGGGGGCAGTGATGGAGAGGATACTCGGCGTTAATCTCTCTGGCTGGTTTATTCCCGAGCCTTGGGTGACCCCGTCGCTGTACGCGGCGACCGGCGCATCCAACGCGGCCGAGCTACAGGAGGCCATGGGTACCGCCGCCTATAACGAGCGCATGCGCCGCCATTACGAGACGTTTGTGAGCGAGGACGATTTTCGCCGCATGGCGCAGATCGGTCTCAACGCCGTGCGTCTGCCGGTGCCCTGGTATGCCTTTGGTTCGCAGGAGTCCGATGCGTCCTACATCTCGGTTGTCGACTACATCGACCGTGCAATTGAGTGGGCTGCCAAGTACGACATCCGCGTGCTGCTCGATCTGGCAACTGTGCCCGGTGGCCAGGGCGATTCCAACGATTCACCCACCACGCCGGAGGCTGTCGCCGAGTGGCATTCGTCCACCAACGGCCGTCATGTCGCACTCGACGTGCTCGAGCGCCTGGCCGATCGCTACGGCGAGGCCGAGAGCCTGCTGGGCATTGAGCTGCTGGATACGCCGCAGATGAGCGTTCGCAAGAGCCTCTTCACCATGACGGATGGCATTCCCGCTCACTACCTGCGCAATTTCTATCGCGATGCCTACGAACTCGTCCGTTCGTATATGCCCGAGGATAAGATCGTCGTCTTCTCGTCGTCGGGGCATCCCAGCGAGTGGAAGCATTTTATGCGCGGCGCCAAGTACAAGAACGTCTACATGGACCTTCACCTGTACCATTACCGCGACGAGTATGCGCTCGACATCACGAGCCCTCGCGGGCTGACGACGGCGATTTCGCGTAACAAGCGCGAACTTAAAGAAGCGATTTCGACTGGGTTCCCCGTGCTGGTGGGCGAATGGTCGGGTGCGGCGATCTTTGCCAACTCGTCGGTTACGCCCGAGGGCCGCAATGCTTACGAGCGCGTGTTTATCGCCAACCAGCTGGCTTCGTTTGCGCCGGCTGCCGGTTGGTTCTTCCAAACGTGGAAGACCGAGAAGCGCATTGCAGCATGGGACGCCCGCGCGGCGCTCGGTACGCTCGAGCGCGGCATGATTGAATAGGTTGATATGACGCAAAACAGCGCCCATATGGGCAAACTCTATATGGTCGGCACGCCCATCGGCAACCTGGGCGACCTGTCCCCGCGCGTTGGCGAGGCGTTTGCCGCCGCCGATGCCATCTGCTGCGAAGACACGCGTGTGACGTCAAAGCTGCTGATGCATCTGGGCATTTCCAAGCCGCTTGTCCGTTGCGACGAGAATGTGATCGCCAACCGCGCCGCCGGCCTGGTCGACCGCCTGCTGGCGGGGGAGACCCTCGCCTTTGCCTCGGACGCCGGCATGCCGAGCGTGTCCGATCCCGGCCAGGCGCTGGTCGAGGCGGCACGTGAGGCCGATGTGCCCGTCGAAGTTATTCCCGGGCCCTCTGCTTGCGTCACGGCGCTCGTTTCGTCCGGCATTCCCTGCGAGCATTTTTTCTTCGAGGGCTTTTTGGGCCGAAAGCACGGCGACCGCGTGCGCCGTTTGCAGCGCCTTGCCGTGGTGCCCGGCGCACTCATCTTCTACGAGTCTCCACATCGCATCGTCGCGACGCTCGAGGCCGTGGCGGAGGTCTTTCCCCAGCGTGAGGTTGCCGTCTGCCGCGAACTCACCAAGCTGCACGAGGAGGTCTTGCGCGGGCCCGCTGACCAGCTTGCCGAGGAGCTGCGTGCTCGCGGCGAGGTAAAGGGCGAGATTGCGCTGGTCATCGCGCCGCCGAGCGAGGATGAGGAGGCCGGCATCGCGCCGGTTGGCGCTGCGGCAGCGGATCCCGACGAGGCCCTGCGCGAGGATATCCGCACCGCGCTCGAGGAGGGGGAGCCCGCCTCTGCGGTGGCCAAGCGCCTGTCTCAGAAGTATTCGCGCCGCAAGCGCGATGTCTATGCCATGGTGCTCGATATGCAATAGATGGAGGATATCCAGCCCTTGCGCTAGAATCATCCCCTGTATGCAACGTTTTTCTGGAGGACAAACCCCATGGATCAAAGCAAGCCTTCGTTCTTTATCACGACGCCCATCTACTACGTCAACGCCGATCCGCACCTGGGCACGGCTTATTCCACCATCATCGCCGACGTTCAGGCTCGCTATCGCCGCTCCGCCGGCTATAACGTCAAGTTCCTGACTGGCATGGACGAGCACGGCGAGAAGGTCGCCGAGGCCGCTGCCAAGCACAACATGACGCCGCAGGAGTGGACCGACAGCCAGGCTCCGCACTTCAAGGAGCTTTGGAGCAAGCTCGAGATCTCCAACGACGACTTCATCCGCACCACCGAGCCGCGCCAGCATCATGCCGTGCAGTACCTGTGGGAGCGCATGAAGGAGTCCGGTTACCTGTATAAGGGCAGCTACGACGGTTGGTATTGCGTGCCTGACGAGACCTACTTCACCGATACGCAGGTCCAGAAGGGCGACGAGGAGTACGGCAGCGTCGGCCAGCACCTGTGTCCCGACTGCCACCGTCCGCTTGAGCGCGTGCAGGAGGAGTCCTACTTCTTTAAGCTTTCCGCCTTCCAGGACAAGCTGCTCAAGCTCTATGACGAGCACCTCGACTTTGTCGAGCCTGCGTTCCGTATGAACGAGGTGCGCAGCTTTGTCGAGGGCGGCCTTAACGACCTTTCCGTGAGCCGTACGAGCTTTGACTGGGGTATTCAGGTTCCGTTTGACGAGGGTCACGTGACCTACGTTTGGTTCGATGCGCTGCTCAACTATATGACGGCCGTCGGCTACGGTGTCGACACCGACGAGGCGCGTGCCGAGCTGGCCTATCGCTGGCCCGCGCAGTTCCACATCGTGGGTAAGGACATCATCCGTTTCCACTGCGTCATTTGGCCCGCGATGCTCATGGCCATCGGCGAGGCCCTGCCCGAGCACGTCTTTGCCCACGGCTTCCTGACCGTGCGCAATGCCGAGACCGGTAAGGCCGAGAAGATGTCCAAGAGCCGCGGCAACGCCATCGCTCCGCAGGATGTTATCGACATGCTGGGCGTCGAGGGCTACCGCTATTACTTTATGACCGACGTGGTCCCCGGCACCGACGGCGCCATCAGCTTCGATCGTATGGAGCAGGTCTACAACGCCGATCTGGCCAACAGCTGGGGCAACCTCATTTCGCGCTCGCTCAACATGAGCGCAAAGTACTTTGACGGCTGCGCCCCGGCTAAACCGGCGTCTGCCGACGCGTTCGATAACCCGCTGGCAAAGATCGCCGATGGTCTGGTCGAGCGCTACATGGCCAAGATGGACGTGCTCGATTACGGCGGAGCCAAGGACGAGGTCATGGAGCTCATCCACGCCGCCAACCACTACATCGAGGACTCCGAGCCTTGGGCACTTGCCAAGGACGAGGCCAAGGCTGACGAGCTGGCGTTTGTGATCTACAACCTGCTCGAGGCCATCCGCATTGCCGCTCACCTGCTGATGCCGCTCATGCCTCAGACCTCTGCCGAGGCCCTGCGCCGCCTGTCCTGTGAGGGCGAGGCCGCGAGCGACGACCTCAAGGGCATTTGCACTTGGGGCCTGCTTGCCGGCGGTCAGCCCGTCGAGAAGGGCGATCCGCTGTTCCCGCGTCTGGCGTAGAGACCGCGCGAGCGCCATATCGGCAATTTGCTGTTTAGATGTAAGGGCATGGCCGCAACGGTCCATGCCCTTTCGTTTCAAGACGCCGCCATCATGCTAAGGAGGCAACTATGACAACTTCGCCTTTGGCAAACCCCACGGCAACAAGGGAGCTGCTGGAGGAGTTTGGCCTTGCGACCAAGCATCGCCTGGGTCAGAACTTTCTAATCGACAATCATGTGATCGAGCGTATCTGCGAGCTTGCCGAGTTTGCAGGTGACGAGCGCGTACTCGAGGTGGGTCCGGGTTGCGGTACGTTGACGCTTGCGTTGCTGCAGGAAGCGGCGTGCGTTATGTCCATTGAGGCCGATCCTGAGCTCGAACCGGTGCTCGACGCCCACGCCGCCGACTATGCCAACTTCCGCTTTATCATGGGCGACGCGCTTAAGGTGGGCCCGGAGCAGATTGAGCAGGCTGCGGGCGGTGAGCCGACGGTATTTGTCGCGAACTTGCCCTATAACGTGGCGGCGACGATCATTTTGCAATTTTTCCAGACGATGCCGGCGCTCGAGCGCGCCGTCGTCATGGTGCAAAAGGAGGTTGCCGATCGCATTGCCGCAGTGCCGGGCAACAAGACCTATGGCGGCTATACGGCAAAGCTTGGCCTGTATGCGCAGGTAACGGGTCGCTTTGAGGTGCCGCCGCGTTGCTTTATGCCGGCGCCACACGTGGACTCGGCCGTCGTGCGTATCGACCGTGTTGACGGTGTGGTGCCCGAAGGACTCGATCGCGAATTTGTGGCCCGCGTGATTGATGCTGCATTTGCTCAGCGTCGCAAGACCATCCGCAATTCCATGAGCGCCAACGGCTTTGCCAAGGACGTGCTCGATGTCGCCTTTGAGGCTTGCGGTATCGCACCCACCACGCGCGCCGAGACGCTCGATGTTGCCGACTTTGTCCGTCTGGCCCGGGAGCTTTCCCATGACGCTTAATGCCGAACGCGTGACGTTTACCAAGAAAAAGAAGACGGTTGCTTGTCCCGTGCCCTTGGCACCGCTTGCCGACACGCATGCGCATCTGCTTTCGTTTTGGGGCAAGGATGTGCCCGAGACACTCGTGCGTGCCAAGGCGGCAGGCATCGACCTGTTGGTGACGGTCTTCGACCCCATCGCCGATAAGCGCAGCGTGACGGACTATAGCGACTGGCTGACGCGCGAGATTCTGCCGATGAGGGGCATCCCGCAGATCAAGTATCTTGCCGGCGTGCATCCGTATGGCGCGCCGGACTATACCGACGACATTCACGCGCAGGTTGTTGCTGCGCTTGATGACCCTTTGTGCGCCGGTATTGGCGAAATCGGTCTGGACTACCACATGGATTACGACGACGACATCACGCCGGCGCCCCACAGCGTGCAGATTGATTGCATGGCACGTCAGCTCGAAGTCGCCGTGCGCTGCAATGTGCCGGTGGAGTTGCACCTGCGGCACGAGGACTCGGATGGGGAGCGCACCTCGCATATGGATGCGTACAACGTGCTTCGTGAGGTGGGCGTGCCCCAGGCCGGTTGTGTGCTGCACTGTTTTGGCGAGGACCGCGCCACGATGGAGCGCTTTGTGGAGCTGGGCTGCTATATCGCCTATGGTGGTGCGGCCACCTTTAAGCGCAACGACGACGTGCGCGAGGCATTTGCGGCAACCCCACTCGATCGAATTTTGTTCGAGACGGATTGCCCGTATATGGCTCCGGAGCCCATCCGCGGTCTTGAATGCGAGCCCGCAATGATCTCCATTACGGCAAACGCGCTGGTTAACGACCGTGTCGATCGCACTGGTGAGGACGCCGAAACAATCGCGCAAGCCGCTTGGGAAAATGCCTGCAAACTTTTTCAAAAATAGTTCTTGCGTTCGCGGTGGCGCTCCGTTATTCTAATTCCTGCACGCGGGCGTGGCGGAATTGGCAGACGCGTACGGTTCAGGTCCGTATGGGGGCAACCCCATGAAGGTTCAAGTCCTTTCGCCCGCACCATTAAATGAAAGAGCTCCCAGCAATGGGAGCTTTTTTGTTATGTGCCCATCGCGGGGACTTGAACCTGCGAAGGAGCGAGCGTCAAGAAAACGCGGAGCGTTTTTAGCGAGCTGGCGAGGACGCCGGCAGGCGGCCGATGCCGGTGCGGATCCGCGAAGCGGATACGCGGACGTCCTTTCGCCCGCACCATTAAATGAAAGAGCTCCCAGCAATGGGAGCTTTTTTGTTGTGCACGATCTCCTTGGACGGGTATCCTAATGCCAACGTGTGCCTATCAGAGGAGAGACCATGCTGTTTTCCGGTATCATCGCCGCCCTTACCAGCCTTTTGATTCCCATCATCATCCTGTTGTTGCTGCTCCCCAACGCCTGCTACGTCGTTGAGCAGCAGCACGCTGTGATCATCGAGCGCTTGGGTAAGTTCAATCGTATCGTCAACGCGGGCTTCCACGTGAAGGTGCCCGTGATTGACCGCAAGGCCGCCACGGTGAGTCTGCGTACCATGAAAAATGGTTTTGGCATCGACGTTAAGACCCAGGACAACGTGACCATTGGCCTTGAGGTCTCCGCTCAGTACCACGTGAGCTACGACATGGGCGCCGGCCCGGCAGATTCGGGCATCTACAAGAGCTACTATATGCTGCAGGAGCCCGTCGACCAGATGCGCGACTTCATCACCGACGCCCTGCGCTCCTCCATCCCCGTCTACACACTCGATGAGGTCTTTGCCAAGAAGGATGACATCGCCAAGGATGTCAACGCTACCGTTTCCGAGCAGATGGCCGCCTACGGCTTCACCCTCGTGTCGACGCTCATCACCAAGATCGCACTGCCGACCGAGGTTGAGAACTCCATGAACGACATCAACGCCGCCCAGCGCAAGCGCGCTGCCGCGCAGGAGCTCGCCGAGGCAGACCGCATCAAGCGCGTCACCGAGGCGACCGCCGAGGCTGAGGCTATGGAAAAGGCGGGCGAGGGCATCGCCAACCAGCGCAAGGCGATCGCGCTGGGCATCAAGGACTCGCTCGAGATTATCCAGGAGACGGGTGTTGGCAACGATGAGGCCAACCAGCTGTTCATGTTTACGCAGTGGACCGAGATGATGACGGAGTTCGCACGTACGGGCAAAAACTCGACGGTCGTGTTGCCGAGCGACTTCTCGCAGTCGGCCTCGATGTTCGAGCAGATGCTGGCTGCCGGCAAAGTTCAAAACGATTCGAAGGAGTAGGCGCGCGTGAAATACACCGTCGTTTGTGTTGGTAAGCTCAAGGAGCGCTTTTGGAAGGACGCGTGCGCTGAGTACACCAAGCGTCTGGGTGCCTATGCCAAGGTGGATATCCGCGAGGTGGCCGATATCGACCCGGCCAAGGCGGGCGGTGTGGATGCTGCGCGTGACAAGGAGGGGGCGGCGATTCTTGCCGCCTTGCCGTCTCGAGCGCATGTGATCTTGCTGGCCATTGAGGGCAAGGAGCGCTCGAGCGAGGAGCTCTCGGCGAGGCTCGACGATCTTATGCTGCGAGGCAGCAGCGACATTGCCTTTGTAATCGGCGGTTCGGACGGCGTGAGCGATGACGTGCGCGCACGAGCCGACGAGATGCTCAGCTTTGGACGTATTACCTTGCCGCATAACTTGGCGCGCGTGGTGCTGCTGGAGCAGATCTACCGCGCCTGCAAGATCAGCCGTGGCGAGCCGTATCACAAATAGGTCGGCAATACGAAACAATGGCGTGGGACAATACCTTTCGTTTTGAGGAATGTGTCTGAAAGGACTATGCGATATGAAGATTGGATTTGTCGGTTTTGGCAATATGGCGAGCGCTATGGCCGATGGCTGGATCGCTGCCGGTGTAGCTGCGAGCGACATGTGCGCCTGCGCGGGTCGCTACGACGCACTGGTTGAGCGCTGCGAGGCGCGCGGCATGGTCGCCTGCCACGATGCCGCCGAGGTTGTCGCCGCATCCGATATCGTGGTCGCTGCGGTCAAACCGTACATGATCGAGAAGGTATTCGCCCCGCTCAAGGATGCTCTTGCCAAAAAGGTCGTTCTGTCGGTTGCCTGGACCTGGGACAGTGCCAAGTGGGAGCAGGTCCTGCCGGGCGTCGCGCATATCTCGACGGTGCCCAACACGCCGGTTTCGGTGGGCGAGGGCGTCATCGCCTGCGACAAGGCTTCGACGCTTAACGACGAGCAGCGTGCTGTGGTGCTCGACCTGCTCGGTAAGCTTGGCGCTGTCGTCGAGCTCGACACAAGCCTGCTGTTTGTGGGCGGCACGGTGGGTGGTTGCGCTCCGGCGTTTGTCGCCATGGCAATCGAGGCCCTGGGCGATGCGGCGGTCAAGCACGGTATCCCGCGTGCGGATGCTTATCGCATTGTGAGCCAGATGGTGCTGGGTACGGCAAAGCTGCAGCTTGCAACTGGCCAGCATCCTGCGGCGATGAAGGATGCCGTATGCTCGCCCGGTGGTGCCACCATCAAGGGCGTCGTTGCGCTCGAGGACGCCGGCATGCGCAGCGCCCTGGTCAAGGCAATCGACGCAACCCTCCAGTAAAACCGACCAAAAAAGGGACAGTTTATTTTGGCAGGTTTTTCCTGCGGTTTTGTCCTTTTAGCGAAAAGTGCCCCGCAACTGGCTCAATTCCAGTTGCGGGGCACTTGCGTTTGCCCAGATAAAACCGACCAAAATAAACCTGTCCCTTTTTGGCAGGTTAGTCCCAGAAGCTGTCTTCTTCGTCCTCGGATTTGGGGCCGCGGTCGACATACATCTTATGGGTGCGCTTCTCCATTACAAAGGCAAGAATCGCAAACAGCAGGATGCCGCCGGCGAAAAGGATGGCAAAACCGGTGCGGGTGCCAAACAAAAAGGAAAAAACTGCGTCCATTGGGTGCCTTCTTGCGTAGTTGAGTTGGGTCGTAAACGCTCATAAGTATATACTTGCCCATACATGTACAAGGTTGCAACCTAAATGGAATGTATATCGCCGGAGGATCTAATGCTTGATATCAAGTTTGTTCGCGAGAACCCCGATGCCATCGATGTCGCCATGGCTAACCGCCAGACGTCTTGGGATCGCGAGAAGTTCTTTGAGCTCGACGACGAGCGTCGTGCCGTCATCACCGAGGTTGAGGAACTTCAAGCCACGCGCAATGCCGAGTCCAAGAAGATCGGCGCCCTGATGAAGGAGGGCAAGAAGGACGAGGCCGAGGCCGCCAAGGAGGCCGTGCGCGCCGTCAACGAGAAGATTGACGGTCTGGCCGAGCGCCGCACCGCCCTCGAGCAGGAGCAGTACGACTTCATGGCTCACCTGCCCAACATTCCTTGCGAGGCCACGCCGTACGGCAAGGACGAGGACGAGAACATCGAGCGCCGTCGTTGGGGCACCCCGCGCGAGTTCGACTTCGACTTTAAGCCGCACTGGGATCTGGGCACCGACCTCGACATCCTTGACTTCGAGCGCGGCAACAAGCTCTCCGGCAGCCGCTTCACCGTTCTCGGTGGCGCCGGCGCCCGTCTTGAGCGCGCCCTCATCAACTTCTTCCTCGATACGCACACCAGCCGTGGTTTTAAGGAGTGGTGGCCGCCCATCGTCGTCAAGCGTCAGACCATGTTCGGCACGGGCCAGCTGCCCAAGTTCGAGGACGACGCCTATCACGTCTCGGGCGACAACTTCCTGATCCCCACCGCCGAGGTCGTGCTCACCAACCTGCACGCCGGTGAGGTCCTCGACGCCGATACCCTGCCGCGCCGCTACACCGCCTTCACCCCCTGCTTCCGCGAGGAGGCCGGCTCCGCTGGTCGCGATACCCGCGGCATCATTCGCCAGCACGAGTTCGACAAGGTCGAGATGGTCAAGTTTGCCAAGCCGGAGGAGTCCGACGAGGAGCTCGAGAGCATGACCGCCGAGGCCGAGTTCCTGCTGCAGCAGCTGGGTCTTCCGTATCGCGTGATTAGCCTGTGCACCGGCGACCTGGGCTTCTCTGCCCGTCAGACCTACGACGTCGAGGTCTGGCTGCCGAGCTACAACGCCTACAAGGAGATCAGCTCCTGCTCCAACTGCGGTGACTTCCAGGCCCGTCGCGCCAACATCAAGTATCGCGACCCCGAGAACTTCAAGGGTTCGCGCTATCTGCACACCCTCAACGGTTCCGGTCTGCCGGCTGGCCGTACCATGGCAGCCATTCTGGAGAACTACCAGAACGCTGACGGCACCATCACGATCCCCGAGGTTCTGCGTCCCTACATGGGCGGCCTCGAGAAGATCGAGCCGGTCGCGTAGATTGGCTGCATAAGCGATTTGCTAGGGCACTCCTTTTTGGGGTGCCCTTTTTGTGTGCGGCCATACCATGCTGTGCGGACAGCTCAATAGAAAACACACGAACAACTGTTCTGTATACAGCCATCTACCTGCTATGCTTTTACTAAATAAGAGCGAGAGAAAGGGGACGCGATGGAGCTGTTTGATGATCGGGTGGTTTTGTTTGAGAGCGACGAGGGCGGGGAGTACCTGCTTGTGACGTGTGAGCCGTCTGGCATGGGTGGCCTGGTGGTTCGACAGACGAGCGAGGGGCCGTTGACGCAATGGTGCTACGAGGAGTCGCCTCATGTGGTTGAGACGTTTGTGGCGCACGAGGGGCTTGTGGCCCTAGAGCATTTCTATGGGGTCCAGACATCTAATCAGGTTGCTCGCATGTTGAGCATCTCGTTTGCCGATTATGATTGTGCCCAGCGGGTGAGATCGCTCCTGAGGGAACTTGTTGCTAAGTTTGACGTGATCGAAAAGCCAATCGATCGTACGGGGAATGGCGGTATATGCGGAGCAGCATGACAAGACTGCGTTCCAAAAAAAAGTTTGAAATTGTGCTTGACTCCAATAAGCTAAAGTGGTTTTATATGTCTTGCGCTGCGGCGTTACCTCAGCTGGATAGAGGGTCTGACTACGAATCAGAACGTCATAGGTTCGAATCCTATACGCCGCACCAATCGAACTTGAAGCCTCCGGCAACGGGGGCTTTTCTTTTACGTAAGCACCGCATGGATTCGAACCTCGGTCGAGGCGCGGGCGTAAAGAAAACGCGGAGCGTTTTTAGCCCGCGGGCGAGCGCGCCGGCAGGCGGGCGAAGCCGGTGCGCATCCGCGAAGCGGATGCGCGGAATCCTATACGCCGCACCAATTGAAATTGAAAGCCTCCGGCAACGGGGGCTTTTCTTTTACGCCGGCACTGCATGGATTCGAACCACGGTCGAGGCACGAACAACTTAATTATCACTCCGTAAAATTTTTTCTAATTGTCGCTTGACCCATCGGGGGCTCGCGTGCATAATAATCCGTGCGTTGCGGCGTTACCTCAGCTGGATAGAGGGTCTGACTACGAATCAGAACGTCATAGGTTCGAATCCTATACGCCGCACCAACTGAACTTTAAAGCCTCCGGTAACGGAGGCTTTTCTTATATGTCGACATACTTGAGGAGTTGCTTTCGCCGTGTTTGAAAGTATCGAGTCGATCGACTGCATCAAATGAGTAAAAATCAAATTCAATCAAATTCAATAACTTTTTTTGAAAAACGCTTGACGATTATTCAGTCCATATGCATAATAATCAACAAATTGCGGCGTTACCTCAGCTGGATAGAGGGTCTGACTACGAATCAGAACGCCATAGGTTCGAATCCTATACGCCGCACCATTTGAAATTGAAAGCCTCCGGCAACGGGGGCTTTTCTTTTACGTAAGCACCGCATGGATTCGAACC
>UQHR01000020.1 GCA_900540905.1 uncultured Collinsella sp. | reverse complement strand
CTCGCACGGAGAGCACATTAAGTGCTCTCCGGCTCGTGCGGAACTCGCGATCGACTTCGCATGCCGCCGGGCAGCCGGGGCCGACGTGGGGTTCAAAGGTTTTCAAAAAAGCGGTCGACGCGCAGTGCGCCGACCGCCGATATATGGGGTCTGATATTTTCTACCAGCTAGTTCCTCTTACTCGTCTAGGAGATCCTCTGGCATGTCGTTGCCGTCGCCTAGATCGACAGGGGTTTCTTCGGGGGCAGAGCCGTCTTCTGTGGCTTCGCCTTCGGGCTTCTCCTTGGCGGCCGTCATGCGGGCTACGGCGCAGATGCGGTCGTTGTCGTCGACGGTCATCATCTTGACGCCCTGGGTGGCGCGGCCGGTCTGGCTGATCTCGTCGGTCTTGACGCGAATGACCGTCGCGCCCTCCGTCACGATGAACAGCTCGTGCTGCGGGCCCACCGTCTTCATGGCCGCGAGGTTACCCTTACGCTCGGTCATTTGGATGGTGTAGACGCCCTGGCCGCCGCGATTCTGCTCCGGGTAGTCCGCGACCGGCGTGCGCTTACCGTAGCCGCGCTCAGTGATGACGAACAGATCACCGTTGCCGTTAGTGACTTCCATGCCCAGAACGCTCACGCCGTCCTTCAGACCGATACCGCGAACGCCGCTGGTATCGCGGCCGGTGGCGCGCACCTGTTCCTCGGAGAACATGATCGCCTTACCCGCGGTGGTGGCCAGGATAATCTTGTCGCCCTCGCGCACGCGGCGCACGTTCAGCAGCGCGTCGTCGTCACGCAGGTTGATAGCGATCAGGCCGTCGCGACGACTGCGGTCATATGCGCTCATCACGGTCTTTTTGACCATGCCGCTCTTGGTGGCAAACATCAGATACTCGTCGGCAGGGAACTCGCGGCAGCTGATGACGCTCGCGATCTTCTCGCCCTCCTCGAAGGGCAGCAGGTTGACGATCGCGGTACCGCGCGCCTGGCGCGTACCCACCGGCAGCTCGTGCACCTTCAGGCGATAGACCTTACCCTTGCTCGAGAAGAACAGCACGTACTCGTGCGTGGACGCGATGAACATCTCGTCGATGACATCGTCCTCTTTGAGGTTGACGCCCGACACGCCCTTGCCGCCGCGCTTCTGGGCGCGGTAGGCGGCCACCGGGATGCGCTTGACGTAGCCGGTGTGGGTGATGGTCACGACCATGTCCTCGTCGGCAATGAGGTCCTCGACATCCAGGTCCTTCTCGACATGGCTGATCTCGGTGCGGCGCTTATCGCCGAACTTCTTGGAGATCTCGCGCATCTCTTCCTTGATGACGCCCAGGATCTTCTCCTCGTGCGCCAACAGGTCCTCGTAGTAGGCGATGGCGCGGCGCAAACCGTCCAGCTCTTCCTGAATCTTGTCGCGCTCCAGGCCGGTCAGGCGGCGCAGCTTCATCTCGAGGATGGCCGTGGTCTGCTCGGGCGTAAAGCCAAAGCGCTCGATCAGGCGGCTGCTGGCCTCGGAATCGGTCTGCGAGGAGCGGATGATGCTGATGACCTCGTCGATATGGTCGAGAGCCATCAGGTAGCCCTCGAGGATATGCGCGCGGGCCTGGGCCTTCTTAAGGTCGAAGCGGGTGCGGCGGGTGACGACGTCGACCTGGTGATCGATGTAGTGCTGCAGCATCTCGCGCAGGCTCAGGCATTTGGGAACGCCGTTGACGAGCGCCAGGTTGTTGGCGCCGAAGGTCGTCTGCAGCGAGGTGTACTTGTACAGGTTGTTGAGCACGACCTGCGGAATGACGCCCTTCTTGAGCTCGATGACCAGACGGATGCCCTTCTGGTTGGACTCATCGCGCATATCCGAGATACCCTCGATGCGCTTGTCGTTGACGAGCTGGGCAATCTTCTCCTGAAGGGTGCCCTTGTTGACCATGTAGGGAATCTCAGTAAAGACCAGGCGGCTACGGCCGGTCTTGGTGGACTCCACATGGGCCTTGGCGCGCACGGTGATGGAGCCGCGGCCGGTCTCGTAGCTCTGCTTAATGCCGGCACTGCCCATGATGATGGCACCGGTGGGGAAGTCCGGACCGGGCATGATCTGCATAAGTTCGTCGACGGTGGCGTCGGGGTTGTCGATCAGGTAGCACGTGGCCTCGATCGCCTCGGTGAGGTTGTGCGGGGCGATGTTGGTGGCCATGCCGACGGCGATACCCTGGCTACCGTTGACCAGCAGGTTGGGGAAGCGCGCGGGCAGCGCCTGGGGCTCGGCGAGTGACTCGTCGTAGTTGGGCTGCCAGTCGACGGTATCCTTCTGCAGGTCGCGCAAGAGCTCCATGGCGGGCTTGGCCAAGCGGCTCTCGGTATAACGCATGGCCGCCGCGCCGTCGCCGTCAATGTTGCCGAAGTTACCGTGACCGTCGATGAGCGGCGTGCGCATGGAGAACCACTGTGCCAGACGAACCATGGCCTCGTAGACCGCGGAGTCACCGTGCGGGTGGTACTTACCGATAACTTCGCCGACCGTCCAGGCCGACTTCTTGTGCGGGCGGTTGGGGTAGATGCCGCTCTCGTTCATGGCGTACAGGATGCGGCGGTGCACCGGCTTTAAGCCGTCGCGCACGTCCGGCAGGGCGCGTGCCGTGATGACCGACATCGAGTACTCGATGAACGACTGCTTCATCTCGCGGCCGAACTCCGAAATCTGGAGCTGGCCGCCGTTGATATCCTCGCCTGCGGAGGCGCCGCGGTCGACTTCGCCAAAGCTCTCCTCGAGCTCGCCGTCGTCATCCTCTTCCTCGTCCTCGTCGGCATCGGGGTTGTAGGCATCGGGGTCGCCGTCCTCGCCCTGCTCGGCGCGGGCGAGCAGGCGCTTCAGATCGTCAGGCATGCCGGCGTCGCCGGCCTCGTCCATACCCTCGTTATTGTTGATATCGTCTGCCACGTTACCTCCTCTTAAGCGTCAAGGAAACGCGCGTCATGCGCATGTTTTTCAATGTACTCGCGGCGATAGCCGACCTCGGAACCCATCAGCTCACGCACGGCGCGGTCTGCCACCACGGCGTCCTCGATCGACACGCGCTGCAGGATGCGGGTCTTGGGGTCCATCGTCGTCGAGGCAAGCTGCTTGGGGTCCATCTCGCCCAGGCCCTTGTAGCGCTGGACGGTATAGCCCTTGCGCTTTTTGGTGATCTTGCCGTCCTTGGCCTTGCCGTCCTCGTCGTTATCGTCGGGGTTCAGGCCCAGGCTCTGGATGGTGTCGCGCAGGATCTCGTCTTCGGGCTGGCGGCCGTTGGGATACACGTAGTGGATCTTGTTGCGCACCTTAATGCCAAAGATGGGCGGGCAGGCAACATAGACGTAGCCGGCATCGATCAGCGGACGCATGTACTTGTAGAAGAACGTCAGCAGCAGGATGCGGATATGCGCGCCGTCGACGTCTGCATCGGTCATGATGATGATCTTGTGGTAGCGCGCCTTGGTGATATCGAAATCGCCGCCGTCGCCGGCACTCGTCGTGACGCCGCAACCGATCGCGGTAATCAGCGACTGGATGGTGTCACTCGAGAACGCGCGATGGTCACCAACGCGTTCGACGTTCAAAATCTTGCCGCGCAGGGGCAGAATCGCCTGGATGTCTCGGCGGCGGCCGTCCTTGGCCGAACCGCCTGCCGAGTCGCCCTCTACAATGAAGAGCTCGGTCAGCTCGGCATCGCGCACCGAGCAGTCGGCGAGCTTACCGGGCAGGGACGCCGTCTCGAGCAGGCTCTTGCGGCGGGTCGCCTCGCGCGCCTTGCGGGCGGCGTTGCGCGCCTTGCAGGCCTGTTGCGCCTTCTTGACGATCTCGCGAGCGGGCTTGGGATGCTCCTCCAAGTAATCGGCGAGGCCGTCGGTCACGATCTTGAGCGTCAGCGCTCGCATATAGGAGCTACCGAGCTTGGCCTTGGTCTGGCCCTCAAACTGCGGGTCGGGCAGCTTGACCGAGATAACGGCCGAAAGGCCCTCGCGTACATCGTCGCCGGTCAGGTTGGCGTCTTTTTCCTTGAGCAGGTTCTGCTTGCGCGCGTAGTCGTTGATCACGCGGGTGAGCGCGGTGCGGAAGCCCTCAAGGTGCATGCCGCCCTCGGGGGTGTAGATGTCGTTGGCAAACGACATGACGTTCTCGCCGTAACCGCTATTCCACTGCAGGGAAACCTCGACCTCGCCCATCTTGGCCACAGGTGCGTCCGGGTCCGATTTGCCCTCGATGTAGATAGGCTCCTTAAAGGCCTCGGGGACGTCCTTGCCCTCGTTGAGGAACTTGACGAAGTCGATGATGCCGCCCTCGTAGCAAAACTCCTCCACATGGGGAGTCGCCTCGCGCTCGTCGGTCAGCACGATTTTGAGGTTCTTATTGAGGAACGCCGTCTCCTGCAGACGGTTGTGCAGCGTATCGAAATCGTAGATGCAGGTCTCGAAGATCTCGTCGTCGGGCCAGAAGGTGACGGTGGTGCCCGTCGAATCCGAGGTGCCCACGACCTCCATCTTCTTGACGGTCTTGCCGCGCGAGAACTCCATCTCGTAGGTGTTGCCGTCGCGACGAACCTGAACGACCACGCGCTTGGACAGTGCGTTGACGACGGAGATGCCCACGCCGTGCAGGCCGCCCGAGACCTTATAGGCCGAATTATCGAACTTACCGCCGGCGTGCAAAATCGTCATGACGACCTCGAGCGTCGGGATCTTTTTAACAGGGTGCTCGTCGACGGGGATGCCGCGCCCGTTGTCGACGACCGTGATGGAGTTGTCGGCGTGGACCGTCACCTGGATCTCGGTGCAGAAACCGGCCATGGCCTCGTCGACGGAGTTGTCAACGATCTCCCACACCAGGTGATGTAGACCGCTGGCGCTCGTCGAGCCGATATACATGCCCGGGCGCTTACGAACGGCCTCGAGACCTTCGAGAATCTTAATCTCGCCGCCATCGTAATCGTTTTCGTTTGCCACACGTCCTCCTTCAGTCAAGAAAATGTGTACAGCCTTACTAGTTTATCGTAAAAAAATACCCTCGGGGACGAAGGTATTTGGCTCTACAAGGCCACCAGATGCGATTTAAGGCTCTTTTTTGCTTTGTGCGCCCTTGGCCCACTCGGCACTGGCCCTCATGGCGTTCTCGAGGGCCTCGCGCAGTTTTTGGTCTTCGATGGGTGCCACTTGGCGCTCGATTTCCTCGCGCTCGGCATCATCCAGATCAGCATGCGGAGCCGGCGGGCGCTCAGTCGTCGCCGGGTGCAGGCGCTCCTTGGCGGCGGGCGGCGTATGCCCCGGAGCCGTCGTCTTAAACACCAGGCCGTCCACATGGGCTCCGGCACGCTCCATGCGCGCGCGGATAATCTCGCGCAGCAGCGTCATCTCCTGCGTCCATGAGGGCGAATCGAGATATACCAGCAGCTCATTGGACTCGGGCAGATAGCGCAGGCCCGTCACGTGACGTCCCTCGCGCGTGCCCGAGCACACGGCATTCCAAGCGCGATAGACCGCGCGCGACTCCTCGGCGGCCTCCATCTGTGCGCGGCGCTCGGGCGTCGCCGCGGCCAGAATGCGCTGGCGTTCTGCATTTAAAAAGCCGCTGAAGGCGACCGTTTCGCTCTCGCGCTCGTAATTAGCACGCCTCACCCATGCTCACCACCTTGGCTCGATCGAGCAGGTCATCGGTAAAGTACCCCAAGTTGGTCGTGGTTATGACCGTCTGGATGTCGTCGCCGATCAGCTGCAGAAAAGCGGCGCGGCGCTCGCCGTCGAGCTCGCTCATCACGTCATCCAAAAGCAACAGCGGTGCGGTGCCCAAGATATCGCGGGCAACCGCCACCTCGGCCACTTTCCATGCCAGCACCAGCGTACGCTGCTGACCCTGGCTGGCAAACGAACGGGCAGACCGCCCCGCCACGCTAAACTCGATTTCGTCGCGATGCGGGCCCACGAGTGTCACGCCGCGGCGAATTTCCTCGTCGGCACGGTCGTCGAGGGCCGCCAGCATACGCTCGTACGCCCAGCCCTTGAGCCCCTCTCGATCATCGGTCTGGGGCAAATCCCCCAGCGTGGACGCATAGGACACGCTGGCGCCCTCGCCGGACGCCACCTGCCCATAAGCGTCGCCCACATGGCCCGCCAGCCGGTCAAGCAGCGCAAGACGATGCACGAGCAAAGCGGATCCAGCGCGGGCGATGGACTCGTTCCAGGCGCCGAGCATCTCGCGACAGCACCAGCTCTCCTTGAGAAGGGCATTGCGCTGGGTCACGCAACGCCCGTAGGCACTTGCCAGATCGGCATAGCGCGCACTCAGCTGCACGCCAAAGTCGTCGAGCGCGGCGCGGCGCACGCTGGCGCCGCGCTTGACCATGTCCAGGTGGTCCGGGCAAAACAGTACGCTTGGCAGCACGCCGCGTACACCGGCAGCGGAGCACTTCTTGCCGTTGCGGCTAAACGAGCGTTTGCCATCCTCCACATTCAGCCCCATGTCCAGCACGCGACCATCGCCCTCGAGCCTCAACTGGACTCGGCATGAGCCCACGCCGTCATGCACCAGCTCGGCAGCGGTCGGGTGCCTAAATGAGGCACCGCTCGTTAATAGCTGCAGTGCCTCTATGAGATTGGTCTTTCCCGCCGCGTTAGGTCCCGCGAGCACCGTCACGCCATCGTCCAGGACAAGGCGGTAACTATCGAAGCTGCGGTAGTGCGCGACGGAAAGATCGCGAGCGAACATGGTCATGGAGCGACCGCTAGATGCGCACCGGCATGACCAGGTACAGGTAGTTGATCTTGTCGTAGGACTTGAAGATGCCCGCCTGCGAGTAGCTCTTGAGCTCCAGCGTGATCTCCTTCTCCTTGGACAGGGCGTTCAGACAGCCAAAGATGTAGTGGTAGTTGAAGGCGATGGTGCCCGACTCGCCCTCGGCCTCGACATCGATCGTCTCCTGCGCCAGATCCTGGTCGTTGGAGATAGAGGACAGGCCCATCTGTCCATTCTCGACGTCGATCTCGAACTTGACGGCGGGGTTGGCGCTCGCGATGACGGCAACGCGCTTAAGGGCGGCGTTGAAGGCGGCCACGTCGATCTTGACGCTCGTCACGCACGAATCGGGGATGAGCTGCTTGTAGTTGGGATACACGCCCTCGATACGACGTGAGACGTAGGTGGTGTTGCCGGCCTCAAAGACGACCTGGGTGTCGGTGGCACCGATCATGATGGTGGCCTGGCTGGCCATAATGCTCAGAGCGTCGTTGAAGGCATCGGCGGGAACGTTGAGCTCAAAGGAGCCCTCGAGGGTCGAGGTCTCAACCTGCGTATCGCATACGGCCAGACGGAAGGAATCGGTCGCCACCAGGCGCACGGTGTTGTTCTCGACCTTCATGTGCACACCGCCCAGGATGGGGCGGGCCTTGTCGGTCGAGGTAACGCGCCACACGCGGCCGACCATTTCGGACAGGACGTCGGTCGGAAGCTCAACAGCGCTCTCGATGGCATAGGCCGGAAACTCGGGGAAGTCATTGGCGTCGAGCGTGTTCAGGCGAAAAGAGCTCTTCTCGCAACCAATCAGCACCTGGCGCTCAGACAGCTCAAAGGTGACCGGAGCGTCGGGGAGAGTCTTGGTAATGTTGGAGAGCATCTTGCAGGGGATAACCATCTCACCCTCTTCTTCGACATGTGCCGCGATGCGGTGACGAATCGAGATGGTGTAGTTAGAGGTCTGGAATTCCAAGATGCCGTCCTGCGCCTTAACGAGTACGCCCGAAAGGATGGGAAGGGTGGATGCCGAAGCGACTCCCTTCATGACGACGCCGATAGCTTGTGTAAGCGAGCTCTGGCTGACGGTGAACTTCATCTTTTAATACCTTTCTATAGATATAAATATCTTAATATTAGTAATAGCACTGACGAAACTGTTGATTACTCCCAAAGACGCAGGTCAGACCCAGAAAGAGAATCGACAGCAACCTGTGTGCAACGGGGGTGGTTTTCCACGTTCAAAACCTGCGCAAAACTTTTCACCACCGCGGGTTGGGTTTTAGACACCTTATGCCCATGGTTTCGACAAGTTTTCAACAGGTGTCTCTATTTCCCTACGAACGCAGTGTTATTTTATCGCGCAGCGACTTGAGGTCTTCGGTGACGGTGCGGTCTTCCTGAATCATCTTCTGGACCTTTTTGTAGCTCGTGCTGACGGTCGAGTGGTTGCGGTTGCCAAATTCGGCGCCCACCGCCGTGGTCGTCATCTCGCACATCTCGATAGCCAGGTAGATAGCGATATGGCGTGCTTTGGCGATATTGGCGTTGCGACGCGGGCCGATGAGCTCCTCGTGCGTCACGCCGTACTGCTCTTCAATGACGGACTGAACCGTTTGCACGTTGATCTTTTTGGCCGATGTGTCGAAGTACTGGCTGGCAATGGCGTCGATATCGTCAAAGGTGAGCTCCCCGCCCTCGCGCTCGCGGTCGCCCGCCTCGCCGGCGCAGCGCTCGCAAAAGCTCTCGAGTTCGCGGATGTTGGTGCCCGAGACTTCGGCCATGTGTTTAAAGTGCTCGTCGGTCAGGTGCCCGCCGTCGCCCCCATAGGCCGCCAGCAGCGAGTCGTCGCCTGCCTCGGGAGCGGCGACGATGGTGTTCTCGTAATAGCGCTGCAAGATCTTGTATTTCATCTCGTAGCTGGGCTCTGCGACCAGGCAGAGCATGCCGGCGTTGAAGCGGCTGGTCAGACGCTCATCCATGCTCAGGTCCTTGGGGGCGCGGTCTGCCGCGATGACGACCTTCTTGTTGTTGCGGATGAACTCGTCCATGAGCTGGAAAAAGTAGTCCACGCTCGCGCGCTTGCCGATGATGTTTTGGATGTCATCGATGATGAGCACGTCCACGCCGTGGTACGCCTGCATGATGGGGGCGTTGCTCTTCTTTTGGCGGTCGAACTCGGTCATCAGGTCGTCCAGATATGCCTGGGAGTTGGCATACTTGACCTTGATCTCGGGCGACTTCTCGGCGAGCTCGTTTTTGATGGCAAGCAGCAGGTGCGTCTTGCCCAGGCCCGATTTGCCGTAGATGAACAGCGATGTGCACGTGCCGCGCTCGTCCGCGAGGGCGGCAAACTTGAGTGCCGAGCGATAGGCATGGCTGTTCTCGGGGCCGTAGACAAAGTTCTCAAAGGTGAATTTTGAGTTCGCGGCGAGTGGGGCTCCATCCGTATTCTGCTCGGCCGGCACGGTCGGCGCTGGCATGGGTGAAGCGGGGGTCGCAGCTTGCGTGGATTTAGTCGGCGCTCCGCCCTTCATCTGGTTCATCATGCGACGAAAATCATCGGCCGAGAGCGTGTTCTTGATTGCAATGCCCGAATCCGCGCCCGCCGCTGCGTCGTGAGCGATAGGCATGTGCGTGACGGGTGCGTTCGTTGACGTCGCCGCCGCGGTCGGCAACGGTGCCATGGTTTCACGGGAAACATCGCTGTGCTGGTGCTCGATTGTCGGCACGTCGCCTGCGGAGGTCGGTGCCGCCGGGGAAGCGGCGGGAGCCGTGGCGGGCGCCGTCGCGGCAGCGGATTCCGTTGCGGCGCCTTGCGGTGCCACGATGTCGAGCGCGATCGGTGCAAAGGCGATTTCTTCCAGATAGGCCTCAATGGTCGGCTGATGCTTTTTGAGCTGCGCGATGGCAAAGCGCGAGGGGGCCTCGATCGTGAGCGTATCTTCGGTCAGGCTTATGGCCCGCGATTGCCCCAGCATGTTGATGAGGCGTGCATCTTGGCCGTCGCGCTGGCAAAAGGCGATGGCATCCCCCAGGATGATGCTTGCTTCCTCGTCCACTGTCTCTCCCGTTCTTTAGCTCTGAGCTCGCACGCGAGCGGCGCCGAGTTCGGTCAGATGGTATTTCTGGCCATGCTTGATGACCAAGCCGGCCTGCGCCAAGTCATTGAGCGTGCGTGACCAAGTGGGGGCCGAGTTTCCAAACGCCCTCGCCAGATCGGTTGCACCGCACGCTTGATTTTGCGCCAGATAGCCCAGCGCGGCGTTGCCGCGATCGCTTACGAACACGTCCGGTTGTGGCTGCGCATACTGATTTGCTGCATTAGGATACATCATTTGAGCTGCTGGTTGTTGAGAACTCTGCATTGGCGGCATTTGCTGTTGAAAACTTTGAGGCCACTGTTGGTAAGGCTGCGGAGGCATCTGTTGGGCCCAGGGGTTGTACTGCTGCTGCGGCATCTGCTGGTACGGCTGCTGATATCCCTGCTGGTACTGCTGCGGGAACTGCTGGCCATACCCCAGTGGCGGCATCTGCTGATATGGATATCCCCGTTGGTACGGCTGATAGCCCATTTGCTGGCCACCCGGTGCCCCCGTCGCCTGCTGCATTGCTGCTGCATCCTGATCTGCCAGCGGCATGGCCTCTGGCATGTTTGGCGTCATCGACATAGATGCCGCCTGGGGCTCTTGTGTGGGAAGCAATCCGGGCTGCTGCATCTGCCCCACGGGGGGCTGCATCTGCTGCGTTGCCATGGGCTGCTGCGCAAAAGCTCCCGGCAGGGGATATGTGGGCTGCTCCGTCTCGGGCCGCACGGCAGCACCGCGTCCGCCGGCACGCTCGATTTCCTGCACGCGTTTAGGGTTCAGGCTTACCGTAACCACGGTGCCGTTGCCCATGTTGTCCTCGATGGATACGGCACCGCCGGCGTTTTCCAAATACTCCTGCACCATGGGAAACCCTGCTCCGGTTCCACGGATATAGCGCTTCATCTTGCTGTTTGCGCTGGTAACGCCAAAGTCGAAAGCGCGTTCCTTGTCGTCGATGCCGGGTCCTTGGTCAGCAAAGCGGATGGTGTCTCCGCCGTCCAGAATCGAGATGATGGGCTCTGCAAAGTGTGCGTGGATAAAGTTTTCGACAATCTCGCGGATGACCATGAGCGAGATATGGCCACCTTGTTCTTTCATGCACTGGTAGACGGTGTTGGTCGTCTCTTCCAAATACGTGCGGACATCTTGCGGATCAATGACGATCACACGCGGTGTCGACAGCATGTCGTCATAGACGGCGATGCGCGCGGCGTACATGGCTTTTGGCGCCTGCGTTGTCGTCTGTTCACCTTCGTCACGCTCTTCGCGCACGCCGGTGATGTGCTCGTTGTCGGGTGCCGGGTCTCCGGAATCGACCATGGTGTAAAAGTCGTCAGACATGCCGCTCGCAATCTTCCAAAAGGTTTCGAACAAATAGTAGCTCACCGTGCAATGTTTCTCATCTTTCGACAAACTTTCAAAACCTGTTGAAAACTTTGGAAAACGGACGAAAAGTTCTCAACATTGCCAACATGACCTGTTGAAAACTCGATGAAATATCGTGAAAAGTTGCCATGCACCGCTAAATCGAGCTTGGCTTATGGGGGAACCGTGTGAACTGCGCAACCTTTTACCTTTGATTTCTTGACATTTGAACATTGATTTCCCTACAATCTTCAAGCTCACGTGTCTATATCTGCGTCCGCGTCCCCGCGGACACTCGAAATGCAGCAGGAGGAACTTAAGATGAAGCGTACGTATCAGCCTAATAAGCGTAAGCGTGCCAAGACCCATGGCTTCCGTGCCCGTATGGCCACTAAGGGTGGCCGTGCCGTGCTCGCCCGTCGTCGTGCCAAGGGCCGCAAGCGTCTCACTGTCTAGCAGCGATACACACATCTCGCATGAAGACTATTAAGTCTCGGCAAGATTTCGAGCATGTGTTCAGTCAGGGGCGTCGTTTCAATCACCCTCTGATTCGAATGACCATATGTGAATCGGTTGGCGAAGGCGACTCCGGAAGGGTCGCCTTCGTTGGTGCTAAGCGACTCGGTTGTGCCGTCGTGCGCAACCGATCTAAGCGTGTGATGCGCGAGGCCGCCCGCAGCTGCGGATTTCCCGTTGCGGGTTATGACATCATCTTGTTTGCAACTCCCAAGACGAGGGTTTCCTCGCCGCAGGAGATGGACAAGGCGTTGCGTTCGCTTATGAAGCGCGCCGGCGTTGCCGGGGAGGAGCGATGAGCAATCACGTTTTGCGACGTGTTGCCATCGCTCCTATTCGCATATATCAACAGGTTATTTCGCCCTTATTGCCTGACGCCTGCATTTATTACCCAACGTGCTCGCAATACGCCGTCCAGGCGATTGAGAAGCACGGTGTTTTGAGAGGCTGCTGGCTTGCCGTGAGGCGCATCGCTCGCTGCAATCCCCTGCACGTCGGCGGTTATGACCCTGTGCCCTAGCGGGCACTCGCTATCGGAGGAAAACTTACATGTGGGATTGGATCGTTAACATCCTTTTCGAGCTGCTCAAGCTCATCCAGACCTTTGCGGTCGACTGGGGCCTGTCCATCATCATTCTGGTGGTCATCATCCGTCTGCTGCTGACGCCGCTTATGCTCAAGTCGACCAAGTCGACGGCTCGCATGCAGGTGCTGCAGCCCAAGATGCTCGAGATCCAGGAGCGCTATGCCGACGATCCCCAGCGTCAGGCCGAGGAGATGCAGAAGTTCTACAGCGAGAACAAGTTCAACCCCATGGCTGGCTGTCTGCCGCTGCTGATTCAGATGCCTATCCTGTTCGCCCTGTTTACATTGCTGCGCAACCTGCCGCAGTACTTTAACGACGGCACGTTCTCGTTCTTCAACATCCTGCCCGACCTGACCACCACGCCGAGCGCTTCCTTTGCCGATGGCTTTATGGTTGCACTGCCTGCGCTGGTTTGCCTGATCCTGTTCGCCGTCCTGACCCTGATTCCGCAGCTCTATATGTCGCGCAACCAGACCGGCCAGCAGGCTCAGAGCATGCGTATGATGGCCGTTGTCATGACGGTCATGATGCTTTGGATGGGCTGGAGCCTTCCCGTTGGTGTTCTGCTGTACTATGACGTCTCGTCTGCTTGGCAGGTTATCCAGCAGATTTTTGTGACGCAGAAGGTCATCGACAAGGCGAAGGCCGATGAGGAGGAGCGTCTTAAGAACGCTCCGCTGCAGGTTGAGGTCACTCGTCGAGAGAAGAAGCCGCGCCCGCACAAGAAGAAGTAACGGGATATCAATCTTATTTAGGTACCTAACCTTTGGAGTACGTTATGTCTGAAGAGATCATCGAGGATATGCTTGAGGAGGTTGCCCCGCAGGTCGCGGGCGATTATCCCGAGATTGCACAGCGCTACAAGGCTGGTGAAGAGCTGACCGATGAGGAGCTCGACACCATTGCCGATGTTGCGATTTCCATCCTGCGTTCCATCCTTTCGCACTTCGATGCCGCCAACTCTCCTATCGATGAGTATGAGGGCGACGAGGGTGAGCTGATTTTGGATGTAACGGCTCCCGACCTTGCTGTTCTCATTGGCCGTCATGGTCGCACCCTTGATGCCCTTCAGGTTATGTTCTCTTTGCTGGTGAGCCGCAAACTTGGCTTTAGGTATCCGGTTGTAGTGGACGTAGAGGGATACAAGAGTCGCCGTCAGGACAAGGTTGCTTCCATGGCTCAGTCTGCTGCCGAGCGTGCCATCCGCACTCATAAGAGTGTTTCGCTTCCGCCCATGAATGCCTACGAGCGTCGACTGGTTCACATTGCACTTCGTGGCAATGATGCCGTCGATACTCATTCTGAGGGTTCTGACCCTGATCGCCATGTGGTGATTGTTGCTCGATAATCTTCTCGAGCTTATGCTAAGGGGACGTGGTTTCCACGTCCCCTTTTTTTGTCAAAAGTTCTCGATACACTGATTTTTGTCAGAAAGGAGCTTTCGTTGTTAGTACTTACTGATCAGCAGGCTGACGAGATGTTGAGTCGTCTAACTTCCTATTGCAAAGAGTATTCCTTGAGCGTAACTGATGTTGAGCTGAGGAAATGTATTCAGCATTTGGATTTGGTTCTAGAAACAAATAAGACAACCAATCTCACCCGTATTCTTAACGTAGAAGATGCTGCAGTACTTCATATCCTCGACTCACTTGTTTTGCTCCCCTATATCAACAAGGCTCCTGAGGGAGCTTTGCTCGATATGGGAACAGGTGCGGGCTTCCCTGGTATTCCATTAACCATAACCACGCATCGTAAAGCTACTTATATTGACTCTGTTGGCAAGAAGGTTGATGCGGTAAATTCCTTTGTCCTTGCTCTTGGATTGAAACATGCTCATGCGGTTCATGATCGTCTTGAAGAATATGCTCGAAGCCATAAGAAGCAGTTCTCTGTTGTAACCGCCCGCGCACTGGCCCCTCTACCGATTCTTGTTGAGTATGCGGCTCCGTATCTGAAGGATGGAGGGCTATTTGTTATAACCAAGGGCAATCCTTCGGATGAGGAGCTTGCTTCCGGCATGTCAGCAGCTAAGATTTGCGGCTTCACTTTGCTTCTGAATGACGCAATTGATTTGCCTGAAGGCTTGGGTCACAGGGAGTTCATTGTTCTTAAGAAGAGTCATCCAGCATCTGTCTCATTGCCTCGTGCAAATGGCGTGGCAAAGAAGAATCCGCTTGCCTAGATGTTTCACGTGAAACATAATGGATACTAACAACTTGCAGTGTTTCACGTGAAACATGGCGGTTGATATCGATTCGGAATGTTTCACGTGAAACATCCTCCGTTTGACAGCTTTAATACACACCAGGAGGGACCGTGGGATTTCGCGACGTTAAGCGTTCTAAGAGCGCAAAAGACACGCGTATCATTGCAATCATCAATCAAAAAGGCGGCGTCGGTAAGTCAACGACGGCTGTAAACCTTGCAGCAGCACTGGGTGAGCAGGGTCGTAAGACACTGATTGTCGATTTTGATCCGCAGGGAAACAGCACCAGTGGATTCGGAATTGAAAAAGAAGACCTTGATCACTGCATCTATGATGCATTGTTGAATGATGTGCCTGCAGAATCGCTTGTTCTTGATACAAATTGTAAAAAGGTATTCGTTATTCCGGCTACAATTCAACTTGCAGGCGCGGAAATTGAGCTCGTAAGCGCAATTGCTCGTGAAACCCGCCTCAAAGATTTGCTTGAGCCGATTCAGGACGAGTTTGACTTTATTTTCATTGACTGTCCTCCTTCGCTCGGCCTGCTTACTATCAACGCTTTGACCGCAGCAGACAGCGTTTTGATTCCGATCCAGTGCGAATATTACGCACTCGAGGGCGTTACGAAGCTGCTTGAGTCAATGAAGATGGTCAAATCACGGCTGAACAAGGGCTTAGACACCTATGGTGTGCTTATGACCATGTATGACTCGCGTACTTCACTATCGAATCAGGTTGTTGAGGAGGTTCAATCGTACTTTGGTGATAAGGCGTTTAAGACGCTAATCCCCCGTACGGTTAAAATCTCCGAAGCTCCGTCTTTTGGAGAACCGGTAATTACCTATGCACCTCAAAATAAGGGTGCAAAAGCATATATGAACCTTGCAAAAGAGGTGATCAAGCGTGCCTAGTGTAAAGAAACGTGGCGGATTGGGACGTGGACTCAATGCTTTGGTCTCAGAGGCCGAGTATGAGACCGGCGGTTCGGCTGCATCGGCTTCAAATGCCGCATCTGAAACAAAACTACCTATTGAGGATATCGTTCCCAACCCTAATCAGCCGCGAATTCACTATAACGAAACTGAACTTCGCGAGTTGAGCGAGTCAATCCAAGAACATGGCGTTTTGCAGCCGCTTTTGGTTCGCAAGCATGGAAACGGCTATGAGATCATCGCTGGTGAGCGTCGTTACCAGGCGTCAAAGCTTGCTGGCCTTGAAGAATTGCCAGTCATCATTAAAGAGGTAAATGATGAAGAGATGCTGGCTCTTGCTCTTATCGAAAACCTTCAGCGTTCTGATCTGAATCCCGTCGAAGAGGCTAAGGGCTATCGCCAACTCATTGATGCCAGCGGGATGACCCAGGAGGCATTGTCGAAGGCAGTAAGCAAGTCACGCTCTGCAATTACAAACTCGCTGCGTCTTCTCGATCTCCCCGAAGTAGTTCAGCAGATGATTTTTGAGGGCAAACTTACTGCTGGTCATGCACGTGCGATTCTTGCAGTTCCCTATGAGGACGCGCGTATTCGACTTGCAGAGAAAGTTGTTACAGAGGGCCTTTCCGTAAGAGCGACAGAAAATCTTGCTCCGTTGTTTTCTGCCGGAGAGACACCTAAGACGCCGAGGCCTGCAACGCCTCAGTCTTTTAAAAAGGCTGCCCGCGTGCTTCGTCAGGTTTTTAATACCAACGTGCGTGTGAAGAGCTCGCGTGGAAAGAATAAGATTGAGATTGAGTTTAAAGACGAGGAAGAGCTCTCTCGTATTCTTGGCGAAATGATTCAGTTTGATCAAGGAGGCCAAGATGAGGAATAAGATTTTAACAGCGATTGCATTGGTGACGACTGTCGCGGCTGGTGCCTTTGCTGGCTATAGGATCGCGACAGACGATGAACTTCGAGGTCGTTTGCTTCGTAGCGCGCAAGATATCGTCGATACTTCCAAAAAGAAAATGGATGTTATGACAGAAGATGTTGCCATGCGTACTGCTCAGGTAACGAAGAATCCCAAGATTAATCAAGGTTGGGTCAGCAACCAATGGGAAAATGTAGGCTATTAGGTACCTAACAATTACTCAGCATATTTTGAGGGGTCCTTGTCTGATTCATGAGACAAGGACCCCTTATTTTGGCCGTAAAAATGGGACAGGTAGCAGCTGATTCAAAATTAAGGTCAATAAATGGAACGACCCCGGTTGCATATTCTGTAACCGGGGTCGTTCGATGTTTCACATGAAACGTTTTGGGATGCGACTCCCCTATGCGTTCTTCTGAACTTTGAAGCGCTGCTTCAGCTGTCCGCAAGCGGCGTCAATATCGTTACCACGGGAGTTACGAATCGTGGTCTCGATGCCACGGGACTCAAGACGACGCTGAAGATCCTCAACCTTATGAATCGGCGACGGCTTGAGCGGGCTACCCTCGATGTCGTTAAGCTGAATGAGGTTAACGTGGCACAGCGTTCCCTCGCAGAAGTCGCAGAGCGCCTGCATTTCGGGATTCGTATCGTTGACGCCTTCGATCATGGCATACTCATAGGTCGGGCGGCGGCCGGTCTTCTCGGTGTAGAGCTGAAGCGCTTCGTGAAGGCGAAGCAGCGTGTACTTCTTAACACCGGGCATGAGCTTATTGCGCGTCGACTGGATGGCGGAATGCAGGGAAACGGCAAGCGTGAACTGCTCGGGGATATCGGCAAATTTGCGAATACCGGGAATAACGCCGCTGGTAGAGACGGTGAGGTGACGAGCGCCGATACCGATGCCATCGGGGTCGTTGAGGATTCGCAGCGCCTTGAGAACCTCGTCGTAGTTGGCAAACGGCTCGCCCTGGCCCATGAAGACAACGCTCGTGGCGCGCTCGCCAAAGTCGTTGGATACATGAAGTACCTGGTCGACGATCTCTTGAGCGGACAGAGAGCGCTTGAGGCCGTTGAGACCGGTAGCGCAAAAGGCACAGCCCATGCCACAGCCTGCCTGGGTGGAAACGCAGACGGAAAGCTTGTTACGACGGGGCATGCCGACGGTCTCGACGGAAACGCCGTCGTGGTACTCGAGCAGATACTTGCGAGAGCCATCTTTGGAAACCTGCTTGGTGAGTTCAGTCGGCGTGTCAAAGGCAAAAGCCTCTTTAAGCTGCTCGCGGAAAGCCTTGGGAAGGTTGGTCATATCGTCAAACGAACAAACGTTCTTCTCAAAGACCCATTCGATGAGCTGCTTCGCGCGGAAGGCGGGCTGGCCAAGCTCGGCCACGAGCTCGCGAATATCGTTTTGGCTCAAGTCGCGAATGTCCTGAGATTTAGTCCTGGGATTCATGGAAGCCTTTCGATTTTGGGGAAACGTAGAGGGTATCGCTACAATATGGTATCAGCTGCAGAAATTATAGAGGAGGAGTCTGCCCATGCCGGGTAAAAGCCTAGAGAACATGCACGTAGCGGTCTTGGCGGGCGGTCATTCCGCTGAGCGCGAGATCTCGCTCAATTCGGGAAAGAACGTCGTGGTTGCCTTGAAGGAGGCCGGCTACACTTCGGTGGAGCTGCTCGACACGGCTGCCGATGATTTTATGGTAACCATGGCGACCGGCGGCTTTGACGTGGCGTTTATCGCCATGCACGGTGCCGGCGGCGAGGATGGCGCCATGCAGGGCGCCATGGAGACCCTGGGTATCCCCTACACGGCCTCGGGCGTGCTTGCCAGCGCCTGCGGTGCCGACAAGGAGGTCTCTAAGCTCCTGTACGCCAAGGCGGGCATTCCCATTGCCCCCGGCCTCGCGCTCGAGGTGGGCGATGAAGTCGATATCGATCATATCGTCGAGGTTTGTGGCGAGCGCTGCTTTGTGAAGCCGGCCGTCAACGGTTCCAGCTATGGCATTTCCCTGGTCCATGAGCCCTCCGAGCTGCCCGCGGCAATCGCCAAGGCGTTTGCGTACGGCGACAAAGTGCTGGTCGAGAAGTGCATCGAGGGTACCGAGATCACCGTCGGTGTGTACGGCGAGGACGACGTGCGCGCTCTGCCGATTGTCGAGATTCGCAAACCCGAGGACTGCGAGTTCTACGATCTGGACGTGAAATATGTCGACCCTACGGACATCCATCGCATTCCGGCGCAGATTTCACCCGAGAATTACGCTCGCGCTCAGGAGCTTGCCTGTGCTGCTCACAAGGCCCTCGGTTGCCTGGGTATCTCGCGCAGCGACTTTATCGTGAGTGAGGACGGCCCCGTTATCCTCGAGACCAATACCATTCCCGGCATGACCGATACGTCGCTGTATCCGGACGAGATCCGCCACACCGACGACATGACGTTCCCGCAGGTCTGTGACAGCCTGATTCGTATGGGCCTTCGTCGAGCGGGCATTGCATGCTAATCGAGGACGCGGTTTCGTCAGGAACGCCGCAGTTTGTCATCGACTCCTATGCCACGCTTGCCGAACGCGCCAAAACGCAGTCCTTCGGCCTTATCGAGGAAGATGTGATTGTCCTCGATACCGAGACCACAGGTCTTTCGGTGCAGGACAATGAGCTGATCGAGATCTCGGCGGCCCGTCTTTCGGGCCGCGAGGTCGTCGACCGCTTCGATACCTTCGTGCATCCCAAGCAGCTGATTCCCGCCGAGATCACCGAGCTCACGAGCATTACAAATGCCGATGTGGCAGATGCCCCGTCGGCCGTTGAGGCCGTAGCCGCTCTCGCCGATTTTGTCGGTGGTTGCCCGGTAATCGCACATAACGCCACGTTCGACCGCTCGTTTATCGAGTCGGTCAAAGGCGGCGTCAACGTGAGCGATATCTGGATCGATTCGCTGGCGCTGTCGCGCATCGCGCTTCCGCGCCTGGCATCGCACAAGTTGTCTTTTATGGCCGATCTGTTTGGCTGTGACTCGGTATCACACCGTGCCAATGCCGACGTCGACGCCCTGTGTGGCGTATGGCGCGTGTTGCTCGTGGCGCTCACCGACTTGCCTCAGGGCCTCATGGCGCGCCTAGACGACATGCATCCGGATGTGCCTTGGTCCTATCGTCCTATCTTCTCATTCTTGGCAGGGCAGAACCCTGGTTCTATCTTCTCTCTCAGCGCCGCTCGTGCTGACGTTCTCAAGGCCGATCGCGCCGACGATCGGGTGGACGCCGACGAACTGCCGGTCCTCAAGATGCCGAGTCGTGAGGAGATTGAGGCAGACTATGCGCCAGGTGGCCTGGTCAATCGCATGTATCCCACCTACGAGCCGCGTGATGAGCAGATCGCGATGGCGCTCGAGGTCCGCGATGCGCTGGTCACGGGCACTCATCGTGTAATTGAGGCGGGCACGGGCGTCGGCAAATCGATGGCCTATCTGGTGCCTTTTGCCGAGGCAGCGCGCCGTAACAACATCACGGTTGGTATTGCGACCAAATCGAACAATCTTGCCGACCAGCTCATGTACCATGAGCTGCCAAAACTTGCCGAGCAACTGGACGGTGGTCTGTCATTTTGCGCTCTCAAGGGGTATGACCACTATCCATGCCTGCGCAAGCTTGAGCGCATGAGCCGCGGCCAGGTCGAGATTACCACCAAGCGCGATCCGGCGGACACGCTCACGGCGGTCGCGGTCATTATGGCGTACGTCTGCCAATCAGCCGATGGCGACCTCGACTCGCTCGGCATTCGGTGGCGCAGCGTCAACCGCCCCGACTTTACGACGGCCTCGCGCGAGTGTGCTCGTCGCCTCTGCCCGTTTTTCCCTGATAAATGTTTGGTCCACGGCGCTCGCCGTCGTGCAGCGCATGCCGACGTGGTGGTCACCAACCATTCCCTGCTGTTCCGCAATGTCGCGGCCGAGGGCAGGATTTTACCTCCGATTCGTCATTGGGTAATCGACGAGGCCCATTCCATCGAGCGCGAGGCGCGCCGTCAGTGGGCGCGCGTGGTGTCGGCGGACGAATCACGCGTTCTGTTTGAGCGCCTGGGTGGCTCGAGCACCGGTGCGCTAAGCCAGGTCTCCCGTGATTTGGCAACCTCCGAGGGCTCTACGCTCTATCTGGGCCTTACTGCCAAGGCGACGTCGACGGTTGCGCGCGCGAGCATGGCAATCGCCGACGTGTTCGATGGCGTTCGCGAGCTCGGCCGCCGTGCCCGTGGGGGTTATGACAATGCCAATCTATGGATTGGCCCCGAGCTGCGCGAATCTGACGACTGGCATGATTTCTTACAGTCGGCTTACGCTGCCATCGACGTATTGGAACAGGCTGACAAGAGCGTCGACGCGCTGGTGCAAGCCCTCGCCGCCGACAAGCCCGAGGTTGTTGTCGACCTGGGTGATATCTCGCGCCGCCTGCACGAGCTGGCCGAGAACCTCAAACTCATCATTGATGGCACCGATGAACACTACGTGTATTCGCTGCAGGTCAATCGCAGGCTGCGTGCCGGCGGAGAGTCAATGACCGCAGAGCGCATCGACATTGGCGAGGCCTTGGCAACCGAGTGGCTGCCCGAGGTTCACACGGCTATCTTTGCCTCGGCGACCATGACGGTGTCCAAAAGCTTCGAACACTTTAACCACGCGGTCGGCCTCGATCGCATCGGCGCTTCAACATCCTCATCGCTGCACTTGGACTCGAGCTACGACTTCGATTCGAACATGGCTGTAGTCGTTGCGGGCGATATCCCCGATCCGCGCGATCGCGAGAGCTATCTTACGGCGCTCGAGCGCGTGCTGGTCGACGCCCATCTTGCCATGGACGGATCGGTGCTCACACTGTTCACCAATCGGCGCGACATGGAAGACCTGTACGCCCGCGTTGAGCCCAAGATGGCCCGTGCGGGTCTGGAGCTCAACTGCCAGCAGCGCAACTCATCTCCTCGTCGCCTGCGCGATCGGTTTATCAACGAGCCGACTTCATCGCTTTTTGCGCTTAAGGCCTTCTGGGAGGGGTTCGACGCCAGCGGCGAGACGCTGCGCTGCGTCATCATTCCCAAGCTGCCGTTCTCGAGTCCCACGGACCCGCTCTCGTGCGAGCGCAACCTGCGCGAAGACCGCGCTTGGGCGCGCTATTCGCTGCCCGAGGCGGTGCTCGAGGTCAAGCAGGCGGCCGGCCGCCTTATCCGCTCGTCGACCGATTGCGGCGTGCTGATTCTGGCCGACCCGCGCCTGGTGACGAAGGGCTACGGAAAGAAGTTCTTAACGTCGCTGCCCACGAGCTCCTACCAGCGCATCGAATCGGCGCAGATCGGGCACTATCTGCAACTGTGGCGCGCACGCCACGAGCGGCGGCGCTAAAGCGGACAGACGAGGGTTTTTGCCATATCGCACAGGCGCTTTGACAGGGCGGGGTCATCCAAGATGCGGATGGCTCCGCCCGCTGCGATTACCTGGCTCAGTAGCCAACGCTCGGAGCCGTAATGCACAGTTACCGTTGCCATGTCTGCCCCGCCGCGCTCGATTAGGGTGATGCCGGCCCACTCCAGATGCTCCGCCATATCGAATGGCATCAAGAGCTTTGCGCTGCGCTGCGTCCGGGCAAGGGAATCGTGGAGGGATGCGACGTCCGGTGTGTGAGGCACGACGGAGTCTTCCGTCAAGGCGAGTCCCTCGATTTTATCCATGCGATAGGTGCGCTGCTCATCGACTGTGATGTCCCAGGCAATCAGGTATGTTTGGTCGCCGTTTGCCGTAATGCGCAAGGGGTCGACCAGACGCTCGCGTGGCCGTGCATCGTCCATCGAGCGATATGAGATGCGGCAGCGAACGCCGTCCTGAATGGCACAGCTCAGCTGCTGCCAGTGCGACCCGTGGTTGACGGTGTCAAAGACGCGCTGGTTATAGCCGAGCTCTTCGGGTAGAAGGGCATGTCGAATCCGAGCTGCCGTCTGCGGCTCGATCCCCAACGATTCAAGTTCGTGGTTGAGCACAGCGCCCTCGGCTGCACTCAAGCGCAACGGTAGCACACGCCCGGCGTCACCAGTGAGGACCACACGCTCGCCGTGGCATTCGCAGATGATGCGCGCACCAGATTCTCGGTCCGCGAGCGTCGAGACGATCTCGAGAATCTCGTCGAGCGATACTCCCGTGATGTCAAAGCGGCCGCAAATCTCGGTTCGTGTCATGCCGCTCTCGCCGGCGGCGTAGAGGGCCTCCATGATGTCGATGGCGCGCGAGAGTCTCTGCTCGCTGGTGAGTTTACGCACGGGCATACTCGTGCACCGTCCTTTCAATGAGGTGGTTCCACGCCTGCTTGAGCGATTTGGGGGCCATGGGCCTCATGCCGTCCATGGCGTGGGCCATGCAAAATGAGGCGGCGGCTTCAAGGTCGCGCACGTCAACGGTCCAGATCCATCCCGCATCGGTGTGTGTGAGCTCACCTCGCCCGCGCGTGAGGCCGTTGATCATATCGATCTGCGTCTGAGGGGCGAACGAGAACGTGGCTGCAACGGGCGGTCGGTCGGCGAAATCGAATTCAAAGAACAGATAGTCGTTGAGATTGAAGTCCGCAGGGATGGCGTAGGCCTTCGAAGGACGCCATGCGCGAACGATACGGTCGCAGCGGAATGTCCTGATGTCGTCGGTGACATTGTCGAGGCCGCAGAAGTACGCCACGCCCTCGCGTTCGAACATGCCGTAGACACAGACGGTACGTTCTTTCTGCTCGCCGCGTCCGTTCTGATATAAAAATCGCAGCGCGCATCGCTCGGCAAAGGCGCTCCATACCGCATCGACGGTGGGAGAGCGGCGGATCGGTACTTCGTCCACCGTCGTCCTGCCGGTGAGGTAGGCAATTTTGGAGCGAATATCGGCAAGCGGCGCGGCAAAGGTGGAAGAGCCGGCCGCTAGCGTCTGGTCGATGGCGTTGAGTAGGATATCGGCGTCGTCTGCGGTGATGAGGCCGCCTGCAGCAAACGTGTGCTCGCGGTCGATTGTCCACGAGCTTTCCTCGGTCTCCTGCGCACCGGCGGGGCGAACCTCCTTGATTAAGATGCCACGCTCGAGCAGTTTGTCACGATCGCGCCGAAACTTGCGCTTATCCGAGTCGATATTGCCCGAGCCATATCCCAGGTCAGAATCCAAGACGATCTGCTCGGTCGTCAGCGGTTCGGGGGAGCTGTTGAGCACAAAGAAAAGATTGAGGATGCGCTGAGCCGTTTTATCGAAACCGGGCTCCGAATTCCCCTTTTTAATTGTCGCGGTCGCGTCGCTTGCCGTCATAGAGTCCTCGCATGAGAAGGTGGTTTGCTGCCATGATTTTAGTCCGATATGGAGATTAGGCTATATCCTTGTCCGCTCGAGGCGTTAAGATGGCCCGAATTCGGTCGTTTGCGCTCGCTCGGGGTATACTTTCGACTATATACGGTTCTAATGTGCATGCATTGGGCCTATTTGTCGGATTATGGATGTGGAGCGCACATGGCGAACACCCAGAACTATATTAACCACCTGCTGCAGAACACCGGCATTACGCCGGCATGCAGCGAAGAAGAGCGCTTGGCTGCCGAGGATATCGCTCAGATCTTCCGCAACCACGGCTTTGACCCCGAGGTTCAGGAGTTCAATGCCTCGGCGCCCAGTAGATTGGCATTTGCCGTTACCGGTATTCTTGCGTTTGCCGGCGCCCTGCTGATGGGCATCGGCGGCGGTATCGGCTTGGTCGGCACCTTGCTGGCCATTGTCGGCGCCGTTCTTTACGTGCTCGAGCGCACGGGCCACCCCGTGGTTTCGCGCCTGGGCAAGACGGGCGTGAGCCAAAATGTCATCGCCTACCACAAGGCCTCGGGCCCGCTCGCGTCTCCGCGCAACCGCCCGGTGGTCGTTGTCGCACACTACGACTCTCCCCGTGCTGAGCTGCTCGCCCGCGAGCCCTATGCTTCGTATCGTGCGCTCATCGCCAAGCTGTTGCCCGTTGCCACGATTGCCCCTGCTGCCGTTGCCATCCTGCGTATCCTGCCGCTCCCCGGCGCGCTCAAGGTTCTGCTGTGGATTGTCGCGATCCTCGCTTCCCTCGTTGCACTTGCCAACGCGGCAAACATCATCTCTAACCGCCACGTTCTTCCCTATACGTCCGGCGCGGTGTGCAACAAGTCTTCTGTCGCCGCTATGCTCGGCGTTATGGACAACGTTGCTCCCTTCCAGGGCGAGAACGAGTTTCCCGACGATGTTCCGTTCGATACCTATTTTGGGGAGCAGAAACGTCGTGCCGAGGAAATGGTGCGCGCGGCGGCGGAGTATGCCGCGGCCCAGCAGCAAAACGACTACGGCAACACCATCGAGTACGAAGAGCCTACCTACGCCGAGGACGAGTTCGGTCAGCCGATTGCTCCCGACGCTCAAACCGAGCCCGAACAGGGCGAGGCTTTTGACGAGCAGATCGAGGGCTTTGAGGGTGCGTCTGCCGACGAGACGCTGATTGGCGCCATCGTGCCCGAGGATCAGAATCAGGCTGTCCAGGCCGAAGAGTTCAATGACGAGGTTCCCGCTGCTGAGCCGGCGGAGGAGCCTGCCGCGGCCGAGCCCGAGCCCAAGCTCTATCGCAACGCCGCCGGCAACATCCGCTTTGGTTCGGATGCCATCCGTGCGCTCGGAATGCTTCCCGAGTCCTGCACGCTCGATTACGAGGAGGGCGAGGAGCCGACGTTTGAGCTCGAGCCTGCCCCCGTTGTCACCGTGGATGATGAGTCTGCCGCGGTTACCGCTGCCGTTGCCGAGCCCGAGGCAGTGTCCGCGATCGATCCCACGGCGGGACTGGACATTTTGGCTCCCGCCGCGCCGGTGCAAGACGTTGCGGACGAGTCTGACGACGATTACGTTGAACAGCCGAGGCGCGTGTCTTACGAGAGCGATACTGATTTCTCGGCCGAGATTCCCGCGGCAACGCCCCATGCCGACATTGCATCGGCGTTCTCGTCGATTGGCGCCAGCGCTTCCAACTTCTTTAAGGGTGCGCTTGCAAAGGGCAAGAAATTTGTCGACGATTTCGAGGAGAAGCGCGCTGCCGCACGCGAGGCTGCCGAGCAGGAGGCTATCGCTCAGCAGCAGGCAGCCGAGGCGGCACGTGAGCTCGCGGCGCAAGAGTTCGAGCAGAACGAGGCTGTGCAGTCCGTGCCCGTCGACGCCGCCGAAGCTACAACGTCCTTTGAGTCCCAGCAACCGACGTCCGCGGATGTTGTTGAGGCAACAACGTCTTTCGAGGCTCAGCAGCACGTCGATAGCACCATGTCGTTTGATGCCGCGAAGTTCGATTCCACGATAACGTTTGAAAAGCAGGGCACCGCGATTGCTGAGCCCCTTCCTATTTCCGATGAACAAGGCGACGCGGTGGACGATGACGAGCCCATTGATGCTGCCGAAATTCAGGATGCTGCCGAGGACGAGTCCGTCGAGGCCAACTCTGACGAAGAGCAATACGCGGCAGCCGATCAAGGTGATTCGACCGAGGTCGAGCAGGAGGAAGTGCCTGCGGTTTCCGAGACTCCCGAGACGGATGAGTCGAGGCCTTATTCCACGCAGATTTTCACCATGCCGACCCCGAGTGGTTCCGGTGCCACGGTTGCCAATGTCGCTCCCACCCAGGACGAAACGGTCGATTCCCTTATGGCCCAGATTTCCTCCCAGGCATCGCCGCGTCCGCAGATGAATGTTCCCGATCCGGCGTCGGCACCGTCGCCTGCACCTTCCTCGTCTCCGCTGGCTTCGGTCCCCGATCCGTCGCTGCCGTCTATGAAGCAGGCAAACGTTGCGTCTCGCACGTCGCTGTTCGACCTTCCCGATCCCTCTGCCCAGGTCAACGACCCCTTTGCTACCGCCCAAGGTCCCGAACCCACATCGGCACCCGTTGCGCCTCCTATGCCCGTTGCGTCGGGCGCGCAGCCGATCGAGACCATTTCGGCTCCCGCCCCGGCGGCACCCAAGTCTCGTAAGCGCGGCCTGGGTGGCCTGTTCGGTCGTAAAAAGAAAAACGAGCAGGACAGCATGAGTGACTGGCTGGGCGTCGAAGACGATTACGATGCCAAGAAATCCGGTCGCGGTATCGGTTCGTGGGATAACTTCGAGGACGATAACGATGGCTGGAAGGGCGGCGCTACGTCTTCCGATGGCGCTTCTTCCGAAGATATGCTCTCGGCTGTCGCCTCTATGGGCGATGATGAGCTGCTCGGTCACGATATCTGGTTTGTGGCAACGGGTGCCTCGGATTGTGATGGCGCCGGCATGAAGGCCTTCTTGGCTTCGCATCGCGATAAGCTCCGCGGCGTATTCTTTATCAATCTTGAATCCGTCGGCGCCGGTAGGCTTTCGGTTGTGACGGTCGAGGGCGAACAACAGCTGCTCAAGGGCGATCGCCGCATCATGAACCTGGTCAGCAAGGTCTGCAAGTCGTTCCATGTCGATTGTGGCGCGCTCGAGATGCCCTATGCCAAGACCGATGCCTACGCCGCGCTCGAGGCGAGCCGCCGAGCCCTCACCATCGCCGGTGTGGACGGCACACGTCTGGCTTGCGCTCGTACCGAGGACGACCTGCCCCACAATGTCAACCCGACGAACATTGCCACGGTATCCGAGGTCGTTACCGAGGTTATCCGCCGTTCGTAGGCGGAGCTCTAAGGAGTCAACGTGTTTTCGTATATTAAGCGCCATTGGCCTGTCTACGTGATTTTGACCTTGATTGCCATTGCGTTAGGATTTGGGGCCGCCTACATCGTGGGTGCGAAGGGCTCGACCCCCGCCTCCGCAATCAGCGAAGAGGTGGAGCAAGAACAGAGCACGGGTGCCGATGGGATTCCTGAGTCCGAGCAAGCAATCGTTGATGGTGGATCTTCGTCTGCAGAGTAGATACGGCGATTTACATGATTGAAAGCGGGCGAGCCAGTCCCCTGGCTCGCCCGCTATTTCATCGCGCTAACGCTTCTTTGGGATCGACCTAAGGCGAGCGAACCATAGGGCTGCGGCACCCGAGGTCAGGAGCGCGGTGATGCAAGCGGCGATGGGAACTGGTCCTGTTGCCGGTAGGTCCTGCGGTAGGGTACAGCGTTGAATGACACAGTCCTCGTCATGTGACTCAAGTCTATCGCCGCCGCCGTTGCGACAAAGATCGACGCGTGCGCTGTTGGTGAGTGCGGTTTGGGGCGTATAATCCGATGTTGCCTGCATGTGCACGACTGCGCCCCGAGCGTCTGCACCAAGGATTGCTTTGGCATCGTCAAGGTCGTCGTGCTCATCTTTGAGATCATCGCGGGTCCAAGAATCCGCATCGCTTCGAGTCGTAAAGTCGGCGGCTACCGCACCGTATTCAATTCGAATGCCCGTTACGACGGTATTGGATGCAAGGTCGAGCTCTTCCGCCTCGAGTGTGGTGGATTCCGTGGTCGAGATATTCGCCTTCCAGAGGTGCCAGCCGTCGTAATCGACGAGGCGGCAATCCTCACCCAGACTCTCCCTTACTTCGTCGGACTCAAGCCAAGGATTTTCGTGCCCAGCGTCAAGTGTCGCGTTTGCCGGCTCATCGACGTCTGTCGAGTCCAACGGCGTCGTGCGATACCACACGTTGCACAGACCATTGAGGTCGCCGATGGCGACGGGGGTTTCGATTGAGACGAATCTCGCCGTATCGTCCTCGGCGCACTCAAGATCATCGGTAATTGTGAACTCATCAACCCAGGTAGTTGAATCGTTTCGAGTGTCGATGGTATAGGAGAAAAGCCCATCCGTATTGGTTTGCATCGCGGCACGGTTTTTACCATCGCCGTTAGCCAACAGGCCCTTCCCGATAGGTTGGACAAGTTCCTGACGCTTGTCGACCTGTCCTTTGATCTCGATGGGCGCATCCTTCATCGCGACGGATTGGACTTCTCCCGTATCCTTTATTTCAAACGTTATCTTCTCGGCAAGGTCATAGGTCCGCGGAGACATCGTTTCGCGCAACGAGTAGGTGCCGGGTGCAAGATGTTCGACGCGGTGTGGCTTGTCGGATGAGGTCCAGGAGTCTATTTCGGTTTTATCGGGACCATATAAGGTGAGCTGTGCGCCTTCCACTTCCTGCTCACCGCTTGCATCGACCTTGGAGATATCAACCTTGGTGTAATCGTCGGATACGTTAAGCCGTGCTTGTACAACGGGTGTTTTCTGGTCGGCATAAGTAAGGTCGACAATATGGGTTGTCTGATCGAGCAAGAAGCCTGCCGGCGCTTGAGTCTCGACAACCTCGTAGCGTGCGGTGCCAGATCCCAGTGGGAGGTTGCCCGCGCGTGCTTCTCCAGTTTCATCCGTCGTGACGGTCGCGACAGTCTCACCGTCGAGCGCGGCAATGCTACCGTCGGGGCGCACGATATCACCCGAGGCACGGATCTCAAAGACGGCGCCCGCGAGGCTGCTGCCGTCTATGGCATCGGTTTTAACGATCCTGATGTTTCCGGTCGCGGCGTGGTCATAATACGAGGCGACTGCAACGGGCGTTAGGTTCATGTCGGCGGGTATGTTTACCTCGATCTCTTCGCCGACAAGATAGGGCTCTTTGGCCGAGGTTTCGCGTATATAATAGGTGCCCGGCACGAGCGATTCGGGCAGTGTGACGGTCCCGGTCGCGTCAGTCGTAAAGGTGTCCATTACGTTATGTGCTGGATACCAGCAAGTTTGTGAGACAGGTTCGTGATTGCTGTCGAGGAGTTGGAAGGTGAATCCGGCCAGGGGAACAGAAGCGCCTGTTTGGGCATCGCGTTTTACAATCTGGAGATGCGTCGACAGAGCGTGGTTGTCCACGATATATTGAAGCTCGGCGCCGTCGGAAATCTGATTGGCCCCAACGGTCCATTCCCCTGCACGTTTAAAACCCTCGGGGACGGTTTCCGGAACCTCGCGAACCGTGTAGCCGGCACGGTCGTATGGGACGGCTCCGTGGACACCGGCGGGTCGCTTGCCTGTGCCGAACCATGCTTCGGGCTGATCTTTGGTGGAGGCAAAGCCATAGATGTTTGTGGTCAGTGTGCCAACAACCTGCTGAGAGCCGTTGCTGACAACCTCAAAGACAACACCACCCGCCGGCTGCTCCAGGCCGGATTGGTCGCTATTGCCGTAATCCTTGAATTTGGAAATCTCAAGGTTAAACGCAATGGGGATATCGGAAACGCGAGATTCGATCTCGACCACGCCTGAATCGCCGAGCTGGTCGGCTCCAACGGTATAGGTCCAGCTGTCGTTGGATGGCAGGTAGCCCTCGGGGGCTTTTGATTCGTAGATGGTAAAGGTTCCTAAGGGGACATCGGCGAGGGTGGCTCGACCGCTTTCGTCAGTCGTGAGGATTTGCGCCCATCCAGGGGTTGATTGCGACACACACGTGAACTCTGCTCCTGCGAGTGAAGATCCCACCTGGGGGCCGGCATTCGTCGCGGCATCGAGTTTTACGATACGCAGGTTGATGGTGCCGGGCTGTTCATCAATGGCGACCCGCCCGCCGTCATTCCCCGTGGTAAAGGCAATACGATCGTGGCGGGAGACATAGCCGGCCGGCGCCTTCGTTTCAACTAGGTAGTATGCCGTGTTGGGCAGAAGTGTTGCTTGCGCTCGACCGTTGCTGTCCATCTTGATGGTGCCGACACGCGCGCCGCTGGCGCTCTCAAAAATATCGAATGTTGCCCCGGTAAACTGATAGGTATTGTTTCCGCTGGTAATAACGGTGTTAGCAGACTGCTTTTGGAAGGAAACGGAGACCGCCGGCAGTACATAGAGCATGTCTTGACGTTTGCTGCCGCCCGATACGGCCCCTAGATAGCGTCGCGCGCGGTGCGGAGCGGCTTTGATGCTTCCTGATTTTGCGCTGTCGTGGAGCCACCGCGCAGCCGCCACGACTTCATTGTCGGCGGTAAAGTGTCCGCTCTTGGTTTTACCCTGAGCGGTCGTGTAGGAGTAGGTGCCGTCGACATGGGTAGTGCCGTTGAGCATCCATACGGCAAGCTGGGTGGCGGCACGGGCGCGATCGGGTGAAAGATGGTAACCGCCAAACGACGTGGTGGTGGGATATCCGTGACAAACGATTGCCGCGAACTCGTCGTCGAGCCACACCCAGCCTTGATCAAAGTTGAGCCATGGGCCGCCCGGTTTGGTGGGGCCGGGGCGCTCCTGGTTCATGCAGTAGGCAATCGAGGTGTCTTGAGCTTCATACTTGCCGATGAAGAAGGGTCCACAATCATCGCTAATAGTGCGGAAGCCGAGCTGGTCGTAGCCATCGACGGCAAATGCGGCTCCCGGTGCCAGGCAGCCGAAAAGCAGGAAGAGGAGCAGGAGCAGCGGACCTGTTGCGATTGCGCTGTGGACAGAGTGCGTGGGTGCGTTGGACATGGCTGCTCCTTATCCCTCGTGCGTCGCACGGGGAGGCTGCGACGCGTAGGATGAGGCTACCCCCGAGGTTCATGCGGGTAAGTACCGGAGCCTGACCAAAAGCTTGCCCAATTCCTGACAAATTGAGCTCAAATACAACAATCAAGCAAAAGTGCAGGTAGAAGATAGGGAGAACAGGAGGTCAAAGGTCCTCGTCTCCACAATTGACGCGATTTTCAAACGAATCTCCACAGCTAAAACAAGCATCGCCACCCTTGTATCGAACAAGACAACCGCGTTATACTATCCCCCACATATGCGGGCATCGCCAAGTGGTAAGGCATCAGCTTCCCAAGCTGACACTCGCGGGTTCGAGTCCCGTTGCCCGCTCCAGTAAAAAGCACAAGCACGGCAGCGTTACGTTGCCGTGCTTTTTACTACCAAGCGCCGGGACTCGAACCCGCCAGGGTGCGAGCGTTAAGCAAACGCGAAGCGTTTGTAGCGAGCAGGCGAAGGCGCCGACGGGCGCCTGAAGCCGGTGCGTATTTGCGAAGCAAATACGCGGATGTCCCGTTGCCCGCTCCATCGAGTACGGGGGACCTCGGGAACGTCGGGTCCAACCCGCTGTGCCCGTGCGTGTGCGCGGACCGGGTCTGCCGACCGCAGCCGGTGCGTATTTGCGAAGCAAATGCGCAGACGTCCTCATGGTCGCTCCAATTCCAAAATGTTAGGTTAATGCCTACTGCCCATACTTGCACCTGCGCACGGTACAATGGTTGGGTTACGACCAACGTGCCAATAACCAAAAAGGAGCCGCTATGATCGATCGCTATACCCGCCCGGAGATGGGACACATCTTCTCCCTCGAGAACAAGTACGCCATTTGGCAGGAAATCGAGGTTCTGGCCTGCGAGGCCCAGGCGGAGCTCGGCAAGATCGGTATTTCCAAAGACGAGGCCCAGTGGATCCGCGACCATGCCAACTTTGAGAAGGCGAAGGTCGATGAGATCGAGGAAGTCACGCGCCACGACGTCATTGCCTTCCTGACCAACATGAAGGAATACATCGATGCCGATGTTCCCGAGGACGACCCCAAGCCCAGCCGCTGGGTTCACTATGGCATGACCAGCTCCGATCTGGGCGACACGGCCCTGTGCTACCAGCTCACCCAGGCCTGCGACCTGATCATCGAGGACGTCAAAAAACTCGGCGAGATCTGCAAGCGTCGCGCCTTTGAGGAGCGCAACACGCTCTGTGCCGGCCGCACTCATGGCATCCACGCCGAGCCGATGACCTTCGGCATGAAGTTTGGCTCTTGGGCCTGGGAGCTCAAGCGCGATCTGGACCGTCTTGAGGATGCTCGCAAGAACGTTGCCTTTGGTGCCATCTCGGGCGCTGTCGGCACGTACAGCTCCATCGAGCCGTTTGTCGAGGAATATGTCTGCGAGCACCTGGGCCTGGTTCACGACCCGCTGTCCACGCAGGTTATTAGCCGCGATCATCACGCCTACCTCGCCGGCGTTCTTGCCACCACCGCGGCCACCTGTGAGCGCATCGCTACCGAGGTTCGCAATCTGCAGAAGACCGATACACTCGAGGCCGAGGAACCGTTCCGTAAGGGTCAAAAGGGCAGCTCAGCCATGCCGCACAAGCGCAATCCCATCACCATGGAGAAGGTCTGCGGTCTGTCGCGCGTCGTGAAGTCCAACGCCCAGGTCGCCTTCGATAACGTCGCCCTGTGGCACGAGCGTGACATTTCGCACTCCTCTGCCGAGCGTGTCGCCCAGGCCGATAGCTTCATCGCACTCGACCACATGTTCCAGTGCCTCATCCGCGTTATCGACGGCCTGCAGCTGTACCCTGCCCGCATGATGGCCAACCTCAATAAGACCCGCGGCCTCATCTTCTCCTCCAAGGTGCTGCTTGCCCTCGTCGATACGGGCATCACCCGCGAGGACGCGTACGCCATTGTGCAGGAGAACGCCATGGCAACCTGGCACGAGGTACAGGATTGTGTCTCCGGCCCCACCTTTAAGGAGCGTCTCGAGGCCGATCCGCGCTGCACCGTCAGCCAGGAGAAGCTCGACGAGATCTTTGATCCATGGGACTTCCTCACCCGTATCGACACGGTCTTTGATCGTCTGGAGCAGCTGAGCTTCGAGTAGGTTCGGGCATAACGTTAGCTTTTTAGGGCGCTTTGCTGGTAATGTGTGTTGCCGGCAAAGCGCCTCGTTGCATTTAGGGAAAGACGGGGATAATAGTCGTCTCGAATAACATTCTGAGAGGGGATCGCATGATTTCGTTTGATTACAAGCCTCAGGGCGTGTGTGCTCGCAATATTCACCTTGACCTTTCCGATGACGGCAACAAGGTGATAGGCGTTGAGTTTACCGGTGGCTGCGACGGCAATCTCAAGGCAATCTCCAAGCTGGTCGAGGGCGCTCCTGCCGATCGCGTAATCGAGGTTCTCGCCGGTAATACCTGCGGTATGAAAAAGACCTCCTGCGCCGACCAGCTTACGCGCGCCATCGAGGCCGCTCGCGCCGAGATCGCCTAATGGGTATCGCCGATCACATCAAGAACGGAATATCGCGTCGCGGCTTTGTACTCGGTGGGGCTGCCGCGGGCGCTGCCACGGTGCTTGCCGGATGCTCGAAAAAAACGGGTACCAGCGATGATGCCGCCGGCGAGCCGCAGGTTATCAAGGACGATTCCAAAATTATCTCGATTACGGATGAGTATGAGGCTGTCGACATCGATCTTGAGCCGGCGGCGTCGTGGACGCTGCCTCTGGGTACGCTGCTGTACTACTGCGACGGCGATTACGCCGCGGCGATGATGGCGCCCGCATCGGCATTGCACGCCAACACGCTCGGTGTGCTCAACCTGGGCGATGGCTCGCTTACCACATTAATCGAGGATCCTGTCGAGGGCACGGGATATGCATTCTACGATGTCCGCGCCGGCGACGGCGTATTCGCGTGGGTTGAGATGAACTTTGCCAATTCATCGTGGAAGCTCTACGCTCAAAATCTGTCGGGCGCTTCGCTCTCTGGCGATGTGGTTGAGCTCGATCGAGGTGGCAAGGACTATGATCCGCCCCTGTTTACGGCGTTCGGGTCATCAGTCATCTGGTATAAAATGCCTTCGGCAGGCGGTAATAAAACGAGTAGTGATTCGTTTTGCTATCGTCGCTCGCTTGATGAATCCAAGGCCGAGGCAATTTGGAAATCGACGGGCCGCTTTGCATCGGCCCCGCGCGCGAGCGACGGCATTTTGACCATCTCGCCGCGTGTCCGCAACGACGAGGGCGTCTACTACGGCATTACGGCAATCGATCTGACCGACGGCAACAACACCAAGCGTGCCCAGCTGGTCCTCCCTTCGTCAGTTTCGCCTTTCGAGGCCGTGTATATGGGCGATACCTTCGTGTTTTCTATCGAGGCGGCCTATAGCGGCGTGGGCAGCCTGGGCAATATGGGCACGTATATCGGTAATGAGGGAGGGCCGTACCTCTTTCTGTCACGCGAGCCGCTCGCATGTGCGGCTGGCAAGAAGAATAAATACCTTGTTAAGGTACAGGCGTCGCATTTCCTGATCGACACCTCTGCCAAGACCTATGGCTCGCTGCTGTCGCCCGACCGCGCTTTGGAGTATGGCGATTATCCAGCTACGGCGGGAAAATCGGACTCATTCCTTACGTACGCCACGGTGCGCAACAGCCAGGGTATACCAGAGACGGTCACTGCACGCCTATTCTCTCTTTAAGCTTAGAGGGGTTAAAAAGGCGCCAACAGGGGAATAAACGCGTTGTAATTGTGAGTACCGCCTGCCGAGCTGCCGCGTCATAGCGGCATCCGGCGGGCTCAGGTGCGTTAAAATGGGCTTGTTCTTAGCTAATTGAGACAGGGGGGCCGTGTTATGGCTTCAGATGCAAAAAAGATTCTGCTGGTCGAGGATGAGAAGGCAATCCGTGACGCCGTCGCTGCCTATCTCGAGCGCGAAGGCTACTGGGTTGTGGGCGTCGGCGACGGCCAGTCCGCGATCGAGGAGTTCGAGAAGCATCAGTTCGACCTGGTCGTGCTCGACCTTATGCTCCCCAAGATTCCCGGCGAGCGCGTTTGCCGCACCATTCGCGATACCTCGGATGTCCCCATCATCATGCTGACGGCTAAGGGCGAGATCGAGGACCGTATTATCGGTCTTGAGCTCGGCGCCGACGACTATCTGATTAAGCCGTTCTCGCCGCGCGAGCTCGTCGCCCGCGTTCGCGCTCTGTTCCGCCGTGCCCATCAGGCCGACGAGCCCGCCGTCGAGGTACTCGACTTCGGCGATCTGGTCATCGATATCTCGGGCCACAAGATCTTGGTCGAGGGCAAGGAAGTCGATCTGACGGCTTCCGAGTTTAAGCTGCTCACCACGCTTGCCCGCCATCCCGGCCGTGTGTATAACCGCATGGAGCTGGTCGAGAAAGTGCTCGGGTATGACTTTGAGGGCTATGAGCGCACCATCGATAGCCACGTGAAGAATCTTCGCGCCAAGCTGGGCGATGATCCCAAGAAGCCCAAGTGGCTCTACACCGTCCATGGTGTCGGCTATCGCTTCGAGGCTCCGGCCAAGACCGATAAGTCGGACGAGAAATAGGGAAATCACATATGACACCTGCGCGCTTTGAAATCGGACAAAAGCACAAGCAGGAGAGCGAGGCGGGTTCCAAGGCTAGTTGGAACACGCCTCGTTCCGATTCACGGCCAACGATGAGCTATCCCTCGCGCATGGCACTTGCTTTTGCTCTGACATCGCTCATGACGGTATTGGTGCTGGTGGGCGTTGTCTCTGTTGTGTGGGGCACGGTCTTTTCGGATTACACACGCTCCAATATCGTCGAAATCGCAAACTCCGCTGCCGAGAAGTTGGCGACCTCATATGAGGAAAACGGCTCTTGGACCGCGGGAGAACTGCGCACGGTCGCAACGTCGAGTTTAGTTTCCGACGATCTGGGCATGCAGGTCGTCAATAAAAAGGGTGTGATCGTTTATGACGATTCCTGGCCCTCGGCAAGCGCCACCGCCGATGTACGCGAAAACCAGGCTACGACCGACGACACGAGCGGCAAGAGGGCATCGCATAGCCCTGTCTCGTCTGCTCCAACCGACTCCGATAGCGTTGCTAACGTCGAGATTGTAACGTCTTCCGGCGAGCATGTCGGACAGGTAAGGCTGTGGGCCATCGGCTCCGACGCTCTGCTCACCAAGGCGGACTCTGCGTTTAGGGAGAAGACCTTTAACGCCATGGCCCTCGCCGCGGTTGTTGCAATCTGCATTTCGGTCGTTATCGGATCGCTCGTGTCGCGCATGCTCACCAAACCGATTCATCGCATCACCAGTACCGCAAAGCAAATCCGTGACGGCGACCTGTCGGCTCGCACGGGGCTGCGCGGCGATGACGAGATCGATCAGCTGGGAGAGACCTTCGACGAGATGGCCACCTCACTCGAAAAGGATATGAAGCACGAAAAGCGCCTGACCTCTGATGTTGCCCACGAGCTGCGCACGCCGCTCATGGCCATGCTGGCAACGGTCGAGGCCATGCAAGACGGTGTGTATCCCACCGACGATGAGCATTTGGAGACCGTTGCTTCCGAGACGCGTCGCCTGGCTCGTCTGGTGCAGCAGATGCTCGACCTATCGCGTATGGAAAACAGCACGGCTCCGCTCAATCTAGAACCGGTGGACATGGTTCCGTTCGTGCGATCGATTGTGAACGGCCAGGAGCGTCTGTTTGCCGACCGTGACCTTCGTCTTCGCTTTGCAGATGAAACCCAAGGGCACGACGATGTCGTCGAGGCCGATCCCGACATGATCACGCAATGTGTTATCAACCTCATGAGCAACGCCATGCGCTACACCCCCGAGGGCGGTTGGGTCGTGGTGTCGGTGCTCAGTGACCGCAGGCACGTCAGCATTGCCGTTTCTGATACCGGTATCGGTATTGCCAAGGACGATCTGTCGCGCATTTTCGGGCGGTTTTGGCGCGCCGATGCCAGCCGCGCCCGCGAAGCTGGCGGCCTGGGCGTCGGCCTCGCCGTGACCAAGCAGATCGTCGAGCGTCACCATGGCTACATATCCGTGGAGTCGGAGCTTGGAAAGGGTACGACTTTTACAATTCATCTGCCCCGCGAGCACACGGCGGACGCGGCATCTACTACAATGGAGCACTAGCTTTTCGCTATTCGGTGAAGGAGGGGCCGCGTCCCTGCCGCTCCGAGTTTGCGAAAACATGCGGGAAAGAACCCGCATTTCTGTCGTATTTAGGTAAGGAGTGACTCACGTGACAACGATGGAGCGTCGTCCGGATTCCCGTGGCAAGGTTCGTGATATTTACGATGCCGGTGAAAACCTGCTGATGGTCGCCACCGACCGCATTTCTGCGTTCGACTTCATTCTTCCCGACGAGATTCCGTTTAAGGGAGAGGTGCTCAATCGCATCTCGGCATTCTGGTTCGATAAGTTTGCCGACATCGTCCCCAACCATCTCGTTTCCATCGACCCGGCGGATTTCCCCGAGGAGTTTGCTGAGTATCGTGACTACCTCGCTGGCCGCGCCATGCTGGTTAAGAAGGCCCAGACGATTCCTATCGAGTGCATCGTCCGCGGCTATCTGACCGGTTCGGGCAAGAAGACCTACGACGAGAACGGCACCGTCTGCGGCATCCAGCTGCCTGAGGGCCTGACCGAGGCTTCCAAGCTTCCCGAGCCGTTGTTCACGCCGTCCACGAAGGCCGAGATCGGTGACCACGACGAGAACATCTCGTTCGAGCGTTGCTGCGAGATCGTGGGCGAGGACATCGCCACGCAGATTCGTGACCTTTCCCTCAAGATCTACAAGGCCGCTGCCGAGTACGCCGCGACCCGTGGCATCATCATTGCCGACACCAAGTTCGAGTTTGGTGTCATCGATGGCAAGGTCACGCTGATCGACGAGTGCCTCACGCCCGACTCCAGCCGTTTCTGGCCTGCTGCCAGCTACGAGGAGGGCAAGATCCAGCCTAGCTACGACAAGCAATTCGTCCGCAATTGGCTCAAGGCCAACTGGGATATGACGGGGGAGACCCCGCACCTGCCCGCCGAGGTCATCGATGGCACGTCCGAGCGCTATCGCGAGGCCTTCCAGATCATCACGGGCTCCCAGTTCACAAGCATGAAGGAGAACGCATAAGTGAGTACCCGTAGCGCCACGAACAAGCGCACGCAATCCCACGAAGTTACCGGGGTTGCGCGCAAGTCTGCCGCATCTGCTAAGCCCGCCCGCCAAGCAGCGAGCTCCGTTCGCGTCGTGCCGGCTTCGTCTAAGGCACGCCGCAAAGAGCTCGAGAAGGGCGAGAACCTCGAGGGCCTCTCTAAAGAGGAGAAGCGCGCCCGCAAGGCTAAGCAGCGCGCCAAGGAGGACCGCATCTATACGGTGTCGAATATCCTCCTCAAGCAGGACGAGGACTACACCAAGCGCCGTCGCATCTGGTGGATTGTGCTCGCCATTGGCATGGTGCTCGTCGTGGCAATTTGGGCCTCGCTGTACTTCGCTCCCGCTGGCATGGTGTCCAGCCCTGTCCAGATGGTCGGCATCGTTTTGTCCTATGTCATCATCCTAGGTGACTTTATCTACGACTTCGCTCGTATTCGTCCCTTGCGCAACATGTACCGCGCGCAGGCCGAGGGCATGTCCGAGAACAAGCTCAACGCTCTTATCGAGCGCGCAGCTGCCGAGGAGGACAAGAAGGACTCCAAGAAGAAGTAGCGTTTGCATACATACTTATCGCTAAGATATAAGGCGCGTCGTTTTTGCGGCGCGCCCTTTTACTGTTCTATAGATAGATGGAGTGGCACATGATTCGAGCTGCCCTGACGGTCGAAGAGGCCCTGGAGGGTATGAAGTCCCTGGAGCCCAAGATTAAAAACTATGCGCGCCTGGTTGTCCGCAAGGGCGTAAACGTTAAGCCCGGCCAGGAAGTCGTCGTTCAGTCTCCGGTTGAGTGCGCGCCGTTTGCGCGCGTGGTGGTCGCGGAGGCCTATGCTGCCGGCGCCGGCCACGTGACGGTCATCTGGGCCGATGATGCCGTGACGAGGCTCACGTACGAGCATGTCGAGAAAAGCTATTTTGAGCAGACGCCCGAGTGGAAGCGCCTGCAGCTGGATTCCCTGGCCCAGGACGGTGCCTGCTTTATCTTTATCGAGGGTGCGGACCCCGCCGCCCTTAAGGGCATCGATCCCGCTAAGCCCGCTGCAGCTTCTAAGGCAAAGAACACGCAGTGCAAAGTTTTCCGCCGTGGACTGGATTACAACATCAATCCGTGGTGCATCGCCGGCGCTCCGGTCGTGGCTTGGGCGCGCGAGGTGTTCCCGGGAGACGCCGATGAGGTTGCAATCTATAAGCTGTGGAATGCGATTCTGCACACCGCTCGCGCCGATGGCCAGGACCCAGAGAGCGACTGGGAGCTCCACGACGCCGCATTCGAAAAGAACCTGCGTTTCCTGAACGACAATCGTTTCGACTGCCTGCATTACACCGCGGCAAATGGAACCGATCTGATGATTGGCATGACGAAGGGTCACGAGTGGGCCGGCGGCAAGGGCAAGACGCCCGATGGGCACCCCTTCTTCCCCAACATTCCCACCGAGGAAGTCTTCACTTCGCCCGATCGCATGCGCGCCGACGGTATCGTGTACTCGGCCATGCCGCTCATCCACCACGGCAATAAGGTCGACGATTTTTGGATTAAGTTCGAGGGCGGCCGCGTGGTGGACTACGACGCCCGCGTGGGCAAGGCAACGCTTGCAAGTATCATCGATACGGACGAGGGCGCTGCTCACCTGGGAGAGGTCGCGCTCATTTCCAAGGACACGCCGATCCGCGAAAGTGGTGTTCTGTTCTACGATACGCTCTATGACGAGAACGCTAGCTGCCATCTCGCGCTAGGTGTCGGTTTCCCCGAATGCATCGAGGGTGGGTACGACATGTCCAAGGAGGAGCTCCTGGAGCATGGTGTTAACGTCTCGAGCACGCACGTCGATTTTATGATCGGCACGGACGACATCGATATTACGGGCATTACGCCTGATGGACGTGAAGTTGTGATTTTCCAGAACGGCCAATGGAGTTGGGAATAGTCCCAGACCGTGGTACAATGCCACCCGCGGGCCGTTAGCTCAGCTGGCAGAGCAGGGGACTTTTAATCCCAAGGTCCAGGGTTCGAACCCCTGACGGCCCACCCAAAGATTGTTGAGACGGTCAACTTCGGTTGGCCGTCTTTTTTGTTGCCGGTGCACGGGTTCGAACCCGTATCTATCTATATATAAGAACGCTTGGCGAACAAAACCCGCCTTTTACCGATGGGAAACAAATAGCTGATGCCTTTGGAGTAAAGTAGCGCTCCAGAGATGACCGATGTCTCAATACTCATAAAACAGCTGGTCATCGCCAATATCAGAAGCCAATGCTTCAGTTTTAACCTCAGTGACGCGACTGAGGCATCTATTCATTTGTGAACAAAATATGGAGTGCGCGATTCCCGCCCACGGGGCCCCTCCGGTCTGGCAATATATCTCCTTGCCGCGCGGCCCGGTCGAACCGGATCAGCCGCGCAGGCGTGCACCTTGAGAACCGGATACTGCGAGGATGG
>UQHR01000019.1 GCA_900540905.1 uncultured Collinsella sp. | reverse complement strand
ATGCAGCAGGGGCTCTCAATGTTTTTATGTCCTGCTCATATCGTCTCTGCCGGCAGTTTAGGAACGTCCCCAAGTGACGGCAGTTTGGGACACTCCTGTTCAGTTAGCTTCGAAGAACGTCCCCAACGAATGGTCATTTAAGTCTGTCCCCAATGACTAGGTCGGTGCCCTTTGTGCGGAGGTTGCTTTGATGCTTTATACTGGTGCGGTTAGACATCCATCCTGCAATCGAGGAGATTTCCATGGCATCAGACGTTCGCGTCCGCTTTGCACCCTCACCGACGGGCAAGCTGCACATCGGCGGCGCCCGCACCGCTATCTATAACTGGGCTTTCGCCCGTGCTAACGGCGGCACGTTCATCCTGCGCATCGACGACACCGATCCCACCCGCTCCACCGACGAGAACACGCAGATCATCCTGCGCGCCATGCGTTGGCTGGGCCTGGACTGGGACGAGGGTCCCGAGGTGGGCGGCGACTTTGGCCCCTACGCCCAGACCGAGCGCCTGGACCTGTACAAGCAGTCCGCCCAGAAACTTTGGGACGAGGGCAAGGCCTATCCCTGCTTCTGCACCAAGGAGCAGCTCGACGCCGACCGCAAGGCCGCGCAGGAGCGCAAGGACCCCTTCCAGGGCTATCAGCGTCGTTGCCGCGATCTTGATCCCGAGGAGGCCCGCCGCCGCATCGAGGCCGGCGAGTCCTACGTCCTGCGCATCAAGGTGCCCGAGGACCGCGGCGATGTCGTCATCCACGACGCCGTTCACGGTGAGGTGACCTTCGACGCCAAGGAGCTCGACGACTTTGTCATCTTCCGCTCCGATGGCACGCCCACGTACAACTTCGCGACCGTCGTCGACGACGCCATGATGAAGATTACCCATGTCATCCGCGGCGACGACCACCTGTCCAACACCCCGCGTCAGGTCATGGTCTACGAGGCCCTCGGCGCGCCCGTGCCTACGTTCGCCCACATCTCCATGATCCTGGGTGCCGACGGCAAGAAGCTCTCCAAGCGCCACGGCGCCACCTCGGTGGAGGAGTACCGCGACGCCGGTTACCTGTCCGACGCCTTCGTCAACTATCTGGCGCTGCTCGGCTGGTCGCTCGACGGCGAGACCACGATCATCCCGCGCGATGTCCTGGCCAGCAAGTTCTCGCTCGATCGCATCTCCAAGAACCCGGCGACCTTCGACCCCAAGAAACTCGACTGGGTCAACGCCGAGTACATCAACGGCTTGTCGGATGCCCAGTTTGCCGACGAGATCATGGTCCCCGAACTGCACGAGGCAGGCCTCATCGAGGGTAACGTCGAGTACGGCGAGGACTGGATTGATGCGCTTGCCGCCATCGTCAAGCCGCGCACCAAGATGCCGGCCGACGCCGTGACCGTCGCCGCTCCCATCTTTGCTACGGCTGAGACGCTCGAGTATGACGAGAAATCCGTTAACAAGGGCCTGGCCAAGGAAGGCATGGGCGCCATTCTGGACGCCGCCAAGGCCGCGCTCGAGGGCGTGGACGAGTGGACTGCCGAGGCCATCGACGCCGCGCTTGAGCCGCTGCCCGAGCAGATGGACCTCAAGAAGCGCGTGGTGTTCCAGGCCGTGCGCGTCGCCGTCTGCGGCAACATGGTGAGCCCTCCGCTGGGCGAGACCATGGCGCTCGTCGGCCGCGACGACTGCCTGGCGCGCATCGACCGCGCCCGCACGATGGCGCTGTAGTAGACGCGCAAACGCATGTATCCGAGCCCCGTTCCCTCGAGCGGGGCTCTTGTTTCTGTACCGATGAGTGGGTTGCTGGGTCAAAATAATCAGTAGTGTTTGTCCCATGTTCGAGTGACGCAACGAGCTCGACACTCGTATCGGCCATGGGACAAACTCTACTGATTATTTTGTCCCACCCCTTTCAGGTCCGTTCGTTAGAGGTGGTGTATGGCTCAACAACTGTCGCTGTTTGGTTCGCCGGAACCGGAGGAGACTCCGGTGAAGCCCGAGCCTGCACCCGAACCCATCGCCGCCTATGCGAGCGTGGTCCTCGACATTCCCACCCGTGCGCTCTCCGAGCCATTCGCCTACGGCATCCCGCAGTCCCTTGCCAACGATGCCCAGATCGGCTCCACCGTCCTAGTTCATTTTGGCAACCGTGCCGCCGCAGGCTACATCGTCGACATTACGCCCGAGCTGGGCGACCTGCAGGGCAACAACGCCCTCGACCCTTCGCGCATCAAGCCTATCGAGGCTATCCTCAGCAAGCCGCTCTTTACCGCCGAGGCTGCCCGCATTGCGCGCTGGATGAGCCGCGAGTATGTCGCGACGCTTTCCGAATGCTTGCGCCTGTTCTTGCCCCCGGGCGGAAGTCCACGTGTCGTGAAGGGCGATGACGGGGCGTGGACGGTTGAGCGCCCGGCCGTCAAGCCTATCCAAAACCGCTGGGTGATGCTTACGCCCGATGGCTTTGACTATACGCCACCCAAGACCGCGGTCCGCCAGCGCCAACTTATCGAGGCGCTTCAGTGCGGACCGGTCACGACGCGCGACCTCAACCTGCTCTACAACAGCATGTCGGCGACCATCAAGGCGCTCGAAAAGCGCGGCGTCGTGGTGGTTGAGGAGCGCCGCGCCTGGCGTGGCTGCAGCGAGCAGACCACGCTGTCCTCGGCGAGCGGCAAGGCCCCGATGGCACTCACCAACGGTCAGCGACAGGCCCTCGCGCAGATTGAGCGCGCACGCCTTAACGCTCACGGCGACGTGGTCCTAGTCAATGGCGTCACTGGATCCGGCAAAACCGAGGTCTACCTCTCCGCCATCGAGCGCGTGCTCTCAGCTGGCCGTTCGGCCTGCGTGCTGGTGCCCGAGATCTCGCTGACGGTCCAGACCGTCGGCCGCTTCCGTTCGCGCTTTGGCGAGACGGTCGCCGTGTTCCATTCGCGCCTTTCGGCCGGCGAGCGCCTGGACCAGTGGGATATGGTCGCCAGCGGTGCCGCCCGCGTGGTCGTCGGCGCCCGCTCGGCGCTCTTTTGCCCGCTTGACGATCTAGGCCTCATCATCATCGACGAGGAACACGAGACCAGTTACAAGCAGGGCTCCAGTCCGCGCTACCACGCGCGCGAGGTGGCGGCCGAGATGGCGCGGCGCTACCGCTGCCCACTCGTGTTGGGCTCCGCCACGCCTTCTGCCGAGGCCCTCGACCGCTGCCGCCGTGGAACGTATAACGGTGCCACCTGGACGCGTGTCGAGATGCCCGAGCGCCCGGGACACGCCGTGCTGCCCACGGTCCGCATTGCCGACCTGCGCCGTGAGTTTTCTCACGGCAGCCGCTCCATGTTCTCAAAACCCTTGATGGAGGGCTTGGAGCGCGTGGTCGAGCGCCGCGAGAAGGCCGTGCTGCTGCATAACCGCCGTGGCTTTGCTCCGTTTTTGATGTGCCGCGAATGCGGCTGCGTACCAACCTGCAACCACTGCTCCACCGCGCTTACGTATCACGAGCGCACGCACACGCTGCAATGTCACACCTGCGGTTCGTCTTGGCGCGTGCAGCCCTATCCGGCGGCCACGAGCCGTTGCCCCAAATGTGGCAGTCGCTACCTGGCAAAAATGGGCCTGGGCACTCAGCAGATCGAGGACGCACTGCACCAGATGCTGCCCGACGACGTCGCCATCATTCGCATGGATGCCGATTCCACGCGCGGCAAGGACGCGCACAAAAAGCTGCTCGAGCAGTTCGATGCCGCCGATTGCGCGGTGCTGCTGGGCACCCAGATGATTGCAAAGGGCCTTGACTTTCCCGAGGTCACGCTGGTGGGCGTGGTCAATGCCGACTTTGCGCTAAAGCTGCCCGATTTTAGAGCGGGGGAGCGCGCCTACGATCTGCTGGAGCAGGTTGCAGGCCGTGCCGGCCGCGGCGATCGCCCCGGCGAGGTTATCATCCAGACCTACCTGCCCGAGGATCCGGTCATTCGCGCCGTCGCTGAGCACGATCGTTCGATCTTTACCGACTACGACCTGGATCAGCGCCGCGACGCGCTGTACCCGCCGTTTGTTCGCCTGGTCAACATCTTGGTGTGGTCGGCGAACCGAGACGACGCGCAGAACTACATCGGACGTATCGCAAAGCTTCTTAAGCGCCGCTGGCATGCCGCCGCGCCCGACTTTTTGCGGGCGGGGAGTGCCGTGCCGCAGGTGCTGGGCCCGGCTTCGTGTGTAATCGAGAGAGCCAAGGACCGTTACCGCTTCCATCTGCTTGTGAAGTCGCCCGTGGGGTACCATGTCTCTGATGATATCGACGCCTGCCTCAAAGAGGTGGGCTCCGTGCGCGGCGTGAGCGTGAGCGTTGACGTCGACGCCTATGATTTGATGTAACAACCCGAAAGGATGGCCATGGAAGCCAACGGAATCGTACTGTCGCCTGACCCTCGTCTGCGCCAGGAGTGCGCCGTCATCGAGGAGATCACCCCGGCGATCGAGGCACTTGCCGAGAAGATGAAGAAGATGATGTTCGAGAACGGCGGCTGCGGCCTGGCTGCCCCGCAGATCGGCGAGCTCATTCAGCTGGTCACCATCGACTGCGACTACAGCGACAAGAGCGACTACGATCCGTACGTGCTCATTAATCCCGTGATCGTGGAGCAGAGCGACCATCTGGTGCCGTTTAGCGAGGGCTGCCTTTCCATTCCTGGTATTAGCTGCGAGATCGAGCGTCCCGACCATGTCGTCGTCGAGGCGTACGACCTGGATGCCAACCTGATTCGCTACGAGGCCTCGGGCGACCTGTTCTGCGTGTGCCTGCAGCACGAGATCGATCATCTGCACGGCAATACCATGTTTGAGCGACTCAAGCCCATGCAGAGGATCAAGGCCGTCAAGGAGTACCAGGACGCCCTGGCCCGCGGCGCTCGACCGGGCGAGACGGAGTAGGTCCCACCGTTCCCGGTGCTGAGCGCCCACATATCATCCCGTGCTCAAACATTCTCGCTTTGCTGCGAAACTGCGCGCGGGACGATATGTGGGCGCTCAGCACCGGGGACTGCGTTGTTCTGGCCCGGTTTGCCCGGGTGCCGTTGGCCAGGGAGGGGCGTCTTCGCTGATAGGGGCTTTGTTGGGAGGGCTGCTTTTATGCGGCCCTTTCTTTGTTTTTGGGTATATTTGTCTTTGTTGAATTGTTCTTGCGGCTGGGTGCGTTCGCGTCCTGGAGCGCTTCTTTTGTAGCCGTCTCGGCTCGTTATTGAGAGGAGACTAACTTTTATGCGTATTGTGTTTATGGGTACGCCTGATTTTGCTGTGCCTTCGCTGGTTTCGCTTGTTGAGGCTGGGAATGAGATCGCGCTTGTTATTACTCGTCCTGATGCTGTTCGTGGGCGTGGTAAGAAGCTTGAGCCTTCTCCTGTTAAGGCCAAGGCGCTTGAGCTGGGGTTGCCGGTTGTTGAGACAAATCGTATGACGGCCGAGGTTGTTGAGGCGCTCCAAGCTGCGGATGCCGATATTTTCTGTGTGGCTGCTTATGGTTGCATTTTGCCCGATGAGGTTCTTCACATGGCGCCGCTCGGCATTGTGAATGTTCATGCGTCCTTGCTGCCTCGTTGGCGGGGGGCTGCTCCTATTCAGCGTGCCATTCTTGCTGGTGATGAGGTTGCTGGCGTTTCTATCATGCGCATCGGGCATGGCGTGGATACTGGTGCTTATTGTGCTCAGGCTTCCACGTCGGTTGCCGGTAAGCATGCTGAGGCACTGACTATGGAGCTTGGCGAGCTGGGCGGCAAACTGCTTGCCGATACGCTTCCTTCCCTTGCCGACGGCACCGCCGTGTGGACCGAGCAGGATGAATCTCTCGTCACGCATGCTGCCAAGATTTCCAAGCAGGAGATGCGTCTGGATCCGCACATGGCGGCGCTTGATTGCGTGCGTCATGTGCTTGCCTCGTCCGACACCGCTCCCGCTCGTTGCGTGATTGCCGGCAAGTCGGTTCGCGTGCTCGATGCTGCGCCAGCTGATGTGTCGCTTGGCGAGGGTCAGGTTCTCATTAAGGCCAAGCGTGTTTACCTTGGTCTTTCCGATGGTGCGGTTGAACTGCTCGAGGTTAAGCCCGCTGGCAAGCGTGCCATGGCCGCTTCTGCTTGGGCTGCTGGGCTGCAAGGCGCCGATCTTATCTGGGGTGTTTTGTCATGAGCAAGCTTTCTCCCGCGCGCAAACTTGCGCTCGATGTGCTAATGGAGGCCGATCGCCGCGGCATGTATGCGCGTGACGTGCTGTCCTCTCGCGCATCGGCCAAGGCTATTGACCAGCGCGATTCCGCTTTTGCCGCCCGCTTGGCGCTGGGTGTTGCCGCCACGCAAGGTATTTTGGACGAACTGCTTGATCAGTTTCTTGATAAGCCTAAAAAGGTTGCGCCGCGTGTTCGCATGGCACTTCGTATCTCGGCCTTCGAGATGCTCTATCTGCATACGCCTGGCCGCGTTGCAGTAAGTCAGGGTGTTGAGCTGGTTCGCTGCGGTGCTAAGTCTGCCGCCGGTTTGGCCAATGCTGTACTGCATAAGGTAGCGGACAATGTTGAGGACTTTGCCACGGCGTCCGATGTAGATGAGTCTGAGCGACGCTTGGTTCGTCTGTCGCGCCTGATGGGTCTGCCGCGTTGGCTTTGCGCTCGTATTATGGCCTCGTTCGATACCCCAGAGGGTGCGCTCAACTTTGCTGGCAATCTGGCCCCCGCGCCTCTGGCCCTGCATGAGAACGCCTTTGCGAACAAGCCCGATCCGTTTATCTCCCAGCTTGTGGCACCAGTGTTCCCGGGTTGTCATGCGCCTGTCGATGCTCAGGTTACGGTTGCGTCTGGCGTATTTGAACGCGCTGCTGCCGTGGCCTCGGATCTTAACGCCCAGCTCATCGCCACGGCTGCCACGCGCCCTGGAAGCTGCCTTGAGATTGGTGCCGGTCGCGGCACCAAGACCTATGTGATGATCTGCCAGGCCAAGCGTGCGGGCTATGAGCGTCAGCATACGGCGCTCGATCTGCATGATCGCAAGTGTGATCTGAATCTCGCTCGCCTGCATAAGGCCGGTATTCAGGGCATTCGTACGGTTTCGGGTGATGCCTGCGAGCTTGATGAGGTGCTCACATCGTTTGATGCCATGCTTGGCGAGCCGGTTAAGTTCGACACGGTCTTTATCGATGCGCCGTGCTCGGGCACCGGCACCATGCGCCGTCATCCCGAGATCCCTTGGCGACTGACCGAAAAGGACGTGACGGTTGAGCTGCCCAAACTGCAACTGACGATGCTCAAGGAAGCTGCCGCGCGCGTGGCTGCCGGCGGCGAGCTCATCTATGCGACGTGCTCGGTCTTCGACGAGGAGAACACACAGGTGGTGGACGCGTTCCTTGCTTCTCCCGAGGGTGCCGGCTTTAGCGTGGCGCCGCTTACCGAGGCACAGATTCTGCAACTCCCCGAGTTCGATCAGGCCAAGAAGCTCGTATCCGTACGCCAGAACGATCGAGGCCTCTTCCAAAGCGTGCCAGTAAACGCCGACTCCTACGACGGCCACTTCTGCGCCAGGCTAGTCCACAAGTAATACGGGCCCAAATTAGCTACCCTTAGCGCAAAGAATTAGCCCCGCGATCGGTGTTGATCGCGGGGCCGCGTTGTTTCTAGTGGCTATGCGGGCAGTTGGCGCAACAGCCGCTGGTGGCGCTGGTGCTGGAGCCGCCACTGCGCTGGTCGGTGTTGTAGAAACCGCTGCCGTCGAACTTAATGCCGCTGGCCGAGAACGTCTTGGCCGCCGGGGCACCGCAGCTGGGGCACACGACCTCGGGAGTCTCGGACATGGGATGCTCAACCTCAAACACGTTGCCGCAGCTCGAGCACTTGTAATCGTAGCGCGCCATAATACTTCCTTTTCAGCACAAAGCGGGCAGATTACTCTGCCCGCAAAAATTCAAACGTCTGTAACTGTACCCTATATCGGGGGTTTTATCACGCTTTGCCCCAGAATCTATGGTTGTTGCGCAGGAGCTGTGCGGTTTTGCCCTCGGCGGCTGCAATGTTCGCCTCGTTAGCCTGCCAGGTCCAGTTGCCCGTGGCCACGCCCGGAACGTTCATGCGCGCGTCGTCGCCAAGCCCCAGGACATCCTGCAGCGGCATCATCACCAGGGGAGCGTCGCTTGCCAGCGCGTCGCTCATCAGCTTGGCCGCCACCTCAACACCGCTCGGTTCATCGCCGCCCGCAAAGGAACGCGTACACCAGCCGGCCAGCGTCGACGTATCGTGCGTTGAGGTGTACAGGATCTTTCCTGGCGTGGGGTGCACGCCGCAACGGACGTCGTAATCGCTAAACTCCAGCACGTCCATGCCGGGGAAACCGCAGGTCGAAGCCATGGCGCGAACACCGGGCGTCAAATAGCCCAGGTCCTCGGCGATAAAGTTGAGCGGACCCAGCTCGTCGTAGGCAGTCTGGAACAGGTCTTTGCCCGGTCCCGCCAGCCAGCGACCGTCGGCGCAGGCCTTGCCGGCGGGGATGCTAAAGTAGCTGTGGAACCCCAGAAAGTGATCCAGACGCACGCGGTCGTAGAGCGAGAACGCGCGGCGCAGGCGATCCATCCACCAGCTATAGCCGTTCTGCTTCATGTGGTCCCAGCGGAACGTCGGGTTGCCCCATACCTGACCCTCGGGCGCAAAGTTGTCGGGCGGCGCGCCGGAAATCTCGATTGCTTTGCCGGTATCGGACAGCCAGAAGTTCTCGGGTTCGCTCCACGCGTCTGCCGAATCGTCGGACACGTACATAGGAATGTCGCCGATAACCTCGATACCCTTCTTGTGCGCGTAGTTCATGAGCTCGCACCAGGCCAGGTCAAAGCGGTACTGCATGTACGCCTGAAGCTCGGCCTCGTTGTGGAAGCGCTTGTCGTCGATTAGATGCTCGTTGTAGCGAGCGACATCTGCCGGCCAATTGTGGCGCGACTCGCCCTCAAAGTACTTTTTGACGGCCATATAGACGCAGTATTTCTCGAGCCAATCGGCATTGCGATGTTTAAACGCTGTGTACAGCGGGTCGGCATCCTCGCCGCCGCGGGCCTTCCAGGTCTCAAAGTCGGCGGCCAGCTCCTCGTGGCTCTCGGGTAGCAGGTCGATATTGCCTGCAAAGGCCGAAGGACCGGCGTATGGGGAGCGGAAGAAGTCCGTGGGGTTGACGGGGAGAACCTGCCAGTAGCGCATGCCCATGGCGGCCAGATGGTCGATAAAGCGACGCGTGGGCGCACCGATCGTACCGGGCTTGCCGTCGTCGGTCGGCACCGATGTGATATGGCACACAACACCCGCACCGTGATCGAGCGGCTCCTGCAGGCGCTGCTCGGCATGGTGATAGATGATCGACGAGCCCAGCGGATACAGATCGAGCGTGACCGTACCGTTATGGATCTCACACTCGTGACCGCTGATCACGTCACTCGCGCATTCGCCGAGCGCCGGGATCGTCACGCGATGCGAATTGCGCAGGCTGCGGTTGATGATGACGGTCGCGGACTCGCCGTCTTTACCGGTACGGTTGTAGGCCAGCACCTCGTCATTGAGCGCGAAGGCCTTGATCTCACCGTCGATCATAAACGGCAGCGCGCGGCGCACGGCCGAGGCATTCTTGACGATCGCAAACGTATCGAAGTCGTGTAGGTTTTCCTTGGTCGGCATGGTGCGGCGGTTGCCCGGATCGGTGAGGCCCTCCAGGCCGTACTCATCGCCATAATAGATCGAGGGCACGCCCGGGAACGTCATCTGCATGAGCGTCGCGAGCCAAAAACGGCTCTTGGCCAGGCCCATCGCGTTCTCGTCCAGACGCCATTTGCTGCGCTCGCACTCGGGCAGCTGCGACTCGTCGGGGCCGCCGCCGAGCACCGAGATAATGCGCGGTCGGTCGTGGCTCGAAAGCAGATTAAGCGCGCAAGACAGGGCCTCACGCGGATAGTTCTCGCGTAGGGTCTCGATATCCTCGGCTGCCTGGTAGGCGTTTTTGTAGCCCATCAAAAAGCCGATGACCATGTCGCGGAAGGGGTAATCCATGGCCGAGTCGAGCTCGGAGCCTTGCAGATAGCGACGCAGATGGCCGTAGCTGATCTTGTTGGAGGCGTCTTCCCATACCTCGCCGAGCAGCAGCGCGTCGGGCTTCTCGGCGAGCACGGCCTTCTTGATCTCGGTCAGGAAATCGTCCGAAAGCTCGTCGGCCACGTCTAGGCGCCAGCCATGAGCGCCGGCACGTAGCCATTTTCGGATCACGCCATCCTTGCCCAGGAGCCGCTCGCGTACCAGTTCGGAGCTCTCATTGATGGCGGGCATATTGCCCACGCCCCACCAGCAGTCGTACGAGCCGTCCTCGTGGAAATAAAACGCATCACGCCACGGCGAATCCTCGCTCTGCCACGCGCCCACGCCGGGGTAGTTGCCGTAGCGGTTGAAGTAGATCGAATCGTCGCCCGTGTGGTTGAACACACCGTCCAGAATGATGGAAATGCCTAGCTTCTCGGCCGCCTCGCACAGCTCGGTAAAGTCCTGCTCGGTGCCCAGAATCGGATCGATCTTGGTGTAATCGGCGGTGTCGTAGCGGTGGTTACTCGCGGCTTCAAAAATGGGGTTGAGGTAGATGGCCGTAAAGCCCAGCTCGGCGATGCGGGGCAGGTCATTCTGGATGCCCTTGAGCGAGCCGCCGTAAAAGTCCCAGGTCTTGATGGATCCGTCTTCGGCGCGCTCGTACACAGGCGGCTCGTTCCAGTCCTCGACCATGCGGCGCTGAATGCCCTTACGCGGTTTTTCGACCTCGGCCAGCGTGCGCTCGCGCCAGTGCTCGTCGCGGGCATAGCGATCGGGGAAGATCTGGTAGACCATACCGCGCTCGTACCAGGTGGGACGGTTCTCACGGTGTTTGTAGACGGTGACCTGGAATGACGGCACCTCAGCGTAGTCGTAGGTTACGCCTTCGCCGCCGGTGCGGCTCTGTGGTGCGCCCAGACGAACCTCGGGCTGGCCCTCAATATTGCAGATAAAGCTGTACCAAATAAGACAGGGCTCGGTGCACTCAAGCTCTGCGGTAAATATGCCGTCGCCCTCGTGCGTCATGGGATATCGAGATTCACCGATCTCATCGACCCAGGTGCGCAGCGTAAGCGTTGCCTGCGCGGGATCGGCGTCCTCCAGAATCACGGAGAGCGAAAGGGTTGTTCCTGTGGTCACAGCGCCAAACGGAGTGCGAAACTGCGGCAGACGGCTGTTGTGTATCAATCTCATAGTACGGTCCAGTTCAATAGAATCACGGCCTGCTGGCCATGGGCTTTACGCACAGGATGTAAGTATATCTGTTGTACACAGGCTGTATAAACAACATCCGTTTACCATCGGCGAACGGTTGTCCTAGAAAATCGTTTTACCAACTACCTACAGAGAAGGGGCGCCCGGTTGGAGCGCCCCTTGCATGGGGTTTGATTAGGTTTTGGATCGTCTTTGGGCTAGCGGCGCTTGCGGGTGGCCGTGGCCTTGCGGACGGACGTCTTCTTGGACGGGGCCTTTTTCTCTGCCGGAGCGGCGGGGGAGACCGGAGTCTCCTTGGCGGGCTCGGGCTTGGCCGTAGCCTTCGGTGCGGCCTTGACCTTAGCGGCCTTCGGCGCCGGCTTGGCCTTTACCTCGGCCTTGGCCTCTGCCTTGGGGGCAGCAGCTTTGGTCGTGGTCTTCTTGGCCGTCGTCGTGGCACGCTTGCGCGTGGTGGTCTTGGCGGCCGGCTTGGCTTCGACGGATGCCTCGGCCTTGGTCTCGGCGGGCGTCTCCTCGACTTTGGCGGCCGGCTTTGCGGCTGCCTTGGTCGTGGCGGCCTTCGTGGTCGTTGACTTCTTTGCCGTGGTCTTCTTGGCGGTCGCAGCCGTCTTCTTGGCAGTGGTCTTGGCCGGTGCCTTGACGGCGGCCTCGGCCTTTACCTCGGAAACGGCCTCGGCCTCGGCGGCCTTCTTGGCAGCTGCGGTTGTGCGCTTGCGCGTGGTCGTTGTCTTGGCAGCGGTGGTCTTGCTCGCAGTGGCCTTCTTAGCCGTCGTCTTACGAGTCGTGGTCTTCTTTGCCGCAGGCTTCGCAGCAGGCTTCACCTCAGGCTCAGGCTCGGGAGTAGCCTCGACCTTCACCTTAGGATCGGTCTTAACGGTCTCAGCTTCAACCGGCTTCTCCTCGGCCTTGGGCTCCTCTGCGGCCACCGGATCAGGTGCAGCCTCAGGCTCGTCGACAACCGCCGCCGGGCGCTCAATCTCCGGGTGCATAAAGAAGTACAGGTCCAGATATTTATCGGCCGAGCGCGTCCAGCTAAAGTCCTGGCTCATGGCCTGCGTGACCAGCTGGTTCCAGGCGTCGCGGTTATCCCAGAACAGACGCGCCGCGCGGAATACCGCATCGCCCATCTCGTCGCCGTTAAAGTTGCTAAACGAGAAGCCCGTGCCCTCGCCGGTAAACTCGTTGTACGGCTGCACGGTGTCCTTCAGGCCACCGGTCTCGCGAACAATCGGCAGCGTGCCGTAGCGCATGGCGATGATCTGCGACAGGCCGCAGGGCTCAAACTTCGAAGGCATCAGGAACATGTCGGCGGCGGCATACATGCGCTGCGACAGCGCCGGATCGAACTCGATGCGTGCGGCCATGGTGCCGGGGTACTTGTCCTGGAAGTAGCGCAGGCCGTCCTCGTAGTCGCGGTCGCCGGTGCCCAGCACCGCCACCTGCACGCCGCCGGACAGGATGCGGTCGAGCGCGTACATGACCAGATCCATGCCCTTCTGGCGCGTCAGGCGCGTGACCATCACCATGAGCGGACGGTCGTCGCGAACCTCGAGGCCCAGTTCCTCCTGCAGCTTGGCCTTGCACACGGCCTTGCCGGAACGGTCCTCCACGGTGTAGTTGGCGGCAATTCGCTTGTCTGTTGCCGGGTCAAAGCCCGCAACGTCAATGCCGTTCAAAATGCCCTGCAGCGCGTAGGAACGCTCGCGCAGTACGCCGTCCAGGCCCTCGCCAAACTCGGGCGTCTGGATCTCGTTGGCATAGGTGGGGCTCACCGTGGTGATGGCGTCGGCATAGCGCAGGGCGCCCAGCATGTAGTTGATGCTGCAGGCGTCGCAACGCAGCTGCGAGGCGGCCGCCGGAATGTGCGCCACACCAAGGATGTCCTCCATCACGGTGTCGCTAAACTGGCCCTGGAACGCCACGTTGTGGATCGAGAACACGGTCTTGACGCGGTCATACAGCGGCAGGCCCTGGTAGAACTCGCGCAAAAACACGGGCGCCAGCGCCGTCTGCCAGTCGTTGCAGTGCAGGATGTCGCACTCAAAGCCGGCGGGCAGGTGCTGCAGGCTCTCGGTGATAGCCTTGGAGAAAAACGCGAAGCGCTCGCCGTCGTCAAAGAAGCCGTACGGATAGTCGCGCGCAAAGTAGCGCTCGTTGTCGATGAACATATAGGTGACGCCGTCGTGCTCGAGCTTCTCGAGTCCGCAGTACTCATTGCGCCAGCCCAGGCTCACGTAAAAGTCGGAGAAGTGCTCCATCTGCGACTTGTACTCGTCCTTGATGGTGGCGTACTTGGGCACCATCACGATTACTTCGGCGCCGGCGCGCACAAGCGCCGCAGGCAGCGAGCCCGCCACGTCGCCCAGGCCACCGGTCTTCACAAACGGTGCGCACTCGGCCGAGGCAAACACGATCTGCATCTTTTTGCTGGAATCAGCCATATTGTCTCCCTGTTGCAATTCGAGAATAGCCGCCTGGCGCAAACCGGGCGGCTATTCTACGTGTTACGAGCGATGTTGCGGTGCCAAAGCTAGCTCGCGTTGGTGATATCAGAAGTTAACGGGGCCTTTCCCAGCACCAGGATGTTCTCGGGCGTGCCGCGAAGCTCGGTGTTGGTGGGAACCACGTTGTTCTTGTCCAGGATTGCATTCTCAACGCGGGCGCCGCTCTTGATGACGCAGCTCTGGTTGATGATCGAATTGGTCACCGAGGCGCCTTCCTCAACCACAACGCCGCGCGACAGGATCGAGTTGCGCACGGTGCCCTTGATGATGCAGCCGGCCGAGATGATCGAGTTGCAGGCGTGGCTGCCGGTCGCATAGCGCGAAGGCGGCACGTCGTGAGCCTTGGTCAGAATCGGGCGCTCGGGGTCAAAGAGATGGTCGGCCACGGTCTGGTCGAGCAGGTCCATGCTGCGACGATACAGCGACTTCTCGCTAAACACGCCCACGACCTCGCCCTTGTACTCGTAGCTGCACACGTCGATGTTGCCAAAGTCGCCCTGTAGCGCCTCGAGCAGGTCCAGATAGTCGGCGGCCTGGTAGTGGTCGATGATCTCGAGCAACGTCTCGCGGTTGACGATGCAGCAGTCCATAGAGGCGTTGTCGCCGTACACGACGCCAGCGCTCACGCCCGTCAGGCGGCCGTTCTCGTTGATCTGCAGCTTGGTCTCGTCATCGACGTTGCGCGTGGCCTTGCAGTACACCACGGTCATCTGGGCACCGGAGTTCTCGTGCGCGTCGATGATGGTGTTGAGGTCCATGTTAAAGATAATGTTGGTGCCCATCATCACAACGTAGGGCTTGTCCGAGCGCTGGAACAGCGTCTTGTTGGAGATGATGTCGCGCAGCAAGAAGCGCATGCCGCCCTTGGTGGTGCCATACGCGTTGCCGGGGACCATGAACAGGCCGCCCTTCTTGCGGTCCAGGCCCCAGTCCTTGCCCGAGCCCACGTGGTCGATCAGCGAGCGGTAGTTACCCGGCATGACGACGCCGACGGTCTTAATGCCGGCATTCATCATGTTGGACAGCGGGAAGTCGATCAGGCGGTAGCGGCCCAAAAACGGAACGGACGCGATGGGGCGGTCCTTGAGCAGCACGCTGCCGTAGGTCGAAGAGTAGTTAGCGGTGATATAACCGATGGCCTTGCGATTGATCATCGGATCATTCCCCCTTCCCGATAACGACGTCATTTCCAACGACGGCCGTATCCTTGGTGGTATCGACAGAGCCGAGCTTCACGCCCTCTTCGACCGTGGAGTTCTCGCCCAAAATAGCGCGACAGATGTGTGCGCCGCTCTTAACGTGCGCACCCGGCAGCAGCACAGAGTCCTCGACCACGGCGCGCTCCTCGATGATGACATCGGTCGAAAGGATCGAGTGGCGAGCGGTACCGTAGATCTTGCATCCGTTGGAGACCAAGCAGTCGTCCAGGCGACCATCCGGACCAATGTAGTGCGGCGGGCGCGTGGTGATGTTGGACATGATGGGGAAGTGCTTGTCAAACAGATCGAACTCGGGGTTGTTGCCCAGCAGGTCCATCGAGGTCTCGTGGAAGCTGGCGATGGTGCCGACATCCTTCCAAAAGCCGTGGAACTCGTAGCTGTACAGGCGCTTGTTCTCGCCGAGCAGCTTGGGGATGATGTCCTTGCCAAAGTCGTGGCTCGAACGCTGGTCCAGAGCGTCCTCCTCGAGCGCCTCGATCAGTACGTCGGCCGAGAAGATGTAGATGCCCATGGAAGCGAGGTTCGAATCGGGTTTATCGGGCTTCTCGGTAAACTTGGTGATGCGGCCGTCCTCGGGGTCGGTGGTCAGGATGCCAAAGCGGCTGGCCTCCTCCCACGGCACGGGCATAACGCTCACCGTGAGGTCGGCGTTGTTCTCAATGTGCGTCTTGAGCATCTTGCGGTAATCCATACGATACAGATGGTCGCCAGACAGAATCAGGACGTACTTGGGGTCGTTGGCCTTGATGTAGTCCAGGTTCTGCGTAATGGCGTCGGCCGTGCCCGCATACCAGGCGCCGCCGGTCTGCGTCTCGTACGGCGGCAGGATCGACACGCCGCCGTCACGGCTGTCCAGATCCCAAGCCTCGCCGGAGCCCACATACGCATGCAGCAGGTAGGGGCGGTACTGCGTCAGAACGCCCACCGTGTCGATGCCCGAGTTGGAGCAGTTGGAGAGCGAAAAGTCGATAATGCGGAACTTGCCACCAAAGCTAACCGCCGGCTTAGCGATCTTTTGGGTGAGCGCCCCCAATCGGCTGCCCTGTCCTCCTGCGAGGAGCATCGCGATGCATTCTTTCTTACTCATCGATTTCTCCTTCTGTCATCGATGTTTCTAACCCATTAGCGACGGGCACGGCGCCTGGTCGCGCCCGTCGAGTAATGCCGTGCTGGCATAAGGGAACTCGCGCGCCTTTACGCGTGCCAGATCTCGTCGCGGTACTCGCGAATGGTGCGGTCGCTCGAGAACCAGCCGCTCGAGGCGGTGTTGAGCAGGGCCTTGCGGTTCCAGGTCTCCTGGTCGCCGTAGCTGCCTGTGAGCTTTTCCCATGCATCCACGTAGCTGCGGAAGTCGGCCATGACCAGGTCGGGGTCGTTGTTGTTCATGAGCTCGTTGTAGATGCTCTCGAAGTTGCCCGAAAGGCCCGCAAAGGTGTTGTCCTTGAGCTCGTCCATCACGCGGCCCAGACGCTCGCGGTCGCCGTTGAGGGTATCCCATGCAAAGTAGCTGTTGGATGCCCAGAGCTGCTCGACATCGGGGGCGGTCAGACCAAAGATGGCCTCGTTCTCGCGACCGGCCAGGTCGGCGATCTCGATGTTGGCGCCGTCGAGGGTGCCCAGCGTAATGGCACCGTTCATCATGAGCTTCATGTTGGATGTGCCCGAGGCCTCCTTACCGGCGGTCGAAATCTGCTCAGAGATCTCGGCGGCGGGGTAGATGAGCTGGGCGTTGCTCACGCGGAAGTTGGGGATAAAGCAAACCTTCATGACCTCGTTGACGCGCGGGTCGTTGTTGACGACCTCGGCGACGGAGTTGATGAGGCGGATGGTCTCCTTGGCGAAGGTGTAGCTCGAGGCAGCCTTGCCGCTAAAGATGAAGGTCGTCGGCGTCACGTGGAAGTTGGGGTCGGCGATGCGACGGTTGTAGACGTCCATCACCTTCATGATGTTCATGAGCTGACGCTTGTAGGCGTGGAAGCGCTTCACCTGAACATCGAAGACGGTGTTGGGGTCAATGACCAGACCGGTCTCGGCCTTAACGTAGGCGGCCAGACGCTCCTTGTTGGCGCGCTTGGAGGCACCCACGGCCTTCAGGAACTCGCTGTCGTTCTGGAACTCTTTGAGCTTTTCCAGCTCAAAGGCGTCCTTGAGCCAGCCATCGCCAATGGCCTCGGTCACGAGCTTGGCGTAGGTGGGGTTGGCCTCGGCAAAGAAGCGACGGTGCGAGATGCCGTTGGTCTTGTTGTTGAACTTCTCGGGCGTCAGGGCATAGAAGTCCTTGAGCACGATGTTCTTGATGATGTCGGAGTGGATCTTGGCCACGCCGTTAACGCTGTGGCTGCAGATCACGGACAGGTTGGCCATGCGAATCTCGCCGTCCCACAGGATGGCGGTCTGGCGCAGACGCTCCTGCCAGCCCTCCTGCGTAGTGTCGAACGACTCGTGCCAACGACGGCTGATCTCGTCGATGATCTGGTACACACGGGGGAGGAGCTTGGAGAACATGCCGATGGGCCACTTCTCCAGGGCCTCGGGCAGGATGGTGTGGTTGGTGTAGCTCACGACCTGCGTCACGATGTTCCAGGCGTCATCCCACTCGAGCTTCTTCTCGTCGATGAGGATGCGCATGAGCTCGGGGCCGCACATGGCTGGGTGCGTGTCGTTGGTGTGGATGGCCACAAACTGCGGCAGCAGCTCCCAGTTCTCGCCGTGCTCCTTCTCAAAGGTGTCGAGCAGGCTGTAGATGCCGGCCGAGACAAACAAGTATTCCTGCTTCAGGCGCAGCAGGCGGCCGTGCTCGCCGGCGTCGTTGGGGTAGAGGATGGCGCTGATGGCCTCGGCCTCGGCGCGCTCGGCGTCGGCCAGGGCATAGTCGCCGCGGTTGAAGGCCTCAAGGTCAAAGTGCTCCTCGACCGGCTCGGCAGCCCAGACGCGCAGCTTGTTGACAGTCTCGCCGGCATAGCCCACGACGGGGATGTCATAAGGGACGGCCAGGATGTCCTGCGTGTCCACCGTGCGGTAGAACGTGCGACCGTTCTCCTCAAAGCCCTCAACGTGACCACCAAACTTGATGGTCACGGCCTTGTCCTGACGACGGACCTCCCAGGGATAGCCGTGGGTGAGCCACTCGTCCGTGGCCTCGACCTGGCTGCCGTTAACGATCTCCTGCTTAAACAGGCCGTAGCGGTAGCGCATGCCGTTGCCGTAGCCGGCGATGCCCTCGGCTGCCATGGAATCCAGGAAGCATGCGGCCAGACGGCCCAGGCCACCGTTGCCCAGCGCCGGGTCGGGTTCCTGGTTCTCGATGACGGAAAGGTCGAAGCCCATGTCGTCGAGCGCCTCGGCGACCATGTCGCGCACGCCAAAGTTGAGCAGGTAGTTGTCGAGCAGGCGGCCGATCAAAAACTCGATCGAGAAGTAATACACGCGCTTCTTGCCCTCGGCGGTCACACGGGCGTCGCTGGTGGTGGCAACGGTGCGTGCCTTCTCGGCCACGAGCTTGGCCAAGGCGTTAAAGCGGTCGAGGTCGCTGGCGGCCTCGACGCTCTTGCCGCTGATGCTCATGACAGCATCGCGATAGAGCTCGGTAAACTCCTGCTTGTTGTCGAAGATCTTATTCATACGTTCCTTTCCCCCGGGGATGTTTCTCCCGGAACGGTTATGACTTGTATCCTACGCCTCGGCGAGGCGGGTAGTTACAGCTGTAACGGCTTTGTTACGCATCCTTGCCAGATGCTTTAACAGCGCCTGCCTTAGCCTTGGGAGCAGCCTTTTTATTGGTTGCCTTCTTGGCCTTGGGCTTAGCCGTAGCCTTGGCAGCGGGCTTGGCGGTCTTCGCCTTAACCGGAGCCTTCTTAGCAGCCGCGGCCTTGGGCTTCACCGAGGACGTGCGCTTATGCGCCGCCTTCTTGGGCTTCTCGACCACCGGCGGCTTGTAGCTGCTGGGACCGCGGCGTTTGAGCACCACGCCTGCCAGGCCGGGCACCTTCATCTCGATGGAGTCCATCTGCCCGTTCCAGGGATAGGGCTCGCTCGAGCAGGTGTAGGGCTCCTTGCCGGCATAGCCGCTGCCGCCAAACTCGGGACGGTCGGAATCGAAGATGACCTCCCAGTCACCCTCGCGCGGCACGCCCACGCGGAAGCTCTCGTAGCTCGCCGGGTCAAAGTTGATCAAGATCACCAGGTCGTCGTTGACGTCCTCGCCCTGGCGCACAAAGCTCACAATGGACTGCTTGGAGTTGTCCGCATCGATCCAGGTAAAGCCGTCGTCGGTGTAGCCGCGCTCGTACAGGGCGGGCTCGGCGGTGTACAGGTGGTTGAGCGCCTTGATAAACGCCTGATGATGCTTGTGGGTCTCGTACTCCTCGGTCAGGAACCACTGAATGGACTCGTAATAGCGCCACTCAATAAACTGGCCGATCTCGTTGCCCATAAAATTGAGCTTGGCACCGGGGTGCGTCATCTGGTAGAAGGCCAGCGTGCGCAGGCCGGCAAACTGGCGCCACCAGTCGCCCGGCATGCGGCCGATCAGCGAGCACTTGCCGTGCACGACCTCGTCGTGGCTCAGCGGGCAAATAAAGTTCTCGGTAAAGGCGTACATGATGGAGAACGTAAGCAGCCCGTGGTTGCCGGGGCGCCACGGAAAATCGGTCTGCATGTAGTGCAGGGTGTCGTTCATCCAGCCCATGTCCCACTTGTAGTGGAAGCCCAGGCCGCCGTCCTGCGGCGGATAGGTCACGAGCGGCCACGCGGTGGACTCCTCGGCCATCATCATCACGTCGGGGTAGTGCGCCTCCACAGCGCAGTTGACCTGACGGATAAACGCGCTGGCGTCCAGGTCCTCCTCGGTACCGTACTTGTTGAACTTCTTTTGGCCGGGATCGTCGATGCCAAAGTTGAGGTACAGCATGCTGGACACGCCGTCCATGCGAATACCGTCCACATGGAAGTTCTCGAGCCAATACAGCACGTTGGAGACCAGGAAGGAGCGGACCTCGCCACGGGCGAAGTCGAACTTGTGCGTGCCCCAGTTGGGGTGAATCTCGTGTTCAAACAGCATGTGGCCGTTAAAGGTGGCAAGGCCGTGGGAGTCGGCGCAAAAACCGCCGGGCACCCAGTCCATGATCACGCCGATGCCCGCCTCGTGGCACGCATCGATAAAGTGCATGAGCTGCTGCGGGTTGCCGTAGCGCGACGTGGCGGCGTAGTAGCCGGTCGTCTGGTAGCCCCAGGAGCCGTCGAAGGGATGCTCCATGAGCGGCATGACCTCGATATGCGTGTAGCCCATATCTTGCACGTAGTCCACGAGCTCAACCGACAGGTCGTCGTAGGTGTAAAACTCACCACGCTGCGCGGGGAAGGGATCCATAGGACCGGGATAGTTGCCGTACTCGTCCGGCTCGCCCTGGGGCGCATCGCCGTGGCGCTTCCACGAGCCAATATGCACCTCGTAGATGTTAAGCGGCTGCGACATGTGGTTATGGCCGGCGCGGCGCTTAAGCCACGCGGCGTCGTTCCACTTATAGCCGTCGAGGGTCCACAGCACGCTCGCGGTACCCGGAGGGCACTCGGCCTTAAAGGCGTACGGATCGGCCTTGTAGAGCTTTTCGCCCTCGTTGGTCTCGATCAGATACTTATAAAGCTGTCCCTGCTCGGCGCCAGGAATAAAGCCTTCCCAAATAGCGCTCGTATGCACGGGCACCAGCGGGTTGGCTTCCTCATTCCAATCGTTAAATTCGCCAATGACATGGACGCTCTTTACGTCGGGCGCCCAAACGCAAAAGCGCCAGCCACGCGTGCGCTGCTGCGTGTCGGGATGCGCGCCCATCTTTTCCCAGCTGCGCTCCCACATACCAATGCCAAACAGATAGACATCGTCCTTGGAGAGCTCCGGTGCGTGCGGAGCCGGTTTGCGGGTTGCGGGCTTTTTAGCCGTTGGCTTTAGCTTTGTATCGCTCACGTTTGATCCCATCATGACGCGGCAGCGTGTTGCCTTGGTGACTAGATGCGAAAGGTCCAAGGCTGCACGAATCGAAGGGACGGCTAAGTTTCTGTGATTCGTTCCACCTCGCGTGCTCGGTGGAACTTTCGGCAGAAACTACGATAACACCTGTGCGTTAGTTTTATGGACGAAAGCGGATTTGCGGGGGCGTTTAATCGGTAAGCGACATGTTTATACCACTGGCAGAATTACCGTGGTAAAACTCTTGACAGTTTTATCAATTTGGGTTTCAAAATTGTTTGGCTGACGTTTGGTAAAACGTTTTTAGCAGGATGTTTACCATTTGATATCGAAAGGTTCGTTTATGCCCCATTCCGCCACTCCCAAGGTTGCTTTTATTTTCGATTGCGATGGCACGCTGGTTAACAGCACCCCCGTTTGGGCTTATGCTCAGCCCGAGTTATTGCACCGTCACGGGATTGACGTGACTGTGGATGACTTTGCCCAATTTGAGCATCTGTCGCTGGAGAATGAGTGCCAGGCCTACCACGACACGTGGGGCATTGGCGCGAATGGCGAGGAGCTGTATCGCGAGCTGGGTGAGATTTTGATTGATGGGTATTCCAAGGTGCCGCCGCGCGAGGGTCTCCTGGCATTTTTGGAGCAGGCGAAGGCGGCGGGCATTGCCATGTGCGTGGCTACGTCCACGCCGGCCGAGCTGGTGCAGTCCGCGCTCGCTGGTGCCGGGCTCGACGCTTACATGGAGTTTGTTACCACGACGGGCGAGGCAGGACGCTCCAAGCAGTTCCCCGATGTGTACGAGCTGGCGCTGCGCCGCCTGGAGGAGCGCCATGGGCACAAGTTTGAGCGCGCTTGGGTGTTTGAGGACGCCGTCTTTGGCCTAAAGAGCTCTGGCTCCGCCGGCTTTAAGCGCGTGGGTATCTTTGATCCGCAGGGCCACATGAAGCGCAACGAGGTTCGCGCCAACTGCGAGATCTTTATCGACAGCTACGAGGACCTGGATCTGGCCCGCGTGCTTGCGTTTGAGGGATAGGCGAGTGTTGTGTCTTGCAAGGTATTAGTGGTCTGCGGCTCGCCCGTGGTGGCGAGCGTCGAGTTGTTGCGTCAGCTGGCGGGGGAGTGCGACCATATCGTTGCCGTGGACCGCGGACTCGACGCGCTGCTGGGCGCCGGCCTGGGCTGCGACGTGTATGTGGGGGATGCCGACACGGTGAGTGATGCGGGCCGCGCGTTGGTCGATGCCGCCACCGACTTTGAAGTTGAGCGTCACGACCCGTACAAGGACTATACCGATCTGGCGCTGGCGCTCGATTCCGTCCGCCGTCGCTGGCCTGGTGCCGAAGTGGTTGCGACCTGCGCCACCGGCGGCCGTCCGGATATGGCGCTTTCCGTACTGGGGCTGCTCGCAGGCTACGAGGATGCCCCTGTCTGGATTGCCGAGGACAAGGTGGTCTCCCGCATCCTTCGCGCAGGAGAATCGTGGACCATCGAAGGTGCCGAAGGCAAGACGTTCTCCATCATCGCCATAGCCCCTGGGACGGTGGCAAGCGAATACGGCCTAGAATGGGAGCTAGATCACAGCCCCCTGGGCTTGTTAGCCGACACGGGCATCAGCAACGTCGTCAGGTCAACAGCCACGATCCAAGTCCACACCGGAACCGCCATCGCTTACCTATATCAATAGGCATTTAGAGTCTGACCCAAAAAAGTCCTTGCACGTCGCGCCAACTTCCCCTATAGTAACTCCTCGTCACGGGGGCGTAGCTCAGCTGGGAGAGCGCTTGACTGGCAGTCAAGAGGTCAGGGGTTCGATCCCCCTCGTCTCCACCATCGTGAATGTAAAGGCCTTCGGGATTCCGAAGGCCTTTTTTATTGCCAAAACACCACGCGCTACAAACCCCACCTACGCCAACAAAAAGTTGCACAATTTATTTCCCATCTCTGTACATACTTTGTTAGTCAAGCGCAATTACCAGTGCAGCTCGCTGCTCCATTTAGGCTTCAGGAACGTCTCCAATCACCGCCAATACCTCAATAACCTGCGCCAACGTGAACAACATCCCAAAACAACCCCCTTGAGCACGCTAAATGAACGAAATGTTGTTAGCCGCTACCCAAATAAGTTTCACCAACAGCTTGTGCTAGGATACCTAACTTTACATGAGTTCAACTGTGCTCGTGGCTCCAGCAAGCCATAAGGCGCAGGGTCGATCAGCATCCGGCCGTAACGGCGGTGCCAGAAACACCACGAGCTCCAATAAAGAAGTCATGCGACGTTATTAATTTGCATTGAGGTAATTCCGATATGCATTAGGTAATTGTTTGCATGCCAAAGCGTAGCAGTTCTTCAGCTGTTTGCGTGCGGTCCAGTTTTGTACCCGCTTGACTGGCTCGCACGCAGCCAGCTGGGGTTGTGGGCAAACTTGCGATACACGCCTTCAGCCTAAGTTTCTGCACTTATACATACCGTTCACGGTGGGGCAGAGCCACGTGCTTGTCTAACTGGGCTCAGGGTTTGAATATGGAGCGCCTTCGTGCACAAGCGCCCTGGCGAAGCCATACCCAAACCCCGTGAGCCACACGTAAGACAGCAAGGGGGTGGTGCTCGTGTGGTATGTGATCCAGGTCATTAACGGTCGCGAAGACGTAATGCGCGAGCGCATCGAGCGTATGGTGCCTACGAGCGCCATGCAGGAGCTCTTTTATCCCCAATTTCAAACCGAAATTAAAGTACACGGCGAATGGGTCAATACGACCAAGCCGCTCTTTCCCGGTTATCTTATCTGCGATACGGCAGATCCTCGAACCGTGCAACAGTATCTGCTACGCATGGAAGACTTTGCCCGGGTGCTTTCCCAGGACGGTCATTTTGTGCCGCTGGCAAAAGAAGAGGTCCAGCTTATTGGCGGATTTACGCATAGGGGAGACCGCATGGTGCCTATGAGCGAGGCCTTAAAGGACGGCGACCAGGTCGTAGTTACGGCTGGTCCGCTGTTGGGCCACGAAGGCCTGATCAAAACCATTAACAGACGCAAAAGCACTGCTTATTTGGAGCTTGACCTGTGTGGCCGACGCGTAACCACCCGCGTTGGCCTTGCGGTGCTTTCAAAAGAGCAGCGCGTTATGCGCAATCACAGAAGAGCGATCGCCTAGCTGCAAGCTCGCAAGCGCACGGCCGCCACGGCGAATTCCGTCACTGCCGCAGCCGGTGCTGCGGGGGATTACCTTACAAACGAAGAAGCGTACAAGATGCTGCGCGGTGCCAACTCCGGCGTGAAGCCCGAGCTTGGGCACAGGCTCTACCGCGTTGTTAAGCGTACGGTGGACATTGTCGCCGCCGGCGGAGCCCTGGTGTTGCTCTTTATTCCCGGGGTAATTCTGAGCGTGGTCATTTGCATAAAGAGCCCGGGCGCCAGCCCCCTATATTCACAGTGGCGCGTGGGCCGCGTGCGCAAAGACTGCACGTTCTACCTGTTTAAGATCTACAAGTTCCGCAGCATGGTTCCCAACGCAGACCAAATGCTCAAGGACTTGCAGGCCCAAAACGAGGCCACTGGCCCCATGTTTAAAATGAAGCACGACCCGCGCATTATTCCCGGTGTGGGTAACTTCATTCGCAAGCACAGTATCGACGAGCTGCCCCAGCTCATCAACGTGTTCTTGGGCCAAATGAACCTCATTGGCCCGCGCCCCGGCCTGCCGCGCGAGGTTGCCCTGTACAGCGAGCACGACATGAAGCGCCTGGCGGTAAAACCCGGCTGCAGCGGTCCTTGGCAGGTAATGGGCCGCAGCTACCTGGGCTTCAACGAAATGGTTGAGCTGGATCTTGACTATATAGAGAATCGCAGCCTGCGCCAGGACCTGCGGTTGATATTCGGCACGCTGAAGACGATGTTCTCTGGGGAAGGTGCCGTGTAGCATGCGCATCGCCATGATAGGCCAAAAGAGAACGGGTTCGCGCGAGGGCGGCGTAGAAGTGGTGGTAGGCGAGCTTGCTCGCCGTATGGCAGACCTTGGTCACCAAGTAACCTGCTACGACCGTATGGGCGAAGGAGCTCCTTCCGAGCCCTACGAGAAGGATGGCTACCGCATCGTTCCCGTAAAGGCTCTGGACATCAAGGGGCTCTCTGCGCTCACGAGCAGCTTTGCCGCAACAAGGGCCGCCATCAAAGACGGGGCAGACGTAATTCACTATCACGCAGAGGGGCCGTGTGTCCCCCTTCGTTTTGCGCGTTCCGCGGACATCAGGACCGTGGCAACGATCCACGGCCTGGACTGGCAGCGTGCAAAATGGGGCGGCTTGGCTTCCAAGTACATCAAGTTCGGCGAGGCGACGGCGGCCAAGTGCGCGGATGCGCTCATCGTGCTTTCCCGGGGCAATCAGGAGTACTTCAAGGAGGCTTACGGCCGCGAGGCTACGCTCATTCCCAACGGCATCACTCCCGAGGCGGATCTTCCCGCGAAGGAGATCTCCGAGCGCTTGGGGCTCACCCAGGGCTCCTATGTCCTCTACCTCGGTCGCATTGTGCCCGAGAAGCGACCGGAACTGTTGGTGGAGGCGTACAAGCAGGTAAAGACGGATAAGCGCCTGGTTATCGCGGGCGACTCCTCCGATACGGACGACTACGCCGTGGCGCTCAAAGAGGCTGCCGCGTCCGACCCCCGCGCGCTCTTTACCGGCCACGTTGAGGGCAACCTGCTCTCCGAGCTGTACTCCAACGCGTATTGCTACGCGCTCCCCTCCGACGTTGAGGGCCTGCCCATGAGCTTGCTGGAGGCCATGTCTCACGGTGCGGCATGCGTTACCTCGGATATTCCCGAGTGCGCGGATGTTCTGCAGGGTTGCGGGCTCACGTTCCCACACGGAGACGCGGGGGCGCTGCGCGACGTGCTTGAAGGCCTGATAGCGGATTCTGCCCAAGCGGAGAGGCTGGGCGCCATGGCACGTGACCGCGCGATTAATGGCTATGACTGGAACAGCGTCGTCCAAAGGACGCTTGCTTTGTATGAGGGTGTTGCGTAATGAAGATCCTTCTTGTAAATAAGTTTCATTGGCGCAAGGGTGGAAGCGAGACGTACTACTTTGCTCTTGCCGATGGTCTTCGCGCTCTTGGGCATGAAGTTGCCTTCTTCAGCATGGAGGATGAGCGTAATGAGCCGACTGAGTGGTCGCGTTACTTTGTAACGAATCGCGACTATAACGGACCGAGCTCTATTGTCGATAAGGCGAAGGCCGCGCAGGCACTTGTGTATTCCAAAGAGGCGCGCGAGAAGTTCGATGCGCTGTGCCGTGAATTCCAGCCCGATGTAATCCATCTCAATCTCACTCATAGGCAGATTACGTTTTCCATCTTGGACGCTCCTTGGCTAAAGCAGCATCCAACGCCGGTTGTGTATACCTCGCACGACTTGATTCTTGCTTGCCCGAGCTATCTTATGCTTGATTCCGAGGGCAACGTTTGCGATTCGTGTCTCGGGGGTCATTTTGGCAATTGCCTTAAGAAGAAGTGCGTAAAGGGTTCGATCGCAAAAAGCGCGTTAGCGGTGGCTGAGGCGGAGTGGCTTAAACGGCACAAAACCTATTCACGTCTCGATCGCATCATCTGCCCGAGTGAGTTCCTGCGGAACAAGTTTATTGAAGCGGGGCTTCCCGAGCGTCAGCTTGTCCTCATTCGGAATTTCCTGAATCCCGATTCGATGTCACGGGAAGTTGCCAACCAAAATAATGAAGATCCCTACATGCTGTATCTGGGACGCCTTTCTCGCGAGAAAGGCGTGTTAACGCTCGTGCATGCTTTTGAGAAGGCGGCACCGGTGATCCCTGATTGGCGTCTTGTTATTGCAGGCGATGGCCCTGAATGTGATGCTGTGAAGGTCAAAGTTTCCGCAATGCCAAACGAAATAAGCTCGAGGATTGAGGTGGTTGGATATAAAACCGGTGACGCCCTGCGCGGACTTGTGAATCGAGCCACTCTGGCGGCTGCGCCGTCAGAGTGGCTCGAGAACGCGCCATATGCGGTTCTCGAGGCACTCGCCGCGGGCAAGCCCGTTATCGGTACGAACATGGGCGGAATACCCGAGCTGGTACGTGAGGGTGAAACGGGCTTCCTGGCTGAAGCCCACGATGAGGCAGGACTCGCAGATGCAATCCGTAGGGGTGCGGCGGTGGCCGCCGATCCTGCGGCTTACGCCGCGATGAGCGCGCATTGCCGTTCATTCGTGGCAGAGAACTGTAATCAAGAGAAATACATCCGGAATCTCGTCTCCCTGTATCAAGAACTAATTGACCGGAAGGTGGTGGCCTAACCCATGGCCGAGAAGAAACTCAACGGAACCGTAATCGTAACGTACCGCTGCAACGCGCGCTGCACCATGTGCAACCGCTACAAGGCTCCCAGCCGTCCGGAGGAGGAGCTCTCCCTCGACGTGATCAAGAAGCTCCCGCGCATGTACTTCACCAACATCACCGGTGGCGAGCCCTTCATCAGGACCGACCTTGCGGATATCGTGCGCGAGCTGTACAAGAAGTCCGACCGCATCGTCATCTCCACCAACGGCTTCTTCACCGACCGCATCATCGCCCTTGCCGAGGAATTCCCCCAGGTGGGAATCCGCATCTCCATCGAGGGTCTGCAGCAGACCAACGATGAGATCCGCGGTCTCCAGAACGGCTTCAACCGCGGCTACGAGACGCTCAAGAAGCTCGTGGAAATGAAGCACCCGGACGTGGGCTTTGGCATGACGGTGCAGGATCGCAACGCTGCGGACTTGGTGCCGCTGTACAAGCTTTCCGACGAGCTCGGCATGGAGTTCGCCACCGCCAGCCTGCACAACAGCTTCTACTTTGTCGAGGCGAAGAACATCATCAAGGACCGTCCCATGGTGGCCCAGAACTTCGAGGACCTGGTAAACGAGCTCCTCAAGTCCAACGAGCCCAAGAAGTGGTTCCGCGCGTACTTCAACATGGGCCTCATCAACTACATCTATGGGCAGAAGCGCCTGCTCCCGTGCGATATGGCGTTCGACACGTTCTTCATCGACCCCTACGGCGACGTCATGCCCTGCAACGGCACCAAGGAGAAGCTCGTTATGGGCAACCTTAACGACGAGTCTTGGGATGAGCTGTGGGAGAGCGCCCAGGCCGAGAAAGTGCGCGGCTGCGTGCGCCACTGCGACCGCAACTGCTGGATGATCGGCTCCGTGTCTCCTGCCATGCACAAGTACATCTGGAAACCCGCGTCGTGGGTGCTGGCGCACAAGCTCAAGCCCGGCAAGAAGTTCGACATGCACGAGCTCCCCATCGTGCGCGACTACGAGTCGGGCAAGGTGACGAAGGAGGAGCTGGACGCTCTTTCCACCTGCGACATGCACGCCGCGATCAACGACGGCCTTTCCGACGCAAGCCGAGCCGACGCGCACGTGTACGAGACTGAGGAGGCGCTGTAGTGCAGCCGGGTGGAAAAATCGAATGCAAAAATTCAGAAATAGCGGTTGCTCGATATCAATCGGAGGAAACACGTGAAAGTATCCTGCATAACCAGGCACGCAATCTCTAATTATGGCTCCCTGCTCCAGGCATATGCGACACAACGAGCGGTAGAGAGCTTGGGGCATGAGTTCGAGATTATGGACTATGTACCTGCTTGTGAGGACGTATCCCAGCAGGTGAGGACGCTTCTTTCGACAAAGCCGTCCTGGAACGGGAACCCGTTGAAGAAGTCTGTCTACAGACTTCTGATGGAGCCTGAGACAAGGGTGGCGGGCAAGCGGTTTGCGCGTGAGCGTTCCCAGCTGCTTAAGATGAGCCCTCACTATGCATCCCTGGAGGAGCTGAAGGCTAATCCGCCCAAGGCCGATGTCTATATGACTGGAAGCGATCAGGTGTGGGGTCCCATCAGCTCGGGCGCATACGACCTGTCATACGCGCTTGAGTTTGCTCCCGAGGGCGCAAGGCGCATCTCATATGCGGCAAGCTTTGGTAAGAAGAATATCCCGGATAGCGTGCGCCCCAGGTTTCTCGAGGACCTTCGAGCATATGAGGCCGTGTTCGTACGCGAGGATGCCGCGCGCGAGCAGCTTGCCTCGTGGGGCATAGAGGCCGGACAGGTTGTCGATCCCACGCTGCTGCTTGATGGCGAGGCGTGGAGAAGGATGGCGGCACCTGCCCCGAAGGGCGAATACATCCTCGTCTACCAGATTCACAGCGACCCGACGGTGGGGCAGTACGCCGTGAAGGTTGCCAAAAAGCTTGGCTTGCCCCTGATACGGATCTCCGCAAGCCTGCACCAGGCCTCACGCGAGGGCAAGTTCAAGTGGCTGCCGACGCTTGCTGAGTTTCTCTCGTATGTCGACAACGCAGCATGCCTAGTCACGGACTCGTTCCACGGTACGGCTTTTGCCATAAATCTCAATACGCCGCTGGTAGAAGTGCTGCCCAAGAACGGAACCTCGAGCAGGAACGTGAGTATTCTGCGACTCACGGACCTCACGGACAGAGTGCTTCAGAATCTAGATGATGTCGAGTTAGCATCCAAGCAGATTGACTTTGGTCGGGTCAACGACGTGATGGGTGCGGAGAGGGAGAAGTCCCTAGCGCAGCTCAAGAGCATGATTGAGGAGTAGGGCATTGTCAAACGTTGGCACTAGGACGGTATGCAAGAAGGATATGTGCGCTGGCTGTATGGCCTGCGTCGATTCATGCCGACATGGAGCGATTGCCATTGAGGATACGATTGAGGCGTATAACGCCCGTATTGATCCTACAAGGTGCGTGGGATGTGGACTGTGCGAGAAAACGTGTCCCCAGATGGTATCCCCATCTTCGTTGCGTCCTCTCGAGTGGCTACAGGGGTGGGCGAAAGATACATCGCTCAGAATGTCATCTTCGTCCGGGGGTCTGGCTACGGCCATCTCGGAGGCGTTTGTGGCGTCAAATGGATTAGTGTGTTCATGTGCACAGGAGGGCGGTGAGTTCCGGTTCCACCTCACTTCTGATGCGGATTACTTGAGGAGGGCCCAAGGCTCCAAATACGTCAAAAGCAATCCGCTTGGTGCGTACCGCGAGGTTAGGGAGGCCCTGCAAGGTGGTCAAAGGGTTCTCTTTATCGGTCTTCCTTGTCAGGTTGCTGCGATGCGTAACTTCGTTGGAAGCCGTTTAGCCGATTCCCTTTACACCATCGACCTTATCTGTCATGGTTCACCGTCCCCCAAGGTCCTGAGCCGATTCTTGGAAGAGACAGGTAACAACCTGTCTAATGAGCTGATACTGGACTTTCGAAAGAAAGTCCAGTTTCAGCTCCGCTATCGCGGAGCTGAAACTGTGGGTAGGACGGGTGTCCGCGATCGCTACTCGATTGCTTTCCTCTCGGGTTTACCGTATACGGAAGGCTGCTACTCCTGCCGCTACGCCAAGGGTGATCGTGTCTCCGATATTACGCTTGGCGATTCATGGGGTAGCGAGCTTTCTGATGAGGTCGCGAACGGGATATCCCTCGCACTTGTGCAGACAGACAAGGGTCGAGAACTGTTAGAAATGACGGACCTTGAGCTTTTGCCGGTTGATCCTGGTCTAGCTGTGGCCAACAATGAACAGCTTCAACGTCCTTCGACGAAGCCTATAGAAAGAAATACCTTTATGGACGGCTTTCGTAACGGGGTACGGGTTAACCGACTCGTTCTCAGGGCGAGGCCAAAAGACTGCGCCAAGTACTTGGTCAAGGATATACTGCTTGCACTGGGTTTGCTCAGGGGTTAACACATCGAGAGCGTTTGCTTTAGGCATTAATGATAAGGTAATCCATATGTTGAGTAATTCCAAGGTGCCAAAGTGCGTCGTATTAATGGCGTCATACAATGGCATCCCATTTATTTCAGAACAAATTGACAGCATTCTCTCGCAGGCTGAAGTTGACGTACGTCTTTTTGTCCGTGATGACGGGTCATCTGATGGTACTCGTGATCTTCTGCAGCGCTATGCAGATGAGGGCAGTCTGACTTTGTTAACAGGAGAAAACCTAGGACCTGCTTTAGGGTTTTTGACGTTGTTGCGGAATGCTCCCGAAGCTGATTACTATGCGTTTTCCGACCAAGATGATATTTGGGATAGCGATAAACTGATAACTGCGATTAAACAGCTTAAGAAGCAGGAGAATTTGGCTCTTTATCATTGCAATTCAAGACTTGTAGATTCAGCTGGTAATGAGATGGGCCGGTTAACCTATGGGCAACAAAGGTGCATATCTTATCGAGATAACGACCCTCTCAACCAGCTTTGCATTGGGTCACCTATGGGATGTACGCAAGTATTTGATAGGCGTATTTGGGAAGTTGTTTGCTTGCATGAGCTGCCCCATCCCGTCATCATGCATGATAAGCTGATAGCTAATCTATGCGTGCTGCTGGGTTATCGGATTGTTTTCGATGCTTCTCCTCATATGGGATATCGCCAGCATGGTCGTAATGTGGTCGGTGTGAGTACTGATTTACCATCTAAAGTGATTGAGAAAATCAATAGTTTTTGTCATCCGCGAGAGATTACTCTTGCAAAGCAAGTTACTGGACTTCTTTCAACTTATTCCGACTGCATTCTTCCTCCAGAGCGTGCTCTTGGAGAGTTGGTATCGAAAATGGACGCTTCTTTCATGGCTAGGTGCAGGGTTTCTTTCTCTTCGAGGCTGAATTTCGGCAGTCTACAAGAGGGCCTTTTCAATAGATCTCTCCTCTTGTTTGGGAAGCGATGATATGAGTAAAAGCATCCCCAAACCGCACAATAGTGGGTACGTCCTAGCGCTTGCCTTTTGCGACTATCTCAAGGACAAGACCGGCACCCCAAAGGCTATTATGGCGAGTCAGCAGGCCATGGCGTCGCACGGCATAAGTTACGTCTATCTCCACTCGGTTAAGAAGACCCTGTTCAGGGACGACCAGATGCTATTATGCGAATTCGGGGTTACGGTCGACGGGGTGGAGGCTGGTGTTTTCAGTATTGCCCAGGTGTGCGAGGCCCTTTGCAGCTGGCAAAAAAGCGGCTTCAGCCTTCTTGAGCTTCATATCCACCACCTTCTGTACGTGAGCCTTGAGAAAGTCTCCGAACTGCTAAAAGTTACAGGCAAAACACCGGTCAGGGCCTTTCTCCACGACTATTACCTGTGTTGTACAAGCTATAACCTCCAAAATAGGAGCGGCTTTTGTGACAGCTCAAGGCTCGGCGACGCTCCCTGCGAGAAATGCCCCCACTTCAGTAACAGCCTTCGTGTGGAGTCGAAGATCCAAGGGCTGTTTGACTCCATCAAAAATCTCCGTTTTGTTGCACCTTCGACCTATACGAAGAATCGGTTTCTCTCATTCAGGCCCCAATACGAGGGCCTTGTTGATGTAATACCGCACCAAAAGCTGCTTGGAGAGTATCTGGGCAACAGACGTCCTCTGAACGCAGGGGAGCGCATCAGGGTTGCCTTTCTGGGGATGCCGAGGAAGACAAAGGGCTGGGAGACCTGGCTTCGCCTCGTATCTGCGGTCGATGAACAAGAGTACGAGTTCTTCGTCTTCAACAGCTCGAACGATATGTATCCAGGGATGAACAAGCGGTTTGTCGAATTTGATGAGAAGCACCCAAATGCCATGACCGACTCTCTCAGGGAGTGCGAGATTGCCATTGTTGTCATGTGGCCATCTTGTCCAGAGACCTATAGCTACACCTGTATGGAATCTTACTCCGCAAACGCTTATACGATTTCGAGTGCATGTGCAGGCAATGTCGCCGACTTTGTCGTTGAGCATGGGTCCGGTTTGGTGCTGAATAACGAGGAGGAGCTAATCGGGCTGTTTAGGGATAAGAGCCGGCTTATCAGGGAGGTCAATCGTTTCAGGAGCGGAAAGCCTGGTCCGCTCGATCTTGTCGATTCAGATGAGATCGTAGACCTGCTTCCATGCTCCTCGGTAGGTCTCAACACGGGAGTTCACATGCACACGAGGCTGATTGAACGTGTGCTGCTGGAGGTACTCAATGCAAGATCATAGGCATGCGAGGCTCGTTATAAATAAAGCGGAGGAGCGGGCTGGTCGAAGAGGTCGTTGGTATCTCCCTAATAAGCAAGGCGTTCTAACCGTTTGCATGGGTGACCTGGCGGATGCGACGATCGTTATAGGTATCTTGGCGCAGGTTTTCTTCCTTGAGTACTATGGTCTGGGGCGATACCTCAACTGGGTAATTACCGGCATGATTTGCGTGAGGGCGCTCTTCTCCGGATGGAAATATAGCGGTAGAGCGCTACTACTTGGGCTGATTACCGTTGCAGGGTGGCTGTCTGGTGCCCTCTTGGGTGGCAATATGGAAACGTTTAGGGCGAATATTTTGCTGCTCCTCTACCCGTTTGTCTATACGCTTTACTTCTTTCTTTTGGTCACTAACAAGAGGGATTTTCTTCTTGGACTCTTTGATGCAGGTTTTCCGGTCTTCAACGCCATATTGCTTCTCAATATGGCGATCATGTTTATCCAGTACTCTACCCATGGGATGATCGCTGCGACAACGAACGACATCAGTTACTTCGAGGACAATATCTCCGGCCTGTTCTCTTATGCGTCCGTCCATGCGGTGGCCCTTTACACTTCATTCGTCGTGCTCTACAACTTCGTCTGGATTAGGAGGCTTCGGGGTCCTCTCTGGCCATCCCTTGCCATCGCTTACAACGTCTGCCTTATCGTCCTGTCCTTCTATCTTGCGACACTCAACGATAATAAGGCGCTCTTCATAATCCTTCCTCTCGTTTTAGTGATGTTCTGGCTTATTTCAGTCATGAGAGGAGAAGCGGATGTTTCGGGTCCCTTCTTTTGGCTTGTCGCCTTGTATTTTATCCTGACAATTGCATACGCCTTGGTGCCTGCGTTCCAGATCCTCGTGGATACGCAAGTGTTTGGTCTGTTCGATATGGTTGGCAGTTCAGCTTCCGTCGGTACTACTGCCGACGGCAGTAACGAGAGGATTGCTATCATCGGCTTCGCTCTCTTGAGACCGGCTACATGGAGTCTCGGAGAGGGTCTTGGAGCCTCAAGCTTCTACGCGTCCGGGTTCATGTCGTTTAACCACTTTGGTCAAGCGGATATGGGGTCTTTCTTGATTCTCATGGGGGTTTGGGAGACGGCAGCGTATGTAGCGTTTTTCCACTCCGTGGTTAGTGAGTTTATGGAGCAGGAAAAAGGATCTAATGGCCGGATTGTTCGTTTGCTCCTTTTGCTAACAATTCTTATTACCTTTCTGTATACGCAGTGCTTTACAAGGGTGAACTGCTGCTTGTGCCTACTGCTGCTCTGTGGAGCGCTGGCTTGGTCGTGGAATTCCTCGGCTGCAGACTATTTGATTATTGATAGAGACGAAGAACAGGTTTGAACATGAAAATAGGCATTTCCACATTTACGCATGGGGACAACTATGGGCAGAGGCTCCAGAACCTTGCTGTCCAAGAAACTCTCAAACTCTCGGGTGCAGATGTCCTTACGTTCAGACAGAAGGACTCGAGATCTGCCAAATACAAGCTCAAGTCTTTGGCTTCGCTCATTCCAAAGGGGCTTGCCGTTGCCCACATCCAGAGGCATCGTTCGTTTGAGGATTTCAATTCCCGTAACATTTCCTTTAGTCGGGAGGTTATATCTGATTCCAACCCTCCACGTGACATTAAATCCTATGACTTTTTCGTTGCTGGGAGCGACCAAGTTTGGTCTCCGTATTCCCCTGACGCTAACTCCACTATGTTTCTCACGTTTTCGCCAAGAGAAAAGCGCATTGCTTTTTCGCCAAGCTTGGCAGCTCCGACGATTCCCGAGGAGAAGCGTGAGCTGTTCCACGGCTATTTCGACGGGTTTGATAGGCTGTCCGTTCGTGAGCAGAAGAGCGCCGAGCTTATAAACAGTCTGTACGGCTTAAAGGCCGAGGTGTTGATTGACCCAACACTGATGTTTGACGGCTCCTGGTGGGAAAGGTATGAAAAAGAGCCGCACTGCGGGCTTCCAAATGATTATGTATTGACGTACTTCCTCGGGAGTGCAGCTTACGAAGAGAGGGTTGCCGAAATCTGTGATTCACTTAGCTGCAAGAGGGTCGATTTACTAGGGGATGCGCGCTACTACGCCCTCGGGCCTTCAGAGTTCCTCTATGCCGTCCGTCACGCAAAGCTTGTAGCGACAGATTCATATCACGGATCAATTTTCTCGATCTTGTTCGGGAAGCCGCTGATTTATTGCCCTCGTGAGTCCACTGGTCCAGACATGAGCAGCCGATTCGACACGCTAGCCAGCGAGCTGGGTGTTTCTTTCGTTGAGCGGTCAATTCTTTCCGTATGTAATTCGGAACTGCTCGAGAGTGACTATTCAAAGGCGTATGACAGGTTGGCAGCTCAGAGGAAGATCGTTGTTGAATTCCTCGATAGATGTGGATTGAGCATTCCCTCGGAGGCCGCCCGTGGCTAGCCAGCGTAAGGCGGGCGCCCTCCTCGGCTACGCCAACATCCTCGCAAAGAACCTCGTCAACCTCGTCTACACGCCGATGCTACTGTCCTACGTGGGGCAGGCGGACTACGGCGTCTTCCAGAGCTCGAACTCCTTTGTCTTCTCGCTGACGCTCCTGTCCTTCGGCTTCTCCGAGGCCTACGTGCGCTTCTACACGCAGACGGTGGCGCACGGCGGCGAGCGCGACATCCGGCACCTGAACGGCATGTACCTCACGCTTTACGTCGCCGTCACAGCCGCGGCGGTCGCCCTCGGCATGGGCTTCTCCGCAAACGCCGGCGCGGTGTTCTCGGCCGGGTTCACCGAGGCGCAGGTCTCGCTCGCCCGGGAGCTGCTCGCCATCATGACGCTCAACGTCGCCTCGACGTTGTTCACCGTCGTATTCAATTCCTACATCACGGCGCACGAGCGCTTCGTCTACCAGCAGACCAGGCAGCTCGTCACCACGCTTGCGACGCCGCTGTGCGCCTGGGCCCTGCTGGCCGCCGGTATGGGGCCCGTGGGCGTTGCCCTAGCACAGCTCGCGGTGAACCTCGTCCTGCTCGCCCTCAACGCGCGCTACGCCATCGTCGTGCTGGGCATGCGCTTCGAGCTCAGGGGTGCCGACTGGGGCGTCATGCGCGGCATCGCCGCCTTCAGTGCCTGGATCTTCGGTAACCAGGTCTGCGAGATGGTCAATCAGAGCGTGCCCAACATCATGCTGGGGGCCATCTCGGGCGCGACTGCGGTATCTCTGTTCGCGGTGGCCGTGAACATCCGCCAGGTCTTCTACTCGCTCTCCACCACGATGTCGAACGTCTTCATTCCGAAGGTCAACCGCATCGTCGCCACCTCGGACGACAACGCCGAGCTCACTCGCCTTATGACGCGCGTGGGCCGCTACCAGATGGTACTGTTTTGCTGGGTGTACGGAGGTTTCGCTATTCTCGGGAAGTTTTTCGTGACGAGGTGGGCGGGCCCGGGCTTCGCCGAGGCCTACTGGCTCGTGCTCGCCATGACGCTACCCGTCATGGTGCCCCTCTGTCAGAACGTCGGCATCGAGATCCAGAGGGCCAAGAACATGCACCACGCCAGGAGTCTCGTCTACCTTGCGATGGCGGTCGGGAACGTTGCCTTCACCGCCGCGGCCGGCCCGGCGCTGGGGCCGTGGGCCCCCGCGATCGCCTATGTCGTCAGCATCGTGCTCGGCAACGGACTGTGGATGAACTGGTACTACCAGAAGCGGGTCGGTCTCGACATGCTCTTTTTCTGGAAGCGGAACCTGCCGGTGCTGCTCGCCTGGGCTGCCGTCACCGTCGCCTGCCTCGCTGGCACGGCGGTCCTGCCCGTCAACGGATGGCCCGCGTTCCTCGAGTGGGGCGCCGTTTACAGCGCGCTTTTCGCCATAGCCCTTTGGCTCGCCGTCCTAACGAAGGACGAACGTATCGCGGTCGTCTCTCGTCTCCCGTTCCTTAGATAGGGTCCATCATGAATGATTCCGAGAAATCCCCGAGGGTCGTCTCGCTTGGCGACCGTTGCTGCGGCTGCGGCGCGTGCGCTGCCCGCTGCCCCAAGTCATGCATCTCCATGGAACCCGATGATTGCGGCTTCCTACACCCCACCGTCGACGCCTCCGGGTGCGTAGGCTGCGGGGCGTGCGACGCCGTATGCCCGGCGCTCAACGCCCCTGGGGAGGACGGGTGCGAGTTCGCCCTCTGGGCGAAGGCTCATGACGTCGGCTTGCTCGATAGATCGTCGTCGGGCGGCGTGTTCGGTCTACTCGCCGGTGACGCTCTCTCGCGCGGCGGTGTTGTGGCGGGCGCCGCGTGGACGGACGGTTGCCGCGAGCTTCGTCACGTGCTCGTGGAGGACAGGCCGGCGCTCGGCGCCGTTATGCGCTCGAAATACGTTCAGAGCGCGGTTGGCCGCGGCGTCTTCGAGGGCGTCCGCGCTGCCCTGCGTGAAGGCAGGCCGGCGCTCTTTGCCGGTACTGCATGCCAGGTGGCTGGCATGCGCTCATACCTGGGGAAACTCGCCGACTCTGACCTCTTCCTCGGCGTCGACGTCATCTGCCACGGTGTTCCGTCTCCAGAGCTCTGGTCGCGCTGGGTCGACTACCGTGGTGAGGCCTTCGGGTCGGACGTCTGCGACGTCAATATGCGGAGTAAGACAACCGGATGGTTGTCTTACTCCGCTATGTACAAGCACATAGCGGAGAAAGACAACACCGGGGACACCGAGTCCCAGATATTCGGCAAAGACTGGTACATGAAAGCGTTTCTGGCCAATGCGAGCCTTCGTTCGTCCTGTCTGGCATGTCCAGCAAAGCGCTCCAGCGGCGCCGATATCACGCTCGGTGATTTCTGGGGGTTCCAGAATACCCATCCCGAGGTCGACAACTCCAAGGGCGTATCTGCCGTCCTATGCAATACCGAGAAGGGCGTGCGGGCATTCGAGGCTATTTCTGGGCTTACTGCAAACGGTCCGGCGACGCTTGATGGGGTAATCGCGGGCAACCCTAGCCTCGTCCATTCTGTCACGCCTTATCCAAAGCGCGACGAGTTCTTGAACGACGTGTCTGCCGGGCTTTCCATCCCAGATCTCATGGACAAGTGGGATTTCCGTCCCACTCTCTGGCAGCGTGTCCGCGGCAAGCTTGGTGGTATTAAACGACGACTAAAGAGACTCGTTGGAAGGAGAGCCTAGATGGCCAAGGATCGCTACCTTCAAGCTCTTCGTGGGCTTGCGATTTCCGCAGTGGTGCTTATCCACTGTCTTCCTCAATGTGCCGCGTCGGTCGCCATTCGCCCATTCCTCAACTTTTCTGTTGCGTTGTTCTTGTTTTTATCCGGTGTTCTTACCGACGAGCGCAAATTTAATGCGGGGGGGGGTCTTCGACGCCGCATTAGCAAGGTTGCCGGACCTTATGCGTTCTGGAGCGTTATCTATCTTGCGGCGTTTCCCGCCCTTCATGGGCGTCTGGGTTTCTGGCGTTCGCCGTGGGCTCCGTATCGGCTCAGATGTACTATCTATTGGTCTATTCACAGCTTGTGCTGCTTACTCCGGTACTGTTCAGGCTCCTTTCACGGTATAGGTTCTTTGTCTATTGTGTGACACCGGCTTGCTTGCTTCTAAGGGAGCTCGCTGCCGTTGCCGGTATCGCATTGCCTCTAATACAGGTTTTCTGCCCCATGTGGCTCATCTTTTATGTTTTCGGTCTCGACTGGAGGCGTTGGGCTGCGCTCATTGAAGGACGAACCACTCAGCTTGTTGCAGTGCTCTTTATATTTTTAATAATTCAGGAGGTCGCAGGCTTCTGGTGGTATTTGACTGGCGATTTCAATATGGCCACAACTCAGCTTAAGCTCGGTTCTGCCGCGACCTCTTTAGCTGTGATCGCGCTTCTTATGGCGGTTCCGGGATCATTCAAGTCGCGATTATCTTCTACTTTGCTTGTTGACCTTGGGAACGCCTCTTTTGGAATCTACCTCTGCCATATACTTGTTCTCAAGGCCGTTTGGAAACTGCTTGGATTATTCGTCATTCCACTTGGTGTTTCGACATTTGCTGTTTGGGCGCTAACTCTTGCCGGATCTTATTCGCTTGTATCACTTTGCGGTCGTTATTTGCCCGAACGAATTCACATCATTGTGGGATTATAAATTGATTTTCGATACTGGCGCTTTTCATAGCGTTGAAGCAAAGTGAGTCCATTACCAACATTTGGCACGCGATTATCGGTGAAGATACCGGACTTCCTGTTTTCGAACGAGAAGATGACTTTTTACTCAAAATGGCTGATTGGATTAACCAACCTGAAATAACCGGAATCAATCTCCCTTGGTCGAGCATTGAAAAATGGAAGGGGCAATTCAGGTAGCCATATTCCGCAGTCATTACCTTGCCTATTTCGTTAAGAATGAGGGGGTTTAGCAAAATAGGATACCCAAGTCTTATTTATCACTCGATCTAAAGCGCATTTCGATTGTAGAGGACAGATTAAATGAAAGGCATCATCCTCGCGGGCGGGTCCGGCACGCGACTGTACCCGCTCACTCTCGTGACCTCCAAGCAGCTGCTGCCGGTCTACGACAAGCCCATGATCTACTACCCGCTGTCCACGCTCATGCTGGCGGGCATCAAGGACATCCTGGTCATCTCCACGCCGACCGACCTGCCCAACTTCCAGCGCCTGCTGGGCGACGGCTCGCGCTTCGGCGTGGACCTCTCCTACGCCGAGCAGCCCTCGCCGGACGGCCTGGCGCAGGCCTTCACCATCGGCGAGGAGTTCATCGCCGGCGAGCCGTGCGCCCTGGTGCTGGGCGACAACATCTTCTACGGCAACGGCCTGTCGCGCCACCTGACGCGCGCCGTCCAGAACGCCGAGTCGGGCCGCGCCACGGTCTTCGGCTACCACGTGGACGACCCCGAGCGCTTCGGCGTCGTGGAGTTCGATCGCGAGGGCCGGGCCGTCTCCATCGAGGAGAAGCCCGAGCGCCCCAAGAGCTCCTACGCCGTCACCGGCCTGTACTTCTACCCGGGCGACGTGGCCGCCAAGGCGCATAGGGTGGAGCCGTCGGCCCGCGGCGAGCTCGAGATCACCACGCTCAACCAGATGTACCTGGAGGAGGGGACGCTGTCCGTCGTCACCCTGGGCCGCGGCTACGCGTGGCTGGACACCGGCACCATGGAGAGCCTGCACGAGGCCGCGGAGTTCGTCCGCGCCGTGGAGCACTCCCAGGACCTGCCGGTCTCGGTCCCCGAGGAGATCGCCTGGGAGAACGGCTGGATCACGACCGAGGGGCTCGAGGAGGCCGCGAAGGCCTACGGCAAGTCGGTCTACGGGCAGCACCTGAAGAAGGTCGCCGCCGGCGAGATCGTCAACAGCCCGCGCGAGTACTAGGAGGAACCCCTCATGTCTGAGATCTTCGAACCCAAGAACATCATCGTCACGGGCGGCTGCGGCTTCATCGGCAGCAACTTCGTGCACTATGTGGTCAACAACCACCCGGGCGTCCACGTGACCGTCCTGGACAAGCTGACCTACGCCGGCAACCCCGAGAACATCTCCGGGCTGCCGTCGGACCGCGTGGAGCTCGTCGTCGGCGACATCTGCGACGCCGGGCTGCTCGATAGGATCGTCCCCGGCCACGACGCGATCGTGCACTACGCCGCCGAGAGCCACAACGACAACTCCATCGCCGACCCGGAGCCCTTCCTGCGCACCAACGTCGAGGGCACCTTCCGCCTGCTGGAGGCCGTCCGCAAGCACGGCATCCGCTACCACCACGTCTCCACCGACGAGGTCTACGGCGACCTGGCGCTCGACGACCCGGCGAAGTTCACCGAGGAGACGCCGTATCACCCGAGCAGCCCGTACTCGAGCACCAAGGCGTCCTCCGACATGCTCGTGCGCGCCTGGACCCGCACCTACGGCCTGCGCACCACGATCTCCAACTGCTCCAACAACTACGGCCCCTACCAGCACGTGGAGAAGTTCATCCCCAGGCAGATCACGAACATCATCGACGGCGTCCGCCCCAAGCTCTACGGGAAGGGCGAGAACGTCCGCGACTGGATCCACACCGAGGACCACTCCTCGGCCGTCTGGGACATCCTCACGAAGGGCGAGATGGGGGAGACCTACCTCATCGGAGCCGACGGGGAGAAGAACAACATCACCGTGCTGCGCATGATCCTGGAGGCGATGGGACGCGACCCCGAGGACTTCGACTGGGTCGCCGACCGCCCCGGCCACGATCGCCGCTACGCCATCGACTCCACCAAGCTGCAGACCGAGCTCGGCTGGCGCCCGACGCACACCGACTTCGCCGGGGGCCTCAGGGCCACCATCGACTGGTACGTCGCCAACGAGGCCTGGTGGCGCCCGGCCAAGGAGGCCACCGAGGCCCGCTACCGCGCGCAGGGGCAGTAGGGAGAGGAGAGACATGGCAGACATCGCATTCGAGAAGGACCTCTCCGTCGCCGAGACCGGCATCGGGGGCCTGAAGGTCGTCGACCTGGCCGTCCACGGCGACTCGCGCGGCTGGTTCAAGGAGAACTGGCAGCGCGCCAAGATGTGCGCGCTGGGCATCCCGGACCTCCGCATCGTCCAGAACAACATCTCCTACAACGACAGCCGCGGCGTCACCCGCGGCATCCACGCCGAGCCCTGGGACAAGTTCATCTCCGTGGCGCGCGGCTCGGTCTTCGGCGCCTGGGTGGACCTGCGCGAGGGCAGCGAGACCTACGGGAAGGTGTTCACCTGCGCGCTCGACCCGTCCAAGGCCATCTACGTCCCGCGCGGCGTGGGCAACTCCTTCCAGGCCCTGGAGGACGGCACCGCCTACACCTACCTGGTGGACGCCCACTGGTCGCTGGAGCTCAAGAGGACCTACACCTTCGTGAACCTCGCCGACCCCGAGCTCGCCATCGAGTGGCCGATCCCGCTGGCCGAGGCCACCGTCTCCGAGGCCGACCTCAACCACCCGATGCTGAAGGACGTCGTCCCCATGGCTCCCAGGCGCACCCTCGTCACCGGCTGCAACGGCCAGCTGGGCCACGCGGTCCGCGCGCTGGCGGAGGAGCGCGGCGTCGCCAAGGACTTCGACTTCTGCGACATCGACACCTTCGACATGTCCGACCCGGACGCCTACACACAGTACGACTGGTCGCTCTACGGCACCGTGATCAACTGCGGCGCCTACACGGCCGTGGATAAAGCGGAGACCCCCGAGGGCCGCGTCATCGCCTGGAAGGCCAACGCGACCGGCCCGGCGCTCCTCGCCCGCACCTGCGCCGAGCACGGCATCACGCTCGTGCACGTCTCCTCCGACTACGTCTTTGACGGCATCGCCGAGGTGCATGACGAGGACGAGCCCCTCAGCCCGCTGTCCGTCTACGGCCAGACCAAGGCCGCCGGCGACATCGCCGTGGCCGGGTGCCCGCGCCACTACATCATGCGCTCCAGCTGGGTCATCGGCGAGGGCCGCAACTTCGTCAAGACCATGAAGGGGCTGTCCGACCGCGTCGCCGACCCCGAGGACGGGCTCGAGCAGGTCACGGTCGTTGACGACCAGCTGGGCCGCCTGACCTTCACGCGCGACATGGCCGCGGCCATCTTCCACGTGCTGGAGAACAAGGCCCCCTACGGCACCTACGGCTGCACCGGCAGCGGCCGCGTCGCCTCCTGGGCCGAAATCGCGCGTGAGGTCTTCGAGGCCGCCAACGGCAACGGCGGCAAGGTGGTCCCGGTCTCCACGGCCGACTACTACGCCAGCGCCGCCGGCCCCATCGCACCGCGCCCGGTCCACTCCGCGCTCGACCTGTCCAA
>UQHR01000018.1 GCA_900540905.1 uncultured Collinsella sp. | reverse complement strand
TATAACCATGCAACGGAAAAGAGCCGCCCTTTCGGACGACTCAAACTGTAATGGGGCTATTTTAGCTACCCTTTGACTGACGGCGAATGAGTCGGGGTCGGAATGCATCTCAACCGACATATGGGGGTAGCTAAAATAGCCCCGTCCCAAATTAGCTACCCCGGGTGAGATTGGAGGAAGTGATGGCGCAGGGGACGTTTGTGCAGGCGCTTCGTAAGGAGGCGGCGCTTAGCAGCACCTTTATGAAGGGGCGCTCGCTCATGCTCAACGGTGCCGTGCTGTCGTTTGAGGACTCCGGCTCGCGCTTCTCCAAAAACGTGAACATCGAGGGCACGGTGCGTGGCTCGCGCGGCGACCTGTACAAGACGCACGTGGCGCTCGATATGGACGAGCACGAGGTTATTGACTACGACTGCGATTGCCCCGCTGCCTATCGTTACCCCGGTATGTGCAAGCATGCCATCGCTACAGCGCTGGCGTATCTGGACGCCAGCGGCGTTGAGCCTGTTGAGGGGCTGCGCACACCGGTCCGCACGTTTACGGCGCAGCCGAAACAGCCCGCGCGCACCGCGCCCAAAGCGCCGGCCGTCAATCCCAACTTTCCCTTTCCGGCGCCCGTCCCCACGAGCCCGAGCCTTATGGCGGCGCTCTCCGATCTTTCGGACGCGCGCATGGATGAGCTGGCGAGCATGCGCCGCAAGCTTGCCGGTGCCGTTGATCCCGACGCCCCCAAAGCGGCGTTGGAGCCCTCGTTGGTGCCGTACTACAATCCGCTGTTCGCCGACCGCTTTAGCTGGGCGCTCGAGTTCCGCATTCGCTGCGGTTCGGTGTCCTACGTGGTCAAGGACATTGACGGCATGGCCGATGCCTACGTGCGCGGCGGCACCTTCTCGTACGGCAAGAAGCTAACGTTTGTCCATACGCCCGAAGCCTTCGAAGACGTGTCGACAAAGCTGCTCAACCTTGTCGTGACGACAGTTGCCTATCTCGATGACATCACAAGCTCACGTTCGGCGTCGTACGACTTTGCCCGCAGCGGTTTTGTCGCCGAGCGTCAGTTGCCGCTGTCCGAGCATAGCATCGTATATGTGCTGGACCTGTTGCGCGGCCAGACCATCTCTTTTGAGCCCGCCTGGTCGCGGGGGACGACGACGCATCGCACCTATGACGTGGCGGTCGAGCCGGCGCCGCAAGGGAAGGATGAAGCCCCGACCAAGCGCCCGCCGTTCCTTGCCTCCAAGATTGCGCCGGCGGTCGGCGGCAGCTACGACCTTCGCCTGCCCGCCGATATGTACTGCTTTGCATCGGGCGATGCTGCCTACCTGGTCGACACGCGCCGCGCGCGCCGTACCGACACGCCGTTTGCCCAACATGCGGCGCCGTTCCTATCGCGCTTGCTGCCCTGTCGCACGCCGGTCCATATCGCTGCCGACCAGGTGGGGGAGTTCTGTCGTATGGCGCTGCCCATTTTGCGCGACTATACCGACCTTACCGCGCCCGCCGTGCTCGATACCGTGGCACCCGAGCCGAGCTTTGCCATGGCAATCGGCGTCGACGATGGGCTCGTGACCTGCAAAATTACGGTTGCCTACGGCGATTGGTCGGCGGATCTCTTTAGCCTGGGCGCTCCGGGCAGCCCCTTCGAAGAGCAACGCCCCGGCGTGCCGCCCCGCGACGAGGTGGCGGAGTTTCGCGTTATGGACACGGCGGCCCTGTATTTCGACTTTTACGAGGGCGGCCTGGCGTTTGAGGAGCGCGATGACGAGAGCTTGTTCTGCCTGCTGACCGAGGGCCTATCCGTCCTGTCCAAGCTTGGTGAGGTCATGCTCAGCGACCGTCTGCGCCAGATTTCGGTCCGCCCCGCGCCCAAGCTTTCGGTGCGTGCGACCGTCAAGAGTAACCTGCTCGACGTCGAACTGAGCGCGAGCGGGCTTTCGGCGGCAGACCTTGCCATCTATCTGGACTCCTACAAGCGTCACCAGACGTTTGCGCGTCTCACGTCGGGCGACATCATTCGCCTGGACGAGGGGGCGCGCGCCGCGTTTGGCCTTGCCGAGGATCTGGGTGTCGATGCTGTCGACCTGCTCGACGGCGTGTCGCTTCCCGCGTCGAGTACCCTGTTCGTCGACAGCATGCTCGCGCGCACGCCGGCGCTTGAGGCCGATCGCGACGCCGCGTTCCGCCGCACCGTCGAGCGCCTGGACACGCTCGGCGAGATGGACTTTACGGTGCCGGTCTCGCTCAAGGCCACACTGCGCGGCTATCAGGTCGATGGCTACCGGTGGCTCGGCTCGCTTGAGCACCTGGGCCTCGGCGGTATTTTGGCCGACGATATGGGTCTGGGCAAAACGCTGCAGATGATCGCGCATATCCTGGCGCGCGTGGAGGCGGGGGACGCCAAGCCCACGCTTGTGGTGTGCCCTGCGTCGCTCGTGTATAACTGGACTGCCGAGTTGGAGCGCTTTGCGCCTTCGCTCGACATGTGCGCCATCGTGGGTGCCAAGGCGCAGCGCCGCGTGCAGATAGCCGGCGCCGACGAGCATAACGTGGTCGTGACGTCGTATGACCTCATGCGCCGCGATATCGACGAGTATGCCGAGCAGGACTTTGCCCGTGTGGTGCTCGACGAGGCCCAGTACATTAAAAACCCGCTCACGCAGGTAGCGCGCGCCGCCAAGCGCCTGCCGGCCGGTGTGCGCTTTGCCCTGACGGGCACACCCATCGAAAACCGCCTGTCCGAGCTCTGGAGCATCTTCGACTTTTTGATGTCGGGCCTGCTTGGCACGCGCGAGTCGTTTGCCAAGCGCTTCGAAAGCCCGGTCGAGCACGCCGAGGGCGATAGCGCCGCTCGCCTGCAGGCGCTCGTGTCGCCGTTTGTGCTGCGCCGTGTCAAGGAAGACGTGGTTGCTGACCTGCCCGAGAAGATTGAGGACACTGTCGTGGCTCAGCTTACCGGCGAGCAGCGCAAGCTCTACTTGGCCAACCAAGACCGCATCGCCCAGCAGGTGCAGCATCGCGAGGCATCCGAGTTTAAGAAGGACAAGCTCAAGGTACTCGCCGAGCTCACCAAGCTGCGCCAGATCTGCTGCGACCCGCATCTACACTACGAGGACTACAAGGCGGGGAGCGCCAAGCTCGACGCTTGCATGGAGCTCGTGCACGGTGCGCTCGACGGCGGGCACCACATTCTGCTGTTCAGCCAGTTCACGGGCATGCTCGATATCATTGGCAAGCGCCTGGCCAAGGAGGACATCGGCTTTCTTAAACTCACGGGCGCTTCGTCCAAGGAGAGCCGCGCCAAGATGGTCGCGCAGTTCCAGGCGGGCGAGGTGCCGGTGTTTCTGATCTCGCTCAAGGCGGGCGGCGTGGGCCTCAACCTGACGGCGGCCGACGTGGTCATTCACTACGATCCGTGGTGGAACGTGGCCGCACAGGACCAGGCGACCGACCGAGCGCACCGTATTGGCCAGCAACATACCGTGACCGTGTACAAGCTCATCGCCAAGGACACGATTGAGGAGCGCATCATGCAGATGCAGGAGTCCAAACGCGACCTGGTCAACAGCGTGCTCGGCGGCGACGGCATCTCCTCGGCGCTGTTTACCCGTGAGGATGTTCTGGCGCTGCTCGGCGGCGACGGGCGCTAGTCTCGCTCGTTATGTGTTCATTTGCGACGCCGTGGATGGTTCGCTTGCCTTTGGGCATAAGAAGCATCGAGAACATCGGCACATCAGCAAAGGAGAACATCATGGCGAAATTCTTTAAGGACCCCGACGGCAAGCTCATTGCCGCCCTTGGCAACGACGTTGCAACCCCTGCCGGCTGCACAGAGCTGACCGCGAACACCGAGGACGCGGCGCACGAAAAGCACGTGCCGGTCGTTGAGAGCGAGCGCGACGGTCACGTGATCCGTGCGCGCGTGGGCTCGGCCGAGCATCCTATGGTGCCCGAGCACTACATCGAGTGGATCGCCCTTGAGGCCGAGGGCCGTCTGGAGGTCCATTACCTTGAACCCGGCATGAAGCCCGCGACGTTTTTTGCCGGCGGTTCCAAGGCCGGTACCGTCTATGCCTATTGCAACCTGCACGGGCTGTGGTCCGCGACGTTCTAGGAGCGCGCCCCCGCTCGGGGTATCATAGCTAGCATATGCACATGCGAGCGCCGACTGCATCATGCGGCCGGCGCTTTTACTACGACAACGATGGTTTACGACGGAAAGGGCTGAGCCATGAAGCTCGCACTTGCACAGATCGATATGCGCCTGGGTGATATTGAGGGTATCTGCGGTCGCATCGAGGACCAGGCGCGCCTGGCCCACGAGCGCGGGGCGCGCGTGCTGTGCGTGCCGGCTCCGCTCTTTATGGGAGCCCTGCCCGGCGGCCTGGTGGGCACTGCCGACTTTGAGCACGACATGCTTGCCGGCTTGACCGGCGTCGCCGAGCGAATCCAAGAGCTCGATATGATCTGCATCGTGCCCGCGGCGGTTTCGTTTGAGGGCCAGCCGCTGCTCGACTACATGATGCTCAAGGACGGTCATGTGGTGCCGGCGCGTTCGAGCATTGCCCTGCAGCGTGGCGAGAACAACGACACACGTTGGGCGCCGCCGGTGTTCGACGTGGACGGCGTGCGCATCGCCGTGATTTTTGACTTGGACCGCGAACTCGAGATGCTGCCGACCGGTGTTGACCTCATTGCGTATTTCCAATTCAACGCGTTTGACATGACCGACCGCGAGACTGCCGCCATTGCTGCCGTTCGCAGCGGCGCCTACCGCAAGATCGCATCCAAGCGCAGCGTGTGGTTTGCCTGCATGGCGCCGGTCGGTGCCTATGACGAGTCGGTGTATACCGGCGGTTCGTTTGTGCTCGACGACTGCGGTCGCGTGGTGGCCCAGGCGCCGTGCTTTGAGGAGAGCCTGCTGGTTCAGGAGATTCAGCGCGGCGTGATGCTCGATGCCCTGGAGGATCACGAACTGCCCGAGTTCCGTTCCGAGGAGTGGCTGTGGCAGGCGCTGGTGCTCGCCGTGCGCGACAACGCCCGAGCCCACGGTGCGTCGCGTGCTGTGGTGGCACTCGAAGGTGACTTGCCGTCGTCCCTGCTGGCGGCGCTGGCCGTCGACGCTCTGGGCCCGCGCAATGTGATTGGCCTGGTGCTGGGGCGCAACCGTATCTTTACGCCGGCGCAGGAAGAAGCCGAGGCTGCCCGCTGTGCCGCCGTCCGCGCCATCGCCGAGCGTCTGCACATTCGCACCGTCGAGCGCGATGCACCGGATGCGGCGCGTGTGCTCGATCGCGACGTGTCGGCGGGCGATGCCGAGCGTCTGCGCTCGCGCACGCTGGGCCTCATGCTGGAGGACACGGCGCTCGAGCTGGGTGCGATGGCGCTGAGCCCGCTGTCCAAAACCGAGTATGCGCTGGCGGCGCCGGCGCTTTGCGGCGGCTACCAGGGCGACTTTGCGCCCTTTGGCGATGTGTACCTGTCGACGCTTGAGTTTGTGGCACGTGTGCGCAACCGCACGTCTGCCGTGGTGCCCCAAGAGCTCGTGACGCTCAACGCGGTGGAGGATTGCATGGAGCGCGTGCTGGCGCAAGCGCTCTCGACGATCGACGGTCCGGTCGATATGCTCGACCGCGCGGCACAGCTGCTCGGCGGGCTTGAGCCGGGTGAGGTCGATGGCGCGCTCGAGGCGCACGTGGACCGCAATCGAGCTTTCGACGACATCCCGATGGCCGCTGGCAAGCCTGAGGCTTGCTCGCTGCTGCTGATGCTCGTTCGACAGGGTGAGGCTGCCCGCCGCATGTTGCCGATGGCGCCGATCGTCTCGGCCCGTTCGTTTGCCGAGCGTGCCTGGCCGTATATGCTCGCGTGGTCCGACCTGGGGCTTAACGGCAAGGAGCGTATGACGGTCGATTCGCTGGCGCGCGCCGAGGTGCGCCGTTTTGCTGACGAGGATACGAGCGAGCGCGTGCGAAACGAGATGATGGGCGTGCTGGGCGAGCTACTGGGTATTTCGCCCGAGCAAATGGAGGAGCTGCGCTCCGAGGACGGTCAGCGTCGTTTGCACGAGGGAATGAAAAAGTTCGAGGGCGAGGTTCAGGACGCCATCGATAAGATGATGGGCGGTCAGGGCGGCCCGCAAGGTGGGCCCCAGGGCGGACCGATGCCGTACCCGCCGGTGGATCCAAGGCAGTTCCCCTTTTTCTCTCAAAACTAACTCTGGGATAGGGCCAAGGTTACGCGGTTTTACCAAACCGCGTAACGAGTCGACGCTGCGCGAGCCCCTGCCGGGCAATCTGCCGCTCAAACCGTCGCTTGCGTACAGAAGTACGCGGCGCTCCTCTTTCGTGACACCTTGCCACGGCAGGGACTCGCTCGCTGACTTATGCTCAACCTATGGTTCAACCTTGCTTGCTAGATACGGTCGCTGTTGTGTTATTCTAGAACAGACGTTCGTGAATAGTGCGCGGGGCCTTGCCTTGTGCTTTGAAAAAGACGAGGGGAGGTTGGCTTGGTTATCTTGGGCATTGACCCCGGTTTGGCTCATACGGGTTGGGGGATTATCGAGGAGCGTCGTGGCGAGGTTCGCTGCCGTGCCTATGGCTGCATCGAGACCAGTGCCGGAAGTCCGCTCGCGGTGCGCCTGTCGCATATCGCCCGCGACCTCAAGGGTGTCGTGGAGCGCTACCGCCCCGATACCGCTGCTATCGAGAGCATTTACTTTGGCGCCAACGTTCGCTCGGCCATCCCTACGGCTCATGCCCGCGGTGCTGCACTCGTGGCGCTTTCGGAATGCGCGCTCGAGATTGGCGAGTACACGCCCATGCAGATCAAACAGGCTGTTGTGGGCACCGGCGCCGCGGACAAACGGCAGGTCGCCTACATGGTGCGCACGCTCACGCAGCTCGACCACGACCCGCATCCCGACCATGCCGCCGATGCCCTGGCCTGCGCCATCTGCCACGTAAACCTCAGCCGCACCCGCGCCCTCACCGGTGGCGAGTTCTATCAACAGAGAGGAACCGGATACTGATGATTTCCCAGCTCCATGGAACGCTTGTCGAGGCCACGATGAGCTCTGCTGTCGTCGATGTGTCGGGCGTTGGCTTTGAGCTCGGCATCTCGGGCAGCACTGCGGCCACGTTGCCGACGCCCGGCGGCGAGGTCCGCCTCTATACGCGTATGCAGGTGCGCGAGGACGCCATGACACTTTTCGGTTTTTCCTCCAAGGATGAGCGCACGATGTTCGATCGGCTCGTGTCCGTCTCGGGCGTTGGCCCGCGCTTGGCGCTCGCCGTGCTTTCCACCTATACCGTGGGGCAGCTGTATTCGCTGGTGATGGCCGAGGACGACAAGGGCATGGCCAAGGTACCCGGTGTGGGCAAAAAGACAGCTCAGCGCCTGATCCTGGAACTCAAGAGCACCTTTGCCAAGGATAAGGGCTTTGTGCCGGTCGACGTGATTCCCGGCCAGGTTGCGATGCCCGTGCCCGCTGCTGCTCCCTCGGCCATCGATGATGCCCGTGCGGCGCTCCTTTCCATGGGCTTTAGCCCGCAGGAGACCGATGTTGCCCTGAGCGGGTATGATGGGCAGAATATGCGTGTCGAGGATCTGCTCGGCGCGGCGCTTAAGCGACTCGGAATGGATGCGTGATGTGGGAAGCCGATGACTCTCAGGACCTGTGGGCGACGCCCGGTAACTCGCCGGCGGCATCCATGGCGCACGGCGAGCGCATGGTGGGCTCGGAGCTGACGGCCGAGGACCTCGATGTCGACCGCACTTTGCGCCCCCAGCGCCTGGACGACTACTGCGGCCAGGAGCACATCAAGCAGAGCCTGCGCGTGTTGATCGAAGCGGCGCAGAACCGTGGCGAGACGCTCGACCACGTGATTTTCTCGGGTCCTCCGGGCCTGGGCAAGACCACGCTGGCCACCGTTATCGCCAACGAGCTGGGCGCTCAGATCAAGACCACGAGTGGCCCCGCCATCGCGCGCACGGGCGACCTGGCGGCCATCCTTACTAACTTGCAGCCGGGTGATGTGCTGTTTATCGACGAGATCCACCGCCTCAACCGTTCGGTCGAGGAGGTCCTGTACCCCGCGATGGAGGACTTTGCCCTCGATATCGTGATTGGCAAGGGTCCGGCGGCGCGCTCGATTCGCCTGGATATCCCCAAGTTTACGCTGGTAGCGGCAACGACTCGCTCGGGCATGTTGACCGGCCCACTACGCGACCGTTTTGGCATTTCGTATCGCCTGGATTACTACACCGTCGAGGAGCTCGCCCAGATTGTGACACGCTCGGCGACCATTCTGGGTGTGACGATCGACCATGCCAGTGCACTCGAGATCGGCTCGCGTTCCCGCGGTACGCCGCGTCTTGCCAACCGTCTGCTCAAGCGCGTGCGCGACTACGCGCAGGTGCGCGGCAACGGTCCTATTGAGCTTGACATTTGCCGTCAGGCGCTCGAGTTCTTTGAGATCGACGAGCTTGGTCTGGACTGGATGGACATTCGCATCTTGGAGACGCTTGCCAAGACGTTCTCCGGCCGTGCCGTGGGCCTGACGACGCTTGCTAGCGCGGTGGGCGAGGACCCGGGTACGCTTGAGGATGTCTACGAGCCCTATCTGCTGCAGTGCGGCTTGATGATTCGCACGCCCCAGGGCCGCCAGGCAACGCTTCGCACCTTTGAGCATTTGGGTATTGAACCGACCCTGTAGGAATGGGCTTGTTTTAGCGCATCTGTAGGCTATCGCTGGGCATCGGGTAAACATATCGCCGTTCATCGGTTATGGGCGTTTTACTATTGCGCGCCCGTGCTATGCTGAATTGGTCTTTTTCTCATTCGGTAACGAAAGGACCGCCCATGCCTACTGACATCGAAATCGCACGTTCTGTCACGCCGCTGCCTATTACCGAGGTGGCCAAGAACGCCGGCGTCGACGTTAAGCACCTTATTCCGTACGGCTTCGACAAGGCTAAGGTCGACTATTCACTGCTCAACGAGCCGACTGATCACCAGGCCAAGCTCGTTCTCGTGACCGCTATCAACCCAACGCCTGCGGGCGAGGGCAAGACCACCACGACCATCGGTCTGGCCGATGGCCTGCGTCGCCGCGGCGTCAAGAGTGCCGTGGCCCTGCGCGAGCCTTCGCTCGGCCCTGTCTTTGGCGTTAAGGGCGGTGCTGCCGGTGGCGGCTGGGCTCAGGTGATCCCCATGGAGGATATCAACCTGCACTTTACCGGCGACTTCCACGCTATCGGTGCTGCCAACAACCTGCTGGCCGCCATGCTTGATAACCACATCCAGCAGGGCAATCAGCTCGGTATTGACGTTAAGCGCATCACCTGGAAGCGCGTCGTCGACATGAACGACCGTCAGCTGCGCCATGTTATCGATGGCATTGGTGGTAAGGCCCAGGGCGTGCCGCGCGAGGACGGCTTCGACATCACCGTCGCCTCCGAGGTCATGGCAATCCTGTGCCTGTCTACGAGCATCAACGACCTCAAGGAACGCTTGGGTGAGATTGTCGTCGGCTATAGCTTTGCCGGCGAGCCCGTCCGTGCCCGCGACCTCAAGGCCCAGGGTGCCATGGCCGCGTTGCTTAAGGACGCGCTCAAGCCCAACCTGGTGCAAACGCTCGAGGGCACGCCCGCGTTTGTCCACGGCGGTCCCTTCGCCAACATTGCCCACGGCTGCAACTCTATCATGGCCACGCGTATGGCGATGCGCTTTGGCGATGTCGCTATTACCGAGGCCGGCTTCGGTGCCGATCTGGGTGCCGAGAAGTTCCTCGACATCAAGTGCCGCATGACGGGCGTTCGCCCCAGCGCTGTCGTGATCGTCGCGACCGCTCGTGCGCTGAAGTACAACGGTGGCGTCGCCAAGGCCGACCTCAACGAGGAGAATCTCGAGGCACTCAAGGCTGGCATGCCCAACCTGCTGCGTCACGTCGACAACATCCAGAACGTTTATGGTCTGCCCTGCGTGGTCGCCATCAACCGATTCCCGACGGACACCGAGGCCGAGCTTGCGCTCATCGAGTCCGAGTGCCAGAAGCTCGGCGTCAACGTTAAGCTATCCGAGGTCTGGGCCAAGGGCGGCGAGGGCGCGCTCGAGCTGGCCGATGAGGTTATGCGTCTGATTGAGCAGCCGAGTGAGCTCAAGTTTGCCTATGAGGACGGCGCCGATGTGGCCGACGCTCTCGAGGCCATTGCCACCAAGGTCTACCGCGCCGACGGCGTTGACTTTACGCCGGCCGCCAAGCGCCAGCTCGCCGAGCTGCGCGAGAACGGCTTTGGCAACCTGCCGGTGTGCGTCGCCAAGACGCAGTACAGCTTTAGCGACAACGCCAAGGCCCTGGGCGCTCCCGAGAACTTCCGCATCACCGTGCGTGAGCTCAAGGTTTCTGCCGGCGCCCACTTTGTGGTCGCGCTGACCGGCAGTGTTCTGACCATGCCGGGTCTGCCCAAGGTGCCCGCGGCCGAAAACATCGACGTCGACAACGACGGCAACATCACCGGCCTGTTCTAAGCCTGCTGTCCATAGCTGCTAGCCCGCCCCGCCGCGCCCACAAGGCACGGCGGGGCTTTTTGATCCTTAGGCCCGCGCATGTCTTGTAGATACCGACGGACTCTGCCCGTCATAGGCTTTTGCGCGGGTAGAATGCATGGATAGCTTGAGGCTCACGCGCGACGGAAAGGAATCGTTGCATGGATCAGGACAAGACAACCGTGATGGGCGGCTACGGTTCCGCGCAGGTTGGCGATAGCGCCGATGCGACCCGCGTTGTTCCCAACCCCGGTTATACCGACCCCGCCGCGACGCAGCCTTCTGCCGAGCCCACCCGGGTTATGGGCTATGGCGACACGGCGCAGGATTCTTACGCTGCATCTTCGCAAGGCCCCTATGGCAACGCAGCCCCGGATCCGTTTGATTACGCGCCGCAGGATTCTTATGCTGCCTCGACGCCGAATCCCTATGATGACCTGCCGCAGAATCCCATTCCGCAGCCTCAGCAGACGACGTATATGCCTCGCACGGCGCAGCCTCGCTACGAGTCGCGCGAGCCGTATCGCGAGTACCCCAAGTCGATTCCGCAATATGGCGAGGACGAGGAGAAGAAGCCGTCGCGTTCGTCGAGCGTGATCAAGAAGATCCTCATCGTGCTGGCAATCTTCTTTGCGCTGTCGGTTGTGTTTGCCATCGTGTCGGGCATGCTCAACAAGCGAGGGAGTTCAACGGCCGATACCACTGCCGAGCAAACCGAGTCCGCCTCGTCTAGCACCGTCGATCTGAGTGATATCCCGGGGCAGTACTGGTCCAACGCCAAGAAGATCCTCAAGTCGCGCGGCGCCGATCTTTCGAATGCCGTGGTCCTGACTGATGATGGCTCAACGCCCGTCGTCGATGCCAACTGGGTCGTTACTTCTGCCTACTATAACGACAGCGGCAACCTCGAAATTCAGCTCACGCACAAGAACAGCTCGGGCAACTCGTCCGACGGCCAAAGCGGTACCGACAGCTCGAGCTCCAATACGCTGGAGGACTTGAGCAATAAGGCACAGGAGTTGGGAGACAAGGCGCAAGAGCTGGGCGATACGGCACAAAACTTGGGCGATACCGCGCAGAACTTGGGCGACATGGCGACGGATGCCTGGAACGCCCTGCAAAACGGCATCTCGGGCGCGCAGGGAAACTAGCTGTTAAGCAGGCTACAACTGCTCGGCCGGACGCTCGGGCGAGCTAAAGCCCGAATCAAACGTGACGACGCACGAGACGTCGGGCCGGCGCTCGTGCACGATGCGCGTGACGAGCTCCAGCAGCTCCTCGTCGGATATGTCAAAGCCGTCGGGACGCACCAGGTCAAACGAAACAAACCCGTCGTGCTCGTGCAGGTCGTGGATGGAGAGCGCGGGATCGATCTGCATGACGCCGCGCTTGACCCAGCCGCGCAGGTCGTCGCCGGTGGTGGCGATGGGGTCGCAGTGCAGCGTGATATCGATGCCCATTTGGCGCTTGATGTCGTGCTCGATGGTGTCCAAAATCTCGTGGTGCTCAAATGCGTCGCCCTCTCCGGGCATCTCCACGTGGGCGCTGGCAAACTGACGACCGGGGCCGTAATCGTGCACCATCAGGTCGTGTGTGCCCAAGACCTGCGGATAGGACATGATCTTATCGCGGATTGCCTGGACGAGCTTGGGGTCGGGCGCTTGCCCCAGCAACGGGCTGATGGCGTCGCGCACTAGGCCCATGCCGCTGATGCAGATGAAGATGCCCACACCCAGGCCTGCCCAGCCATCGAGGTCAAAGCCGGTCGTCTGCGAAATAAGCGCCGCCACCAAGACCGAGCCCGAGGTGATGACGTCGTTTTTGGAGTCCTGTGCTGTGGCGATGAGCGTCTCCGAGTCGATGCGGTCGCCCAGCGTGCGGTTGAACGCGGCCATCCAGAGCTTTACGAGCATGGACGTAGCCAGTGCCGCAAGGGAAATGAACGTGTAAGCGGTGGGGGAAGGCTTGATGATCTTGGTGACCGACTCGAGGATCAGGTTGATGCCGACGGCGCAGACCAGGACGGCGACGAACAGGCCGGCTAGGTACTCATAGCGGCCGTGACCATAGGGGTGGCCTTCGTCTGCCGGGCGGCTGGCAAGGCGGAACCCGAGCAGGCTCACGATGTTGCTCGAGGCATCGGAGAGGTTGTTGAAAGCGTCGGCGATGAGGGAGACGGAGCCGGCGAGCAGGCCCGCGATGCCCTTGGCCAGGCACAGGGTGATGTTGAGGCCAATGCAGATGAGGCTTGCGGCAAAGCCCGCGTTGGTGCGGCAAGATGCATCGACCGGCTCGCCCTCGCTGCCGGGAACAAGCGTATGTACCAGCCGATTTACAAATAGCATAGCGGTCGTCCTCACAATCATGTTTAAGGGGATAGTGTAGCTCGTGCGGGGGCGCCGTTCACCGATGCTCAGAAAATGCAGCAATAGTCTGCCGGTGCTAACGAGCGAGCCTTCTCGTCTGCCTGGGTGGTCCATTTTGGGCCACATGGGTATGGGCATGTGCCTGCTTGCTCGACATACTTAATGTCGACAGCCCCTGTGCAAAGGAAGACGTTTCCATGGACGAGATGTTTGCCATTAAATGTCAAAACTGCGGCGGCCCTATGTACTCGCACCAAGCTAAGCGCAGCTTTGAGTGCGCTTATTGCGGCACGGTCGTTCCGTGGCAGGCTGATGCGGGGGAGCCCAAGAGCGCCCTGGGCATTCGCCATACGCCGCTGACGGTGGTGGATGGACTGCTCAAGCTCACGCATGTGTCGCAACTCGAGCGCCCGGAGGACCCGGACTGGTATTTCTTCAATTCGCACTGGCGCAATCAGTCGGTCCTGGAACATCTGCTGTGGGAGGATCGCAGCACGGCGCAGGAGTTCCAAGAGGCCACGCATGTGAGCATTCCTTGCCCCTTCTGCGGAGCGTCCTTTGAGGGCGAGTCAACGCAGCGTGTGTTTGAGTGCCCGTCCTGCGGCAATAAGATTGGCATTGCGGACCTGCTCAAGCCGGGGACGTTTAGCAAGCGCCTGACCATGGGCGTTGGTGCGGAGTATGTGCCCGAGCAGGGTATTCCCTGCGAAATCTCGCCGCAGCAGGCACGTGCCAACGCGCTGCAGCTGGTGCGCCAGTATCCGGATGCCTTTGCCGGGCACGACGTGGAAGACGCGATCCAAAACGACATGATGCTCTTCTATTTCCCCATGGCGCTGGCGGACTTGCGCATGATGGCGAGCTTCCCGGGCAAGGGCCTGAGCAAGGAGGCCTTGGTGTACTACGAGGTGCTCGACTGGGCATACCCCAGGGCAAACTATCTGGACGTTCGCCTCATGGGCATTTTGGAGCCGTGGGACTTTGCCAAGGTCGGTCCGTTCGATCCCGCCATGCAGGAAGGTGACTTTCGCGTTGTCTCAGTCGATGCGTCTACCAAGGACCAGGTGGTCATTGATAAGATGGCGCTCGACGTTGCGGGCAACGACGCCGAGGCTGTACTGGGGCTCAATAAAAAGAGCATTCGCATGTGGGCGCGCAAGGCCCGCAAACATAAGGACGGCCTGGTGATGGTGCCGGTCTACTTTGTCGATCGTCCGGCGACAGACGGCCGCGATGGCGAGCAGGTGCGCATTGCCGTAAACGGCCAGACGGGCCGCGCGGCCGCGGTGGTGTTTAGCGACAAGCGCGAAACGCATATCGTGGCGTCGCTCAGCCCGAGCCTGCATCTGTCCGGCGAGAGCACCGTGCACGCCACGCCCGTCGAGGTCAAATACGTTAAATCGCCCTTCCTGTACCAGATCGTGCGTCGTGGAGGCGGCGAGCAACCGCGCCAGGTTGCAGCCGCCGTCGGGTTCCTACCGAGAGGAGAAGCCCAAACGCCGCGGTCTGCTGGGTGCGCTATTTGGGAAGTAGGGGAGTAGCACCGGTTGTTGCCGTAAGGTGATGGCCGGGGGTGCGGGGCAGCTCTCAGGAGTGCGGGCTGCCGTCTGATTGTTTGAGGGTGCCAGATGTAAATAAACAGTGGAGCGGCTGCAAAAGAGCCTCCTCACTGGGTAAAATCAGGTTGTGCCGCGGAACCCGCTCCTCAGCTAGTCACACTTCGGAAGCGCGGGCAACGCAGGTATTATCGTCTAAAGGGCCGGCTGCAACCGGCCCTTTTCTGTGGCAGCCAATGGACCCACATCAGACGAAGGCCGCGTCTTTGCCTGTCAGGTCACGCTCGCCAGCCACGGCTAGAATGTCGTTGCCGGCGTCCATGACCGGTATTGTTTCGTAGCGTGCGTCGCAACCGCGAGTGCGCCTGCGACGGCTGCGGTGGCTTCGGTCGCAACGTGCTGCTACCCTTGCGTTTCGCCATTGGTCGCTTCGTTGATGGCGCGGTACTCGGCACTCAGCTCGCGCGCCAGCTCTTCCTTGCTTGGAAGATACGGCAGGTATTTGGCGGCAAACACTTGGTCGTTGTCTTCGGGCAGCGTGTACTCGACAATCGAATCGCTTTTGTCCGCGCAGAGCACGATGCCTATGGGCGGATTGTCGCCTTCGTTCATGAGCTCGCGCGTGTAGTAGTTCACATACATTTGCATCTGGCCCAGGTCCTGATGCGTAAGGTCGTCCGTCTTAAGGTCGATGAGCACGAAGCAGCGCATCAGATAGTTGTAAAAAACAAGGTCAATATAGAAATGGCGCCCATCAAAGGTGATGCGCTTTTGGCGCGCCTCGAAAGCGAAGCCACGGCCAAGCTCCAGCAGGAACTTCTGAAGATGCGTGATGAGCGCCTGCTCTAGATCGCTCTCGCGAAACGCAGCATCGTCCGAGAAACCTAAAAACTCCAGTACATATGGGTCGCGGATGATATCCTCGGGGCGACGAGCCGGGGCGCTCTTTTGGATTTCCTGGGTGACGGCCTCCTTGTCCTTGCTGGCAAGTAGGCGCTCGCGGAACATGGTGTTGATCTGGCGTTCGAGCTGACGCGTGCTCCAACGAGAATCGGCGCATTCGTTCATGTACCATGTTCGAGCATCAGGGTCGGTTATACGCGATAACCTGCGGTAATGTGTCCAATTCAATTCGGAACGCAGCGCGTTCCGGATTGGGAACGCAAGATAAAACTGACGCATGTATCTTAAGCTTCTGGCGTTGAAGCCTCTGCCAAAATCCTTAGTCAATCTAACGGCAAGTTCGTCGATCAGTGCATCGCCATACTTGGCGCGCTCCTCTCCGCCCTGTTCATCAACAATACTCTTGCCGATCTCCCAATATGCCTCAACCATCGCAAAGTTAACGGCGGTATAGGCCTTGTCGCGAGCGGCGTTGAGAATCGAGGAGACCTGCTTGTAAAAACCTTCGGGCACGATTGCCGATTCTCCACGGTTTACTAGTTCACCCATCACTGTCGCCCCACTTTCCTCTTGTGGAATGCATCTTTAACGCATTTAGTTTAAAGCCTCGCGCGGACACGAATTGCTATGTTGTCTGGCACCTTCGCATGGGAGCCTTGCGGTGGTTAAAATGTGACCATAGAGGCAGTTTTAGCGAACCCCGCGGGAGTGACGCGTATGGACAACAACACGCTGCTGTTCCAGGACAAAGGTTCGGGTAGGTTTAAAGACGTCAAGATCTACCCTAACCGCATCGAGGTGCTCAAGAAGGGCACTTTTGGTGGCAAGCACACCGAGATTGTTTATCTTAAGGACATTACGGGGGTCAGCAGGATCAAGGGCCGCGACGTTTTCCTACGTAACAGGCTGTTGACTGCCTGTGTCTTTAGTCTGAGCAGCCGCTCCCAAGCTCAGGAGTTCGTGAATGCGCTGAACATGGTGATGTAGCCGATAACGGTGTTCGGGCTAAGGTAAAAATCGGGGCGCAGAACGGTATTCTGCGCCCCCCAATTGAGTCGATGTGTCTAAAAGGCGGGCTTGCCTATTCGCTGTCGTCCCCAACGTTTTCGCGGTCATTGGCAAGCATCGCCGCGCCGGCTACCGTTGTCGCCACGGCGGCGGCAGCGAGCCCGGCGGCAACGCCAGAGCCGTCGCCCGTGTCGGCGAGTTTTCCGGTCGAGCCCTTGCTCTTGTTGCCGCCGCCGTTCTTGTCGGCGCCGTCTGCGTTGGAACCCGTGCCGCTACCGGTGCCGCCTGCACTGCCCGAGGCCGCTACGGTAAAGCTTGCGGCTCCATCGCTGGCGAGCGTGTAGCTCTGCGCCGCGTCGCCCAAGAGACCGTTCACGCGCACCCAGTACGTTCCCGCGGTAAATGCCTCGCCCTCGGCCATCGCCGTTCCCGGAGCGCCGTTCGCGTCGTGCACAAACTCGAGCTGGGCCGTGCAGGCATCGGTTTCGAGCTTGCCCTCGAGTGATGCCGCAATCTTGGCGCGCACGTCTTCGCCGGCCTTAAGGCCTTCGAGTCCCTCAAAATGGGGCGTCAGCGCGCGTGGATCGATATCGATGGGCACGGAGCCCCGCAGCTCCGTAACGGTCTCGTTGCCCAAGGCGTCGACATCCACATATTCGATGGCAAACGCATGGCCCGAAGCTGCCACGTTGAGTACGTTGCTGCTGTCGACGAGGCGGAAATGACCCTCGCCAACGGTCTTGCCGTCCTGGAATGAGGCATCGCTCAGCGAGTCGCCGTACGTCATGCGCATGCGGGTCGGGAGATAGTACGGGAGATAGTACGAAGCCGTCTGCTTGTGCTCCGTATCGTAATTGCGCTGGTAGATGCTCCGGGCCAGCGCCGCATCAACAAAGTCGGATGCGATGATGCCAATGTGCTTGAGGTAATCTGACTTTGTATCCTCGATGCCGCTGGGATTGATGTACGGGCTCTTATACAGATGCTCGTTGACTACTCGTGCCGAGGTAAAAGGATTGCCTCCGTGCGACAAGCCCGTGCAGCTGGTGTAGTTGATAGACCAGCAACGCTCCAGGACTTTCTCCTTGGCCCCGTTATCGTCCTCGACATCTACCTCGTTGCGCGTGCGCCCGGTCGTTTCCTTCAGCGCATTATCGACCCAGCTGAGCTTGTCGGTTCCCGTGAGTTTGTACTTGTCCTGGGCGTATACCTTGGTGCAATAGGGCTCTTTGTCGCCTGTTTCCCCCGCGGCTTCAAAGCCCCGCGCGTCTTGGACGAGGCACATGGAACTGCTGTCGGTGTGCACTGCGATTTTGTTATCCCATTCGGTGAGGTCGAGTCCCCACGTGTGGCCGCTTACGCTGTCGCCGTCGAGTCCAAATCGACGTAGCAGGACGATCTTTCCGCGCACCTCGCCCAGTGTGGGAACGCGGCTCGACGTATAGAACAGTTTGGGGTTGTCGTCCAAAACCTTGGCGAAAGCCGTCGTAACACTTTCGTCGGTAGCCTCGTCGTTGCCTCGTGATACAAGCATGATGAGCGCTTCTGTCGGGTTTTCGTTCAAAAACGTTTTGAAGTAGCCTATGACATCGGAAAGATGCAAAAAGTACGCGTCTTTTTTGAGCAGGTAGTACATCCCATGGTCGATGCCAGGGTTGTCGCCCTTTCCGAGACGGATATCAAAATAGCGAATGCCTTCGAGCAGCTGCGTGGGAATGTAATCCTGCTGGCATTTTACTTGCGAGGATTGGGGCTCAGTGTCGTTGTCCACGCTGCAGGTGCCCGAATCGTGCGTGCCCGGGATGCTCAGCTCGTCGAGGAACTTGTTGTCGTCGACGTATTTCATCCAACATGGTCCGTCGACGTAGCTGCTGTACGTAATCCAGTCGAGGCTGCTAACCGTGGCATCGTTCTTTTTCATGTCGTAACCGATAAGTTCGAGCTCCCACGGAATGCTCTTACTCTTATGGCAGATCTTATTGTTGTCCTGGTCTTCGCCGTTCGATTCTATTGCCAGGTACTTAATGTCTTTTTTCTCGGTTTCTTTCTCGACCGTGCGGTCTCGGATGATATAGGTTCCGTTTGATTGACGCTCGAACGCAAAAGAGCGACTGGGCTTGCCGTCATGCTCGCCACTCCATACGTGGATGACCTTTCCGTCTTTGTCCGAGTCGCCATCGACCGACCAAATGCTGTAGCCCGTCTTTTTATGCTCTTCGAAATTGAGCAAGGTGCGGATGGCATACCAGTTTGTATCGTCATTCTTGGTCGTTACGTTCTCAAGGATGAGCTTGCTGGACGTGCCGTCATTAAACAGATGGCAGACGTTGCCGATGACGTTGCCGTCTTCGTTAACGCTTGCGGTACGAAAATAGCCCGCGGGGCGAAGGCGAATGACGAAATTGTTGAGGCTGACCGACGCTGTGGCAGCGTCGTCTGCAAATGCCGCTCGTGGGCCAATGCCCAATGCCGCGGTTTCGGGCAGGCTTGCAAGTGGCGACAACGCCGCGAGTCCAAGGCCCAACGTAAATGCTCGGCGGCTGATGGCGTGGTGTTCGGTCATAACTTCTCCATTCGTAGAGTGCGGTTATGCGATAGTTTTGGTCACTATACTGCTCAGATGTTTAAAGATGCTGGTTTAATTGTCTGCGCGGCGCAATAAATCGGCGGGCGGACGTGTTGGGGTGTTTGTCGTTTTCGTACTGTTGCTACATTTGGAGCGGTTCCGGCGTCCGGCATCCTCGCGTTCGTTGGCTACCGGCATAAGAAAGGGAGGGTCGGTTTACCGGCCCTCCCTGGGTACGAAGCGCTGGGGTACCGCCGCTTGTTAGCACTGCGCCCGTGTTTCCCGCTGCGCTCGCCAGTTACTTAGCGCTTGATCTCGATATCGTCGAGCTTGACGTCCATGGCCTCGGTCTTGGCCTCGGCGATGTCGTCGGCAAATTCCAGAGACTTCATCATGGTCTCGACGGCGTCCTTGTGCTCCTCGACGTTGTCGATGCGCACATACACGCTGCCACCGTCAACGTCGGTGAAGCACTCGGTCGTCACGCCGCCCGAGTGCGTAAAGTAGGCGCTGCGCCAGGTCTTGCCGTTGTACTTAACGGGATCGTTCTCGGTCCATCCGGAGTTGGCCTTCCACTTTGCCTCGTAGTCGAACAGTTCATCGGCGTTCTTGTCAGGATCGAAGACGGGGATGAAGCGGTCACTGGCATGCTCGCTCTCGGTGAACTTAAACTGGGCCCTGTCGGCGGTATCGCCTGCAACGTCCGTGATTTCGACGCCCTCGGGCACCTCGACTTTAAACCAAATGAAGTCAGTCCTCATATCCACGGCTGGCTTTTCCGCTCCACCGCCACCGCCTCCGCCGCTGCCGGTAGCGTCGCCGCTGCCACCGCAGCCCACCAGGGCAACTGCGGCAAAGAGACTGATGCAGAGGGTGAGAATCGCAAAGGCCTTCTTTTTCATGGTCGTGTCCTCCTCGATCTGTAACCGCCCATGGATTACCTGTCTTTACTGTACGCGTGGACGGCTCGCTAGGGTGGGCCATGTGTCCCATTCTGAGGGCCGGATTTGCGCCGTTAAGTGGCAATATGTTCGGGCGCAAAAGAGGGGAGGGCTGGTGCTGTCGGCCCTCCCCGGGTTGGGCGCCCGTTGTTTTAATGGGGCGCATGTGCGCGGGTGCGCGTAGGCGCGTGCGGGTGTCCCGTTACTTGATCTCGATGCTCGAAATCTCGACTTCGCGTGCCTCGGAAACTGCCTCTTCCATGTCATCGGGGAACTCGATGGAGTTGAGGAGTGCCTCGGCTTCTTTCTTGTGCTGGTCGAAGTTCGAGATGAGGACGTAGACGCTTCCCGGCTCAACATCGGTAAAAAGCATGGTTGAGATGCCGCTGTTGTCCTCGTATGTTCCGACGAGCCACGTCCTGCCGTTATACTCGACGGACCCGCCATCCTTCCACTGGAACGTATCCCCCTTCTTTTCCGCCTGGTCGGCGTGGGATTCCTCGGCCGTCAGCGCTTTTTTCCAAACGGGGATAAAGCGATCGGCCGAGGCGTTCTCGTCTTCGGGGAAGGTGAGCTGGACCCTGTCGGCATTCTTGCCGGCAGAGTCGCTTACGCCGACGCCCTCGGGCATCTCGACCTTAAACCAGATGTAGTCGGTCTTCTTGGCGACGGGGGCCTTTTCCTTGCTCTCGCTCTTGGGGGCGCTGCCGCCGCCCGATGCGCTCCCGCCGCAGCCCACAAGGGCGAGCGCGGCAAAGAGGGCGATGCAAAGGGAAAGGATTGATAGGGTCTTTTTCATCATGGTGGCGTCCTCCTTGTCTGCTGATGACATCACGGCGCCGCATGCTGTTGGGGTACTGATTGCGCTGGCGGCGGATGTCTCTGTGTACTGTGCGACTTATGCCTCCGTTCATCGCTTGTGGCCGTTGCGCGGCCGTTCCCCAACGGGTTCCTTACTTATAGATATGCCCCAGCTTGTGCTGCCCGGGAGTCTCGAAAGGTGGGCCATGTGTCCCATGTTTGCGGTGCCGACGCCTATCGTGTGCCATAGAAATCCGCGATGGCCAGGTGCGCTGACGCTCGCGTACTTATGGGCTAGACTTAGCACCATTACGTGATCGATGCGGTCGGCCGACGTCGGCCGCCCGACCGATATATATGACTTGAAGGTGCGTGTGCGTATGAGCCAAGAGATGATGGATAAAACCTGTCGCGGTTTTGCCGAGGCGCTTGCCGCGCGCGAGCCAGTTCCCGGTGGTGGCAGCGCGAGCGCCTTTGTGGGCGCGCTGGGCGCCTCGCTGTGCGGAATGGTTGCCCGCTACGGTGCGACCAATCCCGCGCTTGCTGATCGTGCGGATGACCTGACGCGTGCGTTTGCCCAGGCAGACGAGTTGGCGCAGGAGCTTGTGGGTCTGGTCGCCGAGGACGTTCGTGCGTACGGCCAGGTGTCCGCTGCGTACGGTATTCCGCGTGACGATCCGGCTCGAGCGACCGCGATTCAGGATGCGCTGCATGTGGCCGCTATGCCGCCGTATCGCATTATGGATGCCTGCGGGCGCGCACTGGCGCTGCTCGAGGACATGGCCGACAAGGGTTCGCGTCAGCTGCTGTCCGATGTGGCGTGCGGCGCCGTATTCTGCCGCGCCGCCATGCAGGGCGCGAGCTTGACGCTCTTTGCGAACACCACGTCTATGAAGGATCGTGCACGCGCCGAGGAGCTCGAGACGGCGTGTGATGAGTTGCTCGACACATGGTTGCCGCGCGCCGATGCGCTGGCGCGCCGCGCCTCCGACGCTGCAAGAAAGAGGGGATAGCCATGGCTGAGCTACTGAAGGGTGCTCCTGTTGCTCGCGCGCTGACCGAGGAACTTGCTGTTCGCTGTGCCGCCTTGCGTGAGCGCGGCGTTGTGCCGACGCTCGCCATCGTTCGCGTGGGCGAGCGCGAGGACGACCTGTCCTACGAGCGCGGTGCCCTCAAGCGCTGCGAGAAGGTTGGCATTGAGGCTCGCCGCGTTTTGCTTCCTGCCGATGTTTCGCAGGATGAACTGCTGGCGGCTATTAAGGACATCAATGCCAACCCCGCTGTTCATGGCTGCCTAGTGTTTCGCCCGCTGCCCGCTGGACTTGACGAGGATGCGGCTGCCGCGGCGCTCGATCCCGCCAAGGATGTTGACTCCATGACGCCGGCCTCGCTGCTTACCACGCTTTCGGGTCGTGGCGAGGGCTTTGCTCCCTGCACGGCCGAGGCCGTGTTGGCGTTGCTGGACCATTACAGTGTTGAGCTGGATGGGGCCAAGGTTGCGGTCGTCGGTCGGTCTCTGGTGATTGGTCGTCCCGTTGCCGCCATGCTTACGGCTCGCAATGCCACGGTGACGACGTGCCATACGCATACACGCGATCTTGCTGCCGAGTGCCGTTCTGCCGATATCGTTGTTGCGGCCGTTGGACGCGCGAGCACGATTGGCGCGGATGCCGTTCGCGAGGGCCAGACGATCATCGATGTTGGCATTAACTGGGACGAGGCCGCTGGCAAGCTGGTCGGGGACATCGATTTTGATGCTGCGGAGCCGGTCGTTAACGCCATCACGCCCGTGCCGGGCGGCGTGGGGGCTGTGACCACCGCGATTCTCGCCAAACACGTGATTGAGGCGGCGGAGCGCGCATCGAAATAGGCGTTTTGAGCTGTTTGAGGGGGTTAGCTATATACCACGTGGTCAAACAATGCCAAATATGAGTACTGTTGCCAAGATAGTCACATATGTCTTACGTCTTTTTGGCTTCCTAACGGTATCCATTATCGTTAGGAAGCCTATTTTATTGAACTTATGGGGAATAACGTTGTCTTGCTTTTGGGCAAATGGGGATTTTCGGCACTCGTTACAGGGAAATTTGCTGCCACTAAATTGGTGACAGTACTCATATTTGGCATTTTTTGACCACGGGGGCTGCCGAGGCCGTGGTTTCGCCCTTTTTGCGTCGAAGCGATACACTGTTACCGTTTGATTTCTTCGCTCAAGGAGGATGCGCATGCCGTGCACAACGATTTTGGTCGGTAAGAACGCGAGCTATGACGGGTCGACGCTGGTCGCCCGCAACGAGGACTCGTCCAACGGGGTGTTTGAGCCCAAGCGCATGCGCGTGGTGCACCCCGATGAGCAACCGCGCGTTTATACGAGCGTCCTGAGCCATCTGACCGTTGAGCTGCCCGTTAACCCGATGCGCTACACGAGCGTCCCCGACGTTATCCCCGGTCACGGCATCTGGGCCGAGGCTGGATTCAACGAGCTCAACGTGGGTATGTCCGCAACCGAGACGCTTACCACCAACGAGCGTGTTCGCGGTGCCGATCCACTCGTCGACTACGTGCCCGCTAAGGGCAACGAGGGCGAGGACGGCTACGTTCCGGCGCAGCCCGGCGGCCTGGGCGAGGAGGACATGGTGACCCTGGTGCTGCCATACGCCAAGTCCGCCCGCGACGGCGTCCGTATCCTGGGCGACCTGCTCGAGCGCTACGGCACCTACGAGAACAACGGTATCGCCTTTAGCGACGTGGACGAGATCTGGTGGCTCGAGACCATCGGCGGCCACCACTGGATTGCCAAGCGCGTGCCTGACGACGCCTATGTGACCATGCCCAACCAGCTGGGTATCGACAGCTTTGACCTGGATGACGCCGAGGGCGCCCAGACCGACCACATGTGCTCGGCCGACCTGCGCTCCTGGATGGCCGAGTGGCATCTGGACCTGACGCTGGGCGTCGAGGGCGACGGTCCGGCGACGGTCTTTAACCCGCGCGAGGCCTTTGGCTCGCACAGCGACAGCGACCATGTCTACAACACGCCGCGCGCGTGGTACATGCAGCGCTGCCTCAACCCCAGCGACGTGTGGGATGGTCCCGAGGCCGACTACACGCCCGAGAGCGACGATATCCCCTGGAGCCGCGTGCCCGAGCGCAAGGTGACCATCGAGGACATCAAGTACGTGCTTTCGAGCCACTACCAAGGCACGGAGTACGACTGCTACGGCAGCAAGGGCACGCCCGCCACGCGCGGCGCCTATCGCCCCATCGGCATCAACCGCAACAGCCAGCTCGCCGTGTTGCAGCTGCGCCCCTATGCGCAGCCGGCCTATCGCGCCGTGCAGTGGATGGCCTTTGGCTCCAACTCGTTTAACGCGCTGGTTCCGCTGTACGCCAACGTCGAGACCATGCCCGAGTACTATGCCGACACGCAGGCTCGCGTGACGTCCGAAAACTTCTACTGGGCCAACCGCCTGATCGGTGCCCTGGCCGACGTCCGTTTCCATGAGTGCGGCCGCGCGGTCGAGGATTATCAGGAGAAGATCGGTGGCATGGGCCACAAGCAGATCCATGACGTCGACGCTGCCGTAGCCGCTCTGCCCGAGGTCGAGGTGCCTGCCGAGCTTGCACGCGCCAACGAGGCCTTTGCCGAGCGTGTTCGCGTGGAGACCGATGCCCTGCTGGGCAAGGTGCTTTACACCACGAGCTGCGCCATGAAGAACTCTTTCGCGATGAATGACAACGTGAGGTAGGGATTTCCCGTCGATCGAATAGCGCTAAAACGCTTTGTCGCTTTCGCTCAATCTTGGGTACAAGAACGCCAACGCAGTTGTTTGTGATTGGAGATAACCATGGTTATGAAACTCGATCAGCTTGTTAACGGCGCCATTAACGTGGGCTTTGGCGCTGCCGCCGTTGCTGTCGAAGGCGGCAAGAAGGTCCTCGACGACCTTAACACCAAGGGCGAGCAGGTCCGCAAGGACACCACCACCCCCGATATCGCCCGCAGCGTGTCCGACATGTTCGAGCAGGCCGGCGGTACCATCTCCGATCTGACCGAGCGCTTGGGCATGCAGGGCGAGACCGCGGCCCAGCGCGTGCTTGACGAGCTTATCCTTGCCCGCGTCCGCGTCATGACCGCTCCCGAGCGCACGGCTTTCCTGGCCCATGTGCGCGACATCGTCGATTCGGTCGAGGACAACGTGACCTCGGTGCCCGTCGAGTCCGTTGAGCCCGACGATGCGAAGGATACCGAAGAGGCCGAGTAGCAGCGCAGATGGCAGATTCCACCACCGATTACAACAATCTAGATCCCTTGGGTGACGAGGCGGCGGTTGTCGATGAGGTCGATGCCGTCGTCTCGGGCGCTCGCAAGAAGCCGCGCGCTGTCGATATGGTCCCCGAGGAGCCCGACGCGATGGCGCCGAACGAGGAATACCAGCTCACGCCGGCGGGTCGCCGCGAGCGCATCGGACAGATTGTTCGCCTGGTCAAAAAGTACCGCGTGTGGGATAACCTCACGCCGGTTCGTTTGCGCCGCCTGCTCGAGGAACTCGGCCCCATGTTCGTCAAGATGGGGCAGATTCTGGCCAACCGGTCCGAGATTCTGCCGCAACGCTTTTGCGACGAGCTGCGTCGTCTGCGCTCCGACGTGGAGCCCGTACCGTACGAGGTCGTACTCAGTTGTCTGGAAGAAGAATACGGCCTGCGCCTGGGGGAGATGTTCGATGCGATCGACCCCAATCCGCTTGGTAGCGCATCGCTCGCGCAGGTGCACCGCGCTCGTCTGGTGACGGACGAGGACGTGGCCGTCAAGGTGCAGCGCCCCGGTGCGCAGCAGGTTATGGCGCAGGACATCGATATCATCCGCTCGGTGGTGCGTATCGTTTCCAAGTTCGTCAACACCGATCAATTCGTTGACCTGCACGGCGTAGTCGAGGAGTTGTGGACCTCGTTTCGCGAGGAGACCAACTTTTTGGCCGAGGCCAAAAACCTCAACGACTTCTACGAGTTCCATAAGAGCGTTCATGGCGTGACGTGCCCTAAATCCTATCTGGACCTGTGCACCGAGCACGTGGTGGTCATGGATTACGTCGACGGCATTTCGATCGCCGATCCTGAACGCTTGGTGGCCGAGGGCTATGACTTGGAAAAGATCGGTGCCGCGATCGTCGAGGACTACTCGACGCAGGTGCTCGACGACGGCTTTTTCCATGCCGACCCGCATGCGGGAAACATCATTCTCAAGGACGGTATCGTTTACTTTATTGACTTGGGCATGGTCGGACGCATGTCGAGTCACGATCGCGGTATCGTAAAGGACATGATTTTCGCCGTGGCCGAGGGTGACGTTCCCAAGCTCAAGGATTCGCTCATGCGCTTCGCCGTGACGCGTGGCGATTCGGCCGAGCTCGATCATTCAGCGTTTTTGTCCGACCTTGACTTTATCGTGGCTGACTTTGCGGGCCTTGACCTGAAGGATCTTGATATCGGCGAGTTTTTGACCTCGCTGTTAAACCTGGCGCGCAAAAACGATGTTGAGCTGCCGAGCGTGGTGACGATGTTCGCGCGCGGCATGGTGACGCTCGAGGGTTTGCTGACCGAGTACATGCCCAACGTCAACATGATCCAGATCATCCAAACCCACATTAAAAACGAGAAAAGCACCTATGCGCGCGTGCGCGACATGGGGCGCGATCTTGCCGCGAGCGGCTATCGCGCGGCGAAGGGCTCACTCGAGGCGGCTGAGTACCTGGGGCTGGCTTCGCGCATGCTTACGCGCGGCCAGCTTAAGGTGAACACGCAGATCATGAGCAGCGATAAGGCACTGCGACAGCTGGGCGGAATTATCGACCGCATGTCGATGGCTATCGTTATCGCCGGCCTGTTTATCGGTTCGTCGGTGGTGTACTACGCACGCATCGAGCCGGTTGTGTTTGGTATCCCGGTCATTGGCTTTATGGGCTACGTGAGCGCGCTGGTGCTGGCGCTTATGCTGGGCCGCAATATCTGGCTCAACAGCCACGGCGGCAAACACTAGAGGCTGCGACCGTCACCGCATTTTCCTATCGCAAACAATAGCTTTTACCTTGGGCTTCGCCTGTGTGCGGGGCCCTTTTGCGTGATACCATTTTGACGGTAATAATCGATGGCCTAGATGGTGGTGCGGAGACGCACGAACGCGCGGTTTTCCTGCGCGTTTGGGAGAATCGGGGTGCAAGTCCCCGGCTGTACCAGTAACCGTAATTCCTCTTGGCTCGGGATGTTCGCGTCGCAGATCGGACGACGCGCCTGAGCCGTTAAGGTTAAGTCGGATCGCCTCCCATCTTGCATGCGGCTGCGGCGTATGCCGCCGGTGTGCATAGGGCTCTGGAGGGAAGGGGGACCCCGATGGGGGAACTCGAGCGTAACATGCGCGATGACGTGGGGCAGCCGCTGGGCAATGCTCCAAGTACAGACAATGGGGGACAAATGGATATGTTTGAGGACGAGCGCGAGCGCGCCTCGTTGCATCGCCGTGGTGCGATTGCACGCGGTGTAGCCAAGCGCGGTCTGGTGGCATTCCTGGCCTTCGCGATGGCCTTTGGCACCACGCCGGCTCAGCTGTGGGCCGAGGGCGCCGAGGGCATTACCGACGCTGTGGCTCAGGCTACGACGCCAGGCGAGGACGCAGCGCTTGCGGGCGGTACCGCTGAGCAGAGCGGCGCCGAGGTTTCGGATTCCGGGAGCGCGCCTGCAGCTAGCGCCGCCACAACAGAGGCAGCAACTGGCGACGAAGGCTCGGCGACGGGGGAGAACTCTGCCGCGAGCGAGCAGTCTTCGACGGCATCCGCTGGCCAAGCAGGATCTGCCGCCGCGGCTGCCGTCCAGGCAGAGAACCCGACGGAAACCGGCGATGTCGCCAAGAAGCAAGTCGAGGTCTCGTTCTCGATTATCGGCACCGATGCCGACGGCAAGGCTCAGACGTGGGTGGCACCTACGCAGCTCAAGCTCGACGAGGGCGCGACGGCTGCGGATGCCTTCATTAAGCTGCAGGAGAAGACGGGCTTCAAGGCGGACTACGATCCGAACACGGCATACGGGTTCTACCTCAAAAGCATCACATCCCCGAGCGATGGCCGCACGCTTGCCTTCGATCCGACGACTTATGCCTTCTGGCAGCTGTTCGTCGACGGCGCGTCTTCCTCGGTTGGCGCGAGCAGCGTCAAGCTCACCCAGGGGCAGAAGATTGAGTTTGCCTATACGGCTGGTAGCTCGTCCCCTGTCGTTAAAGACCAGGTTGCCGCAAATGTGACCGTCATTGGTCGCGATGCCCAGGGCAAGACTCAGACTTGGGTCGATAATACGCAGTATGTGGTGACGTCCGGTTCGAGCGCGCTTGATCTTACGAAGGTCGCACTCGAGGCGAACGACATTGACGCCGTTGCTGCGGGCTCCTTCATTCTGAGCCTTAAGTACAACGGTGTTGAGCTGGGTACGCCCCAAGATTATTCGACCTATTGGCAGCTGTTCATCAACGGCAAGTCGAGTGACTATACGGCGGACAATGTCACCATCCATGCCGGCGATACCGTCACGTGGTTCTACGGTGGCTGGGGCGACCAGTTGCCCTCTGATTCCGTCCATGCTTCCGTTCAGGTCCTCGGTAAGGGCAAGGACGGCAAGCAGCAGGTTTGGGCTTCGACGGGCCAGACGAGTCTCAAGGCGGGTTCTACTGCCAAGGATCTCCTTGAGCAGACCGGCCTTAAGCTCGATGCTAGCGAATCGTCTTGGGGCTGGTTCCTCAACGGCATTACTTCGCCGTTCGATGGTAAATCCTATGGCTGGGACGCTGCGACCAAAAGCTATTGGCACTTCTACGTAAATGGCAAGTTCGCCAACGTTGGCGCCGGTGCCTACAAGCTCCAAGAGGGCGATACCGTCACCTTTATGTATGGTGCTGACGCCGATGCCCTCCCCGGTCAGGTTCTTGGGTCCGTCGATGTTATCGGTCCCGATGTCAACGGCAACAATACTCGCTGGGGCTCGGCAAGCAATGTTTCTTTGCCCGAAGGCTCTACGGCCCAGGACCTTATTGAGACGGTTCTGAAGGAGAAGGGCGTTGATTACAACGCCTCCCAGAGCGGTGCATACTGGCTCCTGAATTCCATTACTTCGCCGTTCGATCACAAGCCGTATGTCTGGGATGCTGCGACCAATAAATATTGGCACCTGTATATCAATGGAGAGCCCTCCTTACTCTGCGCCAATCAGATTACGCTCAAGAGCGGCGATAAGGTTACGCTTGCCTATACCACCGACGATTCGGCCATGCCCGATCCCGACAAGATTGTCGTGGACCCGAGTGCGACGACTCCTGATTGGGATGCCGACTGGGCCGGCTACGGCAACAGTGGCAACGGTTCGACCGTAACGGATGCCAAGACGCCTGCGCAGGCCGCCGGTCTTAAGTGGACCTTCGATTGGAAGGCCGAGTCTGGTCAGCAGTATGCCAACTGCAGCGAGCCTGTCATCGCTAACGGCTTTGTGTACATTGCGACCGAGAACGAGCTCATTAAGATCGATTCGTCCACGGGCAAAAAGGTTGCCTCTGCGCCGCTTGCCTCCAAGGTAAGCTATACCTCTCGTCCGATCTATACCAATGGCCTTATCATCGTTCCGCTCAACGGCGGTGCGGTCCAGGCGATTACTGCAGACAAGCTGATCTGCAAGTGGCTGACGCCTGGTTTGACGGACTTGACGCAGAGCTCCTGCACCGTCGTTTCGGACGGCGAGTACGTCTATGTAGGCTCGGTCGATATTTCGTATGATGAGAATTACAACGCGACCTACGGCAACGGCTCCTTTATGCGCATTAAGATTGCCACGGGTGAAGTTTCTTGGCAGAACATTGACCCTGCCGAGGGCTATTATTGGACTGGCGCTGCGCTGACGGATAAGTACGCCATTGTTCCTACGAGCGCGGGCACGCTTAAGTGCATTGATAAGACGACGGGCGGTGTCGTTTCGACCATGAAGCTCGGCGCTGTCGCAAATGCCGATTGCATTGCCGATCCGTCCAATGGTTCGACCTTCTATCAGATGACGCACGATGGAAAGCTCCATGTGATTTCGCTTTCGGCGAAGGGCGTGCTGAGTGAACAGAAGACGGTCGATCTGGGCCTTACGAATAATCTGAGCGCCCCTGCGGTGTCTGGTGACAATCTGATTGTCGGCGGACAGACGGCTACTGGCTCTGCTCTGGTTCTCTATAACCTGAAGACGGGTAAGACCACGATGGTCGCTGCTGCCGACGGCAAGGCGCTGCCGGCTGGCCTCAACGGTATTGCTGCTACTCCGCTGGTGAGTGTTCAGGGCGGCAAGACCTATGTGTACTTCACCGTTAACAGCGCGGATAGCAAGGATTACGTCAACTACTCTGCTGGTGGTGGCGTGTATCGCTATACGCTCGGCGACGCAGAGGCGACGCAGATTTATGATGCGGCTGGCCATTACCAATACTGTGACTCTCCGGTCATTGCCGATGCTTCTGGCAACCTCTACTACATCAATGATTCGGGCACGCTGTTCAAGCTCGGGGCTGTTGAGTCTTGGACGGTTGCCTTTAATTCCAACGGCGGGTCTGCTTGCGACACTAAGTTTGTGGCTACGGCCGACGGCAAGCTGGTCAAGCCGGCCGATCCGACGCGCGATGGCTACACTTTCGGCGGTTGGTTCACCGATGAGGCTTGCACGCAGGCGTATGACTTCAGTACGCCGGTGACGGCCGATCTGACGCTGTATGCCAAGTGGACCAAGAATGCCGTTAACCCTGGCGGCAATGGCGGTTCTGGCACTAATGGTGGCAACGGTGGCGCTGGCAACGGTTCTGGTGCTGGTGCCGGCACTGGTTCCGGCTCTAAGGGCCAGCAGACTGGCGGCGCTGTCGCCCCGGGTCATAAGCCGACGACCAAGACGACGGTGTCGACCAAGACCGAGACCAAGGACAACAAGTCCGACAAGAAGGACTCCGATAAATCCGACAAGAAGGACGAGAAGAAGTCTGACAAGAAGTCTGACAAGAAGGACAGCAAGTCCGACAAGAAGTCCGATTCCAAGTCCGATACGGGTGCTGCTTCCACGACTACTGCTAAGAAGTCCTCTAGTGCTTCCGAGCAGGAGACTGGCACCAACCCACTCGCCATCGTTGGCGTTGCCGCCGGCGTCATCGGTCTCGCCATCGTCGGTGTGTTCGTGTTCACCAAACGTCGGTAGGTGAGGGCTGTGTCCAATAAATCCAAGGACGCTGACCCCAAGCAACCAGATTCCTCGTTTATCCAGCTTGACGATGCAAAGCAAAAGGACGCCGCTTCGGCGGCGTCCGCCCCTCGACGGAAGGCGCTCCTTGGCGTTCTGACTGCCGCGTGCACCATTCTGATTGTCGTCTCGCTGGGCTTCGTTCATCCTTCCGAGAGCGGCGCCTGGTCCATCGACTGGATCATTCAGACCGTGACGGGGGAGAGCGTCGTCACCAGGGACACCAAGGTGTCCTGCTCGACTACGACTTCGGGCGAGGCCAGTTCCAAGGATTCCAAGTCATCGAATGACGCAAAAGATGAGTCCAAGCATTCTGATGAGTCCAAGTCCAAGGACGATTCCGAGTCTTCAAACAAGGAATCGGACAAGAACTCGGATAATAAGAAGTCCGAGGACCAGGACGGCAAGAAGTCTGGCGATAAATCCGCTGCCCAAAATACGGGAGTCGGTGATACTTCCAATGCGTCTGGCGTTGGCCAGTCGTCTGATGGAGCCTCATCCTCTAATGGTGGAAACGCCTCCTCGGGCGGCCAGAGCGGCTCGCAGGAGTCCAGCTACATAACAGTGACGGTTTCGGTCACATCGAGCGCTGTGGGCAATCCTGTGTCTTCTGGTGGCACCTTTACCTTTAACGAAGGCGCTACCGTCTACGATGCCCTGTGCGCGCTGGGTCTTTCCGTCAACGCACATGGCTCGTCGTACGGCACGTATGTCTCCGCGATTGGTGGTTTGGCCGAGAAACAGTACGGCGGCACGAGCGGCTGGATGTACTCCGTCAACGGCTCAACGCCCATGACGGCCTGCAGCAACTACGTTCTCTCCAACGGCGACAACGTGGTCTGGTATTACGTTACAGGCTAGAGGCCTCGACATAGCGCGCCAGACGGGCGGTTCGGACAAAAATCCGGGCCGCCCGTTTTTCATGCGAATGGGACTGGGTCGCCGGGTCTTTCGGCAAACAAAAAAACCGGTTGGAATGGGAATTCCAACCGGTTATACATTCAAGCAAATAGCGAATCGACTACGACCGTGCGCCCTCGAGAAAGAAGCGACGGCTGAAGTAGTTGTACCAGGTGACGAGGAACGTGGCGATGGCCTTCATGGCCTGGTAGCCGATGCTCAAAAACGTGACGCCCACAAACATATACAGGTCGTTGAGGCCCAGGCCAATCACCGACAGGATGGTGAAGATCGTGAACTCGCGCTTGCGGCTCATGCCCTCGCGGTGGTCGAACACGTACTTCATGCTGAGCCAGTAGTTGACCACGACGGACGTGACAAACGAAATCGTGGTGCTCATCAAAAAGTCCAGGTGGAACAGCTCGACAAGCGCAATGAGCATGCCCCAGTCGATGCCAAAGGAGATAAGTCCCACGACAGCGAACTTGAGGAACTGCTTCGTATGAGGTTGTGCCAGTGCCTTGCGCACGTAATCACATCCAATGCGTTGATGAATCGAGCAGAGGATACTTTAGAGCTTTTGCAAGGGAAACGTAAGGTCTTTGCCAAGAACTATACGAACTCGCCAAATTTTCAAGAGACAATCCGCAAACGTTGCAAATCTTACCGTAAACGAGCAAGGCCCACGAACAACGCAGCGCTCGACGCATGTCGTTCGTGGGCCCCGTAGTGCAACGGGGAGGCCAGGCTACTTGGTCTCCTCGCCCTCCAGGAAGATCTTTCGGGTCACAAAGTTGTAGACCATAACAAGCGCGGTGGCGCAAATCTTGGCGATATTGGCCTCGAGCCCCAGGCCGGCGTTGAGCGCCAGCACGATGCCGTCGTTGAGCGCCAAGCCGATCACGGACAGCACGACAAAGATGATGAACTCGCGGTGGCGGCTCATGCCCTCCTTGTGCGCAAACACGTACTTCATGCTGGCGAGGTAGTTAAAGATGAGTGAGATGATAAAGCCGCTGGTGTTGGCGATTAGGATGTTGAGGCCCAGACCGTAGTGGAGCAGATTCATAATGCCAAAGTCGATGACCGTGGCAATGACGCCGACGACGCCAAACTTCATGATCTGCGCAAGGAGCTTTTGCATGGTACCTGCCTTAGGGTGGCGCCGGGACGCCGTGGGGATGACAAACTCAGCAAGTTTAGCCAATCCCCGCGGGTGGGGCTAGGCGCGCTCCTCGATAGCACCGTTTCTATATGCATCGAGCAGCTGGCGCAGGTCTTGGATCTGGCTGCGGATCTTGGCTCCGGAATCGGTGTCGCTCACCATGCGGCGACGGTCTGCTTGGTCAAAACGGTTGGTCTCGCTTTCGATGTCCACGTTGCGTGTGAGTGCCTCGGCAACCGTCGTAAAGGCCCGGTGCGACTTGAGACGGCAGCCGCGCGAGCTCGAGATGAGCGTATAGCCGGCGATACCCGTCTTGGGATGGTAGGCGCGGCAGAAGCCGCCATCGATGACCAGCAGCTTCCCCTCGGCTCGGATAGGCTGCTCGCCCTTGGTGGTTTTAACGGGTGTGTGGCCGTTGATGATGTGACCGGTCGGTGAACATGCCATGGGCGCGACGCCAAACTCGCGCATGATGTCGTCGCAGACCGAGGGCGACTTGGTAAGTGTAAAGTACGGGTCCATCGGCTCGACCCAGGTGCTCGTATCGGCGATATAGGCGCGCTCAAAGGTACGCACCAGGCGTCCGCTGGCGGGTGAGTTAAAGCCAATCCACAGGTACCACATCCAGTCGAGAGCGTCGCGGTCGCCCATGCGCCAGGCGCGGCGGGCGATGTGGTCGCAAAAATCAAGATAATCGCGGCCAGCGTGCCAGGTGCCCAGGCAGTTCATGCTGCTAAAGGTGCCGTCTTCGTTGAGCGGCACGCAGCCGTGGAACAGCAGGTTGCCGTTGGCGACCTTGTACATCGAGCCGTGGGAATAGAGGAAATCGATATGGCGATGCAGGTGATCGGCGGTGACAAACTCGGACACGAGCTTGTCGATGATGTGCTGCTCCTGAGACGTGAGCGTATAGGGGTCCGTCGGGTCGACGGTGGGGAAGTCGTTGGTCGTGAGCGGCCACACGCTGCCGTCGGCGAGCGTGACCGTGCCGGTGTCGTGGTCGATCTTGTCGAGTAGCAGGCGGTCGGTCATATCGAACTCGGGGTGGCGCTGGATAATCTGACCCTCGAGCTTAAAGAGCAGAACGTTGATGGCCTTGATCAGCGGGGTGATGGACTCACCGGCGGTGTAGGTGGCATCGGCAAAGGCGACAAGTTCACGCAGCGAGATGCCGTAGTCGTTCTCGAGGATCTCGTAGTTGTCGTAGCGTAGGTTGTTGCGCAGCACCGTGGCGATGCAGGCAGGTTCACCGGCCGCAGCGCCCATCCACAGCAGGTCGTGGTTGCCCCACTGGATGTCGAGTGAATGGTAGGTGAGCAGGCGGTCCATAATCTTGGCCGCGCCGCCACCGCGGTCGAAGATATCGCCCACCAGGTGCAGGTGGTCGACGGCCAGGCGCTTGATGAGCGAGGCGAGCGACTCGATAAAGTCGTCGGCGCTGGCGGTCTCTAGGATGGACTCCACGATGCGCTCGTGATAGCGCACGCGATAGTTGTTCTCATCCGGATGCGTGTGTAGCAGCTCGTCGATGATGTAGGCGTAATCGCGTGGGATGGCCTTACGAACCTTGGAGCGGGTGTAGCGGCTTGAAAGCGAACGAGCGACCATGATGAGCTGGTCAAGCATCGTTTTGTACCAGGTGGGCGAGTCCTCGCGCTGGCTGCGGACCAGCTCGATCTTCTCGTGCGGGTAGTAGATGAGCGTGCACAGCTCGCCCTTTTCGTCAAAGGTGAGCGTGTCGCCAAAAATCTCGTCGACATGCTCGCGCACGACGCCCGAGCAGTTGTTGAGGATGTGCATAAAGGCTTCGTACTCGCCATGCACGTCGCTCATAAAATGCTCGGTGCCCTTTGGCAGGTTGAGGATGGCCGAGAGATTGATGATCTCGGTAAACGCGGATTGCTCGGTGGGAAATTGTTTCGACAGCAGACGCAGATACTTGAAGTCTTGCGGATTGCGATCGAATGCGACCATGAAACACCTTCCGATGGAGCTGGTAAAACTGATAAACAGCGTCAAACGTTTATCAGTATGCGCCGCTTTTGTTTCGATTTTGCGCCAGCGGCTGAATTGTCGGCTGAACGGTTTGGTAAATCGATTTAGTTGAGGTAGATATGGCGGTTGAGTGGAGACGACAGAGGGTGTTTTCTCAGATATTTATGCGTGGGGCCGGTGGAGACGATGGTGGTAAAGATGTTCGCTATTTTTGGTTCGATTTGGTAAATAGTGGACATATGTACCGTATGTAGGCTCACTGTGCGATAATTTGCGCAGCAATGAGTAAGGAGCCTCATATGAGTGATTTTGTCCTGACCTGTGAATCTGCCGCCGACCGAACTCGGGAGTTCTTTGAATCGCGCAATATTCCCGTCGCGTATTTTCATTACGAGATCGACGATGTTGTCTATACGGACGATCTGTATCAGTCGATTACGCCGGACAAGTTTTTTGCCCAGATTGCCGCGGGCGCCATCCCAAGACGTCTCAGGTGAGCGTGGGTGAGTACGAGGAGTTTTGGGAGCCGTTTGTTGCCGAGGGTAAAGACGTGCTGCACCTGACGTTGTCATCGGGTATTTCGGGCACGTATGGATCGGCCTGCGTTGCGGCGCAGATGCTCGCGGATCGCTATCCCCAGGGCGGCAAGGTGCGCGTCATCGATTCGCTGGCGGCGTCTTCGGGCTTTGGCCTGCTGGCGGAATGTGCCGCCGACGTGCGCGATAGCGGGGCGTCACTCGACGAGACGGCCGCCTGGATTGAGAAGCATAAACTCAACCTGCATCACTGGTTCTTTTCGACCGATCTGTCGAGCTACCTGCGCGGCGGTCGCATTTCGGCCGCGAGCGCGATCATCGGCACGGCGCTTAAGATTTGCCCGCTTATGACGGTCGATTGCGAAGGTGGGCTGTCGCCACGTGAGAAGATTCGCACTAAGAAGCGCGCGATTTCCGAGATGGCTAAGACCATGATGGCACACGTGCAGGACGGTGCGGATTATTCGGGTAAGTGCGTCATGTCGCACTCGGCGTGCCGCGAGGATGCCGAGGCAGTTGCGGCGCTGATCGAGGAACAGATTCCGCAGCTTAAAGGCAAGATTGAGATCAATAACATCGGTACTCTGATTGGCTCGCATACCGGACCTGGTACGGTGGCGCTCTTCTTTATGGGCGACAAGCGCGTGGATTAGTTTGCCCCATCACATCGCTGCATGATTGCTCAAACGAAAACGGCCCGCCTCACGTTTGTGGGGCGGGCCTTGCTGTTGGGGTTAGCGTTTCTTTCCGCGGAAGAAGAAGCCGTGCAGTGACGGCTTGAGGCCGCGGTTGGCGCGACGCTCCTCGATGTGATCGTGGATTGAGGCGACGCGCTCGATGACCTCGTCGGGAATCGGCACGTCGGGGTTCATGTTCTCGACCTGGCTGACCTCGGCGGCGGCGACCTGGTCGATGATGGGCACATCTTCGCGCGAAATAACGGGCGTGGCGTCTTCTTTCATCTTGCGGTAGCGCTGCATCATATCGGTTTGCAGCTGCTGGGCCGAAGGCGGCGTCCAGATGATGGCGTTGGCGCCGGCGGCGATGGTCTCGCGGATGCTCTCGGGCGTCTTGCCGCCCGGTGCGATGAGCGGCAGGTTGGGATAGTGCTCGCGCAGCTCGCGCAGGACCTGCGGCGTGTTTTTACCGGCTGCGATGTTGAGGATCTTGGCTCCGGCGCGAACCTTGGCATGCGCATCGTCGTCGCAGCGCACGACCGTGGCGATGACGGGGATGTCCGCCATGTTGGTGATGTGCTCGACCATCTCGGCGGTGGCGGGGGAGTTGACGACGCAGCCCGCCGCGCCCTGCATCTCGGAGACGGCCGCCATCTGCACGGAGCGCTTGCCGGTCGTGGTGCCGCCGCCCACGCCCACGAAGACCGGGCACTCGGCGACGGTCAGCAGCGCCTGCGTAATGGCCGGCTGCGGCGTGAAGGGGTAAACGGCAAAGACGGCGTCGGCGTTGGAGTTGCGGATGACCGCGACATCGGTGGTGTAGATAAGCGACTTGATGCGACGGCCGAAGAGCGTAAAGCCGCTGGCCTCCTCGATCTCGTCGGGCATGCGAAGGGCCGCCTTGCGCAGGCGCCCGTCGATGGGCAGCGGCTCCATGGGGAGCAGCCCGTTGGGGGTGACGGCTACCTGCGGCTCGGTGAACTCGTCGGCGAGTTCGACCTCGGAGAAGTCGACCGAGGCGACGATGTCCTCGTGAACCTCGGCGGGAACATCGATGGGGGCTTGGTCGTTTGGCGCGCTGGGCGTGTCGAAGGAGCTGGTGCCGACGAAGGCGTCGACGCGCTCGTTGAGGTCGTTGAGGGTATCCATGAAGGCTCGATTCTATGCGATGGTGGCCGGCGTGATGTAACCGGAATTGCGAATGCCAAATCGTTTGACGAGTTGATTTTTCCCCGCTGCGCCCACCGTTAGACTCAAAGGTCGGCGAACGTGAAGGAGCTGTGGTGGCGGGCGTCGAGGTGCTATCTTGAATGTCCCGTTTAAAAGAGAGGTGACGCGGTATGGAATTGACAGAAATGTTGGGCTCGATTGGCCTGTGTGTGGGCGCAATCGTTGCCGCCGCGGTCATCTACTTTGTGGTCACGGCCATTAAGGGCAAAAGGGCCGAACGCAAGGAGCGCGCGACGCTTAAACAGCATCGCGACCAGCAGAGCAAACGCGCACGGAGATAGCTTGTTGAGTTTTTGATCCGTGCGCTAGCTGCGTTTTCGGATCAGGGCAATGTAGAAGCCCTCAAAGTCGCGGCTGGGCGGAATAGTGAGCGTGCCGGGCAGGCCGTTGGCGATGGCAGAGACGTGGCCGGCAGCGATGGCCTCGGTGAGGGCGTTACGCTCGACGCGCGGCTCATCGCCGGCTTCCTGAGCGCGGCGTGCTTCGCTTTCGCTCGGCGTGCCGTTGAGGGGGATAAGCTCGCAGTCCATGTGCTTGTCGAGGGCCTCTTGCAGGGCGTCCTCGTTTTCCTGCGGTAAGATCGAACAAGTGGAATAGACCAGCGTGCCGCCCGGTTTGAGGGCACCCATGGCGCGGTCAAGAAGCGCTCGCTGCGAGCGGGCGCATTTGTTGAGCAGCTGCTCGGTGAGGCCGCGCAGGCTTTTCTCGTTGTCGCTGATGACGGTGCCCGTGCCGGTGCAGGGAGCGTCGAGCAGGATGCGGTCAAAGCGGAAGAACTCGTCGAGCTCGCGCGCGTCGATGCGCATGACGGGCACGTTTTTGGCGCCCTGACGGTGGAGATTGGACTCGAGCTTCTCGGCGCGGGGGATGCTCATCTCGCAGGCGGTGAGGTGCGCCTGGCCTTGCGTGAGGGCGGCGATCTGCGTCGTCTTACCGCCGGGGGCCGCGCACATGTCCAGGATGTCCTCGCCGGCCTGGGCGCCCAGGACCAACGGAGGCATCATGGACGACAGACTCTGCAGGTAGATTTTGCCGTCGCGGTAGATGTCGAGGTCCCACAGGTCGGAAACCTGGGCCTCGGGCAGGATGAAGGCGTCCCGGTACCAGGTAACGGGATGGTGGGCGATGCCGGCCTCGTCGAGTGCGGCGGCGATGTCCTCGGCGGTCGCCTTGAGCGTGTTGGCGCGCAGCGTAACCGGTCGTGTGGCCGCGGCGCCGAAGCCCTCGATCATAAGCTCGGCATCGGTCGCGGCGTAGGCGCCGGCGACCGTGTCGACCATAAAGCGCGGCAGGTCGGCGGCGCAGGGAAGGGCGGCAAGTTGGTCGGAAAGCTCGGTAGCGGCAAACTGCCTGAGCTTGAGCTCGGCCTTGACCTGCTTTTTCTGCTTACGACGACGCGGCTTGGACATCCGTCTTTCCTTCCCATTCCATTACATGTCGAGTGTTTTAGTACTGGCTCTCGTGCTTGCTGAAGAAGTCGAAGCGCGGGGGCAGCGGCTTCACGCGGTGTTCGCCGGGCTTCTCGCCCAGGCTCTCCACAAACTCGTCCGTGGAGGCGAAGATGTTGTCCCAGCTAAAGAAGGCGACCGGATCGACGTCGAAGTACTCGCAGATGAGCTCGCAGCCGGCCGGGACGATGCCGTGCATGAGCACGGTCGCCACGCGCAGCTCGGTAAAGGCGTCGACCAGTGCCTGCGTCATTGCGGCGTTTGCCTCGCTACCCTCGAGCTTGTTGGCGGCCTTGGAGGCGTCGCTCCAGCGCTTGTTGGCGGCGCGCAGGTAGTCGTCGCACACGGCGAGCGCGTGGTGCGTCTCGAACTTGTACATGGCCTGCTCAAACGCGAGGGCGGCCTGCTCGGCGGCCTCCACCACGGCGGCCGAGGCGGCGCCGGCGGGAATGCAACCGCTACGATAGGGGCTCTCGTCGCCCTCCTTGACGGCGACGCCGTAGAAGCAGCTGCGGGCCAGGCGGTTGAACACGCCGGTCAGCAGCGCGCTCTCCTTGAGGGCCGGGTCGATAACGCGCTTGTCGTCGCAGGCGCGTACCTCGTTGCCGTCCTTGTCCTTGCCGGTCACGCGCGTGTCATATGCCTTGGGGCTAAAGCTTACCGGCTTCTCGGACAGGCCGAGCGACAGCCAGTGCGCGCGCATCTGCTCGCAGGTGTAGTGGTTGAGCAGGTCGTCTGCCGGCGGGGGAGGCGTCTGCGAGGACGAGCTGGCTTTTTTGCCCATGTAGAGCAGGTGGTAGCAGGCGCTGACGGTGCTCTGCGTAAGGTCCCAACCCAGGGCCTCCCACATGGCTGTCTGAGCGATGCAGTAGAAATAGATGTTGTCCTGACCGATGAACTGGTAGATCTGTGCGTCGTCCGAGCACCACCAGTCGCGCCAGTCGAGCGAGCTGTGCTGGTAGGTGGGCGCGGGGACCTGCGTGGAGTCGGCAGCGGGCTCGCCCATGAGGGCGGCATCCTGGGCGGCGACACCCTCGGTCACGCCGGCGGCCTTGGCATCGCGCGCGAGCACGGTACGCGTATAGCTGATGGGCGCCCACAGGCTCTCGGGCCAGCACCAGCAGGTGACGTCGGAGACGCCATCGACCTCGGGCACCGGAACGCCCCAGCCGATGTTACCGGTGATGCGGAAGGGCACGAGCGCCTTGCCGCTGCGGAAGCGCACGCCGCCGTTGGCGAGCACCGCGTGGGCGTCGTCGCGCTCCTTCCAGCTGGGGAAGGTGACGGTAAAGCTGCTCTTGTTGCCCTCGGGCTCCAGCACGGTGTGCTCGGGAAGCTGATCCTCGACGGCATCGAAGGCCTCGCGGAACTTGTTCTGGATATAGAGCTGAGCCGGCAGCAGCCACTCCTCCATAGTCTTGGAGACCACGGAACGAACCTGCGGGTTCTGGGCGAGCTTGGCGGTATAGGTCTTCATAAAGTCGAGGTAGGCCGGCAGGTCGAAGTAGAGGTTGTCGACCGGGCGCAGCTCGGGCACCTCGCCGGTGAGCTGGCTTTTGGGCGCGATGAGCTCCTCGGGCTCAAACTGGTGACCCAGGTCGCACTCGTCGGCATAAGCCTTCTCGGACTTGCAGCCCTGGATGGGGCAGCGGCCGATTACCTGACGGCCGTTGAGGAACGTGCCGGCCTTGGCATCGTAGAACTGCAGCGTGGAGCGCTTGGAGATGGTGCCCTGCTCGTGCAGGCGCTTGATAATCTCGGCGGTCACCTCGTTGTGAATCTGCGCGGCCGGCTCAAGGCCCGAGCCGCCGTAGATATCGCAGCTGATGTTGTAGTTGTTGAGGGTCGCGGCCTGGCGGGAGTGATTGGACTCGACATACTCGGCGATGGACTTGTCGTAGCCCTCGTTCTCCTTGAGCTTGCGGTAGCTCTCCATGATGGGCGAGCCATAGCAGTCGGTGCCCGAGGTGAAGATGACGTTCTCGCGGCCCAGACGGTCGCGCAGGAAGCGGGAGAAGAAGTCGGCCGGGACAAAGACGCCACCGACGTGGCCAAAGTGAAGGCCCTTGTTGCCGTAGGGCTCGCCGGCGGTAACGATGGCGCGGCGAGGCCAGCTGGGACGGTCGTTCATGGAGTATTTGGATGCCATGGGACTCCTTCGCATATGGTGAGAGCGCGGCCGGGCACAAGGCCTGGCGACGCGGTGGTCAATTCGTGCATATCGTTCGACATTATCGCACATGCGGACGGGTACGTGGCAGGGGCGCTATCCTAAGATGCTATGAATGAGATTTCCAACATACATGCGTTTGAAGACGAGGATTTTCTGCACGCCTGCTTTGTGTGGGGGATGGCCGTGCTTGGCGCATTTGCCGTGTGTCTGGTGCCGGTGTTTATGCTGCTGGGCGGGCCTGCGGACTTGGATGCGGCTGACGCGGGCGGCTGGATGGCCGTCTTGGGATGGATAGTCGGCTTGGCTGCGATCTCAATGGCGTCGTTCGCCGTGCACGAGCTGGTGCACGGTGTGTTTTTTAAGCTGCTGGCGCCTGCGGGCGCGCAGGTGACCTTTGGGGCGAATCGCGAGACGGCGATGATCTATGCCTGCGCCGAGGGCGTTGTGTATTCGCGCCGGCGGTACATGGTGGTTTGCCTGGCGCCGACGGTTGTTTTGACGGCGGCGTTTGCCTTGGGCTTTGCGTTTTCGGGCTATCCGCTGCTGTGCTACTTGGCGGCTGGTCTGCACTTGTCGGGCTGTGTGGGCGACTGGTATTACGTGCGAACCATTCTGCGCGACCGCCGCATTGTCGCCTGCGAGGACACGTCCTTTGGCGTGCGCTTTTTCGCAAGGTAGTCTTTTTGGGACGGGGCTATTTTGACTACTTTTCTGTTGATGCAGGTTTTTTTTGACTGCTTTCATCAAAAGTAGTCAAAATAGCCCCGTCCCAAAAAGACTACCCTGGGCAAGGATTGGGAGGAGATGTTGATGAAGCCGTTGTTGCTGCATGCGTGCTGTGCACCATGCTCGCTTGAGCCGGTTCGCCTGCTGCGCGAGGAGGGGTTTGAGCCCACAATCTGCTGGACCAACCCCAATATTCAACCGCGCGATGAATGGCAGCGCCGCTTGGACGAGCTGCGCCGGTGGTGTGTCGATGGCGACATCGAGCTCATCGAGGCAGGGGAGGACCGCGATCACTGGGAGACCGGCGTGGCACCGCTGGGTGCCGATCGGCCTCGTCGCTGTCGCGCGTGCTATGCCCTGCGCTTGGCCGAGGCGTGCCGCGTGGCCCAGGAGCGCGGGTTTGAGTTTGTGGGCACGACGCTCGCCGTCTCGCCGTATCAGCTGTTCGATACCTGCAATGACGTGCTCAAGCGCCTGGCGGCGGCACGTGGGCTCACTCCGGTGATTCGCGATTTTCGCCCGTATTACCCCGAAGCGACACGCCGTTCGCGCGAGCTTGGCATGTATCGGCAGAACTACTGCGGCTGCCGCTTCTCGGCTGTCGAGGCGGCCATGGACCGCGCCCGCATCCGCGACGAGCGCAAAGCCGCCAAAAAGTAGTTCATTTGGGACGTCAGCCTGCTAGGATGTAGAGCGGACTTTAGCTATATAAGGAGTATCCGACGTGTCTATGCGTACCGATGATTTTGACTACAACCTTCCCGAGGAACTGATTGCACAGGCTCCTGCCGAGCCGCGCGACTCCTGCCGCCTGTTGGTGGTGGATCGCAAGGGCTCCCGGGCGGGAACGCCGTTGGAGCACGGCGGTACCGTTGAGCACCGCATCTTCCGCGACATCATCGACTATATCGAGCCGGGCGACGTGCTCGTCATCAACAAGACGCGCGTGATGCCGGCCCGCCTGATCGGTCGCAAGGCCGGCTCGGGCGGCGTGGTCGAGACACTGCTGCTCAAGCGCCGCGAGGATGTGGATCCGCTGGGTCACGTTTGGGAGTGCCTGGTCAAGCCGGGTAAGCGCCTGAAGCCCGGTGCTCAGATTGAGTATCGTGCGGGCGGCGCCCATGCGCCCGAGGGCGCGCCCGTGGTGCTGACGGCCGAGGTCGTCGACTTTGTTAACGATAGCCGCGGTGGCCGTCTGGTGCGCTTTGAGCCGGCCGGTTGCAATGCCGCCGGCGACCCGCGCACGCTCGACGAGGCCATCCACGCTGCCGGCCACGTGCCGCTGCCGCCCTACATTACCGATTACGAGGGCGATCCCGAGAAGTACCAGACCGTCTACGCCATGAAGGAGGAGCACTCGGCCGCTGCTCCCACGGCGGGTCTGCACTTTACTCCCGAGCTCATGGCCGCTATCGAGGCCAAGGGTGCGAAGTTTGCCGCCGTCGAGCTCGAGGTGGGTATCGATACCTTCCGTCTGGTGGAGGAGGACGACCCTACACAGCACGTGATGCACACCGAGCGCTACCACGTGTCGCAGGAGGTTGTCGACGCTGTGCATAAGGCGAAGGCCGAGGGGCACCGCGTGATCGCCGTCGGCACCACCGCGGTGCGCTCGCTCGAGAGCGCGTTTGACGCGGACGCGCCGGTGTCCGACCCGGCCGTGACGGCGCGCTATTTTGAGGGCCGCGAGGACGGGGCTGACACGCTCGGCCGCGGCGACATCGTGGTGCGCGAGAACGCGACAACGCAGCTCTACCTCATGCCCGGCTCGACCTATCACGTGGTCGACGCGCTGATCACGAACTTCCATGTGCCTCGCTCCACGCTCATGATGCTCGTAAGCGCGCTTGCTACCCGCGACCAGATCATGGATGCCTACGCCGCTGCCATCGAGGAGCGCTACCGCTTCTTCAGCTTTGGCGACGCGATGCTCATTTGTTAGTTACGCGGTTCTACGAACCGCGTAACTACTCGACACTGCGCGGGCCGCATTTGGACAATCTGACGTTCAACTTCAAGGGCGCGACCAGAAGGTCAGCGCCTTTTCGTTTCACGTCACCTTGTCTCAAATGCGGCCCGCTCGCTCATATGACCCAATCCGCTGTCAAGAGCCACAATGGCCCCGCCGACCGCTTGCAATCGGTCGGCGGGGCCTGCCGTTGAACCCATTACAGTTTGAGTCGTCCGAAAGGGCGGCTCTTTTCCGTTGCATGGTTATA
>UQHR01000017.1 GCA_900540905.1 uncultured Collinsella sp. | reverse complement strand
CTGTCGTTTCCGTGCCCCTGGATTGGGTCATAGTGTCTGACTTATGCTCAACCTGCGACGTTGTTTTTGTCGGTGCGAGGAACCCTACGACAGTTCGTCGGCTACTTGGTGCTCGTAGAAGGCTTCTACTACGGCGTTGAAGTTGTGGGCGAAGTCTTCCATGGTGCCGCGCCAGGTGGCTCGGCCGGGCTTGCCTTGGCCCACGTAGGCAGTTTGAATGCCGCAGGCGGGGCTGGGGAAGTCGCGCTTGGGGTCGTTGCCCACCATGAGGACCTCATGCGGCTCGAGCCCCATCACCTGAAGCTGCTCTAGATAGTAGGTGGCATCGGGCTTGCAGCGGGTGGTGTTTCCCATGTGCGTGACGAGCTCAAAGGGGGCGTCGGCCAGGTCGCCCCAACCCATGCGGCACTCGATGGCCCCCTGCGGAAAGCTGGGGTTGGTGAAGAGCGCGCAACGCAGTCCTGCGTCCTGTACAGCCTGGAGCGCGGCGTGCGCGCCCGGCATGGCGTGGGCGTTAATGACATCGTCGTTCTTGTGCGGAAGAACTTCGCGGTCATAGTAGGTAAACGCTTCGTAGATGAGGGGATCGGAGAGGCAGATGCCGCACCGGCGCTCAACCTCTTCTTGGTAGAACTCAAGATTGGTGCGATTGTCCGTGCCGCTGCGGCGGTTGGCGTTGAGGTCGACCAAGATGGTGCCGAGGCGTGCCATCGTGCCACCGCGGCTGCGTCGCCCGATGTCCGCGAGCATCGACGAGACATCCTTAAAATACCGAAGGATGAATGCGTTGAGGTTAATGCTAAGAAGCGTCTCGTCCATATCGAAAACGACTGCTTTGAGCACGCGGGCACCTTTCTCGATAAATCGTTCCAGAATCGTTGGCTCCGGATACTTTACCTCAAAGGCGTATGGGCAAACTGCTTATCGTCAAGTTGTGGAGACGGCTGTCCATAAGATTACGAAAAAGTCTCCATACGAGTAAAAAAACGCAGTTCACGCTTGAAATCGAACCCATTTCCCCGTAACCTATACGAACGTGATTGCATAAGCGTCACATTAGTATCTGTCGGCTCCCGAGTGTTCCTAAACGTTGTGTGCTTGTCGCACCCTTCTGTAGGTCCTAGCAATCGGGGCCCCGTAGTTCGAAAGGGGTCCACCTTTGAGTGAGATTCAGAACTCGTCCATTTTCTCTCTTGACGATGTCAACGAGGAGGAGATGAACAACCTCATCGACGGTACGATTACCGACTTTGATGAGGGCGATCTCGTTAACGGCACTGTCGTTAAGATCGAGCATGACGAGGTGCTCGTTGACATCGGATTCAAGTCCGAGGGCGTTATCCCGGTCCGCGAGCTGTCCATCCGTAAGGACGCTAACCCTGCAGACATCGTTGCACTTGGTGATCCCATCGAGGCTCTGGTCCTTCAGAAGGAGGACAAGGACGGTCGTCTGGTCCTGTCCAAGAAGCGTGCCGAGTACGAGCGTGCTTGGAACCGCATCGAGGAGAAGTTCAACTCCGGCGAGAACGTCGAGGGCGAGGTTATCGAGGTTGTCAAGGGCGGCCTGATCCTCGACATCGGCCTGCGTGGCTTCCTGCCCGCTTCCCTCGTCGACCTCCGTCGTGTCAAGGACCTCACCTCCTACATGGGCACCCGCATCGAGGCCCGCGTCATCGAGATGGACCGCAACCGCAACAACGTCGTCCTCTCCCGTCGCGTTGTGCTCGAGGAGTCCCGTAAGGCCGAGCGCTCCGAGATCCTGTCCAAGCTCAAGTCCGGCATGCGTCTCCAGGGCACCGTTTCCTCCATCGTCGACTTCGGCGCCTTCGTCGACCTCGGCGGTATCGACGGCCTCATCCACATCTCCGAGCTCTCCTGGAACCACGTCAACCATCCTTCCGAGGTTGTCAAGGTCGGCCAGGAGGTCGAGGTCGAGGTTCTCGACGTCGATCTCAACCGCGAGCGCATCTCCCTGGGTCTCAAGCAGACCACCGAGGATCCGTGGCGCGCACTGGTCAAGAAGTACCCCGTCGGCGCTATCGTCGAGGGCACTGTGACCAAGCTTGTCCCGTTCGGCGCTTTCGTCGACCTGGGCGAGGGCATCGAGGGCCTGGTGCACATCTCCGAGATGGCCAACAAGCACGTCGATCAGCCTTCTCAGGTCACCCACGTGGGCGACAAGGTTCAGGTCAAGGTCATGGAGATCGACCTCGACCGTCGTCGTATCTCCCTGTCCATGAAGTCCGCTGCTGAGACTCTGGGCGTCGAGATCGAGGTTACCCCGCTGCCTTCCGAGAAGAAGGACGAGGAGACCGACGCCGAGTAAATCGGTTTGACGATCACTTGTTTTAAGGGACCCGTCCGCAATGGACGGGTCCCTTTTTGCATTTGTTGTTGAGGTACGCGATGCTGCCCGTGTGCAATGCTGCCCGGGCTGTTCACAGGCTATTGGGTTGTCGGTGCATGAAAAATGCCGACATCCCGCCTCGGGGAGGAGGCGGGAGCGCACCGAGTAGACGGAGGGGTGCGGAGCGCGGTCGTGTCTCGACTGACGACGTTGCCCATCGACGACTCTATTGTACTGCATAGCGCGGTTCTTGGTTTATCGTGTCGAACGCTTGTGTTGTGCCATTGCCTGCGGCAACGGTGTGCTACACTCTTGCACTGCTGAGTGGGCCAGACGGTCGCGCGATGTGCTGCTTGCAGCACGCGTGAGGAAAGTCCGGGCTCCAGAGGGCGGGATGCCGGCTAACGGCCGGGCGGAGTGATCCGACGGAAAGCGCCGCAGAAAAGAAGACTCCCACCTGCGCCGCAAGGCGTAAAGGGAAAAGCTGAAACGGTGGTGTAAGAGACCACCAGCGTCGTGGCAACACGGCGGCTTGGCAAGCCCCATCCGGAGCAAGCGCGAATAGGAACGCTATGGGCCGGCCCGGTCCGCGTTCGGGTAGCGTGCGTGGAGCTGCATGGTAACGTGCAGACAAGATAAATGACCGTTCACGACAGAACCCGGCTTATAGGCCCACTCGGCAACTATGTTGACGCTGCGACGGCGTCAGCTGGCCGATTTGGCGCTCATTCGTCGGTCGCCGCCATAAGGCGTGCTCCCTCCTTTTTCGGGCCAAATCGACTCAGCTGACGCCGTCTCGCTGTTTTTGCCTGGTCATCGGCAGCCTCATTTCTGTTGCAATCTCGTTTTTCAAGGCACCTTGCTCGCGCTGACGGGTTCTCGCTGTTGGTGACGGCATCATTGGCGTTTCCGCTCTTGTTGGCGAGGGCAACGGTGCTGTCTTTGCCGTATTATTGAGGCTGTTTGTTGCTTTGCTTGTGTTTGAGGGGCTTTGTTGGACAGCTATTTTACTCTGCAATCGAATATTGAGGCTTCGGGCGAGTTTGTGGACCGCAAGAGCCGGTTTATTGCCCAGCTGGTCCATATTGAGTCCGAGGATGAGGCGAATGCCTTTATCGAGATGGTTCGCAAGCGTCATTACGACGCTCGACACAATGTTCCCGCGTGGATTTTGGTCGATGGGCGCGAGCGCCAGAGCGATGATGGTGAGCCGAGCCGCACGAGTGGCATGCCGACGCTCGAGGTGCTGCGTGGCGCGGGGCTCAAAAATGTTTGCTGCGTAGTGACGCGCTATTTTGGTGGCACGCTGTTGGGGCCTGGTGGCTTGGTGCGCGCCTATACCGCGGCGACGCAGGCGGCGGTGGCCGCGGCTCAGGAGGCCGGGCAGATCGTCGAGATGACAAGCGTCGTGCTGGTTGACGTGTATGTGGCCTATCCACAGTATGAGCAGGTGCTTCGCTTGGCGCAGGATTCGGGTGCCAAGGTTTCGGATACCGATTACGCGGATACCGTTACACTTCACTTGGTGTTTAAGGCGGGGGAGCAGGAGCCATTTTGCGCCAAGATGCGCGAGCTTATGGCGGGACGCGAGGAGATCGAGGTTGGCGCTCCCGAATTTGCCGAGTTCTGACGGCGACGGCCGGCGTGCTTTTGGATGGATCCCAAGCGCGCCGGCCGTCGTTTTATGTTGATGCCGTCTACTCGGCGAGCTGCTTTAGCACATCGCAGGCGATCTCGATGGCATCGTCGATGCAACCGGGGCAGCTGCGGAGCGGACCCTTATCCGATCCGATGCCCTTGAGCGTGCCGCAGACGGTCGTCGTGTTCTTCTCGCCAAAACGCTTGGCGATTTCGCGCGACAGCTTGTAGGTCTGACCCTTGGTCTTGGGGTTTTCCATGCCGTCGCTCATCACGAAGCCCATGATGGCCACGGCGCCCGAGATGGCGCCGCAGGTTTCGGTCATGCCGCCCATGCCGGCGCCAAAGCCCTCGGTGAGGGCAAAGGCGATCTGGGGGTCGAGTCCGACGGCAGGCGCGAGGGTGCAGGCGACGGCTTGGGCGCAGTTAAAGCCGCGGGCGTGGTATTCGGCAGCCTGAGCCTGACAGGCGTTGATGTCGAGCTGGGCCGTATCGATTTGCTTCATCGTTGTCTCCTTGGTTACGGTGTACCCGCCTATGGTACCCGTGACGGTGCATGTAATCATCGAGAGCTCCATCTATGCCTCATTTTTATCTATCGAGCAAATGCCCAAGGCTTGAGATAAAACCCTTGATTAATTAGTCCCATAACCTACCTTTGGGATGGGTTGAGAGGGGTGCAGGGTAGCGGTATCGTGAACCGAATAAATCAAAACCCAAGCAAGGGAGCTAGATATGAGCGAGCAGACCATCGGTACTACCTGTGTTCAGGGCGGCTACCGCCCGGGTGACGCGGAGCCGCGCCAGGTGCCTATCTACCAGTCCACCACGTGGAAGTATGATACGTCCGAGCATATGGGCAAGCTGTTTGACCTGGAGGAGTCCGGTTACTTCTACAGCCGCCTGCAGAACCCCACGTGCGATCTGGTTGCTGCCAAGATCTGCGAGATGGAGGGCGGCACCGCTGCGATGCTCACGAGCTCGGGCATGGCTGCGAACTTCCTCGCGATCTTTAACGTGGCCGGTGCCGGCGATCATGTGGTCGCGAGCTCTGCCATCTATGGCGGCACCTACAACCTGCTGGCTCACACTATGGGCCGCATGGGCCTGACCTGCACGTTCGTCGCACCCGACTGCACCGATGAGGAGCTGGAGGCCGCTTTCCAGCCCAACACCAAGCTCGTCTTTGGCGAGACCATCGCCAACCCCGCGCTTGCCGTGCTCGATATTGAGCGCTTTGCCAAGGCCGCGCACGACCACGGCGTGCCGCTGATGGTCGACAACACCTTCCCGACGCCCGTGATGTGCCGTCCCTTTGAGTGGGGCGCCGACATCGTCACGCATTCCACCACCAAGTACATGGATGGTCACGCGGCCTACCTGGGCGGCGTCATCGTCGATCACGGTCAGTTTGACTGGATGGCCCATGCGGACAAGTTCCCGGGTCTCACCACGCCCGACGAGAGCTACCACGGCGTGACGTATGCCGAGAAGTTCGGCCGCGAGGGCGCCTTTATTACCAAGGCTACCGCGCAGCTCATGCGCGACCTCGGCCCCATGCAGAACCCGCAGGCGGCGTTCTTCCTGAACAGCTCGCTCGAGAGCCTGCACGTGCGTATGCCGCGCCATTGCGAGAACGGTCTGGCGGTCGCCAAGTTCCTTCAGGGCCACCCCAAAGTGCGTTTCGTGAGCTATCCGGGCCTGGAGGGCGACAAGTACTACGACATGGCTCAGAAGTACATGCCCAACGGTACCTGCGGCGTCGTGAGCTTTGGCTTTACCGGTGGTCGTGCGGCGGCCGAGACCTTTATGAAGAGTCTTAAGCTCGCCCAGATCGCTACGCACGTGGCCGACGCCCGCACCTGCTGCTTGCATCCGGCAAACGCCACCCATCGCCAGATGAACGATGAGGAACTCATCGCCTGCGGTATCTCCGCCGACATGGTGCGCCTGTCGTGCGGCCTCGAGGACACGGCCGATCTGATTGCCGACCTTGAGCAGGCGCTCGAGCAGTGCTAGGCTAGCGTGCGTGCTAGGCGTGGGACGGCTTTTCGGCTGACGACGTCCTCATAGTTCCGATTCCGTAGGCGGGACCCCGATCGTGTCCGTTTGTAGGCGATTGGGGTCCCGTTTTTGCGTTGCACGATAGAAAGGATATACATGGAGAAAACTGCCGAGCAGCTGCGCCGCGAACACATTGCCCTGGAGGGCGACACCCACGGTAAGAATAAATGGGCGATTCTGTTCACCGTACTCGTCATGACCTTTATGGCGTGTCTGGATGCGAGCATCGTGACGGTGGCGCTCCCAGTGATGCAAAAGGAGCTGGGGGTGGGTCTCGACCGCATTCAGCTCGTGAGCTCGGTGTATCTGCTCGCGACGTGCGTCGCCATGCTGCCGTTTGGCCGCTTGGGCGATGTGCGCGGCAAGGTGAATGTGTTCCAGCTTGGTGTGATCGTCTTTACGGGTGGCTCGCTGCTTTGCGGGCTTTCGGCTTCGCTCGAGGTGCTTATCTTGGCGCGTTTCGTGCAGGGCATTGGCTGTGCCGCCGCGATGGCCAACAATATGGGCATCATCACCGAGTCGTTTCCGGCGCGTGAGCGCGGTCGTGCCATGGGCATTCTGGCGACCTTTGTGGCTCTTGGCATGATGTGCGGTCCCGTGCTCGGCGGCGTGCTGGTGGCGAGTTTTCCCTGGGAGAGCATCTTCCTCATCAACCTTCCCATTGGCGTCATCTCGTTTATCGTGGGACTCTACACGCTGCCGCATGTCAAGCCGGAGGCTGGCGAACGCCCTATGCCGTTGACAGAGGCGGCGCGTCGCTGCTTTGCGAGCTCGGCTTTCACGATTAACCTGGCCTGCATGCTTATCGTGTTCGTGGGTATCGGTGCCTCCGAGTTTGTGCTGCCGTTCTACTTTCAGGATGCCCACGGCTTTAGCTCCGATATCTCCGGCCTGTTGTTTTTGGCGATGCCGGTCGTGAATGCCTTTGTGGGCCCGCTCTCGGGCTCGGTGTCCGACCGTGTTGGTTGTGAAGCGCCCACGGCCGTTGGCCTGGGCGTGTACGTGTGTGGTCTCTTTGCGGTGAGCACGCTTGACGAGCACTCTTCCATCTTGATGATCGTGTGTTGCGTCGCGTTTATGTCGTGCGGCACGTCGATCTTCCAGAGTCCCAATAATTCGCTGTATATGGGTTCGGCTCCGCGTGAGGCGCTTGGCTTTGCGGGCAGCTTGAGCAGCTTGGCGCGCTATGCGGGCATAGCGCTGGGTATTACGGCGGCGTCGCGCATCCTGTATGGACAGACGAGCGCGGCGATGGGCAAGACGGTCACGAGCTATGTGGCGGGCCGTCCGGATGTATTCCTCTTTGGCTTCCGCGCGGTATTCTACGTGCTGATGGCCGTTGCAGCCGTGGGCTTTGCGCTCACATTGGTACGTTTGGTGAGGACGCGCACCCGGCATTAGCGTGTTGGGAGGCTGTCTGCCACGAATCGGGCCTATCTACTGGTCTTGCAGCTTTATAGTGCGATGCGGCTTGTGGGGCGGGCGGGGGTAGGTCCGTGGTAGACTATCGAACAACGTTTATTAATCGCGCGGTATCGTTGCCGCGAGAAGGGGTTGCGCCATGCAGGAGCTTGAGGATCGTATTCGCCATGACGGCATCGTAAAGGCCGGTAACGTCCTTAAGGTTGATGCCTTCCTCAACCACCAGTGCGACGTTGAGCTGTTCGACCACATGGGTGCCGAGTGGGCCCGTCTGTTCGAGGGTGTCGAGATCAACAAGATCCTGACGATCGAGGCTTCGGGCATTGGTATGGCCTGCATTGCAGCCCAGCATTTTGGCGGCGTGCCGGTGGTCTTTGCCAAGAAGGCACAGTCCATCAACCTCGACGGCGAGCAGTATGCCACGACCATCTATTCCTTTACCAAGCAGAAGGAGTACCCGGTCATCGTTGGCAAGCGCTTCCTGTCCGAGGGCGACAAGGTCCTGATTATCGACGACTTCCTGGCCAACGGCTGCGCGCTCGAGGGTCTTATCAAGATCTGCGAGGCTGCGGGTGCCGAGGTGTCCGGTATTGGCATTGCGGTGGAGAAGGGTTTCCAGGGCGGCGGCGATAAGCTCCGCGAGCGCGGCTTCCGCGTTGAGAGCCTGGCTCGTATCGCCGATATGGACTGCGAGACCGGCGAGATCACCTTCGCCTAAGCGCACAACACAAGCGATTGGTATGCGATGTGACAAAGGGACCGTCCCTTTGTCACATTTTTTATGAGGGGAGGTGTTGATATGGATGAGAACAAGATGGGATGGCGCGAGTATGCGCGCTATGCCGAGATGTCGGTCGAGGAGTTGGCGCGCGATTGCGAGGTGCAGGTGTTTCGCGCGACAGGTCCGGGCGGACAGGGCGTGAACACGACGGACTCGGCGGTACGCATGAAACATATCCCTTCGGGGATTACCGTGACAGCGCGCGAGAGCCGCAGTCAGTTCCAAAACCGTAGCAGCTGCCTGCGTAAGCTGCGCGCTGAGCTTGAGCGTCGCGGGCGTCCACCGCGCCGACGCGTAAAGACCAAGGTGCCTCAGCGCTCGCGCCAGCGCAGGCTCAATGACAAGCACTTCAACGCCATTAAAAAGGCCAACCGTCGCAAACCGGGCAGCGACGAATAGCCTCCTCATAAGTTGAGGTGAAATAGGGACTGTTTTGCGGCTTTAGCTGCATAAACAGTCCCTATTTCACCGCAACTTAGGTGGGGTTAGCGGGTTGGGTGCCAGACCTCGAGAGCGGTGGGAAGGATGTCGACCTCGATGCGCGAGGCGTCGATGGGCTCGCCGTCGGCCTGGATGGGGTAGTCTGGCTCCTCAAAGGTGAGCTCCGCATGGCGGCAGCGGCGCATGCGAACCGGCGGCAACTTGGTATGGTGGCCGTCCTTGGCCGAAAGGAACATAGGCAGGGCTACCGCGCGAGGGACGGGGCCGCAGGCGTAGCAGACGTCGAGTACGCCGTCGCATGGGTCGGCATCGGGGCAGATGCGATAGCCCGATCCATACGTGGGGCCCAGCTGAATCGCCATGATAATCGCCCTCACGCGCTCGGCGGGCGCGCGATCAAAGCTGGCTGTCATGGGGTAGTTGCGATAGCGCAGGCCAAACTGCTCAAGTCCCGAGAGGGTGTAGAGCGGAGCGCCCGTTAAGCCGGTCTTTTTGCGTAGCTCGGTGGTGCCAAGGCCGATGGCGGCATCGATGCCAACCGAAAGCGTCTGGTCGTAGTACTCAACGGTAGCCTCGCCGCTACCGCTTGCGGGGTTCCATGAGCGAATACGCCCGATGTCTTGACGCCGCAGCTCACAGGTGAGCAGCGCGCCAAAATTCTTACCGGAGAAATCTTCGATACCGAGCGTTTGGGCAAAATCGTTGCCGGAACCAACGGGTAGGACGGCAAGGGCGGGACGGGCCGATTCATCCTGCGTCATGAGTCCATTGACGACCTCGTGGATCACGCCATCGCCGCCAAGGGCGATAACGGTTCGATAGCCCTGGGCCCGCGCGGCAAGCTCCTTGGCGTGCCCCGTGCGTTCGGTCAACACCAGGTCAAACTGGGATGCGCGCGCGGTCATGTCCAAAAAGCGTTGCAGGCGCTCGGCAACTTCGCGTGCCGCACCCGACTGGGCGGCTGGGTTGGCGATGATGAGCGTGCGACCAAAATCAGTTGCGTGCATGGGGCGACTCCCGGCGTATGACGTGACGGTGCGGTCGCGCTCGGGTCGAATTGCTCCCGATTGTGGCTGCACGGCGAATACTAACGTCTACTCTATCAGGTCGTTGTGGCGCTCGATAGCCTCTGCCACCGTGCCGCCCTCGTCCACAATAAGCGAACGGCGTTTAGGCGAGACAATGCGCTGTGCGGGATATACGCCGCGGTGTCCGCCGGCGAGATAGCTGATAAACGCCACGATCACGAAGAAGCCGGCGGCCGTGCCGTGGAACAGGTCGATGGCCATCATGCAGGTGGTGATGGGCACGTTGAGGCCGGCGCAGAACACACCGAGCATGCCGAGAGCCGCCAGAAAACTGGGGTCGAGTCCGGTAAGGCAGCCGATCCAGCCGCCGAGCGCCGCACCGATGCCAAACAGAGGCGTGACCTCGCCGCCTTGGAAGCCGGCGCCCAGGGTAAGCGCTGTGACGACCAACTTGATGGCTGCGTCCGCCAGGGTGGTGTTGCCTGCAAACCCGGCGCCGGAAAGCCACGTGGAAAGGCCGGCGTAGTCCCAGGCGTCGAGGAGGGCGTAGGCGGCCAAAACCACGAGTGCGCCTATGAGTGCGCGAACGAGGTAATTGGTGATAAAGCGGCCGTACAGGCTCTTGACGGTACGAACCGACCAGGCAAAGAGACGTGCGGTGAGACCAAAGATGATGGCGCTGATGACTACGATGACAACCGTCCGTGGTGTCATGTTGGGAACGCTGGCGATGACATTCGCCTCGTACTCGGTTCCCAAGGCAAGCGACGTAAAGTAGCCGGTAAACGAGGCGACCAGGCAGTAGATGCCCGCGGTGTAGTCGATCTTGCCGATAAAGCACATCTCCATGCCAAAGAAAGCTCCAGCAAGGGGTGAACCGAATACGGCGCCAAAGGCCGACGAGATGCCGGCGAGCATGAGGTCGTGGTGGTCATGCTTTTTGAGGTGGGCGAGGCTCGAGATGTTGCTGGCGATGGTGCCGCCAATCTGCACCGCAGCTCCCTCGCGACCGGCCGACCCGCCCGTTAGGTGCGTGAGCGTGGAGCAGACGAAGGTGAGAACGGCCATGCGCATATGGATGAGGCGTGTGCCCAGAGCGGAGTCGATGACCAGGTTGTTACCGCGTTTGGCGGCAAGGCCGTGGTTTTTGTACACCCATGCGGTGGCAACGCCCACAACGGGAAGCAAGGCGTAGACCCATGCATGGTGCTCGCGATAGTCGGTCGCGATATTCAGCGAGGTCAAAAACGCCCAGGCGGCAACGCCCATGGCGAGCGAGACGATGACGACGAGTGTGAGCAACTTGGCGCTCGCGAGTAGGTTGCGGGCGTTGCGGCGCGTGTCGGCGGCCAAGAGATGCTCGGAGCGGGTGAGCTGATGCCTGCCGGCCATGATGACGTCGTTCAGGGAGAAAAAGCCGCCGTCGTCGAGCGACTGAGAATGATCCTGCGCTTCGTTTGCGCTTTCGGGTTTGTCGGTAAAAGTCATACGTTCCTCTTTTGGGTTGCAACACGAGCATTATAAAACGCGGTAAACGCGACGAGCCGGTGGGTTGGTTTTGGTTTTGTTTCGCGGCTTGCGGCCGACAGATGTATTCGCGGCCGCGGGCCAGGTCTTGAGCAGGCGGCGAGGGATTATACTGAGATAAACATAAAGAATCGGCGCTTTTGTTGCGCGCCGCAGCATGCTAGAGGTGCATATGGCTGAGAAACTCATTCCGTTGGAGGACGCACAGGCGATCGTCTTGTCGCACGTGAATCGCACCGAAGTCGTCGAGATTCCCGTGTGGCAGGCCGTCGGTCTTCCCTTGGCCGAGGATGCGGTGGCCGATATCGACATCTCGCCGTTTGCCAACAGCGCTATGGACGGATATGCCGTGCGCTCGTCGGACTTGGCGCGGGCATCTGGCGAAGCGCCGGTGACGCTCGACGTTATCGGACACGAGGCCGCGGGCCGTGTGTTTGAGGGCGCAATCGGCGCGGGTGAGACGGTCCGCATCATGACGGGCGCGCCGGTACCCGAAGGTGCCGATGCCGTGGTGAAGTACGAGATCGTCGATGTGCTCGATGGCGACGGCAACGAGGGTTCGCACGTTCGCTTCTCGGCGCCTGCTAAAGTGGGGGAGAACGTTCGCTCTGCTGCCGAGGAGGCCCATGCCGGCGATGTTGTGATGCACGCCGGCGAGGTCGTGGCTCCGGCGGGCGCGGGTCTGCTGGCAAGTGCCGGATACGCGAGCGTGAAGGTGCACGCTGCCCCACGTGTGGGCATCATCTCGCTGGGCACGGAACTGGTCGCACCGAGTAAGGTGCCTGCGCGCGGTCAGATTCGCGATTCCAACTCCTCGGCGCTTATGGCCGAGGCGCTCGATGCCGGCGCCGAGCCCGTGTTCTACGGCATTGCGCCCGATGATGAGCAGGCGATTGCCGATCTGGTGCATCGCGCCGTGCAGGAGTGCGATTTTGTCATTACGAGCGGTGGCGCCTCGGCGGGCGACTACGATTTCGTGACGGCGCTCGTCCGGCGCGAGGGCGAGGTGCTGTTTGACCGCATCTCGATGCGTCCCGGCAAGGCCATCACGTTTGGCTTGCTCGGAGGTAAGCCCTACCTGGGGCTTTCAGGCAATCCGGCCGCGGCGTATGTGGGCTTTGAAATGCTCGCTCGTCCGGCGATTCGCAAGATGCGCGGTTTTTCCGAGGGTGCGCGTCCCGTGCAGCAGGCGACGCTCACGCACGGCGTGAAAAAGCGCCAGGACCGACGCTTCTTCGATCGCGCCACGGTTTTGCGCGACCCCGAGACCGGTGAGCTGTTGGTGACCGAGGCCAAGACGCAGAATTCGGCGCTGCTCGGCACGATGCAGCGGTCCAACTGCCTGCTGCGTATTGACGAAGGACCGTGCGAGCTCAAGGCGGGCGACGTCGTGGGTGTCGTGCGTGTCGACCTGCCCGAGGGCACGGTGTTGTAGGAGGAAGACTATGGAGTTGAAGATTTCGATCGTGACGTGCTCGGATACGCGCGATCTTGCTCAGGACGAGGCTGGAGCCGCACTCGAGGAACTTATCAAGGCGCAGGGCTGGGCGGTTGTCTCACATGTGGTCGTGCGCGACGACGCCAGCGAGATCGGTGATGCCATTGTGGAGGCTGCCGATGAGTGCCACGCCAATGTCGTGCTCACCTGTGGCGGCACGGGACTTTCGATGCGCGACGTGACGCCCGAGGCGACGCGTGCCGTCTGTGACCGCGATGTGCCGGGTATTGCAGAGGCAATCCGTGCGTACTCCATGACCAAGACGCGCCGCGCTATGCTCTCGCGCGCTATTTGCATGCAACGAGGTCATACGCTTGTCGTAAACTTTCCCGGTTCTACGAAGGCCGCCCGCGAAAGCTGGGAGGCCATAGCAGACCAGCTGGAGCATGCGGCTCAGATGACAGCGGGCGGCGGACATACCAACTAAGCGGTTTACCTGCGGCGGGGCGACCTGAACGGCTGCTCCGCCTTTGTTTTCCGCCGAAGCGACGCCGAGGTGCACGGCAACTCGAAACTATATTCTCTGGCGAGAATAATTTCTCACTATCATTATTCGCGCGTAAGTATAATCTAGTAACAGAATAAAGCCTGCGGCGGGGTGCCCGGGCATAGCGTTCGAAAGGGTTGAATATGTTCGATATGGTTTCACGCTGCGGTTTTGTCACGCTTTCTGCTGCCGCTGCCGCCGGCCTTGGCCTTGCCGGCTGCTCGGGCAACAAGACGTCCGAGCCCGCTGGCTCCGATGTCGGCTCCGCCAAGTCTTCCTCTAAGAAGAAGGCTGTCGAGCTGCAGGTCTTTGCCGCCAACTCGCTCGAGAAGGCTCTGCCCGAGGTTCAGGAGCTCTACGCCGAGCAGACCGGCACCACGTTTGCCGACACGCAGTTTAAGGCGTCTGGCGACCTTGTCGAGCAGATGCGCGCCGGTGCCGCCGTCGATGTGCTCATCACGGCCTCCAAGGGCACCATGGACGACGCCGAAGCCGCCGAGCTCGTCGACGCCGACACCCGTGAGGATATGTTCGTCAACGACCTCGTGATCATTCGCGCCGAGGGCTCCGACACCAAGGTCGAGGCCATCGCCGACGTCGCGAATCTGGACGGCAAGATCGCCATCGGCGACGCCAAGACCGTTCCCGCCGGCAAGTACGCCAACCAGGCCCTGGCCTCCGTGGGCCTCTACACCGGCACCGAGGGCGACGATGGCGAGTATGCTCCCGAGATCGCCGACAAGGTGGCCCTGGCCGACAAAGTTGGTACCGCCGCCGCCTATGTGTCCACAGGCGACTGCGTGGCCGGTTTTGTCTACAGCTCCGATATCTTCCGCTACGACGGCATCGAGGAGGCCTTCGTGTGCCCCGAGGATTCGCACAAGCCCATCGTGTACCCGGGTGCCGTTGCCGAGAGCTCCGAGCACGCCGACGAGGCCAAGGCGTTTATCGACTTTTGCCTGACCAACAAGAAGGCTCAGAAGATTTGGGCTAAGTACGGCTTTGAGCTTTCCGCGTAGTGCGGCTTGGCGCGATAATTCCATCGTTTTGTGTTTCACTCCGTCCTTGTATTCGCTTGGAGCTTTTCGTGCTTAATAGATTCCGCATCCTTGTCGCCTGTGCTTTAACCTTCACGCTTTGCTGGGTGTCGGGATTTGCGTTTGCTGGAGACGCTGAGGATGGAGCTCAGGTTGCTGCGACCGCCCATGGGCTTTCCTATGGGATCGAGGGTTTTGAGCGGTTGGCCAAGGGGACCGCTCGTGCCATGGAGGGCCAGCCTGAGGGCTACCGGTTTCCCGTTGACGAGGACGTGGACCTTGTAGTGGCGCCTGCTGCCGATCGCGTTGTGGTGTGGATATCGCCCAAGGCGGTCGAGAGGTATGGATTGGATCCGCAGGACAACGAGTGCGTATCGGGTCTCAAGGCCCTCGTCTGTGAGCTCGACAGCGTAAACTGCATGGGAGGTGCGCAGCTAGGGGACGTGGATCTTCCTTGGTATGTCACGGCGGAAACAACGTTTGACGCCGGCGGGTATACCTATGGCTTTGACGAGCGCGGTGCGGATGGGGACCGCTATGTGGTGATTGCATCGGCCTCGGGTGATGCCAAGGGCGGCGCGCGTTGGCTTGATAGCGCTCAAATGGTAGAGGCATCGTCTGTCGTGTTGCGGGATGAGCAGGGGCCCTTGACCTCTCTGACTTCCTTTTTGGGCGACATCGACTATCGCCCGTTTTGGGTGTCTATCAAAACGAGCGGCCTCGCCCTAGTGATTGCCTTTGCACTGGGCCTGTTTGCCGCGTGGAAGACTATGGGTACCTCGAGTCGCATCAAGGGCCTGCTCGATTCGGTCTTTACGATTCCTATGGTGCTGCCGCCCACGGTCTGCGGCTTTTTGCTCCTCATGCTGTTTGGCCGCTCGACCGGGGTGGGCCGGTGGCTCATCGCGCACGGCATCTCGATCGTCTTTACCTGGCCCGCGGCGGTCATTTCGGCCGTCGTTGTGTCGTTTCCGCTGGTCTACCGCACGGCGCTCGGAGCCTTCGAGAGCCTCGACACGCAGATGCTCGATGCGGCGCGCACACTTGGCTGGTCCGAGCGTCGCATCTTTACCAAGCTTATGATGCCGCTTGGCTGGCCCTCGATTGCCGCCGGCACGGTGCTCGCCTTCGCGCGTGCCATGGGCGAGTTTGGCTGCACCCTGTTCTTTGCGGGCAACTACGCCGGCATTACCCAGACCATCCCCATCGCCATCTACTTTGAGTGGATGGGCGGCAACACGTCGGTGGCCCTCTTTTGGGTCGTGGTCGTAATTGCGTTCAGTTTCCTGGTCATCCTATTCATCAACATGTACACGGCGCATTCGCAAAAGTATCGCGAGCGCGGCCTGTCCCGCGCGGAGCGCAAGCAGGCCAAGCAGCTGGGCGGCCAGACCGATTCGCTCGACCCAGTCGGCGGAGATGCGCTGCGTATCGATCGCGAGGCGTTGGCCGAGCTTATGCGCGATGACACGGTCGCAAAGGGAGGTCGATAAGCCATGTCGCTCGTTCTGGATATCAAAAAGCGCTATCCCGGCTTTACTCTCGACATTCAGCTCGAGGCTGGCGAGGAGCGCGTGGCGCTGCTGGGTGCCTCGGGTTGTGGCAAGAGCTGTACGCTGCGCTGCATTGCCGGCGTGGAGACGCCCGACGAGGGCAAGATCGTCGTCAACGGTGTGACCTTTTTTGACTCGTCGGCGGGCATCAACCTGTCGCCCCAGGAGCGCAAATGCGCCCTGCTGTTCCAAAACTATCAGCTCTTTCCCAACATGACGGTGGCCGATAACGTATGCGCCGGTGTAAAGGATGCGGGCGACGCCGTGGCGCGCAAAAGGCTGGCCGAGCGCTATCTGGGTATTTTCGGTCTAGCCGATTTTGCCGACCGCTACCCCGCGCGACTCTCGGGCGGGCAGCAGCAACGCGTGGCGCTTGCCCGTATGGTGGCGGCGCATCCGGGCATTTTTATGTTCGACGAGCCCATGAGCGCGCTCGATTCCTATCTTAAGAGCGCGCTCGAGCAGAACATGCTCGACCTGTTCGACGTGTGCAACCGCACCGTGATCTATGTGAGCCACGACATCGATGAAGCGTGCCGCCTCTGCCAGCGCATCTGCGTGATGCACGACGGGCATGTTGAGGAGATCGGCTCCATCGAGGACGTGGTCCGTCGTCCGCAGACGCTGGCGGCGCTGCGCCTGACGGGGTGCAAGAACACAAGCCGGGCGCGCAAGATCGGGCCCGAGGAAGTTGAGGCGCTCGATTGGGGCATGACCTTTAACGTGGGTCGCGAGGTTCCCGATAATGTGGCGTACCTGGGCATTCGCGCAAGCTACTTCCATGTTGACAATCGCGCGGAGCGGGGTCGCAACAGCTATGATTTGCACGTGGCCCGAGTGAGCGATTCGCGCTTTGAGCGCCTGGTGCTGCTGGACGTGCCGCGTGCTGATGCGCCCACGCGTCTGCAGTGGAAGGTCAACAAGGTGGGCATGCCTGTCGACGAGCTGCCGCAAGCAGGCGAGACGCTGCGCATGCATTTTGATGCCAGCAGGATCCATTTGGTTTGTCGATTGCGTCGGGTAATGCTGTCGGGGATATAAGCCTCGGTGGCTTTGTTTTTGCCGTTCGCCAAATGAGGGATGACAAACTCTTATCAATCAAGATAATAATTTATTAAACGACGGCACACGACGCTGTCGTACGAATGTCAACGGTGTTCGCATGGTCGATGACCGTTGATATAGTTGACCTCAACTTGTAAGGGAGGGTGCGCACATGCCACAAACGACATACATTCGCCGCGTTGCCGCGCGTGCCCTATATATGGCTCGGAGTCGCATATGAGCAGGTATGTTCACGGCTCCGGGAGAGACGACGCACAACTAAATAGTCAACCGCAAAGCAGGTTCCCCAAAATTCCGGGTTTGAGCTCGGCCGGGCAATCGCCGCCCGTCGTGCATCGATACCGCTGTTATCCGTTTTTTGGTTCGAGAGGGGAACCGTCATGGCTGAAGAATTTGATTTCCATCCGATGTGGGAGAGCCTCGGCATGAATCTTGCCGACCACGACATGCTGCTGGGCGCCGTGGGCCAGATGTACGGCGATATGTTCCTGACGCAGAACAATCGCCCCAAGTCCACGTCCTACCTGGACTTTGTGGCCACCAACATCCACAGTGGCCGTATTAAGGAGATGCTCGACAAGAAGGAGGCTGGCGAGGCCACCAAGATCGTCGGTTCGTTCTGCGTGTACGTTCCCGAGGAGATTGTACTTGCCTGTGACGGCATTCCCGTGGGTCTGTGCTCGGGTGCCGATTGGGCAACCGATAAGGTTGAGGAGCACCTGCCACGCAACACTTGTCCGCTCATCAAGAGCTTTGCCGGCTTTAAGCTGGGCGAGGTCTGCCCCTATATTGAGTCGAGTGACTTGGTGGTAGGCGAGAACACCTGCGATGGCAAGAAGAAAGCCTACGAGTTCTTTGCAACGCAAAAGAACATGTACGTCATGGATATTCCCAACGTGCACGACGAGTCGACGCTCGTGACCTGGAAGGCCGAGGTCAAGAAGCTCGCCGCCAAGATCGAGGACGAGTGCGGCGTCAAGATTACGCCCGAGCGTCTGAAGGCCGCCATCCACGCCGTCAATGAGAAGCGCCGCGCCCTGCAGCGCCTCGCTGCAACCCGCGCTGCCGACCCGGCGCCCATCAGCGGTCTCGACAGCCTGCTGACCGTTCAGGCCGCCTTTATGGACGACACGCCGCGTCTGACCGGAGCCATCAACGATATGGCGGCTGAGTGCGAGCAGCGTGTCGAGGCCGGCGAGGGCGTGGCGCCCAAGGAGACCAAGCGCATCCTGTACACCGGTACGCCCATGGCCGTGCCCAACTGGAAGCTGTTCAACCTCATCGAGAAGGCCGGCGGCGTTGTGGTAGGCGAGGAGTCCTGCACGGGCTCGCGCTACTACAAGGATTTGGTCGACGAGTCCGGCGAGACGGTCGACGAGATGCTCGATGCCATCGCCGAGCGCTACTTTAAGATCAACTGCGCCGTCTTTACGCCCAACGACCAGCGTATGAAGGACATTGTCCAGATGGCCAAGGACCTGCATGCCGACGGCATCGTCGACGTTGCCCTGCAGTTCTGCACGCTCTACGAGATGGAGTCGTTTGCCGTGGAGAAGGCCGCCGAGGAGGCCGGCATCCCGTTTATGCACATCACGACCGACTACGCCGGCGAGGACGCCGGTCAGCTCCAGACCCGCATCGAGGCCTTCCTCGAGACGATTTAGCCGCACCTGCGCCAAGCTGTACCGCCGGATGTTCCTATCCACGCGATAGGGATTTCTCTGTTGCCATGCCGGTCAGTGTCCGGATGCACCGCAGGGCGCCGATTGGCCTCGCATAGCTGCCGGGGCGGGGATTTCCGCCGTCCCGGCAGATTCTGTCCGTTTGTTCAGACACGAAAGGAACTCAATGAACAACGACCTTTTCAAGGCGGGCGTCTCCCGTCGCGGTTTTCTGACCGGCTCCGCTGCCCTGTGCGTCATGGCGGGCCTCGGCCTCACCGGCTGCGGCGGTTCGGGCGCCGAGAGCGGTAGCGCCGCTGCCTCCGGCCAGGATGTGGAGTATCGCGACGAGCTGCAGATCGCGTTACCGGCGAGCCCGGATGGTCTCGATCCGCACACCACGTCGTCGCTTGTGACCATGGACATCATCTGCAACGTCGTCGAGCCGCTTTTTGGCCTCGATAGCGACTACGAGCCCCAGCCCGTGCTGGCTAAGGGCTATGAGGTCTCCGACGACGGCCTGACCTACACCATCAAGCTGCGCGAGGGCGTCACCTTCCACAACGGCAAGGAGTTTGGCTCCGAGGACGTCGTGGCCTCGATGAACCGCTGGCTCACCGTCAACGACCGCGCCGCGAGCCTGCTGCCCGGTGCCACCTTCGCCGCCTCGGGCGACCACGAGGTCACCTGCACGCTGACCGAGCCCGCCATCGACTTTCTGATCATCCTGGGCAACCACTCCCAGTATCCGGGTATTTTCCCCTCCGAGGTCATCGAGGCCGCGGGCGATACCGGCGTGACCGAGTACGTGGGTACCGGTGCCTACAAGTTTGTGGAGTGGAAGCAGGACCAGTACGTCCATCTTACTCGCTACGAGGACTATGTCGCCGCCCACGGCAAGGCTTCGGGCTACACCGGCAAGGTCTCCGCGCCCACCAAGGACATCTACTATCAGTCCGTGACTGAGGCCTCCACGCGCGTGAGCGGGTTTGAGACCGGCGAGTACGATGTCGCTGGCGAGATCCCCACCGAGAACTACCACGACTTCGACGGCAACGACGACGTTAAGCTCTACACCCATAACGCCGGCGTTCTGACCGCCTTCCTCAACATGAACGAGGGCGTCTTCGCCGACGAGGAGATCCGCAAGTGCGCACTCATGGCTATCGACTGCGAGGCGGCCGCTCTTGCCGCCTATGGCGAGAAGGAGCTCTTCAACATCGATCCCAACCTTGGCAACCCCGAGAACACTCAGTGGGCGACCGACGCGGGCAAGAAGTACTTTAACCAGGCCGACGCCAAGGCCGCCAAGAAGGCCCTGGCCAAGACCTCCTATGCCGGTGAGACGGTCAAGCTGCTGACCACCCCCGACTACAAGGATATGTACAACGCCACCGTCGCGCTGCAGGAGCAGCTCGAGAAGGCCGGCTTCACCGCCGAGGTCGACAGCTACGAGTTTGCTACCTTTATGGACATCCGCTCCAGCAAGCCCGAGCAGTGGGACCTCTTTGTGGCCTCCACCAACTACAAGCCCATCCCGGCCCAGTCCCTCTCGGTCTCTAAGGCCTTCTATGGCCTGTCCGACGAGAAGGCGCTCAAGCTCGTGGCCGAGACCCGCACCGCCAAGGACACCGACGCCGCGACCAAGAAGTGGGCCGAGGCTCAGGAGCGTCTCTATGAGATCGCCGTCATCGAGCCGCTTTGCCACTACGCTTCCATCACGGGCACCCAGGCAGACGTCGAGGACGTCGAGGTGCTCGACGGCGCCATCATCTGGAACGCCAAGCGTCCGGAGTAATGCAATAGATGGCGTGGCGGCTGGAGGGGTCTGGTCCCCTGTGGCCGCCACGCCCTGTCCACGTTCAGAGGGGAAATAGACGCCTCGCATGTTGAAGTACACGCTCAAACGTATAGGCGCGATGGTTCCGGTGATGCTCATCATCTCGGTCGTCGTGTTTTTGATTATCTATCTCACACCGGGTGACCCGGCCTCTTCGATGCTCGGCATGGAGGCTTCGGCCGACCAGATCGAGCGCGTCAACGATAGCCTGGGACTCAACGAGCCGCTGCCGCAGCGCTACGTTGAGTGGATGGGCGGCGTGCTTACCGGCGACCTGGGCGATTCGTATTTTATGCGCCAGCCCGTCACGCAGGCGATCGCCGAGCACTTTGGCCCCACGCTATCGCTCGCGCTTCTGGCACAGCTCATCGCGCTGTTGATTGCACTGCCCTGCGGCGTCGTCGCTGCCCTCAAACATGGGTCGCGCACCGACGCGGTCTTGCGTGTCGTTGCTCTTTTGGGCGTGGCGATACCCGGCTTTTTGATGGCGCTCATGCTTATGTGGCTGTTTGCCGTCACGTTGCGTGTGTTCCCGGTGGCCGGCTATGCGCCGCTATCGAAGGGTTGGTTCAGCCATTTACGCTATCTTGCGTTGCCGGCCATATCGCTTGGATGCGTGCAGGCGGCCCTGCTCATGCGCATGACCCGTTCGAGCGTTATCGAGGCCATGCAGCTCGACTGCGTCAAGACGGCGCGTGCCAAGGGCGTCTCCGAGGTTCGCGTGGTGCTGGCCCATGCCCTGCGCAACGCAGCACTGCCGATTCTCACCTCGGTCGGCTATTCTTTTGGCGCCCTGATTACGGGCGCCGTGGTGACTGAGGCCATTTTTAACATCCCTGGTTTGGGCCAGCTGGTCACGAGCTCTATCGAGCGTCGCGACTATCCGGTGATTCAGGGTGTGCTGCTGGTCATCGCCTTGTTGAATTCGGTGATCAATCTGGCCGTCGACCTTGCCTACGGCGCTTTTGACCCGCGCGCTCGCAAATGGGGCGATGCGTGATGACAAACTTTAAGAAGGCTCTTGCCAACAAGGGGTTTGTGGTCGGCGGCTGCATTTTCCTGGCGATTGCGCTGATCGCGCTCGTCGGTCCGCTGGTGTGGACGGTTAATCCCAATGCGCAGGAAATGGCGTTGCGACTTTCGGCACCTTCGCCCGCGCATCCCTTTGGCTGCGATGACTTTGGCCGCGACCTGCTTGCCCGCGTCATCGTGGGCGCGCGCGTGTCGCTTGGCGTTGGCATTGCCGTCACGCTCGCGACGAGTGCGCTCGGCTTGGTGATCGGTGCCTATGCGTGCTACAACGAGAGACTCGATCATATTCTCATGCGCATCTGCGACGGCTTTATGTCCATTCCGGGCGTGCTGCTGGCCATCGCACTCATGGCCATGATGGGCGCCTCGGTCTGGAACGTCATCATCGCGCTCTCCATCGTCTATACGCCCAGCATGGCGCGCATCGTGCGCTCGCGTGCGATGGTGGTCAAGGAGGAGCCCTTTGTGGAGGCCCTGCGCGTGCAGGGCGCCTCGATCGCGCGCATCGTGTGGCTGCATATCGTGCCCAACGTTATGGCGCCCTTCCTGGTGCAGGCGACCTTCGTATTTGCCGAGGCCGTGCTCTCGGAGGCCGCCCTCTCGTTTCTGGGCCTGGGCATCAAAGCGCCCGACGCCAGCTGGGGAAACATCCTGCAGGCGGGCAAGAACGTGATGCGCAAAGCCTGGTGGATGATCTTCTTCCCGGCAGCGGTCATCATCGCGAGCGTGCTTTCGCTGAACCTTGCCGGCGACGGCCTGCGCGATGCCCTCGACCCCAAGACCAAGGAGGACTAGCCCATGAGCGAACATCTTTTGGACGTGCGCGACCTGTGCATCTCGTTTGTGGGCCGCGATGGCAACGCGCTGGAAGCCGTCAACAAACTCAACCTACATATCGATGCCGGCGAGATCGTTGGTGTTGTCGGCGAGTCCGGCTGCGGGAAGTCGGTGTTTGCCCAGAGTGTCATGCGCCTCTTGGAGCATGAACAGAAGATGGCCTATGAGGGCCAGATTGTGTTTGATGGCGAGGACCTGCTCACGCGCCCGCTCAAGCGTATGCGCGAGGTGCGCGGCTGCGACATCGCCATGATTTTCCAGGACCCTTTGAGTTCGCTTAACCCCGTCATGACGGTGGGTGCGCAGGTTATCGAGGCGGTGCGGGCCCACCGTAAGGTGAGCCGACGCGAAGCCCGTAACGAGGCTCTATCGCTGTTGGAGCGTGTGGGAATTCGAGATGCCGCGGCTCGCTTCGACATGTATCCGGGCGATTTTAGCGGCGGTATGCGCCAGCGCGTGATGATTGCCATGGCGCTTGCCGGCCATCCGCGACTGCTGATTGCCGATGAGCCCACCACGGCACTCGACACGACGACTCAAAAACAGATTTTGGATCTTCTGCGCGACCTCAATAGTTCTGAGGGTATGGCGGTGCTTTTTATCAGCCATGATTTGGGTGTCGTCACGAGCATCTGCTCGCGCGTGCACGTCATGTATCTGGGCCAAATCGTAGAAGAGATCGACGCCTGCGGCCTTATGGAGCGCCCGAGCCACCCGTATGCCCAGGGGCTCATCGCGAGCATTCCGCCGCTCGAAGGCGAGCGAGTTGACACGCTGGCGGATATTCCGGGCACAGTGCCGCCGCTTACGGCAATACCCTGTGGATGCCGCTTTGCGCCTCGTTGCGCCCGGGCGGACGAACGTTGCCGCGCGCAGGAGCCTCCGCTGGTTGCCGTGAATGCGTGCGACCGTTCTAAATGCTGGCTTGTCGAGAAAGGGGAGTGCCATGGCTGTTGATAGCGAAGCCCTGCTTAGGGTCTCACATCTGACTAAAGCGTATCTCATGCCGGGCTCAGGTTTTAAGCGTCAGGCCTTTACCGCCGTGGACGATCTGTCGTTTGAGATCGCGCCGGGCGAAGTCTATGGCCTGGTTGGCGAATCCGGATCGGGCAAGTCGACGACTGGGCGCCTGATCTGTGGTCTCGAGCGTGCGGATTCCGGCTCGATTATCTATCGCGGGCACGACCTCGCCACGATGTCGGAGCACGAACGCAAGCCGTTCCGCCGCGAGATCCAGCTGGTATTCCAGGATAGCTCTACGGCTTTTGACCCGCGCAACCGTGTCGGCCGCATTTTGGAGGAGCCGCTGATTATCGCCGGCGTGCGCGATGCGGATGAGCGCCATGGGCGCGCGCTCTCGGCCCTGGCCTCGGTCGGTCTTCTGGCAGAGCATTATGACCGCTATCCGCACGACCTTTCGGGGGGACAGCGTCAGCGACTCAATCTGGCACGGGCGCTTATTTGCGAGCCGCGCCTTGTGGTATGCGACGAGCCGGTCTCGGCGCTTGACGTGTCCGTTCAGGCCCAAGTGCTCAACTTGCTTCGCGACCTGCAGCGCACGACGGGCGTGGCGCTGCTGTTTATCACGCATGATATGCGTGTGGTTCGGCATATGTCCGACCGGATTGGCGTGCTTTACCACGGTCGTCTTGTCGAGGAAGGCGCGGCCGAGGACGTGATCGCGCACCCGAGCGATCCGTATACGCAGGAGCTTATCGACGCCATTCCCTAGAGGATGATTCCTTTTGGGTATGACGTGGATTCGTTGTTTAATTGTCGGTATATCGGTGCAAGAGAGGGGAACTACTATGGCCGATATCGAGGAACAGCCGTTGCCGTCCACGTTTGAGGAGTTCAACGAGCAACGCAAGGCGGCGTTTATTCGCGTCAAGGATTACAAACAGGCCGGCAATCGCCTGGTCGGCTTTTTGTGCAGCTATACGCCGCTCGAGATTATCGATGCCGCGGGGGCTGCGAGCGTGGCGCTGTGCGGTACGTCCGATGAGGTGATTCCCGAGGCCGAGAAGGTGCTGCCGGCAAATCTTTGTCCGCTCATCAAGTCGACGTACGGTTTTGCCTATTCGCAAAAGTGCCCGTTTACGTACTTTAGCGACATGATCATCGGCGAGACCACCTGCGACGGCAAGAAGAAGATGTACGAGCTACTCAACGAGCTCAAGCGTACGCACATTCTGCATCTTCCGCAGGGTCGCGACCGCGCCTACGAGCGCGAGGGCTGGTACGAGGAGTGCCGCCTGCTCAAGGAGGAGCTCGAGGGCTTCTACGGCATCACGATTACCGACGATGACCTGCGCGCTGCCGTCCGTCGTCGCAACCGCTTGCGTGCGGCCCAGCTCGAGATGTTTGCGCTGCAGGCCAACCAGCCGGCGGCCATGAGCGGCGTCGACCTGATGAGCACCATGTTTGCCGGTACGTTTAGTTTTGATGTCGAGGCCTATACGCAGCAGCTGGAGCAAAAGGTTGCCAAGCTGCGCGAGGCCTACGACGCGGGCGAGCGCCCGGTTGCGGCGGATGCCAAGCGCATTCTGATCACCGGCTGCCCGGTGGGCGGTGTGATCAACAAGATCGGTCGCACCATCGAGTCCAACGGCGGCGTGGTCGTTTGCATGGACGACTGCTCGGGCGAGCGTACGGCGGCCATGATGATCGACCCGGAGGCTCCCGACATCCTGCGCGCCATCGCCGACCGCTACCTGGATATCAACTGCTCGGTCATGACGCCCAACGACGGTCGTATGGACAACACCCTGGCCATGTGCGAGAAATACCACGTCGACGGTGTGGTGGAGAATGTGCTCCAGGCGTGCCACACCTTTAACGTGGAGAGTGCGCGCATGCAGGAGGCTGTCGAGGGTGCGGGTATTCCGTACATGAAGATCGAGACCGATTACAGCAACGGCGACATGGGCCAGATCGAGACCCGCATCGCCGCCTTCATCGAAACCCTCTAGCTTCCTCAGGCGCCGGATTTTGCTCCTCAAACCGTCGCTTGCGTACCCAAAGTACGCTGCGCTCCTCTTTCGGGGCAATCTCCGGCACCTGAGAAACCTAGAGCTAAGGCGCCTGAACGCGCCGCTACCTTTGATGTTTAGATTGGAAGAGAGCCATGATAGGGATCGGGATCGATATCGGGTCTACGGCGGCTAAGGCTGCTGTGGTCGACGGGGAGGGTTCGGTGGCGTGGACGTGCGTGCAGCCAACCGGGTTCTCCTCGGTCGATGCTTCCGAGCGGCTGCGCGAGGCACTGGCAGCGGCCGGCTATGACGTGACGGCCGAAGATGCTCGCGTGGTCGCGACTGGCTACGGCCGTGTTGCCGTGCCCTATGCGCACAAGGTCGTGACCGAGATCACCTGCCACGGCACCGGTGCCGTGCGTCTGTTTGGTGACCATGGCACCGTGATCGATGTGGGTGGTCAGGACACCAAGGTCATCCAGCTTAAAGGCGGCCGCGTGGCCAAATTTGCCATGAACGACAAGTGCGCCGCCGGCACGGGGCGCTTTTTGGAGATCATGGCCGACCGCCTGGGCATTACCCAGCAGCAGATGGCAGACCTCGCCCGCACCGGCGAGCCTACCAAGATTTCCAGCATGTGCACGGTGTTTGCCGAAAGCGAGGTCATCAGCCTGATCGGTCGCGGCGAGCCGCGCGAGAACATTGCGCGTGGCGTGATCGACAGCGTGGTCTCGCGCGTGGCGACCATGGCCGGGCAGGCCGCGGGCGCTCCATACTACCTGACCGGTGGCCTGTGCGAGAATGCCTTCGTGGTGGAGCGGTTGGGCGAGCTACTGGGGTCGCCGGTGACCACCTCGCCCCAGGCTCGCTTTGCCGGTGCCATCGGCGCGGCGATTCGCGCCGCCGCCTTGGCCTAGGGGTGTACCGCGACATGCGCATCCTCAATATCTCGGCACAAAAACCAGATAGCACCGGCAGCGGCACCTACCTTGCCGCGCTCGTGCGCGAACAGATCGAGACGGGGCATCGCGCCGCCGTGCTTTGCGGCGCGGCTCCGGGTGATACCCAAGGCGAGCTGGACCGACGTGCTGCCGTGTTTGCCGTACCGTTCGAGTCGCCCGAGCTGCCGTTTCCCATCTGCGGTATGTCCGATGTCATGCCCTATCCCTCTACACGCTATCGTGATCTGACGCCTTCGATGCTCAAGGCATTTGAGCGGGCATTTGCTGCTGCAATCGATCGGGCGGTGGCTGAGTTTCGGCCCGATCTGGTGCTCTGCCATCACCTGTATCTGGTGACCGCATTGGCGCGCGAGTGTGTCCGGGGCGTGCCAGTTGTTGCAGTGTGCCATTCGACCGACCTGCGCCAGCTGCGTTCGCATGCGCTCGAGCGCGATCGCATCGTAAGTGCGGTTCGTCGGCTCGATGCCGTCTTTGCGCTCCATGCTGAGCAGGCTGAGCAGATTAGCCTGGTGTGCGGCGTCGATACCGATCGCATCCACGTGATTGGGACGGGCTACGACCATCGCGTCTTCTGTCGCGACGCAAGCGTGGCGAGGCAGCCGGGATCGCTTGTGTACGTGGGCAAGATTTGCTTTAAAAAGGGCGTCGAGTCGCTGGTTCGAGCCGTGTCATTGCCGATTGACGATGGCGTCCGCCCATCTGGCTTGGTACTTGTGGGCGGCCGCGGGGACGATGCCGAGTACGCGCGTATCGAGCGCTTGACCGCGGCTTCGGATGTGCCGGTGACGCTGGCGGGGCGCCTGGATAGCGATGAGCTCGTGCGTGCCTACCGCAGTTCCGACGTCTTTGTGCTGCCTTCGTTTTACGAGGGTCTGCCGCTCGTGACGATCGAGGCCCTCGCGTGCGGCTGCAAAGTTGTGGCGACCGATTTGCCCGGCGTTCGTCCCTGGATGGAGGCGATGCTTCCCGGCGCTCCCGTGACGTGGGTGGCGCCGCCGCGTATGACGGATGTCGACACGCCCGAGGCGGCCGACCTTCCGTTGTTTGAGCGCGCACTGGCAGATGCTATCGCGCAGGCGCTTGCGGATCCGCCTTCGACGTTCGAGCCGTCGGCGGTCTCTTGGGAAGCGTGCCTGGGGCGTATACTTAAAGTCGTTGATTTGTTGGAAGGGGGTTCGTATGGCTAAGGACACCATGAGGCTCACGTCCATGACGGCCGCGAGCGGTTGAGCCGCTAAGTTGGCTCCCGGAGCCCTCGCCCAGGTCCTGGGCGACTTGCCCAATGTGCATAACGACAACCTGCTCGTGGGGTTCGATACCTCCGACGATGCGAGCGTCTTCCGCGTAGGGGAGAACCTGGGGCTTGTGCAGTCCATCGACTTCTTTCCACCGATGGTCGACGACTCGTTTCTGTTTGGCCAGATTGCCGCGGCCAACTCGCTGTCGGACATCTACGCCATGGGCGGGCGGCCGAGCCATGCCATGAACCTGCTCTGCATACCCAGTTGTCTGGGCATCGAGGTTGCCGGTCAGATTCTGGCGGGCGGCGCCGACAAGTGCGTCGAGGCGGGTTGCTCCATCGCGGGCGGCCATACCATCAACGACGACGAGCCCAAGTACGGCCTGTCCGTGAGCGGCTTTGTCGCGCTCGACCGCATGCTCGCCAACAGCGGCGCACGCGTGGGCGATGTTCTGCTGCTGACCAAGGCGGTTGGCTCGGGCATCATCACCACGGCCATTAAGGGCGAGCTTATCGAGCAGGACGAGGCCGCAGCCATGTTTGACTCAATGCGCACCCTCAACGAGGCCCCGATTCGTCTGGCCGAGGGACTCGAGCTTCACGGCTGTACCGACATTACGGGCTTTGGTCTGATCGGGCACGCGTGTGAGATGGCCGAGGGCTCGGGCGTGCAGGTTGAGCTTGCGTCGGGGGCGGTGCCGCTCTTTGACCAGGTGCTCGATATGGCGCGTCTGGGCATTATCCCCGCGGGCTCCTACCGCAACCAGGACTTCTTTGGCCCGCGTGTGGCTGCCGACGAGGACCTGGAGCCGGGTATGCTCGACGCGCTGTACGATCCGCAGACTTCGGGTGGTTTGCTTATTGCGGCGCCTGCTGCCGATGTGGATGAGCTTGCGCGCCGTCTGCATGCCGAAGGACGTATCGCCGCCGTCGTCGGTCGCGTGTGCGAGCCGGTGCCAGGCGGTCCTGCCGTCCACGTTGTACGTTAACGACACGTTTGTTGAGCTATGTACTGTCCTAGAACGATTTATTCGAAAGGAAAAACTATGTCTACCAAAATTGAAGTCAATGCCATGGGCGATGCCTGCCCGCTGCCCGTCGTCAAGACGCTTAAGGCACTCAAACAGCTTGATGGCGAGGGTGCCGTCGTGACCTCGGTCGATAACGAGACCGCCGTTAAGAACATCTCCAAGATGGCGCAGGAGAAGGGCTGCGCGGCCTCGGTCGAGAAGATCTCGGACGCCGAGTGGCACGTGACTGTCGTGACCGCCGGTGCCGTGGCCGTTGCGGACCCCGAGCAGGACGGTGCTGCTTTTTGCGACGCCAGCGCCGGCAAGGGCAAACTCGTCATCTCCGTCTACACCGACTGCATGGGCCGCGGCGACGACGAGCTGGGCCACAAGCTCATGAAGGCGTTTATCTTTGCCGTGACGCAGCAGGAGGAGCTGCCCGCGACCATGCTGTTCTACAACGGCGGCGCCAAGCTCACCGTCGAGGGCTCGCCGGTGCTCGATGACCTGAAGGGCCTGGCCGAGCAGGGCGTCGAGATCCTTACCTGCGGCACCTGCCTGGACCACTATGGCATTAAAGACCAGCTTGCGGTGGGCGAGGTCACCAACATGTATGTGATCGTGGAGAAGATGGAGCAGGCCGTGCGCGTCGTGCGCCCGTAGCGTATTGGTTGGAGTTGCCATGAGGGAGAAGCGCCCGGCGCTTGTCATCACGTTTCCCACCACGGCGGCCGCCATGGGTTGCGAGTCCCTGTGCATCGAGCGCGGCCTTCCCGGGCGAACGATTCCCGTGCCCGGGGAGGTCGCTGCCGGCTGCGGTTTGGCATGGAAGGCGTTGCCTGCCGATGAGGAACTGCTGCGCAGCGAGCTTACCGCGGCGGGCGTTCCCACCGAGGGCTATACCGTGATCGATATGTGGGAGGTCGTGCGATGATCTATCTGGATAACGCGGCGACGACCATGCACAAGCCGCAGACGGTCATCGATGCCGTGACGCAGGCGATGTGTTCGCTTGGCAATGCCGGGCGCGGCGCCACGTCGGGTGCCCTCGATGCCGCTCGTACGATTCATGGCTGCCGTGCCAAGCTCGCGCGCCTTTTGGGTTGCCCGAGGGCGGACCATGTGTGCTTTACGCCCAACTCCACGGCGGCGCTCAACACCGCCATTAATGGCGTGGTGCGCCCCGGCGACCGCGTGGTCACAACGGTGCTTGAGCACAACTCCGTGCTGCGTCCGCTCAACCGCCTGTCGGTAGAGCAGGGCGTGACGGTTGAGCATGCGGGTTGCGACGTGAACGGCGCGCTTGACTACGACGAGCTCGAGCGGCTGGTCACGCCCGGTACTCGTGCCGTGGTGGTGACGCACGCCTCCAATGTGACCGGCAACGCGGTTGACGTTTCGCGTGTGGCGGCCATGGCCCATGCTGCCGGCGCGCTTGTGATCGTTGACGCCTCTCAGTCTGCCGGCACGGCGCATATCGATATGCAGGCCATGGGGCTCGACGTGGTGTGCTTTACTGGCCACAAGGGGTTCATGGGTCCGCAGGGCACCGGCGGCCTGGCCGTGGCGGAGGGCATTGACGTGGCGCCGTGGGCCATGGGCGGCACGGGCGTGCACAGCTTCAATGCGCTGCAGCCGCTTGGGTGGCCCACGCGCCTTGAGGCGGGCACGCTCAACGGTCACGGCATCGCGGGACTTTCCGCAGGTCTCGACTTTATCGAGGCGCAAGGCGGGGTCGAGGCGATCGCGGCGCATGAGCGAGCACTGGCGGATCGCTTTCTCGCTGGCGTGCGCGAAATCCCGGAGATCAAGCTCTACGGTGCCTTTGACCAGCCGTCGCGCTCGGCGATCGTCTCACTCAACGTGGGTGATATCGACTCTGCCGAGATCTCGGACGCGCTCATGCAAGGGTGGGGGATTGCGACGCGCCCCGGCGCCCATTGCGCTCCGCTCATGCACCGCGCGCTGGGGACCGAGCGCCAGGGCGTGGTTCGCTTCTCGTTTGGTTATTTCAACACGGATGAGGAAGTCGACACGGCGATTGAGGCTCTGCGCGATTTGAGCTGCGATTAGACCAACCTTCTGCGCCCTTAGATAAACCGTTTGCGCAACCTTCCCGCATTGTCGCTTATACAGGGTATTGTGAGATGATGGCCCGCACTGGGTCCTCGGTATCTTTGCGAATTGCGGGAAGGTTCCTATGAACAGGATCACTGCTGCCCTCTATAGGTTTTTGGTCGTCTATCTTTCGGTCGCGATGGTCGTGACCTCGATACCCCTTGCGCCCAGCACGGCCTATGCCGATGATACCGAGGCGCTTGCTGTCGAAAACGAGGCCCAAGAGACCGACTCGGACTCTGACGCTGATGCCAAGGCGAGCTATAGCGCGTCGTCTTCGGACGAGGGTAGCTCATCCACGTCTTCCGACCAAACGAATAACGCTCAGGACAAATCGTCCAGCTCTGATACCAGCACTTCCACGTCGAGCCTGGCCCAAGATCTTTCGAGCTCCGCGACCGATTCCGATGCAGCAAAGACCTCGCCTGCAACGGCGGAGCCCCCGTCCGACGACAGCGAAGTCGATGCCCTCACGTACGAGCCAACGGTCTATGAATATGCCAAGTTTATGCCGAACTACTATTTGTATCCGTGCGATGCAAACGGAAATCTTACGGTAGAGATTGATGAGAACAACCCGAATGAGAATTCTGTCGACGGTCGAATGGTAACGAATTTGATTGTCGATTACGGGACGGATCTAGTCGACGTACAGCTCTGCGCTGACTCTCTCAATCTGCGCTCAGTGCGCTTTGAAAACAGTTCAATTTCTTCAATTGGAATGCACGCCTTCTATAATTGCCCGAATCTCACTGATATCAGCCTTTCCGGTATGACTATCGGTCACATTGGAAAAGAGGCGTTCTATGGCTGCAAGTCGCTTGCGAGCCTGAACATCAACGAGGTTGCTACCATTGGCTCTATGGGCGACGCCGCGTTTGCCGGGAGTGGGCTGGTGTCCACGGGACTCGATAAGGTTGTTGGTCTTACGTCGATTCCTGTTATGGCCTACGACGGCTGCAAGGCTCTGACCGATACTGGTCTGGATAAGAATATCTCCATCATGTCAATCGATAGCGCCGCGTTCAGAAACTGCTCGAACCTTGCTACCACAGGACTCGAGAACAATACGACGATCGAAAAACTTGGGCAGAACTGCTTCCTCGGCACAGACTTGAGCGGTGGGCTGACGCTTCCCTATAACTCCAAGATCGAGGAGTTACCGAACGGGGTGTTTCGCAGTACCAATCTCGAAACTGTGTACTTTGGGTGCAACCATGTGGTGCTCATTAATACCGATACGTTCCCAAAACGCAACATGACCGTCATGGTTCCCGCCAAGATGATTTCAAAGTATGCGAACGGTCGTCCCAAGCAGGTCTGGGAAAACTGTAACGGCTGTCTTCCCGTTCCTGTGGGCAAAGTGCTCCAGGGGATTAAGATTTCGCGTGACCCAGACAAGATGACCTATGAGCAGGGGGAAAAGATCTCTCTCGAGGGCATGAGCGTCTTACTCGATTACCCGCATTCAACATCGATTTGGATCTATGAATCCCTCATAAAGGAAGAACTCGGCGAATACCTTACAGCTACCCCCTGCGACGGCGACGTCTTTGACGAGTCGATGGACGGAGAACCCATACAGCTGGTGTATGACGATGGCTACACGCGCCTTGTTGCGTACAGCAAGGACAACCTGCAGCAGGCGGCCTACGAGTATGCCAAGCTCATGCCCAACTACTATCTGTATCCGTGCGATGCAAACGGAAATCTTACGGTAGAAATCGATGAGAACAGCCCGCGCGAGAACTCCGTCGACGGTCGAATGGTAACGAATTTGATTGTCGATTACGGGGTTGATGAAGTCGACGCACAGCTCTGCGCCGACTCTACCAATCTGCGTTCAGTGCGCTTTGAGAATAGCTCCATTTCTAAAATTGGACTGCACGCTTTCTATAACTGCCCGGATCTCACCGATATCAGCCTTTCCGGCATGACCATCGGTACCATCGGGAAAGAGGCATTCTATGGCTGCAAGTCGCTTACGAGCCTGAACATCAGCGAGACTACTACCATTAGCTCGATGGGCTATGCCGCATTTGCCGACAGTGGGCTGGTGGCCACGGGGCTCGACAAGGTTGTCGGCCTCACATCGATTCCCGACAGAGCCTACGAAGGCTGCAAGGCTCTGACCGATACCGGCCTGGACAAGAATACCTCCATTACAGCGATTGGCGTTTGCGCGTTCAGGTTCTGCTCGAACCTTGCCACCACAGGGCTCGAGAGCAACACAACGGTCGAAACGCTTGGCCACACCTGCTTCTACGGTACCGACTTGAGCGGCGGGCTGACGCTGCCATATAATTCCAAAATCGAGGAGTTGCCGGAAAAGGCGTTTGGCAGTACCAATCTCGAGACCGTGTTCTTTGGGTGCAGCCATGCGGTGCTCATTAACACCGACACGTTCCCCAAATACAACATGACCGTCATGGTCCCCGCCAAGATGATTCCGAAGTATGCTAACGGACATCCCAAGGCTGTTTGGGAGAGATGCAATGGCTGCCTGCCCGTCCCGGTGGGCAAGGTGCTCGAGAACGTTGAGATATCATGCGACCCCAACAACATGACCTATGAGACGGGGGAGACCATTTCGCTCGAGGGCATGAACATCGAGCTCGATTACCCGCATTCGGTATCGATTTGGGACTACGAGGCCCTCATACAGGAAGAGCTCGGCGAGTACCTTACGGCCACCCCCCGCGACGGCGACGTCTTCGATGAGTCGATGGACGGACAGCCCGTAAAGCTCGTGTATGACGACGGATATTCGCATTTTGAAACCCAGACCAAGGGCACGCTACAGCTTAAGAAACCCACGCCGACATCGTTCCAGATCTCCTATGCCCAAAAAATCGATAAGGGCGAACGCAAGCTGATGGACGGCGTTGAGCTTCCCGATGTTTCCGGCACGATTACGATCGATGCAGGTGCCGAGGTCACGCTCGATGCCGGTGCTTTGGGGATGCTCAACGACAACATCACGTTTAAGGGCTGGTATGACACCGAGTCCGGCAAGTACATCTCCAAGGAGCCGGTTTACACGTTTACGCCAGATAAGGACCTGTCCCTCGAGGCTCGCTTTAAGCTCAAGGACTATGCGGTGCATATCAACGATGCACAGGCGACCGATTCGTCACAGGACTTTGCGCATCTGAGTGTTACCGCTCAAAACTGCTATCGCAATGCCGGCGAGACGGTCGACCTTTCCGCCGCCACGGATAACGCGTTGTTCCTGGGCTGGTATCTGGGCGAGGGCGATGATGCGTACGCCGTGAGCGATCAGCTCGACTTTACCTATACGGTGGACAAGGCGGACGCGATTGTGTCCGAGGACAAGACTGATGATAGGATCGAGATCACGCCGCGCTACTGCGCTCCGCAGGCGAGCGTTGTGCTGAGTGTGGACGGGGTCGATGAGAACGGGCAGCCGCTCGGACAGTTTCTCTCTACCGGTCTTTACGGTATTGGGTCGCGCGTAACGGTCGTGGCGGTGCCAATGCCTGGCTATGTGTTTGACTACGCGACCGATGCCCTCGGCAATGTTGTCTTTACCGGCGACGATGGTCCGTCCTACACGTTTGTGCTCGAGGGGGATGTGCAGTATACCGCGCATTTCCGCGAGGCGACTGACCCCGACGAGTCACTCGCGGCGCTTAAGGCCGCGCTCATCGCCGCGATTACGGCTGCGGCCGTCCTCGCTACCATGTATGGGCTGGGCGAGATCGTCGACCCCATCGCGGCCGATGCGGTAATCGAGATCGGTATGGCCGACAACATCGAGGATGTTGCCGCTGTGGGCACCAAGGTGCTCAAGGAGATTAAAGACATCATCGACGACCACAAGAAGCCCAAGCCTCATGGCGACCACAAGATCGAAATTATTGCCACCGCGCAGCCCGAGGTTGGCGGCGTCGTTACCGGAGGCGGTATCCACTATGAGGGGACGGTCGCCACGCTCGAGGCTGTCGCAAATCCCGGCTATCGCTTCGTATGTTGGAAAGAGAACGGCGTCGAGGTCTCGACATCTCCTCTCAAGACGATGACGATCACGGACCTGACGCCCGAGGTCGTAAAAATGACAGCCGTCTTTGAGAAAAAAGTCGAGGTCAGGGCGGTCGCCGAAGCCGATGGCATCCAGGCCGATTTTTCGACAGGCTGCACCGCAAGCCCTGTAAAGCAGAGCATTACGCGTGGCGACCAGGCCATGGTCACCGCGAGCGAGGGCCCCGACTATGCCTTTGTGGGATGGTTCGAGGACGGCGTCGAGGTTTCGCCCGAGCGTACGTATATCTTTAAGGCTGAGGTCGATCGCCATCTGGTTGCACGTTTCCGCAAGGCGGACAAGACCATTCTGGTAAACACCGATCCCTTCGACAGCGCCGAGGTCCTGTGCGATGGCTTGCCGGTCGTGGACGGCAAGGTTCGCGCGAAGGATGGAGACATTCTCACGTTTACGGTGCGGCCCAAGGTGCGCCCCGACAATCCGGAGAAGACGTACCGGTTTGTGGAGTGGCGCGAAACCGATGCACAGGGCATCACGATTGCCAACAAGCAGGAAGTTTGCGAATACCGCGTTAACGGCAATGCCCGGATCGAGGCCGTGATGGACGGCAGGGATACGCATACTGTGCGTGCCGAGGCCGACCCGCTCGAGGGCGGCACCGTTACGCTGAAGCGCGGCGAGACTGCCGGCATGGTGCTCGAGGTTCCCGAAGGCGAGCGCGTGACCGCGGAGGCCACGCCATCCGAGGGCTATATCTTTGACGGTTGGTATCTGAGCAACGGCGGTTCGGATGTTACCTCGACGCTGGTTTCGAGCGAGCGCTCCTATTCCTTTGAGCCCATTACCGACTGCGTGATCCAAGCAAAGTTTACGCGTGCCTGCAAGGTGGACGTTGTCGTTGAGCCTGCCGCGGCCATGGCGGGCAAGTATTTGGTGCACGGCGAGGGCTACTGCATGAAGGGCGAGCCTGCCACGCTGAGCATTGAGCTCACGGCCGAGGCGAGCAAGCAATTTACCTTTAAGGGCTGGTACGACGCCAAGACGGATCTGCTTTTAGGTACCGACCCGAGCTACCTTGAGTTCTATCCCGAGGACGTGGAATGTACCGTGCGTGCGGTGTTTGAGGAAAACACGTATACCGTGGAGGCAAAGGCCAAGAAGACCTTTGTGGAGCGCGGTACGGTCGAGATCGAGGGGCATCCGGGGGCATCTTCGGTTACCTGCGGATACGGCGATACGGTGATACTCAAGGCGAAGCCCAACGACGGCTACCGCTTTGACCATTGGAAGGATGACTCCGGTAAGGAGTACGACACCGCCGAGCTGGTTGTTAAGGTTACAAAGAGCGATACCTATACCGTGATCTTTACCGACTCAAAGCCCGAGGTCATGGTCACGGCCGATTCGTGGCTCGGCGGTACCGTGACGTGCAACGGGACCGTGGTGAAGCCTACGACCGATAAGTTCAAGCTGGGGGAGACCCTTACCCTGACGGCCAAGGCCCATCCAGGCTTTTTGTTCTGGGGTTGGTACGTCAATGGTCGCCTGAAGAGCCTTAAGCACGAGACCTCGTTGGTCGCCAAAGCTCGCGGTAAAACCGGGCACTGCGTTATTACCGCGGCCTTTGTGCCTATTGATACCGTCTGCGTGCCCCTCGCCGATCCTGCGGAGGGCGGCACCGTCAAGGCGAGCCGAATCCTTGCCGACCGCGGCGCGGAGGTTGCCCTTAAGGCGACGCCCAATCCCGGTTACGTCTTTACTGGTTGGTATACGGCCGACGGCACGTTTGAGTCTGCCGATGCGGAGTTCACCTGCCATCAGGAGCGCACCCATGTGCACGTCGCTCGCTTTATGGCAAAAAGCTATGAAGTCGACGCCACGACGGTAGTCGATTCCGGCATCGGTTCGCTGGTCGAATCGAGCGTCGCCGGCTGGGTCGAGGGTACAGGTACCGTTGAGGCGGGGCACGCCGCCACGCTGACCGCGCATGCGCTTTCGGGCTATGCGTTTGAGTATTGGGCCGATGCCTCGGGCGCCGTGGTAAGCCGTGACAGCACCTATCACGTGGTGCCGACGTCTGACACGACGCTCCAAGCCGTGTTCTCGGCAAAACAATACACGGTGGACGTCTCGTGCGAAGAGAGCATGGGCTCGTTCGAGGGAGCGGGGACGTATGCCGCCGGACAGGTCGCAACCGTGCGTGCGGTCGCCGCCGAGGATACGGCTTTTGTGGGCTGGTTCCGTAACGGCACATGCGTGAGCTCCAAGAAAACCTATCGATTTACCGTGCGTGAGGATACGTCGCTCTATGCCGTCTTTGCGTCGGGTTCGTATGTCGTGCATACCGTTGCTTCGCCTGCCGAGGGCGGAGCCGTGAGCGGCTTTGGTGGCTATGAGGCCGGCGACCGCGCAACGCTTCGTGCGATCGCCAACACCGGGTATTCGTTTGCGGGTTGGACGGACGACAAGGGCGAGACAGTCAGCGAGAACGCCGACTATACCGTTAAGGTTACGGGTGACGCCACCTATACGGCGACCTTTACGCCTAAGTCCTATCAGGTCGTTTTGAGCGCGAGTGACGATAGCGTTAGCACCCTGAGCGGCGAGGGCTCCTATCAATTCGGTGATACGGTCGAACTCAACGCTACGCCTATGGGTACCAAGCGATTTGCCGGTTGGTATGTCCTGGATGCCGAGGGCAACAAGTCGCTGCTGAGCTGCGACGCCCATTGCTGGGTTAAGCTCGACAAGGATATGGTCGAGGGGCTCGAGGACGATACGTTGGAGCTCCAGGCCGTGTTTGCCGATCCGTACGAGGTGACCGTTACGGGCGAGGTCGTGGTGAAGGACAAGGCTTCGAACAGGGGCTGCCGTGTTACGGGCAGCGGTAGCTTTGCCGTGGGCGATCAGGTGGAGCTGACCGCTGTTGCCGGTATGGGCTATCGCTTTGTGGGCTGGAGCACCGATAAGAAGGGCACCTCGATTGTCGAGACCGCAACGACCCTCGATGTGACCGCCACGCAAGGCATAACGTACTGCGCGCAGTTCGAATCCGATGGACAGGTGACCATTACCGTCACCGGCTCGTCCATCTTCCGCGGTACGGCCCTTCTGGTCGACGGCATTCCTGCCGGTAGCAGGTCGTACGACAGGGGCGACATGTTTATAGCGATCGCGATCCCGTGGAAGAAGTACCACTTCTCGCATTGGGTCGACGATGCGGGTGTCACGGTGAGCTACAGCGCATTCTATATCGGTACCGCCAAAGAGAACAGGCAGCTCACGGCCGTGTTCTATGAGACGGGCTGCGATGTTCAGGTCGCTACGTATCCCAAGGGCGCGGGCTTTAGCATGGTTGCGCTTGGTACCGGCGGCTCCTACCACTCCGCGGCGATTATGTTTACCGTGCCGCACGAGGGTTGGAAGTTTAAATACTGGGTCGACGAGAACGGCATGCCTGTGGGATTTACGCCGGTGATCAACCGCGTGGTGTTTGGCAACCGTACTTTTACGGCCGTTTATGAGCGGGCGTCGATGACGGTTACAGTGGTGGATTCGCGTCAGGGCGGACACGTCGAGGGCTCCTCCGAGGACGAATCTCTGGGCTATGTCGTGACCAACGAAGTCGAGAACGGTGAGTCCACGACCCTGACTGCCGTTCCCGATGCGGGCTATGTGTTTGATGGGTGGTATGCGCGCAATGACGACGGGTCGTTGGGCGGTGAGCCGCTGAGCACGGATGCTACCTGGACGTTTGTCCCCGAGGACAACATGACCGTCGAGGCGCGCTTTGCGGAGGCGCCTAAGTACAAGGTGACGGCCCGAGCGGTCAACGGATCGGTTGATCCGGAGTCTGCTTTGGTCGCTACGGATGGCAAGGTGACGCTTTCGGCGACGCCCGATGAGGGCTGCTACCTGACGCGCGTGACCGTTGCCGAAGAGGCAGGTGATGACGGTTCGGCCGGCAATGCCTATGACCTTGATATTTCCGACTATAAGGGTGGGGCGTACGAGGTCACACTGAGTGGCGTGAGTGCTCCGCAAAAGGTCACGTTCGAATTCGCGAAGGCAGCGGCTCCACAGGTCCTTGCGCAGCCGCAGGATGCGAGTGCTTACGAGGGCGATCCGGTTGATCTTTCGGTCGCCGCCGAGGCGGGGCGCAACGTTCGCGTCCATGCGGCCGTGTCATCTGGATCCGCTGCAGACGTCAAGTTGAGCTACCAGTGGTATCGCATGTCTGACGATGGTGGCAAGGCGGTGGCGCTGAAGGGCGAGACGGGGGAGGCCCTCTCGATTACCCAGCTCGACAGCGAGGGCGAGGGCGAGTACTTCTGCCGCATTACGCAGAGCTACCTGGGCACGGTGACAAAGACGGATACCGAACATGCGAAGGTATCCATCGTGCCCCGAGAAACGCTTGTATTTAACGGGCGTGTGCTGCCGGTGGCGACCGCGCACGATGAGTACCATGTCGACATTGCCGGTGCTACGGGCGGCAAGGCGCCGTATGCGTACAACTTGGATGAGGTCGAGGTTCCCGAGGGCATGCAGCTGACGCAGGTCGATGACGGTTCGGGCGCTTTGGTGCTCTCGGGCGCGCCTTCGGCTACGGGTGTGTGCCACTTCAAGATTAGGTGCACCGATGACCTGGGCGACAAGCGTGTTGCACACTTCGCGCTGGTCGTTAAGGCGAAGGAAGCCCCGCTTGCATTTGAGGGCCATGCCTTTACCTACAACGCGACGGCGCAGGCACCGGAGCTTTCGGGTGTACCCGAGGGCTGCGAGGGCGATGTTGCGGTAACGTATGTGGGCACGGGCGATACATTTTACTCGTCTGATAAGGCGCCGGTGGATGCCGGCACGTATCGTGCAGTGGCGACGCTCGACGCCAATGGTTATGTGGGCAACGCGAGTTGCGACTTCACGATCGAGAAGGCTCCGGTCGATATTTCGATCGAGATGTCTGATGCGACATACGATGGCGCGCGACACGGTGCGACGGTTGCGGTTGCCGGCCTTGATGCGTCCGCCTATTCCGTCACGTATCGCGGCGTCGATGGAACGTCCTATGGCCCCACGGCGCTGGAGCCATGCGACAGCGGTAGCTACCGCGTTACGGTTAAGGTGACTGACCCTAACTATCAGGGCAAGAAGTCCGCCGAGTTCTCGATTGCAAAGGCCAGCCAGGTCATCACGGGCACAACGAGCTATTCGGGTGTTTATGGCGGCGATCCCATTGTGTTCGACAACGTCGCTCAGGCGCCCGTGGGCTTTGAGCTCGTTGACTCCGCGGATGACGACGCAAGCCCGATTTCGATCAAGGGGCGTTGCGCGACCGTGAAGGCTGCTGGTACGGCACGTGTTATCGCCCATGCCAAGGCGTCTCGAAACTATCTTGCCGCCGAAGACGTTGAGCTGACGGTTACTGTTGCGCCTGCCCAGTTGCTGGTGAAGGTCGACGATGCCGAGCGCTTTGAGGGCCAGGAGAATCCCGAGTTTACCTCGAGCTTGGTGAGTCGCTGCGACACTTCAGACGTTAAGGTTACGTATTTCTGCTCGGCGAATAAGAAATCGCCGGCGGGTGAGTACCAGATCGATGCGGCGGTCGCCGATCCGAACTTCGATGTCGCGGTCGTGCCCGGCACGCTGACGGTCAAGAAGAAACCCGAGCGCTACAAGGTGACGGCGAAGGCGGTCAACGGTTCGGTCGACAATGCTTCGGTTACGGTTGTTGAGGGCGGGGATGCGACCCTTTCGGCGACGCCTGACGAGGGTTGCTATCTCGAGCGGGTGACGGTTTCGGAGCCCGGTTCGGACGAGGCCGTCGATCTCGATATTTCCGATTACAAGGGCGGGGCGTACGAGGTCACGCTGAGCGATGTTACCGCGTCGCAGGAGGTTACGTTCGAGTTTGCGAAGGCGGACGTGCCGCGTGTGGTCGCGCAGCCGCAGGACGTGAGCGCTCATGAGGGCGATTCTGCCGTGCTCTCGGTCGCTGCCGAGGCGGGCAAGAACGTCGCCGACCGCGCGGCCGCGTCCACGGGCTCTGCCGCCGAGATTGAGCTCTCGTACCAGTGGTTCCGCATGGTGAATGGCAAGGCCGTGGCGCTCGATGACGAGACGGGGGAGACGTTGTCGCTCTCGGACCTCGATGACGAGCAGGCCGGCGAGTACTTCTGCCGCATCACTCAGCGCTACCTTGGCACTGAGAAGCAGACGGATAGTGATTGTGCTTCCGTTTCCATCGTGGCCTGGGACACCCTTGTGTTTAACGGCGACCTACTGCCGGCAGCGAGCGCCCACAGCACATACCTCGCTACGATTGCCGGGGCCGCGGGTGGCAAGGCTCCGTACGAGTACACATGGGATGAGACTAAGCTCCCCGACGGGCTCAAGCTTTCCCGCACATCGGGCGGTTTGACGCTCTCGGGCACTCCATTACAAGACGGGCGTTTCTGCCTTTGATATTACGTGTACGGATGCCCGCGGCGAGACCGTGACTGCCCGCTTTGCGCTCGTTGTTCTGGCGAAGCGTGTGAAGCTCGCGTTTGCGGATGGCGACTTTACCTACAGCGGCGCGCCGCAGGCACCCGAAGTAACCGGGGCTCCTAAGGTCTGCAAGGGCGATCTCAAGATTAAGTACTACGGGACCGGAAGCACGCAATATTCCTCAACGGAGGCCCCGACTGATGCCGGCACGTACCGCGCTGTTGCAACGCTGCGAGCCCATGGCTATGCCGGTGCCGCCGCCTGCGAGTTTGAGATTACGCCTGCGAAGCTAACGGTGAAAGCCGATGACGCCGAGCGCTTCGAGGGGGAGGCGAATCCCGCGTTTACCTCGAGCTTGGAGAGCGCGGTTGACACTTCGGGCGTGAAGGTTGAGTACATCTGCGACGCCGATGAGAGCTCCCCGGCGGGTGAGTACCAGATTGATGCGACGGTCACCGATCCGAACTTCGATGTCGAGGTTGAGCCCGGCACGCTGACGGTGAAGAAGAAGCAGGAGCCCGTCGATCCCGATCCGGATAATCCGGACCCGGACCAGCCGGACAAGCCCGATCCCGATCAGCCTGACCCGGGCAACCCGGATCCTGACAACCCGGATAACCCTGACCCGGACAATCCGGATCCCGATCATCCTGATCCGGATCCCAACCCCGACAACCCCGACCCGGATAATCCGGAGCCCGACAATCCGGATCCCAACCCCGATCCTGATAATCCCGACCCGGACAACCCTGAGCCCGATAACCCGAACAAGCCCGAACGCATTAAGGTGACGGCAAAGGCTGTCAACGGTTCGGTCGACAACGGCTCGATCACCGTTGCTGCGGGCGAAAGTGTAACCATCGTGGCGACGCCCGACGAGGGCTGCTACCTCGAGTGCGTGACGGTCGCTGAGGACGGCTCGGATACGCCCGTCGATCTCGACATCTCCGACTGTAAGGGCGGATCGTACGAGGTCACGCTGAGTGGCGTCACCGCTTCACAGGAGGTCACGTTCGAGTTCGCGAAGGCGGACGCTCCGAAGGTGATCGCCCAGCCGCAGGATGCGAGCGCCCACGAGGGCGATGCTGTCGTGCTCTCGGTCGCCGCCGAGGCGGGTAAGGGCGTTGCCGACCACGCGTCCTCGTCCACGGGTTCCGCCGCCGATGTCGAACTGTCCTACCAGTGGTTCCACATGGTGGACGGCGAGGCCGTGGCGCTCGAGGGCGAAACGGGGGAGACGCTCCTCATTGAGAACCTCGATGACGATTGTGCTGGCGAGTATTTCTGCCGCATCACTCAGCGCTATCTCGGCACCGAGGCACAGGTGGACAGCGATCGTGCCGTCGTATCCGTTGTGCCTCGGGATGCCCTCGTGTTCAACGGCGGCCTGCTGCCGATCGCACGTGCGCACGGCGCGTATCGCGCAACGATTTCGGGCGCCGCAGGTGGCGAAGCTCCGTATGGGTACACATGGGACGACGCGAAGCTCCCCGATGGGCTTAAGCTTTCCCGCACGTCGGGTGGCTTGACGCTCTCGGGAACTCCCTCCAAGGCGGGCGTTTCCACCTTCGACGTCACGTGTAAGGATGCTCAGGGCGAGACGGTGACCGCGCACTTTGTGCTGGTCGTCCAGGCGAAGCGGGTTGAGCTCGCGTTTGAGGGCGGTAACTTCGTCTACAGCGGTGATGCCCAAGCGCCCGAGGTCACGGGGGCTCCCGAGGCCTGCGAGGGTGATCTGAGGGTTAGGTATTACGGGACGGGTGGCACGCACTATTCGTCAAGTGAGGCCCCGACCGATGCCGGCACGTACCGCGCTGTAGCCACGCTGCGAAGCAACGGGTATATCGGCGCCGCCTCGCGCAAGTTCAAGATTACGCCGGCGAAGCTCATGGTGAAGGTTGACGACGCCGAGCGCTTCGAGGGGGGAGGCGAACCCCGCGTTCACCTCGACCCTGGAGAGTGCGGTCGATACCTCGGGCGTGAAGGTTGAGTACATCTGCGACGCCGACGAGAGTTCCCCGGCGGGCGAGTACCAGATCGGGGCGACGGTCACCGACCCGAACTTCGATGTTGTCGTCGAGCCCGGTACGCTGACGGTGAAGAAGAAGCAGGAGCGCGTCGACCCCGACCCGGTCGAACCGAGTCCGGACAAGCCCGATGGACCCGATCCGGGTAATCCGGACAAGCCCGAGCCGGATAAGCCCGAGCCCGATAAGCCGGAGCCCGACCAGCCGGACCAGCCGGAGCCGGACAAACCCGGGTCGCCCGATTCCGACCAGTCGGATTCCAAGGACCCGGCAAAACCCGGTAGCTCGGATGATTCCGCGGCCGATAAGACAAAGGCGAATGGCGCGGAAAACTCCGGCAAGAAGGCTTCGTCCAGGACGAGCGCTCAGCAGCTCGCCGATACGGGCGACAAGGCGCCGCTCGCTCATATGACCCAATCCGCTGTCAAGAGCCACAATGGCCCCGCCGACCGCTTGCAATCGGTCGGCGGGGCCTGCCGTTGAACCCGTCCCGGTCCGCCCCCGGCATGTCGTCGACGCCTTCGGCTCAGTCTCATATCCGCGGATACCGCTCCGGCGGCCCGCAATCCTCTCCTTCGGCGGGGCTCCCCAAGTCTGACTACGCGCATGCGGCCGCTGCCGCGCGCCCAGCGAAAGCGGGGGTATCCCCGAAGGCTGCCCGGCTCGCCGGGACGGGGGCTATGTCTATTCGGTTGCCTCCCGGCACATCGCGCCGAGGGCCCACAGCCACCTCACGAGCTCGGCGGCGGTGGCGGCGTTCGCCTTCGCCTGGGGCATGCCCCTGGCGAGCATCTCCTCGCGGCGCCGGAGCAGGCGCTCGGAACCCTTCCTCCCGTGCATCCTCACCTCGAGCGGGACGCCGCTGCCCTTGGGCATCAGCTTCGGTTGGTGGCTCGCCTGGACGTAGCTCCAGGACCCCTCGACGGCCAGCCTCCTGACGAGGGCGTTGCCGGCCCCGCTGATCCCGCCGAGGCGCACGGAGTCCGCGCTCGACCTCTGCTTCGGGGCGAGGCCGAAGTAGGCCGTCACCTGCCTGCCGGAGCGGAACCTCGAGAAGTCGCCGACCTCGGACGCGAAGGCGGCGGCGAGCGCGAAGCCGCACCCCTTGATCGACTGGAGCGCCTCGACCTCCGCCGAGAGGGGGCCCGCCGCGACCCCGGGCCCCGCCTCCGCGAGGCCTCGCCGCC
>UQHR01000016.1 GCA_900540905.1 uncultured Collinsella sp. | reverse complement strand
CTTAGAGGTCCTCGCGCCAGAAGGGCATGCTCATGCAGCGCGGGCCGCCGCGGCCGCGGGAGAGCTCGGCGGAGGGCACGACGAGAAGGTCCAGGCCCTCCTTGTACAGCACGTCGTTGGTGACGGTGTTGCGGGCGTAGACGCAGATCTTGCCGGGCTCGACGCACAGGGTGTTGGAGCCGTCGTTCCACTGCTCGCGGGAGGCCGCGATCGGGTCGCCGCCGCCGCAGGGGATCAGCTTGACCTGGTCGACGCCGGTGGCGTCCTCCAGGACGTGCTCGAGGGTGTCCTCGATCAGGCGGATGTTCACGTCGCCCGGGTTCTTGCCGGCGGTCAGCTCGTAGACGCGCAGGGTGCCCATGATGGCGGGGTGGATCGTGAACTTATCGACGTCGATCTGGGTGAAGACCGTGTCGAGGTGCATGAAGGCGCGCGAGACCGGGATGTCGAAGGCCAGGATGCGCTCGACCTTGGAGTCGGAGTTCCAGAAGATGTTCTGGGCCATGACGTCGATAGCGGCGGCCTGGGTGCGCTGGGAGATGCCGACGGCGAGGGTCTTCTCGTTGATGTTCAGCACGTCGCCGCCCTCGGTGTGGAACTGGCAGTCGCGGCGGAAGTACAGGGAGACGTCCTTGTAGTCGGGGTGGTACTTGAAGACGTACTTGCCGTACAGGGTCTCGCGGTTGCGGGTGACCGAGTACATGCGGTTGAGGTTGACGCCCTCGCCGACGACCGCGAACGGGTCGCGGGTGAAGTAGAGGTTGGGCATCGGGTCGATGATCAGGTCGGACTCGGACTCGGAGTTGACCAGGGAGTCGAGGGTCGTGGACGCCGTGAGGGGCATGTCGATCTCGGCCTTGGTCATGCCGGCCATGGTCTTCTTGACGAACTCGAGGTTGTCCTCGATGGAGTCCAGCTTCTCGCGGACGATCTGCGGCATGTGCTGGCCGCGGATGCCGGCCTCGGCGATGTACTGGTCGGTGAACTCGGCGCGGGCGCCGGGGACCTGGTCGAACACCTCGGCGACGAGGTTCTCGAGGTAGAGGACCTCCACGCCCTGGTCCCTCAGGATCTGGGCGAAGGTGTCGTGCTCCTGCTGCGCGACCTCCAGGAACGGGACGTCGTCGAACAGGAGTCGCTCGAGCTCGTCGGGCGGCAGGTTGAGGAGCTCGTCGCCGGGACGGTGCAGGCAGACCTTCCTGAGCTTGCCGATCTCGGAAGGCACGTGCAGACCTTTCGTCATGGCCTCCTACCTTTCTTTCGGGCCTTACTGGCCGAATGTATCAGCGCCCCTCCATATGGGACGCTGCTTGCTGACAGCTCTAGTTATATCCAAAATCAGCTCATACTTCCACCTTGCCCCCGAACGGTTTTTTATAGGGGGTGAACGGCATACACATATACTTCACGCATGGCACACTTCATCTTAATAAAGCGTATTTACGTGCTTAAACGCGTTTTAATCCTAAAATCAAATGGAACTAAACTTTGTTAAACCATCCTCAAATTGCATATTTCCAATAAAGCTATGAATAGAATTAGCGGTTCACACCGCATCTCAACCATTTTCATTTTTATTCAGAAAAAAGTTTGTCCTATTCATTTCTGGTAAATAAATTACCGTTCACCGGAAACTCAGTATAAGGCCCAGCGGATACCGGCTCGCTTTACGGCCCCATTTGTAACAACTTGACTTCTCGGTATAGAAAAACGGACCCGCTTCCCCTATGAAACGGGTCCGTTTTCGATTATCTTCGGCTAATTTGGATAAGGCCCCCGAAGACCATCGGAATCCTAGCGATCGAACTCCGCCAGTGCCTCGCCCAAAAGCCTCAGGCCCTCGCGCAGAACGTCCTCGCTCGCGCAGTAGCCCAGGCGTGCGCCGCAGGGGAGCTCAAAGCGGCTGCCGGGAACCAGCAGCACTCCCCTCTCAGCCAACAGGCGCTTGCAGAACTCCTCGTCGCCCTCGGGGATATCCAGCTGGATAAACGAGGTGGACACGCCCTGCGGGGCCGTCCAGGACACGCGATGCTGCGTATCGATCCAAGCCTGCGCGATATCGCGGTTGCCGAGCACAATCTTGCGGTTGCGCTCGAGAATCTCGTCCTTGTGCTCAAGCACATAGGTCGCCAGGGCATCGTTGAACACGCCGCCGCAGATCATGGTGTAATCGCGATAGGTACGGATGCGATTGGACACCTCTTCGTCGGCCAAGACCCAGCCCACGCGGGCCGCAGGCGTCGAATAGGTCTTCGACAACGAGTTGGTGACAATGGCCCTCTCGTACACGTCGGCCATCGACATAAAGGCCTCGGTGTTCTCAAGCGGCAGGTACACCTCGTCGCACAGCACATAGGCGCCCACCGAGCGGGCAATCTCGGCAATCTGGCCGAGCATATCGGCATCGAGCACCGTACCGATGGGGTTCGATGCGTTGTTGATGCAGATGAGCTTGGTGGTGGGGCGCACCAAGCGCTTGAGTTCCTCGATATCGGGCTTCCAGCCGAGTTCCTCGCGAAGCTCCCAATACTCGACCTCGGCGCCCAGCGTGCGCGGAATCTCGTAGAGCGGCGCGTAGGTGGGCCACTCGGCGATAACGTGGTCGCCGGGCTCGACCACAGCCATGATGGCGTTGAGGTTTGCGCCCGTGCAGCCATTGGTCTGCAGAATGTGATCGGGATTGACCTCACGACGATAGAGCTTGGCGACCTCGGCCTTAAACTCCGGCGAACCCTCGATCCAGCCGTAGTTCATCTTCTCGCGGTCCAGGCGCTCGTAGAACGTGGCACCGTCCTGCTCGTCAAGCGCACGTAGCTCGCCCATGGTGAGCGACGAGATCGTCGACTGAGCGATATCCCAGGTAGCGCTCTTCTCCCAAACGTTGAGCCATTCCTCAACGCCAATCGTCTTGATGTCCATGGCCAAGCTCCTTACAAAAGCAGTCATCCAATCGTGTTAACGTTCCTCATACAAGATTGGGGCGGTGCGAAAACCCGCACCGCCCCAATGAGAGACATCTAATGGCAGCTAGATGTATGTATTATGACCCGTACGGGTCCTTGAAGACCTTAGAGGTCCTCGCGCCAGAAGGGCATGCTCATGCAGCGCGGGCCGCCGCGGCCGCGGGAGAGCTCGGCGGAGGGCACGACGAGAAGGTCCAGGCCCTCCTTGTACAGCACGTCGTTGGTGACGGTGTTGCGGGCGTAGACGCAGATCTTGCCGGGCTCGACGCACAGGGTGTTGGAGCCGTCGTTCCACTGCTCGCGGGAGGCCGCGATCGGGTCGCCGCCGCCGCAGGGGATCAGCTTGACCTGGTCGACGCCGGTGGCGTCCTCCAGGACGTGCTCGAGGGTGTCCTCGATCAGGCGGATGTTCACGTCGCCCGGGTTCTTGCCGGCGGTCAGCTCGTAGACGCGCAGGGTGCCCATGATGGCGGGGTGGATCGTGAACTTATCGACGTCGATCTGGGTGAAGACCGTGTCGAGGTGCATGAAGGCGCGCGAGACCGGGATGTCGAAGGCCAGGATGCGCTCGACCTTGGAGTCGGAGTTCCAGAAGATGTTCTGGGCCATGACGTCGATAGCGGCGGCCTGGGTGCGCTGGGAGATGCCGACGGCGAGGGTCTTCTCGTTGATGTTCAGCACGTCGCCGCCCTCGGTGTGGAACTGGCAGTCGCGGCGGAAGTACAGGGAGACGTCCTTGTAGTCGGGGTGGTACTTGAAGACGTACTTGCCGTACAGGGTCTCGCGGTTGCGGGTGACCGAGTACATGCGGTTGAGGTTGACGCCCTCGCCGACGACCGCGAACGGGTCGCGGGTGAAGTAGAGGTTGGGCATCGGGTCGATGATCAGGTCGGACTCGGACTCGGAGTTGACCAGGGAGTCGAGGGTCGTGGACGCCGTGAGGGGCATGTCGATCTCGGCCTTGGTCATGCCGGCCATGGTCTTCTTGACGAACTCGAGGTTGTCCTCGATGGAGTCCAGCTTCTCGCGGACGATCTGCGGCATGTGCTGGCCGCGGATGCCGGCCTCGGCGATGTACTGGTCGGTGAACTCGGCGCGGGCGCCGGGGACCTGGTCGAACACCTCGGCGACGAGGTTCTCGAGGTAGAGGACCTCCACGCCCTGGTCCCTCAGGATCTGGGCGAAGGTGTCGTGCTCCTGCTGCGCGACCTCCAGGAACGGGACGTCGTCGAACAGGAGTCGCTCGAGCTCGTCGGGCGGCAGGTTGAGGAGCTCGTCGCCGGGACGGTGCAGGCAGACCTTCCTGAGCTTGCCGATCTCGGAAGGCACGTGCAGACCTTTCGTCATGGCCTCCTACCTTTCTTTCGGGCCTTACTGGCCGAATGTATCAGCGCCCCTCCATATGGGACGCTGCTTGCTGACAGCTCTAGTTATATCCAAAAATCACCCGCAATTCCACCTCGCCCCCGAACGGTCAACAAAGTGCGATGAACGGTATATCGCATGTGATTCCCCCATGATGTACTTCGGCGTTCTAAAGTAACTTTTCTAAGGTAAACGCTCTTTTTTCTCAAAAATCATTCGCAATTACAACTCCAATCTTTCGATTAAGAACTGCATATCTAAAACGGTTTTATGTATATAAATGACGCTTGTTCGTGTTTCTGTCTGTATTCGATGATATTCAGATACCTATCATTCTTATTCACACATACTCACCAGTTGAGTGAGGATATAGACCGTTTTTCACAACGCGACGGGCGTCAGCTCTATGGCTTGTCAGCGTAAGAAGTAGGTAAAGATACCGTTCACGCGATACGTCCGTGCCATAGGTCGACTAAATTGAGACAATAGTGAATAGTGTTAGGCAACCGTCCCCTGCGGGGACTGAACGGACAGATGCATATGCCGAGCAAAATCGAAAAAAAGCAAGCCGCCGCAAAGCTGCGCAAACCGCCGCGCGACTTCTCGTACACGCAGAACCGAGAGCTCAGCTGGCTGCGCTTTGACAACCGTGTGCTTGACGAAGCCTTCGACGAGACCGTTCCGCTGTTCGAGCGTCTAAAGTTTGTGTCGATTTTCGAGTCTAACCTCGACGAGTTTCTCATGGTGCGCGTGGGCGGCCTGTCCGATCTGGCAGAGCTCAAAAAACAGCCTGTCGACAACAAGAGCAATATGACCGCCTCCGAACAGGTCGATGCTGTCATGGCCGAAATGCCCGGGCTCCTTACCCGATGGGAGTCCATCTTTAAGAGCATCGAGGGCAAGCTCGACACCCTGGGCGTTCACCGCGCGCGTGTTGATTCGCTTACGCCCGAGGAGCGCACCTTTGTAACCCGCTACTTCCAGGCCTACGTGTCGCCGGTCATCTCGCCGTTGGTCATTGACCCGCGCCATCCCTTCCCCAACCTGCGCAACGGTGCACTCTATCTGGCTTGTGGCCTGGACGGCGTCACCGACGAGGAGAGCCTGCTGGGCCTTATCGAGATCCCCGCCTCGATGAACCGCGTTGTCGAGATCCCCTCGCCCACCGGCACCTACTCCTACATTCTGCTCGAGGACGTCATCCTCGCCTGCCTGGACAGCTGCTTTGGCTCCTATAAGCCGCTCGATCGCGCGCTCATCCGCGTCACCCGCAACGCCGACATCGATCCGGACGGCGAGGGCGTCGAGGAGGAAGAGGACTACCGCCAGCACATGAAGCGCATCCTCAAGAAGCGCCTGCGTCTGCAGCCGGTAGTGCTCGCGGTCTCGGGGTCGCTCGAGAAGGCGACGCTCAAGACCATCCGCAAGGCGCTCGAGCTTTCTCGCCGCTCGGTCTTTACCTGCGATATCCCGCTCGACCTGGGCTACGTCTTCGGCATTGAGGGCAAGATTCCCGAGCATCTACGCAACGAGCTGCTCTTTACGCCGTTTAAGCCGCAGCCCAACCCCACCATCGATATGACCCGCTCCATCCGCGAGCAGGTGCTGCAGCACGACAAGCTGCTCTTTTACCCTTACGAGGCCATGAATCCGTTCTTGGACCTGGTGCACGAGGCCGCCTATGACCCCGAGTGCATCTCGCTGCGCATCACGCTCTACCGCGTGGCCAAGCAGAGCCGCCTGTGCGAGTCACTGATCGATGCCGCCGAGAACGGCAAAGAAGTCACGGTGCTCATGGAGCTCCGCGCGCGCTTTGACGAGCAGAACAACATCGAGTGGGCCGAGCGCCTGGAAGAGGCCGGCTGCACCGTCATCTACGGCTCCGAGGGCTTTAAGTGCCACTCCAAGATCTGCCAGCTCACCTATCGCGAAGGCATGGCGCTAACGCGTCTGACGCTGCTGGGCACTGGCAACTTTAACGAGAAGACGGCCAAACTCTACAGCGACTTTATGCTCATGACCGCCCACCCCGGCATCGGCGAGGACGCCAACCTGTTCTTCCGCAACCTGTCGCTGGGCAATCTGCGCGGCGATTACCGCTTCCTGGGTGTGGCGCCCGTAGGCCTCAAGCCGCTCATCATGCGCGGTCTGGATCGCGAGATTCAGCGCGCTCTCGCTGGCGAGCCCGCCCGCGTGTTCTTTAAACTCAACTCGCTCACCGACCGCGAGGTCATCGACAAGATCGCCGAGGCATCGTGCGCAGGAGTCCGCGTGGACATGATCATCCGCGGCATCTCGTGCCTCAAGCCGGGCGTTCCTGGCAAGACCGAAAACGTGCATGTCCGTTCTATCGTCGGACGCTTTTTGGAGCATGCGCGCGTTTACGCCTTTGGCGTGGACTCGGACATGATCTACCTGAGCTCGGCCGACATGATGACGCGCAACACCGAGCACCGCGTGGAGATCGCCTTCCCCGTGCTCGACCCCACCTGCCGCGCCCTGGTGCACGAGTACATGGGCATGCAGCTGCGCGACAACGTGAAAGCCCGCAGCCTGACAAGTGACGGCACCTGGGTTCCCGTGGAGCGTACAGGGGGTGAGAAACCCTTCAACTCGCAGGAAGCCCTGCTGGAGCGTGCCTACCGCAACGCCGAGGCCGCGCCCGAGCCCGTCATTGAGGCGAAACCCGCCCCCGAGCCCGAGCCGCAGCCGGTAGCACCCAAGGTCCAAAAGGTCCAGGCGACCGTCATTGAGCCCGAGCCCGCACCTGCACCTCAGACCGAGCCGCAGGTCACCAAGCCCGCGCCCGAGACGAGCGCCCGTCGCGATAAGCCCGCCGGCAAGACCAAGGCCATCGAGCGCCATCGCCCCGGTCGTGTGCGCATGGGCCTGGGCCTGATCGGCCTGGGTCTTAAGACGCTCATTACCGGCAAGACGAAATAGTCGTTTGTAGAAGCAGTTTGTAGAAGCGCCCCGCATTTGAGGAAAGCCTCGGATGCGGGGCGCTTTTCCCTGCTACCATGGTGCGAACAACAACACGAATGACAGGCAGGAATATGAAGCTCACTATAGAATCGATGACCTACGGCGCAGACGGGCTGGCGCACGCCGACAACGGCAAGGCCGTCTTTGTGCAGGGCGCCGTGGCAGGCGACACCGTCGAGGCCGAGGTCGTACAGGACGGCAAGTCGTTCATGCGCGCCCGCACGACCGAGATTCTGGAGCCGAGCCCCGATCGTATTCAGTCCCCCTGCCCCTTCGTTGGCATCTGCGGCGGTTGTTCGTGGGGCAATCTCTCACACACGGCACAGCTTGCCGCCAAGGAGCAAAACCTGCGCTCCACGCTCGAGCGCATCGGCAAGTTCGCTCCTGAGCAGGTCGATAAGTTGGTACAGCCCATCTGCCACACCAAGGACGACTGGGGCTACCGCAATAAAATCGAGCTCGAACCGACCGTCGTCAACGGTCGCGTGCGCCTTGGCATGCACGGTGTCGACCCCAGCAAAATCGTGACCGTCGATGCGTGCCCGCTGTTCGATAAGCGCTTCCCGAAGGCGCTCAAATCGGTCGTCGGCGCACTCAACTATCTAAGCGGCAGCCATGACTTGGGGCTCGAACGCGTGGGCATTCGCGCATCGCGCTGCACCAAGGCGCTCGAGGTCGCGCTCTGGACGCCCACGGGTTCCTTCCCGCGCTCGCAGATCTCGCGCGTGCTGGCAGACGCCGCGCACCCCACGAGCGTAGTGCGCGTCATGAGCAAGGGCGAGAAGAAGGCCCGCCGCGTCTCCAAAGTCGAGATGCTCGCCGGCGAGGGCTCGTGGACCGAGAACATCGCCGAGGGCCAGATGCGCTTGTCTGCCCCGTCGTTTTTCCAAGTCAACACCAAGGGCGCCGAGATTTTGATTGATCTCGTTATGGGCGCCCTCGACCCGCAGGAAGACGAGCTGGCCGTGGACCTGTACTGCGGCGCCGGCACCTTTACCCTGCCGCTCGCCCGCCGCTGCGATTTTGTCGCCGCCGTCGAAGCCTATGGCCCGGCCGTGCGCGATCTACGCCGTAACCTGGAGATCAACAAGCTCGATAACGTCGACGTCATCGGCGGAGACGCGGTGCGCGAGTTCCCCGACCAGGATGCCGACGTCTTGGTGGTCGACCCGCCGCGCGCAGGCCTCGCCCCCGAGGCGATCGACCTTATCGCCAGCACGAGTGCTCGCGATGTCGCCTACGTGAGCTGCGACCCGGCCACCCTGGCGCGCGATCTCAAACGCTTTGTCGAAGAAGGCACCTTCTCCCCCGTAAAGATCACGCCAGTCGACCTGTTCCCACAAACCTTCCACTGCGAGACCGTCGTCCACCTTAGGCGCAACTAGCCACTTAATCATTGCTCAGAAAAATCATTGGGAAATCGAGCGTGGCAAGCGGAGGTCTTCGGGGTATAAGACGGCTAATTGTATGCCGCCTATGAAAGGAACCCTCATGCCCAGCGTTGCCGTTCTCGCCGCCGATGGCTTTGAAACTATTGAATGCTTGACCATGGTCGATGTCATGCGTCGCGGCGGCGTGCGTGCCACGCTCGTCTCGATCATGCCCACGCGTGAGGTCGTAAGCTCGCTGCAGATCCCCGTGACCTGCGATGCGCTCTTTGATGAGATCAACTTTGACGAGTACGACTGCGTCGTGCTGCCCGGCGGCCTGCCCGGTGCCACCAACCTGCGCGCCGATCAGCGCGTCTGCGACGTGGTCTGCGAGTTCGCCGCGACCAAGCACGTTGCCGCCATCTGCGCCGCCCCGTTTATCCTGGGCGAGCTCGACCTACTCGAGGGGCGCCACGCCACGTGCTTCCCTGGCTTTGAGAAAAGCTTCCCCGAAGGCGCCTATACCGGCGAGAAGGTTACGCAAGACGGCAACATCATCACCGCCAGCGGCATGGCCCAGTCGCTCCCCTTTGCGCTTGAGCTGCTGCGCACGCTCGCCGGCGACAAGGCCGTCGAGAAGGTCGCTGAGGGCATTCAGCTATGATTTTGGCTTCGCAATCACCGCGCCGCATCGAGTTGATGCGCGAGGCGGGCTATGACATTCGCGTGATTCCCGCAGATATCGACGAAACGCCTTTTGATGGCGAGGCCCCGCTTACGCTCGTTGAACGCTTAGCACGCGCCAAAGCCGCCGCCGTTGCCGCCGAGCATGCCGAGCCCAACGAACTGACCGTCGCGGCCGATACTATTGTCACCTTCGATGGCAAGATTCTGGGCAAGCCGGCAACCGAGGACGAGGCGCGCACCATGCTCCGCGAGCTTTCGGGCCGCACGCACCAGGTCGCAACCGGCGTCTGCATCGTTAAGGCAGGCGACGCTACAGCTCCGCATGCCGCCGAGAGCCTGTCGTTTGTCGATGTGACCGACGTGACGTTCTATGAGCTTACCGAAGAGCAGATCGAGCGCTATGTTGCCTCCGGCGAACCCATGGACAAGGCCGGGGCCTACGGCATCCAAGGCACAGGCGGACGCATGCTCGTGCACGATATTTCGGGCGACTTCTACAACGTGGTGGGTCTACCCATCGCACGCGTCGCGCGCGCGATTCAAAAACTCTCGTAATTGCATCTGGCGCTGGGTATCCCCCAGCGCCTACAATTTTGGCGTACCGTACGGATCCCGACCGGGCATAAGGCGCGGCGGAAAACCGATAGGAGAAAACATGGACACACTGCTTGAAGCCATTGACGTTTGCGATGTCGATGGCTTTTGCTTTGGAAACTATACGGACGAGGAGGCCGGCACCGGTTGCACCGTAATCGTGGCAGCCGAAGGCGCCACCGGCGGTGTCGACGTTCGCGGCGGTGCCCCGGCATCGCGCGAAACCGACCTGCTGCGCCCCGAGAACACCGTCGACAAGGTTCACGCCGTCTGCCTCTCGGGCGGATCGGCCTTTGGCCTCGAGGCCGCAAGCGGTGTTACCCGCGAGCTCGAGAGCCGCGGCATCGGCCTGCCCGTCGGCCCCACGCAGGTGCCCATCGTATGCTCCAGCTGCATCTTCGACCTCGCCTATGGCGACCCCACGGTTCGTCCCGACATCGATGCCGGCATCGCCGCCGTACGCGAGGCGCTCGATAACACCCCCACCACCCTTGAGCAGGGCAACGTAGGCGCCGGCACCGGCGCCACGGTTGGCAAGCTCATGGGACCTGCCACCTGCATGAAGGCCGGCCTTGGCGCCGCCGCCGTGGCACTCGGTCCCGTCAAGGTGGGTGCTGTAGTCTCGGTCAACGCCTGCGGCAACGTCGTTGACCCCCTCACCGGCGAGTGGGTCGCCGGCATGCGAGCCGCAGCCGATAGCGACCAGATCGTCGACATGGAGCTCGCAGCATTTGCCGCCGCCGGCTCCATGCAAATGCCGCTCGACCGCACCAACACCACCATCAGCTGCATCGTCACCAACGTGGAGCTCACCAAGGCCCAGGCCACCAAGGTCTCCCAGATGGCCGCAGACGCCTACGCACACGCCATCCGCCCCACGCACACCACCAACGACGGCGACACCATCTACACCCTCGCCAGCGGCAAACTGGACACCCAGGCAAGCGCCGCCGTGCCCCTCGACCTGTTGGGTATGCTCGCTGTAAGGGCCCTACAGACCGCCATCGTAAACGGAGCCAAAACCGCCAAAACCTCCCACGGCATCCCCGGCGCCGCCAAATAACCTCACCTGACCGGTTGCCCGGTGGGGCTTGGTTATGTTTGCTGCTCTACAGTCCTGGCTCGCACGAAGAGCACATTAAGTGCTCTTCGGCTCGTGCGGAACTCGCGACAAACATAACCAAGCCCCACCGGGCAACCTACCAACCAGCTTCTTTTCAGCCCAGGCCCCTGTGTACCGCGCGTCGAAGATCTTCAAATTCAAACTGTCTGACAATCGATTCTTATAGCAGAGGCCCCTTGGCCTTTAGTTTGATACAAGTTCCGCACGAGCCGGAAAGCACTTAATGTGCTTTCCGTGCGAGCAGGACTGTTCGCAGTAGCAAACTAAAGGCCAAGGGGCCCAGTCAACCTATCAGCAGCGATTACTCGACAGCTAGTTGAATTTGAAGATCTTTGAGGCAAGACGGTATAGGCCGAGTGTGGTTTTGTCTCCGGCCCGTCCACGCAGATTGGTAAAGAAGCCCACCACGCCGTAGCGGGCGCGACGATACATGCGCTCGTCGTAAGCCTTCAGATCATTCCACAGCGTCTTCAGGCGCTCATCGGCGCACTCTTCCTCGGAAAGCTTGGTGAGCACTGAGCAGATCGCCATCATCATGGTGAAATAGCCCATCATGTACGAGCGCAGGCGCGAAGACTCAACATCGCTGTACAGATGGAACGACTCCATCATAATGCGCGTAACGCGGAACTGCTGGTCCAGACGCTTGACCATCGTAGCCTCGTTGACGCTCTGGCCCTCGCGGCCAATGAAGTAGCGGTAGAGGTCGATATCGGCGTAGTAGATGGTCTTGCAGCGCGGCAGCGGCACGTATGCGTAGATGTTGTCTACGTAGAAGGTGTGCGGCGGCATGGGCAGGTTAGACTCGCGCAGCACGTCCGTGCGATAGCACAGACTGTGCATAAGCAGATTCTGGTCCAGACGGAAGTGCCCGATCTGATCCCAGGTGAAAATCTTTTTACGCGGCAGGGCAAACTTGTAGCCAATAGCGGTATGCGTGCCCTCGTAGACCTTCTCGTACACGTAGTTGGAGATAAACAGGTCGACGCGCTGGTCGCGCTCCTCAAAGCCACGCAGGATCGACAGCATGGTCGAAAGGGCCGCGCCGTCGAGCCAGTCGTCGGAGTCTACGACCTTGTAGTACGTACCCTGCGCCTCGCGCAGGCCCGAAAGGACGGCGATACCGTGGCCGCCGTTCTCCTGGTGCACCGCGCGGATGATACCGGGATAACGGGCCTCCCACTCATCGGCCTTGGCGGCCGTCTCGTCCTTGGAGCCGTCGTCAACGACAATAATCTCGACATCGGTGGCGTAATTGCTTCCCTCCAGGATGGAGGTGATGCAATGGTCCATGTCCTTGGCGGCGTTATACGAGGGAATACCGAATGTTATGACTTTATGCATGGCAGGCGATAATCTCATCCGAAAGATCGAGGGCGGAATTGGTCACGGCGTCCATATCGTAGTAGCGATACTCGGCCAAGCGACCCACCGGGTGGAAGTTCGTCAGATTCTGGACGCGCTCAAGATAGCGCTCATAGAGCTCGCGGTTCTCGGGCTCAAGAATGGCGTAGTACGGCGTCTCGCCCGAGCCGGGCGTATAGGCCTTGGAGTATTCCTTCATGATGGTGGTTTTGCCGGGCAGGACCTGACCGGTCATGTTCTTGAACTCGGTAATGCGCGTGTAGTCCTCGCTCGTGGTGTAGTTAACGGTGCCCACGGGCTGGAACTGATCCATATCGAGCGTCTCGAACTTCATATCGAGCGTGCGGTACGGCAAAGCACCCAGGTCGAGGTTGAACAGCTCATCGAGCGGACCGGTGTAGACGATCTCGCCACCATAGACCTTGCCGTCAACTTTAACGGTGGTCTCGTCAATCTCGAACAGATCGCGAGCGTCCACGTCGCAGAATACATCGATCAGGTCATGATCGAGCATATGCTCGAACAGCGCAGTGTAGCCGTCCTGCGGCATGCCCTGGAAGGGAGCTTGCGGGAAGTAGCGGTCGTCATCGCCCACAAAGACGGGAACGCGACCGGTGATCGAGGGATCGATCTGGTCGGGAGTCTGGCCCCACTGCTTCATGGTGTAATGCAAAAAGACGTTCTCGTAGACGTAGTCAGCGACCTCGGCAAGATCCGGGTCGTTCTTCTTGCGCAGCTCCATAATGGGAACCTTGACATCCTTGCCAAAGGTCTCCACGAGCTTCTGATACAGCTCCTCGCCGCGCTCATCGCCAAAAGCAAGCTTGAGGCTCGCGTGGTTGAAGGGCACGGGCATAAGGGTGCCGTTGATGTTGGCAAGCACCTTGTGCTGATAGTCCGTCCACTTGGTAAAGCGCGACAGGAAATTGTGCACGCGCTCGTTAAAGGTGTGGTAAATGTGCGGACCGTATTCGTGGACCAGGATTCCAGCCTCGTCAGCGCAGTCGTAGGCATTGCCTGCAATGTGGCTACGACGCTCCAGAACGGCAACGCGATAGCCGATAGTCTCGGCAAGACGGCGGGCGCAAACGGCACCAGCGTACCCGGCACCGACAACGATCATGTCGTACGCACCGGCATTAAAGCCTTCAGGCAGGCCTGAGGTAATCTGCATCGATACTCCTTGTCAAAAGCCACACGCTTTTTAACTGGGCTTTTTCTCGAACATACGTCGAGACATATTTATCAGAGCGATTATAGCGCTAATGCGTCCTATAATGAGCTTGCCACACAAGGAAAGCTCAAGCACCGTGGCGTACATAATTGAAAGGTAAACCCGCTAGCAGCGGGTTTATTCGTGTACAGCCGAGGGCCTGGAGCTTAGCGGAACGCTTGTAAGGAGTAACATGAGCGATTTCCTAAACCGTATGAAGTCTGCCGCCAAGGCCGACCTTAAGACCATCGTCCTGCCCGAGGGCGAGGACCCGCGCACCATCGTCGCGGCGAACAAGATCATCGAGGAGGGCCTGGCCAACATCGTCATCCTGGGCAACCCCGATGACATCAACGTTCCCGGCGCCACCGTCATCGACCCGCGCAACGCCGAGAAGCACGAGGAGTACGCGCAGAAGTTTGCCGAGCTCCGCGCTAAGAAGGGCGTCACCATCGAGCAGGCTCGCGCCCAGGTGATGGATGCCACCTACTTTGGCACCATGATGGTCAAGATGGGCGATGCCGACGGCCTGGTCTCCGGCGCCTGCCACTCCACCGCCGACACCCTGCGCCCCGCGCTGCAGATCCTCAAGACCGCCCCGGGCACCAAGCTGGTCTCGGCCTTCTTCGTGATGTGCACCGACACCCCGCAGTTTGGCACCGACGGCACGCTGATCTTCGCCGACTGCGGCCTCAACATCAACCCGTCCTCTGACGAACTCTCCGAGATCGCCATCGCCTCGGCCCACTCCTGGTCCACCTTCATGGGCAATGTCGAGCCGCACGTGGCCATGCTCTCCTACTCCACCATGGGCTCCGCCGGCGGCGAGGTCGCCAAGAAGGTCCAGGAGGCTGTGAAGTTCTGCAAGGAGAAGGCTCCCGAGCTCGCCATCGATGGCGACCTGCAGCTCGACGCCGCTATCGTCCCCACCGTCGCCCAGCTCAAGGCTCCCGGCTCCTCCGTCGCCGGTAAGGCCAACGTGCTCGTGTTCCCTGACCTCGAGGCCGGCAACATCGGCTACAAGCTGGTCCAGCGCTTCGCCGGTGCCGACGCCTACGGCCCCATCCTGCAGGGCATCGCCAAGCCGGTCAACGACCTTTCGCGCGGCTGCTCTGCCGACGACATCGTGGGTGTCGTAGCCATCACCGCCGTCCAGGCTCAGATGGCTGAGTAGCAGACATACCCCCTCGGGGCCCTACAGGGTAAAGCTCTGAAAACGTCCTCGGACATGTCGGAAGCCCCCGCTGCGCACTACGTGCGGCGGGGGCTTCCTCCGTCCTGCGGAATGTTTTCAGAGCTTTACCCTGTAGGGCCCCTGCCGCCACGTAGCAATCAGGGCATCTGGAGTGGACGGCGGCTTGGCTACGAGCTAGAGCTGAGGATCTGAATGGATGGGTGTCGCTGCTGAGAGTGCAGGCATTACTGGTGATGATCACTTTGGGACTGAAATTTCCGCCTGCCAGCAAAAAGGCCTCCCGAGCTGTTGCTCGGGAGGCCTTTCGTTTACATGCAAACGAGTGCACTAGTTATTCGCGGTCAGACGCTCGACGTCGTGGGCGATCATGTATTCCTCGTCGGTGGGGATGACCATGACCGTGACGGAAGAGCCGGCGGCGCTGATGACCTGCGGGCCGTTACCCACGGCCTCGCGGTTCTTGTTGTTGTCGATGCGTACGCCCAGCCACTCAAAGCAGTCGCAGAAGGCCTTGCGGATCGACCAGTCGTTCTCGCCGATGCCGGCAGTAAAGGTAATGGTGTCCACGCCCGCCATGGAGGCGATCATGGAGCCGGCCTGCTGCATGGCCTTGTAGGCGAACATGTCGAAAGCGAGCAGACAGCGCTCGTCGCCCTCGGAGGCGCGCGTGCGGATGTCGCGGGCGTCGTTGGAGATGCCCGAGATGGCAAGCAGGCCGGACTGCTTGTTCATCATGTCGTCGACTTCCTGGTAACTGTAGCCACCCTCGCGCTGCAGGTAGCACACGGTGGCCGGGTCGATGGAACCGCAGCGGGTGCCCATCATCAGACCGTCGAGCGGCGTCAAGCCCATCGTGGTATCGCGGCATACGCCGTCCTCGATAGCGGCGAGCGAGGCGCCGTTGCCCAGGTGGCACGACAGCAGACGGTGGCAGCGCGTGCCCAGGATCTCCTTGGCCATCATCCACTCGTAACGGTGACTCGTGCCGTGGGCGCCGTACTTGCGCACGTGGTACTTGTCGCAGACGTCCTTGGGCAGGGCGTAGGTGTAGGCGACCTCGGGCATCGTCATATGGAACGACGTATCGAAGACGGCCACGTTGGGCAGCTCCGGATATTTCTCGCGGCAATACTCAATTGCTGCGGCCTCACCGTAGTTGTGCAGCGGGGCAAGTGGCGCCACCTCAAGGATCTTGGCCATGACCTCATCGTCGACGACCGCGGAATCATCGAAGTACCAGCCGCCCTGAACGATACGGTGGCCAATGCCATCGATCGTAACGTCGGTCTTCTCGAGCTCCTCGAGCACGCGCGCGATAGCCGAGCGATGGTCGGGGAAAGGAATCTCCTCGGTCTGCTTGGCACCACCGTTCTCGGAGTGGCCAAAGATGCCCATCTCCGAGCCGATGCGCTCGCAGTTACCCTTAGCGAAGACCTCGCGAGTATCGGTGTCCAAAAGCTGATATTTAAGGCTCGAGCTGCCGGCGTTGACAACAAGTACGTTCATGAGACTCCTTCGTGATTACAGTACGGTCGGCAAACCTATAAGGCGGCCGTATCCTTAATAAGAAGTTATCAGAGTTCAATAATTATCTATTAAACTCTTCGCTCAAAGCGCATAAAAGGGGGCTGAACGGCACAAGGCCATCCAGTCCCCTCCCCTTGCATCAATTACTTGCCGTTGACGATGCGCTCGACGTCGGAAGCGATCATGAACTCCTCGTCCGTGGGGATGACGAAGATCTTGACCTTGGAATCCTTGGCGGACAGGCACCAGGCGCCGTCGCCACGCAGGGCGTTGCGGGCATGGTCCATCTTGACGCCCATAAAGGCCAGACGGTCGGCCACACCGGCGCGGACAGCCGGAGCGTGCTCGCCGATGCCAGCGGTAAAGACAAGCGTGTCCATGCCGCACATGGAGGTTGCCATCTCGGCGGCCTTGGCGGCAATCTTGTAGACGAACATATCGAAGGCGAGCTGAGCCTCAGGGTCACCGGCAGCGGCGAGCTCCTCAACGTTGCGGCAGTCGTTGGTCTTGCCGCCGGTCACAGCCAAAAGGCCGGACTTCTTGTTCATCATCTCGTCGACCTCGTCGAAGGTGTAGCCGCCCTCGCGCTGCAGGTAGCACACGGTAGCCGGGTCGATGGAACCGCAGCGGGTGCCCATCATGACGCCGTCGAGCGGGGTAAGGCCCATGGTGGTGTCCATGCACTTGCCGTCCTCGATGGCGCACAGGGAAGCGCCGGAGCCAATGTGGCACACGACAACCTTGCGGGCCTCGCCGTTGGTCATCTCGGCAACCTTCTTGGAGATGTAGCGATAGCTGGTGCCGTGAGCGCCGTACTTACGGATGTGCAGCTTGTCGCAAACGTCCTTGGGCAGAGCGTAGGTCTTGGCGACCTCGGGCATGTTGAAATGGAAAGCGGTGTCGTAGACCGTGACGTTGGGCAGGTCGGGATACTGCTCCAGGCAGAACTCGATAACGTTGGCCTCGGGGTTGTTGTGCAGCGGAGCGAGCGGGGCAACCTCGCGAATCTTGGCGAGAACGTCCTCGTCGACGAGGGAGGAATCGCCAAAGTACCAACCGCCTTGAACGATGCGGTGACCGATGCCCTCGATCTTGACGCCGTTAGCCTCGAGGTCCTTCAGGACGACCTCGATGGCGACCTTGTGGTCGGGGAACTCGATGTTCTCGGTCACCTTCTTGGAGCCGTTGGCAGCGTGGGTGAAGGTACCACCGGTAAAGCAGACGCGCTCACAGGAGCCCTTTGCGGACACCTTGTGGGATTTGGTATCGATGACCTGATACTTAAGGGTCGAAGATCCTGCGTTGACGACCAGAACGTTCATGTGTCTCCCTACTAACAGGCGGTGTGGCGCCGCCAGGTTACATACGCTTCAATAATAAACCCAAACGCCCTCGAGCTCGGGTTTATTGCGTTGATATATAAGTTATCGATGCATGCATGCTCATGGTCTTCGACTTGTAAGGCGAAATAGCGCGGGGACATACGCCAGAGAAGAAATCCCAAGCGCAACAAGCAGCACAACCCGAATACCCACAACGCTACTCAACACAGCATTGAGCAGATAGAAAAGAACGGCGCCCACCGCCACCATCTGGCTTTGAACCGAAATCAACGAACAGAGCATCGATGAATCGGCAGCATTTTGAAAAACTGAGTATTTGATCGGAGCAAATAACGAGTAGGCAACCGTCTGCAGCACATAGAAAACGGGCAACAGGTCAACCGGAATAAAAGGGGTTAAAAACAAAGCAGCTAGAATGAGACGGATGATGCCGCAAATACGCGCAAAAAGCCTCTTGTCGACATGAGCAATTACGCTGGGCACGATAAACCCTATGGAGGCGGAGACAAGGAGCTGGACCGCAATGGTCATGCCCGAAGCGACGGCACCCATTCCACGGGCTGCGAGCAGCAGTGAGAAAAAATCTTCCAGAGCGACAAAAGCAAATGCCTGAGAACAGTCCATGACGAACGCCGAGCGAAGCGTGCCATTGCCCGCAATGGCAGTCCAAATCATCCTCGGGCTAATTTGGCTCATAGAAGCCGCAGCGCTACCTTTCCCTTTCGTTTCGGGAATGCAGGCAACGACAAGCAACGTCAATACCATCGTAAAGATATCGGCCGAAAGACCGATGAAATATGCACCTTCTGACGAGATGAAGCCGCCCACACACGCGGAAAGAGCATAAGATGCGTAAAAGACGAATCGCTCAACCACATTAAGCCTAACGAGCTGATCTTGGGAGACGGAATCGATATAGATTGCCTCAATAGAACCGCTCACGCATGCGACGGCAAAACCCTTGAGGGCAAACGCACCTATCAAAAGCAGAGGAGATCGTATGAGGAGCAGGGCAGCGTAGTATCCGAGCATTCCCGCGATACCCACCAGGCCACTTATCTTTCGCCCAAATCTATCGGCGATATAGCCGGTAGGAATCTCGAGAGCAAATTTGCTTACCTGGTACGCAATCATCATGCCAGAAATCGCGACCATCGAGAATCCGACGAACTCAAGGTAAACCGTCAGAAAATACAAGATGGTGCTGAAGTTCGATAGGAAAACAAACGCCATATACAGCCAAACCGTACGGTTTTTCATACTCCTCCTCCAAAGGCCGATAATCCAAGCCGAGGTCTCAAAAAGCATGAAGGCAAAACCGTCAGCCATACGTTACAAATCGTCAATATTCATTTGACGGCACGAAGCCAAGCAACCTCAAGAAGCGAGATGGCGCAACAGGTGAAGAAATACCGTCTGATGCCGATCCGTCCAGGCGTTTTGCCGGTAGCAAAAATAGATAGGCAAGGTTACGTCGCGCGAGCCCTCAATGGAGCATTCGCCCACGTTGGATCCATCTGATGCAAGAGAGGAGCCAGAAAAGCTCAATATCAATCCCCCGCCTTGAAGAAACTCAATCTGTCTCTCGCTTCCATATTCGACATCACGAAAGCGGAAATTAACGAGTTGGGCCTCAGGGCACTGGTTGATTGCATTGAGACAGGGCGACAAGTTGATGGGGACAGCAAGCCTACCGCTCAATAGTTCACGAATGGTTATGGTGCCCCTGACACGATGGCCAACCGGACACGAAAGAACCTTGAGCTCCTTTTCACCCAGGTATTTCGAACAAAGGGCGCTGCCCCGTGGCTTCTCGAATGAAATAGCCGCATCCGATATCCCGAGCAAAAGAGACTCAAAACACGTAGCCGTTGGCTGATGCCACACGTCGAGGTGAATCTGGGGGTGCGAACTCTCAAACGAGTCGTACCAGTTTTCGTCAAAAAGACGCCCCCGCCCATGAAGGCAGGGGGCGTAAAGACGAAAATGACCGTCGGGCGAAACACCCTGCCCCATCGACCGAGCGTAATTTTTGAGATCATCGACTTGCGCGAGGATTACGCGCGCGCGTCCCGCAAACTCTCGCCCTGCAGGAGACAAAACGGCCTCGCCCGTCGACCGGTCGAGCAAAACGACCTGATACTCAGATTCCAGCTTCTTGATCGCCGACGAAACAGCCTGCGGACTCACATGAACGGCGCGAGCCGCCTTGCGCACGCCGCCATAATTCGCTACCGCTTGAAGATATTCGAGTTGAGACAACTGCACAGGTTTCTCCAAAGGCAATCAAGACGACGGGCCATACGATCTCAGATAAGGTTCTCGCCCAAGTTCTTGCCGCCGAGGACGTGCATGTGGAAGTGCATGACGGTCTGGCCGGCGTTAACGCCCTTGTTGGAGATGACGCGGAAACCGTCCTCCAGGCCCTTGGCCTTAGCAACCTCCTGGATGGCATGGGCCATGGCGCCCATGGTCTCGGCAGGCACGTTATCAGCGATGTCGCTGTAGTGCTTCTTGGGGATCACGAGCGTATGGACCGGCGCCTGGGGATTGAGGTCGTCGAAGGCGATGACCTGGTCGTCCTCATAGACAACGGTCGAGGGGATCTCGTGGTTGGCAATTTTGCAGAAGATGCAATCGCACATGGTTGGTTCCTTTCTCACAGACCAAGGTAATTATATTTGGTCGGGATGGTTAGAACGAGAGGTTGTCGTCGGTGTTGGCGGCTTCGCCGTCGGCGAGCACGTCGTTGCCGTCGACGTCCTTAAGAAGCACCGAGACCTTCTGCTCGGCATCGGACAGGCGGGTGCGCAGGCTCTTGAGGAGCTCGACGCCGCGGGTATAGCTCTCGAGCGACTCCTCGAGCTCCATATCGCCCGACTCCAAGCTGCGGATGATGAGCTCCAACTCCTGCGAAGCCTGCTTGTACGTAAGCTGCTCGACCGGGGTTTTCTCTGCCATATCTGTTTCCTTTCCTAAAGGTTTATCGCTATGAAACGCGGCCTACTCGACCGTATCGACCGTTGCCGTCACGTTGCCGTCTGCCATGCGCACGCGGATGGCGTCACCGGCCTTAAAGGTCTTGGCGCTCGTGGCCACCCCATCATCGCTGTACGCGATGGAATAACCACGGGCAAGCACCTTGAGCGGCGACAGGGCATCTAGCGAGGCTGCCGCACGGCCCAGGTCGGACGCGGGCTTGTTGAGCATCGTGCGCCCCTGATGCTCCAGACGGGAACTCGCAAGCGCGAGCGCATGGCGCTTGCCATCGAGCCCCGAGGTGCTTGCAACCAGACGCTCGGGCAGGCGCTCAAAGTTGGAGCGGAATGTCCCGACCGAGCGTATTATGGCGCCTGACAGGCGATCGGCGGTCAGCGTAAGCTCCGATTCGCGACGATCGACCATAAATGTGGGGTCGTTGAGGCACGGGCGGCACGCAGCCGCATCGAGCGCATCGCCCAGACGGGCCGTATAGGTATCCCAGGCGCGGCGACCGCGCTGATCGAGCATCTCCAGGTCGACCTGGGCCGACCCAATCATCGATGCCATCGCGGCACCCAGACGCTGATGGCGCGCCTCGAGCACATCGGCCAACTCCGTCATAGCCGGCGCCACCGATTCTGCCGCCGCCGTGGGCGTGGAGGCGCGGCGGTCGCTCACCATGTCGCATATCGAGGTATCGGGCTCATGGCCAATGCCGGTCACCACGGGCACAGGACAAGCCGCCACCGCACGGGCAAGCTCCTCGTCATTAAAGGTCATGAGGTCCTCAAAGGAGCCGCCGCCGCGCACCAGCAAGATGCAGTCGGGCGCCGGCGTGATGGCGGCGGCACGGCGCAGGCCCTCAATAAGCTCGGCCGGCGCACCCTCGCCTTGAACCTTGGCGCCCACGCAGACGAGCTCGACGAGCGGGTTGCGACGACGCAATGTGCGCTTGACGTCGTCGATTACGGCACCCGAAAGCGAGGTGACGACCGCCACGCGGGAGCAGAACACCGGGATGCGGTGCTTGCGCGCTTCGTCCATCAGGCCCTCGCGGCGTAGCTTTTCGGCCAGTTGCGCCACTTGTTGACGCAGCAGACCCTCCCCCGCCAGCGAAAACGAGCGAGCGACAAAGCTCATGCGGCCGGTGGCCTTATAGAGATTGAAGCTGCCCTTAAAGCTCACCTGCATGCCATCGCGCAAGTCGAAGGTGCGCTTAAGGTAGGCGCCCTTCCAGATGATGCAGTCGACGGCGGCCGAGTCGTCCTTAATCTGGAAGTAGCAGTGGCCGCTTCGGGCATTGGGGCCACGGAAGCCCGTGACCTCGCCCAGAACGCTCAGCTGCGGAATGGCATCGAGCGCACCGGCGGCGATTTCTACCGCCTGGCTCACGCTGAGTTCCTTACGCTCCTGCTCGTCCGAACCGTCAAACTCGGCGGAAACGGCATTGCCGGTCAGATTCCAGCCTGCCACGCAGCCTCCTTTCGTTATCGTGCACAAGGGCTCCGGCCCTGCGCAAATTCAAGTCCAACACATAGTACAGCGCCGCGGGGACACAAATCTCCGCGGCGCCTGTCAAGCCAATTTGTTATCGGTTGGAGTTTCTGTTGTAGCGAGCCATAAGGTAGAGCAGCTGAATAATCGAGGTGAGCGCCGCCGCCACGTAGGTAAGAGCGGCCGCCGTCAGCACCTTCTTGGCACCGTTGACCTGCTTGGAGCTCATGCCCGACTGCTCAATGTAGGCCACAGCGCGGCGGCTGGCATCGATCTCGACCGGCAGCGTAACCAGCTGGAACAGCACGCTAAACGAAAAGAAGATCAGCGCGAGGGTCGTGAGTCCCGCAATGTTCATGAACAGGCCCATGAGCAGCACGATCGTCCAGGTATTCTGAGTAAAGTTGACGACCGGCACGAGAGCGGTGCGCACCTTCATCATGGCATAGCCGCTTTGGCGCTGGGCGGCATGGCCCGCCTCGTGGCAGGCGACGGCGACGCTTGCGACCGACCCGCCCGAACGGTTGGCATCCGAGAGATACAGGTTGTTATCCTGCGGGTTGTAATGGTCGGTGAGCTCGCCGGCAACGCCCTTGATGCCCACGGCGTTGCAGCCGTTGGCGTCGAGCATGCGGCGAGCGACCGTAGCGCCCGTGTCGCCGTCCGATCGTACCTTGGACCACGTCTTGTACGTCGAGTTGATATAGCTCTGTGCGGCAAGACCAAGCACCGTACAGACAAGAACAACCAGCAGGTACAGCGGATCGATACCAAAGCCATATCCATAGTAATAAGGCATGCGAATTCCTCCGAATCGAGTTACACGTTGGAGGCATTCTACCCACTCAGGCGGTTAGGCTTCCCTACAGTAGCTCGATTTTGCCGTCCTTCACGGTGAGTCCCATGTTGCCCGATAGCAGATCGTCCAGGCGCGAGCCCACGAGCTCAAAGCGCCAGCCTTCGCGCAGGGGGCTCTGCTCGGGATGCTCAATATAGTCGGCAAGGTCATCGCGCGAGGCAATGACTGAGGTTGCCACGCCCGAGCGCTCGGCAACCAGGCGAATGAGCGCATACATCAGGTCCGTCACGCTCTCCAGCTCCGGCGAGATCTGGCGATGCCCGCGCACCATGAGCGGCAGGCGATCGTGAGGGCAGCTCGCGCCGCGCTTGATGGCCATGAGTGCGCCGTCCACGTCGCGCTCCCCCAGCTGGTCGGTACCGCGGATACTGCGGAACTCCTCGACACGCACGGGATTGCGCTTGACGAGCGCCAGCAGCGTATCGTCGGACATGACCCACTTGCGCGGGATGTTGCGGCGCTCGGCGCGGTCCTCGCGCCAGGCGGCGAGCTCGCGCGCGATGCCCAGCTGATGGCGGCTGCAGGAGTTGATGCGCTTGACCTTACGGAATGCCTCGTGACGGTCGGCGCGATAGTGCGACTCGTCGGCCAGCGGGCGTAGCTCGTCGAGCACCCAGTCCACGCGGCCCAGCTCACGCAGACGGCTCATCATCTCGGTATAAGCCACGATTAAGTACTTGACGTCATCGATCGCGTACTCAATTTGTTTGTCGGTCAGCGGGCGGCGCGACCAATCGGTCAGCGACTCAGTCTTGGGCAGCGAGACGCCGCAAAACGTCTGCACGAGCGCGCCGTAGGAAATCTGCTGGCGCTCGCCCAAAAAGGCGGCGGCCACCTGCGTATCAAAAATAGGACGCGGCAGCACGCCCACAGTATGGAGCATGACCTCCATATCCTGCGAGCAAGCGTGGAACACCTTGGTCACGCTCTCGTCGGCCATAAGCTCGGCGAGCGGCGACAGGTCGTCGATCACCAGGGGATCGACCGCGACGCTCTCGGCAGGGGTGGCAATCTGGACCAGGCACAGACGCGGATGGAACGTGCGCTCGCGCAAAAACTCGGTATCGACGGCAATCGCGTCGAACTCGCGGGCGCGCTGGCAAAAGTCGAGTAGAGCCTGATGTGTGGAAATGTACATATCAACCCATCGAATAAGGTTAGGCCCGAAAAACACGGGTAGGATATCGGCATTGCCTTACAACTATACTCGGTTAGTCACAGAACGGGAACGTAAGTATGCGCTGCCTTATCATCCACAACCCGGCATCGGGCCCCAGCTCAGATGAAATCTTCGCATTCACGCACGCCCTGGCGCAGGGCGGCGACGAGGTCGTGATGCGCTTTATCGGCGATGGCATGGAGCCCGAGGACGCCGTGGCGGACGTGCGCGAGTTCGATCGCGTGGTAGTCTCGGGTGGCGACGGCACCGTCTCCAACGTGCTCGACCAGATGCGCGGATGCGGCGTCCCCACACTCGTCTTCCCCTCTGGCACGGCATGCCTGTTCTTCAACAACATAGGCAATGCCCCCGAGGCGGCGGCACTCGCCAAGGCCTGCCGCGCCGGCCGCACGGTCAAGGTCGACATGGGTGAGCTCTTTTGGCTCGACGAGGACGGCAACGAAAAGCGCCATGGTTTTATCATCATCGCCGGCTCGGGCTTCGACGCCGAGATCATGATGAAGGCAGCCCCCACCAAAAACGACATTGGCGAGATCGCCTACTTCCTGTCGGCGCTTGCTACGCCCAATCCCACAGTGGCGCACTTTACGATTAAGCATGACGGCATTGTCGAGGAGCTAGACGGCATCTGCTGCATGGCAGGCAACACCTCGGTCATCCAAAACGACATCAACCTGTTCCCAGACTGCCGCATGAACGACGGCATGGTCGACATCGCGGTCATCGAGCCCGTAAAAACCGTGCAGTTGCTGCCCACCGTGATCACCGCTGCGCTCGACCCCGCCGGCAAGGTGCTCGGTCGCCCGCAGTTCAAGATCATCCAGACCAAGGAAGCTAAGATTACCTGTACACCGTCGCTGGGCATGCAGTTCGATGGCGAGATTATCTCCAGCAACTCCGGCGTCTTTGGCGCCCGCGCGCTTCCGCAATGTCTCGACCTCATCGTCGACGAATTCTCCCCGCTCGGAAAATAGGAGGAACCCATGAACGACAATCCCCTGCTCGGTTTTATCGTCATCGTCCTGGCCATGCTCGTCGGCTATGCGATTAACGTGATCCACCGCCGGAAGAAGTAATTCCACATTGGTATGATATTCATCCGATTATCATCTCCCCCGCTGTTTATGCATTTGCCAAACAGCGGGGGATTTTTCATTTCGGTATTTCCAGACGCTTTATCCAGATGCAGTAATTGCAGGGCGTCTTTATTTGGCTAAAGCTACAGACTGAGTATAATTAACCGCTCATCGTATATTTCATTACGCTTATCGAGTAAGTATTTTTCATAGATGAATATTGTTTCCGATTCGTTACGCTAAGGGAGTGTCTTTATTGGCTGAAGCCCTCTGGCGACAGAGGGCTTTCGCACGCTGGGAGGGATTATGAGGAAAACTCACCCCGTCAACGCGCTCAAAAAGCTGGGCATAGGCCTCGCCTTTGGAGCTGCAACCATCATGTCCATGCCGACCTCTGCGCTCGCCTGCACGCAGATGTACATGGGCAAAGATCTAACGGCCGACGGCAACACGTACTATGGCCGTGCCGAGGACTTTGATACGCGTTACCTCAAACACTTCGGCATCGAGCCCTCACATGGCCCCGGCTATATCTACGGCTCAGACGAGTCCAACTTCACATACACCTCGACCAAGACCACGTATCGTTATAGCTACGTGCGCGATCATCCTTCGCAGTGGCACGGACGCTGGGATGCCTACTCCGAGGCCGGCATCAACGAAATGGGCGTATCCTGCTCTGCCACGCTAAGCACCAGTATGAATGCAGATGTCGAAGCCGTGGACCCTCTGACGAAGGGCTTGGGTGAGTATAGCTACGCGAGCGTCATCTTGGGCGAAAGTGCCACGGCCCGCGAGGGCGTCAAGCTGATCGGCAGCCTGATCGATAAGCAGGGCGTCTACTCCAACGACCAGATCATCATCGCCGACAACAACGAGACCTGGCTGTTCGCCGCGCTTTCCGGCCATCAGTGGATCGCCATGAAGCTCGCCGGCAACGTGGCCTCACTCAATCCCAATATTGGCAGTCTTAACTACGATGTCGCCCTCAATGACACCGAGAATTGCCTCCATTCTGAGAAGATCCAGTCCATGCCCGAAGAAAATGGTTTCGCCGAGTACACCGACGGCAAGTTCGATGTCGCCAAAACCTATGGCGAAAGCCTCGCCGATTCCGGCGTTCACCAGTGGTCCCGCTATGTCCAGGGCCGCAACTATTTTGGTAGCCCGCTGACCAAAGGCACAGATTACGACATTATCACAGTTAAGAGCGATGATTATCCTGACCAAAAGGGAGCCATGGTCAGCGAAATCCAGCCCCTGTTCTTCAAACCTGGCAAGTCTGGTTGGAGCACTTTCGAGTTGATTCGCGCCTTCGGCAACCGCGGCGAGAACGTCCCCGGCCTCAACGCGAACACTGATGGTGTTTATTGCATTGGCAGTGAGCGTAACACCGAGATCAACCTCTTCCAGATTCGCAACGGCCTCGATCCCCAGGTTGCAACCATCCAGTGGGAGATGCTCTCGCGCGCCGAGTTCTCCGTTGCCATACCGCTGTACTCCGCTCTGATGACTGAGGTTAGCCCGTACTTCAGCGATCAAACTGTCTCCTTCGATCACTGCGACGAAGCGGACATCGTAAACAACGAGGAGCCCGAGAATTCCATCAACTACGTCCTCATGGACATTAGCTCCCTTTGCTTCGAGAACCGCGCCACCCTCGCCACCGGCGTCCGCACCTACCTCGATGCCCTGCAAAACGAGCTCATCGAGCAGAACAAGGAAGTTGACGCCGCCATGCTGGCCGAGACGACCACCGAGGGCCGCACCGCCCTGGCCAACAAGGCCGGCAAGGCTGCTACCGAGAACACCTACAAGAAGTGCAAGGCCCTGCTCCAGGAGATGCGCGCCTATCAGAAGGCCGGAGACTTTGACCAGCCCTTCACCCCAAGCGACCTGAACACCGAGACCAAAGGCCTCAAGGAGTCCATCACCTACGCCCAGGACGCTCTTGCCACCGATCCGGTCACCCCGGATCAGCCTGGTACCCCCGAGCAGCCTGGCACTCCCGAGCAGCCCGGTACCCCGGATCAGCCCAGCAAGCCCGAGCAGCCCGCTAAGCCCGAGCAGCCCGCCACCAAGCCCGAGAAGCCTGGTAAGTCGGATACCACGACCACGGTAACCACCAACAAGACGAACACCAAGGGCGGCCTGCCCACCACTGGCGATCGTTTTGATGGCCGCATGGTGGCCGCATTCGCCATCGCTGGCGTTGCCGTCATCTCCGCAGGCGGTTATATCCTCTATCGCCGCAACAAGGAGTAATCCCTCACTGGTGCGGGCGGGATGGCACGGTTCGTCCCGCCCGCCTTTTTGACCGGCGGGAAACACCGCTGAAATCTTTTCAAAAAAGATTTCCCCGCAAACACTTTGCTGTGCTATAGTGCAGCGCAACAGCAATCAGGTGCTACTGCGCCACGGCATCACGAAAGGAGCCACCGATATGAAGAACACGATGAAGTCCCTCAACAACTGGTGGTGGCGTGATGCGAATACGAACGGTCGACAGTGAGTCCCTCACGCCTGTTTTTGCGCTCTAGGTGATTGGAAGGCCTCCGGTTTCGACCGGGGGCCTTTTTCTATCTCGAGCCCGATCGCATTCGCATCACGCGCCTCCGCTTTACTCTTGTACTCCCCTTCCGAAAGGATTTTCACCATGTCTCAGAACACCACCGCCACCCAGCCCCGCACCGTCCAGACCGCCGATCGCGGCAAACTCGACGTCCGCGCCCTCGTCCTGCTCGCCATCCTGCTTGCCGCCGGCTTCATCCTCAACTTCACCGTCGGTAAGGCCATCTCGGGCATCTCGGGCGGCATGATCAGCCCCGAGTTCATCATCTCGGCCTTCTGCCTCACCATCCTGGTCGTTCGCCCCAACATCGGCCAGGCGCTCGTCATTGGCCTTATCTCGGCCGCCGTGATCCAGATCACCACCACCTCGCCGTTCATCGATTTTGCCGCCGAGGGCATCGCCGCCATGCTTATGGCCGCCATCGTCAACGCCGCCGGCAAGAACGGTCAAGTTAAGCCTGTCGTCGCCATTGTCGCCACCTTCGTGACCACCTTTGTCTCGGGCGTTATCTTCATGATCATCAAGATGGCAATGCTCGGCGTGGTGGGCGAGCTCGCTGCCGCCATGCTGCCTGTCGTCGCCATGACCGCCGTCTTTAACGCCATTCTGGTCGGCGCCCTCTACCTGCCCATCCAGAAGGCCCTTAGGCTCAACTAACCCGCTCGGCTTTACGAGCCACCCCATCTTGGCGTTCATTCGTCGCTTGCGTACCCAAGTACGCTTCGCTCCCCTTTCGCGCCAACCTGGGGCCCCTCGTAAAGCCGTCTCCGTGCTTCACCATCAAAGACTGTCCCAAACGACTAGCTCTTGGGGACGTTCTTAAACGACTAGTCATTAAAGAACGTCCCCAATGACTATGAAAGGTATCCATGGAAACGATCATCAACGTCGACGATGTCTCGTTCTCCTATGGCACGCAGACCGAGCAGGCGCTCAGCCACATCTCGCTCAGCGTGAACAAGGGAGATTTCATCGGCATCATCGGACCATCGGGCGCCGGCAAGTCCACGCTTGCCGCCTGCCTGTCGGGTGCCGTGCCCCACCACTACACCGGCACGTTCTTTGGGTCCGTCATGGTTGACGGCCACGACACCTGCGAGGTCTCGCTGACCGACGTGTCGCAAATCGTCGGCAGTGTGCTGCAGGATATCGACACGCAGATGGTCGCTTCGGTCGTCGAGGACGAGATGCTCTTTGGCCTCGAGAACTTTGGCGTTCCCCACGACCAGATCGAGCAGCGCGTGAGCGAAACGCTCGAGACCGTCGGCATCAGCGACCTGCGCGACCGCGAGATCGCCACCCTCTCGGGCGGACAGAAGCAAAAGGTAGCCATCGCCGCCATCCTCGCCATGCGTCCGCGCGTCTTGGTTCTCGACGAGCCCACCGCGGCACTCGACCCCGCCAGCTCCACGTTGGTCTTCGAGACGCTGCGTGAGGCAAACCGCACACTTGGAATCACCATCGTCGTCGTTGAGCAAAAAGTCGCCCTGCTTTCGGAGTATTGCAACCGCGTGCTCGTGCTCAATCATGGCGAAATCGCGCTACAGGGCGAGCCGCACGAGGTCTTCGCACACGCCGATGAGCTCCGCGCCATCGGCGTCGACTGCCCCCGCGTCACACGCATCTTCAATAGTCTCGCAGCCGATGGCCTGGCAAGCGGCACCCCTTGCTTGAATGTCGATGAGGCCGAGCACCTGATTTCGGGCATCGTCGACCCCGCGCACGCCGCCAGCGACGCCCAAGCGCCCGCAGGCTCCCCGCATGCCCCGTCGTTGCGCCCTCATGCCAAGGACGCCGAACCCGTGCTCACCTTCGATCATGTTGAGTTTGCCTATCCCAATGGCGGCGCCGCCGTACACGACCTTAGTCTGACGCTCTACCCCGGCGAGCTCGTGGGCATTGTCGGCCAAAACGGCGCCGGCAAGACCACGCTTACCAAACTGCTCACGGGCTTGCTTAAACCCGCCTCGGGCAGCGTGCGCGTTACGGGCTTGGACACCGCCGCAGTCCCCACGAGCCGCATCGCCCGCGAGGTCGCAACGCTCTTCCAAAACCCCGACCGCCAGATCTGCAAGGATACCGTGCTCGACGAGGTCGCTTTTGGCCTGGAGCTTGCCGGCATCGACCGCGCCGAGGCCCTGCGTCGTGCCCAGCTCGTCATCGACCGCTTTGGCCTGCCCGCCGACGAGGCGCCTTTCTCGCTTTCGCGCGGCCAGCGACAAATGGTGGCGCTCGCCTCCGTCGTAGTGGTTGAGCCCAAGATTGTAGTGCTCGACGAGCCCACGAGCGGCCTTGACTACCGTGAGTGCATGACCGTCATGGAAACGGTGCGCACCATGGCAGAGCGCGGCTGCGCCGTGATCATGGTCTGCCACGATATGGAAGTCGTTTCCGACTTTGCCGAGCGCATCGTTGTGATGGCCGACGGCCGTATCCTCGACCGCGGACGCACGCACGAGCTGTTCTCGAATATCGAGCTCATGCAGCGTGCCTACGTGGAGCCGCCCCAGGTCATTGAACTCTCGCGCCGCTTGGCATCCTCCGTCTCCCCCGCTTTTGCGCAGGTGAGCGAGGTCACCGATGTCGTTCGAATTACCAAGGAGATGGTCCACCGTGGTTAACGTCATCGACTACATGCCGGGCGATACGCTGCTGCATAGCCTGAATCCCGTCGTCAAACTGGGCCTCGCCGCCGCCATCATCGTCGGCATCTTCTTGTCCGACACCTACGTGGCGCTGCTGGGCTTTTTGGCACTCACCCTTGCGCTGGGCGCCTATGCCGGCATCGTCGACCGTCTGTTCTCGCTGCTCAAGTTGCTGATTCCGCTCGCGCTTATCATGCTGGTGCTCCAGCTGGCCTTTATGCGCGATGGCAACGTGGTGTGGGGTTTTATCACCGACACGGGCCTCGTCACAGGATCGAAGGCCTGTCTGCGCCTGCTGGGTGTGGCGTTACCACTCATCCTCATGCTCATGGTGACCAAGCTCAATGACCTTGCCAACGCCTGCGTCGAGGTGCTGCACGTGCCGTATCGCTATGCCTTCACCTTTACCACGGCGCTGCGCTTTGTGCCGGTGTTTGGTCAGGAGATGAACGCCATCATGGAGGCGCAGACCGCACGCGGCGTCGAGTACGACACCAAGAACCCCATCAAGAAGCTTAAGCTCATGCTGCCACTGTGTGTGCCACTGCTCATCTCGAGCGTGGGCAAGACCGACGCCACCGCCTTGGCGGCAGAACAGCGCGGCTTCTATCTGCGTACGCGCGCCAGCTCGTACAAGCGCTACCCCATCAAGGGCCTGGACATCGCCGTGCTCATCGTCAGTATCGCCCTCATCGCCATCGGCTTCCTGTTCTAGTTCACCACCGACAGCAACCGCCCAACGCAAAAGGCCTCGGCTCGCACCAAACGAGCCGAGGCCTTTACTGTTTCACCAGATAAAACCTACCAAAATTAACCTGTCCCTTTTTGGCAGGCCGGAAACTAGAGGCGGTAGGGGGCGCCGCTGCGGATGATGGATTCGCGCACCAGGACATCCATGGCGTCGAGGGTGATCTCGGGCATCTCTCGGTACTTTTGCAGCACCGAGAGCTCGGTGCAGGCCAGAATGACGCGGTCGCAGCCGCTACGGGCAAACTCCCACATCACGCGGTCGAACTTATCCATATCGGGCTCACGCCCGGCCTTCACATCATCGTAGATAAGCGACATCACATCGTTCTGACGTTTCTCGCTGGGATAGACAACCTCAACACCCGCAGCCTTACATTCGCGGCCGTAGACTCCCGCGCCCACGGTGCCATCGGTTCCCATAATGCCAATCTTGTGCACCGGCTCGGCCGGCATACTCAGGTTGGGATCGAACTCGCACTCCCCCATCACCGCACCGGCCAGAGCATAGCGCACCGACTCACGCGGCATGTGGATAATCGGCACCTTCGTAAACGACTGGATCTGGTCGTAGAAGTAGTGCGACGTGTTGCAGGGAATGGCAATGTGCGCACAGCCCAGCGACTCGAGTGCCTGGGCACACTCTTTCATGGTCGCCAGCAGCTTGGCATGCTCGCCGGTCTTAATGGCCAGCGTGCGGTCGGGCATGGTCGACTTGGAGAGCACCACCATGTCGATATGTTCTTGATCGCAGGCAGCAGCCGTATGACGCACCACCTGGTCGTAGTAATACGACGTGGCTTCGGCGCCCATGCCGCCGATAACTCCCAGCTTTTCCATCGCCGCCTCCTTGGTGACGCTTGCGCAATTGCGCGTATCATACCCGCGCCCGCCCGATGCAAACCGGACGGGCGCCGCGCTCATCTACTTGTAATACGTCTTGAACAGCTTAAAGTGGCGCAGCTTGGTGTGCCACATGCGCAGCCAGCGGTTAAAGACAAAGTCGCCCTTCATAAACGAAGGGTCGGCGCCCTTGCCCTCCTTGTCCAGACGATGCACCTTAGCGCGCAGCTCGGGATCCTTGACGTACTTGTCGACGACGCCCATGGGGACGACCATCCACAGGGCCTCGTCCTGAGCCGTCACAAACTCCGGCTCAAATGGACGGTTGAACACATACTCGTCCACCACATACTTGGCAACGTTAAAGCCACTGTTAGTGACGTAGTAGTTGCTGCGGCCCTGGCGCGTGTTGAAATCGAAGAACTTAAACGAGCCGTCGCGCTCGTCGTACTTAACGTCAAAGTTGGAATAGCCCACAAAGTGAAGGTCCTCGAGCAACTTGCGCACGCCGTCCATGAGCTCGTCGTTGGGCTCGGTAATGATACAGGCATGGTTGCCGACACCGTGGGGCTGATGCTCCTCGAGCAGCACATGGCCCAGGCACATCATGCGCACCTTGCCGTTGCGGTCGGAATAGCTGGTGAGCACGCGCATGTACTCGTCGTTACCGGGCACGCGGTCCTGCAAGATCAGGTCGTCAGTGTAGCCGCTGGCATACGAATCGCGAATGACCTGTTCCAGCTCGGCGCGGTCGGCAATCTCATAGGCCTTCTTCTGGCCCTCGAACTCGTGCTGCCACCACATGATGCCATCAGAAGGCTTCAGAATCATCGGGTAGGGAAAATCGATCTGGTCGAGCACTTCGGCAGGCGCCTCACCCTGGGCATTGAGCATCGCCTTGGTAAAGGTAAACGTGTGCGGATAGGGCACGCCATGCTTCTCGCACAGCTCGTAGAAGATCTCCTTCTTCTGGCACTGCTCAAGCATGCTATAGGGAGCGTAAGGCGCGACGATGTTATCCGCCAACTCATGGGCATCCTTGGCCTGAGCCACGAGGGCAACATAGTTGTCACCACAGCCCACAAGGACAATCGTCTTATCGGCATGCGCTTGGGCAATGCCGTTGACGGTTTTGAGCATCACGGGCATGGTATCGATATCCACGTTGGGCGTGTAGTCGATAATCTGGCTGCGGTACGCGGGACCCGTCTGATACTTGCCAAAGACCAGACTCTTGACCTGGTACTCCTCGTAGAAGGCACGCGCCACCGAATAGGCGTTGATGTCGCCACCGAGCAGCACGGGAATGAACTCGCGCTCTGTAAATTGCAATGCCATGGAAACTTCCTATCATGAACTGCCCACACAACGGGCGGTCTTTGCGCAACTGATTTATTCTAGCGTGCCAAGCCGCCGGCGCCCAAAGCTCCACCGTATCTATGGCAATCAACGTAATTGTCCAGCACGAAGGCCAGCACGAAGACGGCGCTCACCGTTGTATGACAATGGGCAATGAACCTACCATTGTTGTAGGATTCAACATGTTGCCCGCCCCGTCGAAAGGTGCACCGTGCCCCAGGCCCATCCGATCAACAACCCCATCATTGACGCCGCCAAGCGCGAACTTGCGGATCGTGCCCGGACGGCAGCTCCCCTACGCACCGCAAACGATGCTTACAACGGGCCTGCCCGTATCGTCTCAATCAACACGTCGAAGTACAAAGGCACGCGTAAGTCACCCGTCGCCGACGGGCACGACACCGTTATAGAGCAATTTGGCCTCGTCTCCGATGCGCACGCCGGGCATTGGCACCGCCAGGTTTCCTTTTTAGCTGCAGAGTCTATCCAGACGGCGCAGGCGCGCGGGCTCGATGTGCACGAGGGCGACTTTGGCGAGAACTTCACAACCCAGGGCATCAACCTGCTCTCGCTCCCCCTGGGAACGCAGCTCAAGATTGGCAACGATGTCCTGGTCGAAATCAGTCAGATCGGCAAGGTCTGCCACACCCGCTGTGCCATCTACTATCTCGCTGGCGACTGCATCTTTCCCCACGAGGGCGTTTTTGGCGTGGTACTAAAGGGCGGAGAGGTCCATATCGGCGACGATATCCAGGTAGTCAAACTCGGCGACGGCACCTGTTCGTTCACCCCTGCCGAAGCCCTCGAAGAGATTGAGCAGGCTCGTCAGGAGGGCGCGCTGTAGCTGTAAAACCCCACGTTGAGATAGCTTTTACAGCCCTAAACTCCTCTCAAACAGGCCCCCGTAACGTTAAAGTTGAACTCTATGGTTTCTCAACAATTCATCATAACTGCAGGTCAAAGCCAAAGCCTCAAGTTCAACTTGACCCTTTGGAACCTTTAAGGTTCAAGTTGAGGTCGAAAGCAGTAGTAGAATACCGTTCGAACCATAACCTACGATTGATTGCAGAGGGACTGGATGCAGCATTCGAATCATCGCAACGCAGCGCTCATTGCGTCGAAGCCGGCTCGTATCATCACGAGTGCCGCGCTCGCCGTTACGCTGACGGCCACGCCGATGCTCTCCCCCGTTGCGGCGTATGCCGCCTCGCAGGCAACGCAGGACCAGCTTTCCGCAGCCCAGCAGAAGATCGAAGCCGCCACGAGCGCCTACAATGACGCCCGCACAAAACTCGATGACCTGCAAAAGCAGATTGACTCCAATGAGGTAAGCATCGAGGAAATCGAGGCTAAGCTTCCCGAGCAGCAGGCCAAGGCAAGCTCCGCCATGCGCGATCTGTACAAGTATCAGAAGGGCACCAATCCCATCGTGAGCTTCCTGGTCAACGCGCAGAGCCTGGGTGAGTTCATCACGACCTGCAAATACACCAACCAGATCACGAGCTCGAGCGTCGACGAGATCGAAGAGCTCAATAACATGCAAACCGAACTCGAGCAGAACAAGGCTGAGCTCCAGCAGGCCAAGTCTCAGCTTGAGGCTGAGCAGAAAAACGCCGAGGATGCGCTGGCGCAGGCCCAGCAGCTCCGCAGCGAGGCGCAGGCAAAAGCCGAGCAGGAAAATGCCGCCGAGCTTGCCAAGCTTGAGGCCGATAAGGCCGCTGCCGCCGAAAAGCTCTCGGGCGAGGGCGTAAGCGGCAGCAATTCCAGCAGCCAGGCCACCAACACCAACACCACCATCGACACCACGGTGAACAACGCCAATACCGGTAGTTCCGATTACGATTCGTTCATTAATGAGTGGACGAGCCGCATCGACAATTATCTCGCCGGCTCCCCCATGGCAGGCCAGGGCTATAACTTTGCCGTCGCCGCTTGGAATACCGGTGTCGACCCCCGTTGGTCCCCCGCCATCGCCTGCATCGAGAGCACCAAGGGCACTTATTGCGCCAATTCCTACAACGCCTGGGGCTGGAGCGCTCGTGGCGGCGGTTGGCGCAGCTTTGGCAGCTGGAGCGAGGGCATCTCCGCTCATGTTGCCTATCTGGGTGCCAACTACGGCTCCACCCTTACCCCTGCAGCGGCCAAAAAGTACTGCCCGCCCACGTGGCAGGACTGGTACAACAAGGTCGCCGCTCAGATGAACCGCATCTAAGCGCAACTGTAAAGGGCCCCGACGGGCCCTTTTCTTTTAGGCAGTGGAGGTGTCAACAACACCGGTCGCATTGGCAACCGCAACTATGACGATCATGCATAGGAGCAGCACGCCCAATGCCTTGAGCCAGAGCTTCGCGAGCTTCTTGCCGCGATAGCTGTCAAGCAGCGTGAATCGCCGACGAAGGCGGCGCTTGTCGAGCAGCGCAAAATGCATAAGCACCATAAGGCCATCGACAAAGAAAAAGTACTCGATTATAAGAAGCCAGGTCGGATAGCTTTGGTTTGCTCCGGTGGGGTGAAAAACGGCAAAGTGGCTTCCGGCAAAGAATACAAGCAGCGAGAGGCAGACAAGCGTATTCCAAATGCGCCCCAGAGGCTCCGGAATGCGAGAAAGCAGACCGAGTGCGGCGGAGGCGGCAGGCTTAGGAAGCCCTGCGGAGCCCTGGGGCCCTTGGGGCGTTAATACCGTCTCTGAGGCCGGGGTGCAGAGAGGCGCAGGCGCAGGAGGCCGCACAGGGCAACTCAGGTCATATGCCGCGCGCGTCGCCCGTCCCAACGCCCCCGCGCTCGCAAAACGCTTGGCCGGGTCGAGCGCCATCGCCATGCAAATGACATCGGCCAGTGGAGCGGGAACGCCGCGCATCTCGCATTGTTCGCGCATGTCGAGCCCCGGTTTTGGATCGAGCCCCGTCAAGCAGAAGAACAGCAGGGCGCCCAGCGCGTACGCATCGCTTCGCACGCTCGTCTGCCCAAACCCATACTGCTCGGGTGGCGCGTAGGGCCGTGTGCCAAACTTGACGGTATCGGCATCGGCGCCTTCGCGCCAAGCGCGCGCGATTCCCAGGTCAATAATCACCAGCGACGAGAAGGTCATGCCGGCATCGGCGGCATATCTCACGCCCGACACGATGATGTTCGAAGGTTTAAGGTCGCGATGGATAATCGGAGCCGGCGCTTTCCCCACCTCGCCAAATCCAGCATGGAGCTCTGCCACCGCATCACACAGGGCCGGAAACAACCCGCGCGCATAATCGGGGGTCGCACCCAAACGTCCCACCAAGGCCTCGAGCGTCTCGCCTTCAATGTATTCCATCACCACGTCAAGCTCGTCGCCCGCACGGCGGCAATCGACAATCCGGGGCAGGTGCTCAAAACGCCGTCCGGCACGCTGGGCCGCAAACAGGCGCTCATATGCCCCGCCAATCTGGGCCGAAGCATCGATGCGTTTGCGGACAAAGGGGCCGAGCGACCCTCCACCAGAACCCTCAAAGCACACGAGTTCGGTTGTCTCAACGTCCGAGCGCTTTAGCACGCGTTCCACGCGATAGCTGTCATCGCGGTCAAACGACGCCAGGTGCTCGGCGAGCGCGGCAGTCAGCTCATCATCGGAATATGTTGGGTTCTGAGTATCCATAGCGTCCATCATAGCGCAGGGCACAGACGCCCTGTAGCACCCGTGCCCTGCACGTTTGAAATATAGCGGACGGCCCTGCCACCAACAGTCAGCCGTTAACTCACCGTCTCCTCGCCAAAGCGATACAGCTCCTCATTGACCTTTTGCAGGCTGCAGCCACGATCGATGCAGAAGATGATAATCGCATCACGACGGTCCTTGCAGTTGAGGACGTTTGCCCCGGCAGCCGTAAGTGCGCGGTTGGTCTCCTTCATCGATAACGCCATCGCGAATGCAATCTGCAGCACTTTATTTCGACTCGGGTGGCGCGCGCCCGTAAAAATCTGATAGCCAAACGTTTCGTTGAGGTCGGCCATACGCACCACGCGCGAACGCTCCAAGCCCTTTTCCTGCAGCAGTTGCTTAAGGTAGTCCGAAAGCGACGGGGCGGCAAAGTCGTGCTCCCTGATATAGCCGTCGATACTCGGCGCATCGAGCAACTCATTGAGCAGTTCCTCCGTCAACTTCTTATCGGGCATACGGCTTCACCCCCTATGCGACGCAACGGCAGCGACATACTAGGCCAACACCCAGCTTGCGGTGGCAGACTTATCAAACATGTTGGCAAAGTACAAAGCCTTTTTGATGTCGCCGTCAAAATAGATATTGCCCGCAACAGTACCGCCGGCTGCAAGGGTGCCCGACTGCAGCTCTTCAGAGCCTTCGCTGTAGTAGCCCTGATTCTGCTGAGCACCGTTGGCGTCCTCGCCCTTCCAGTCGTAGACATTGTAATCCGCGCCCTCATCGCCGTTGTTGACGTACGTGACGTGAATACCCGTCATGGTAGAACCGTCAAAATTTGTGAGGCCTGGCTGGACGGAATCGACGACGACAGAAAGGCCAGCAGCCGTGGTCACCGTCGTGCCAACAGCCAGGTCAGTCGTAGGCTGCTCTTCCTTCTTCGTCTCTTCCTTCTTGTCACCATCGTCGGCGTCCTCGGTGACGGTCGCCTTATCGCTACCACAACCGGCAAGAAGACTGGCAGTCCCCAAGGCGACGGTGGCGAATGCGCCAAGTGCAGCGCGACGGCTCAGCAGCACTTCGTTTTCGAGCTTATTCATCATGCATCCTTCCTACGATCCGGCTACCGCGCCGGCACACAGCACATCGTAGGAAGGATTGAACTTGAATTCATTAGCTGTGAGCTAAGGTTGCGGCGAACGGCCAATGCGGTTATCCGAACGCCGAGCAAACGCACTTTGCACGACCGTCTGCTGGCAGTGCATCAACCCACCGTGACGGATTCCCCGGTAAAGGTGCTTACAAGTAACAGGATAAAGAAGGCTAAATAGCTGATGCTCAATAGGTAGGCGAAGACTAAAAAGATGGCCCATCCAACATTGGTCTTACCATCGGCACGACGCTGCTCGCGAGAACGACACAGCCAGACCGTCACGCCAATGGCCACAATCAGCAACACGAGTGCCGCTGCTGCCAACCCGGCAAGCGCAAACATCACGCCAATGCTCACAGCAATAACCGGAAGCAGTAGCAAGCCACACCCGCATCCACCCGGACTATATACGGCAGATTGTCGGCGTCGCCCCATCGTCACTCCATCACAAGCAATCGTTTGTAGACATCGAGGCCTTTGAGCAGGATTTCCTCGTCAAAGAGCATGGTATCAGTGTGAAGGGCGCTCGTGGCATAGGCGGGACAGCCATCCGAATCGCTCGGGTTTTCTTGACCCTCCGGCACGCCTGTGCCCAGCAAGAAGAACACGCCCGGCAGATAGCGCTGATAGAAGGCAAAATCCTCGGCGATCAGCAGCGGCTCGTCCACAAGCTGCAGCTCGGACAAGGCAGGCGCAATGTGGGCGAACAGCTCGGGGTCGTTATCGACTGGCGGATAACCCTCGGCAAAGTCGAGATCATACGTACAGCCTGTTGCGGCGCAGGCCTCGTCCAACACGCGGCGCACGCCCTCGCGCGCACGGTCGAACATACCGTCCGTAAACACGCGCAGACTGCCAGCCACATAGGCCTCCCCCGCCACCGCATTGCAGACGGTGCCGGCCTGCAGTAGGCCGAACTTACCAATGCAGGGCTCGTCTGCACCCAACTCGTCCATGAGCTCGCGCTCGGAAACCAAGAACTTGGCAGCCGCCAATGCCGCATCGTGCGATTCCTCGACCGGCACACCATAGGTCTTAGCAATATGGATGCTCGTTCCGTGAATATGGATATGCGTCTCGCTTGAGCGCGCCAGCAGCGGACCGGGACAGCTCGCCAACGTACCGGCGGGCAAATCGGGCCACACGTGGAAGCCAAAGATGCGATCTGCCCCATAGCGCTCGAATACGCCGCTCTCACACACCGTCTTGGCGCCACCGGTCGTTTCCTCGGCCGGCTGAAACACAAAAAGTACGTTGCGCTTGATGGCGCCCGGCTGCTCACAAATCGCTCGGTCGACAAAAGTCGCCGCCGCGAGCGCCATGGCCATGTGACCGTCGTGACCGCACGCATGCATCTTACCGGGATGCGTCGAGGCAAAGGCAACGCCCGTTACCTCCGCGATGGGCAGGGCGTCCATATCGGCGCGAATCGCCGTGGCATGCGTAGCGCCCACACCGGCATCGAAGAAGGCACAGACGCAGCTCGGACACGGATGGGTCACCTCGCAAGCGAGCGGCGCCAACACGCCCTCAATATAGGCGATAGTCTGCGGAAGATCGAAATCGAGCTCCGGAATACGATGCAGGTCGCGACGATAGCGACGAAGTTCTTGGAGCTCGATCATAAAGGTTCCTTTCATAGGTGCGCGCCAGTTGCCATCTTATTGTGCCGCAAGATTGCCGCACCCTTATTTCCAGCATATCCCTGCATTTTTTAAACGTTATATACGAATACTCTTGTTTGGTAAAGTGCAACGTGGTAGGGTCTTTACCACTTGATAGAGGCGCGGGCACGAAGATCCGCGGGCGAGTCGGCAGACTTTGACCCCGCGGGGAGGCGAAACCCGCCGAACTGGGTTTTTCGGGCACGAACAGCCTGGTGGGCCTGCGGGAAACACCCGCAGGACTGTCTGCAGCAATGCGGGAGCGCTATCCGGACATTGGGTCCACGCTATGCGGATTCGATGCGCCGATGGCGCCGTCTGGATAGCGAGGTTTACGGGACATGGCACTGACCCCCAACGAGGCATATGCGGCAAAGCGGCCGTTTGTGGACAAGGAGACGCTCGAACACATCGTCGAGCAGTTCCCCACGCCGTTTCATCTATACGACGAGGCGGGCATCCGCCGCAACATGCAAGAGGTGCGCGACGCCTTTGCGTGGAATCCGGGGTTTAAGGAGTACTTTGCCGTCAAGGCCAATCCCAATCCGGCGCTTATCTCCATTCTCAACGAATATGGTTGCGGCTGCGATTGCTCGAGCTATACCGAGCTCATGATCGCCCGCTCGCTGGGCATCACCGGCCATGACATCATGTTCTCGTCCAACGACACGCCGGCGGCGGACTTTGAACTCGCTGATAAGCTGGGCGCCATCGTCAACTTCGACGACATCAGCCACATCGAGTTCCACGAGCGCGTCGCAGGCCCCATCCCCAAGACGGTCAGCTGCCGTTTTAACCCGGGCGGTCTGTTCCAGCTCTCTAACGGCATTATGGACAACCCGGGCGATTCCAAGTACGGCATGACCACCGAGCAGCTCTTTGAGGCCTTCCGCATGCTCAAGGCCAAGGGCGCCGAGAATTTTGGCATTCATGCCTTCCTTGCCAGCAACACCGTCACCAACGACTATTACCCCAAGCTCGCGCGCATCCTCTTTGAGCTTGCCGTGCGTCTGGAGCGCGAGGCGGGCGCGCATGTCGCCTTTATCAACCTGTCCGGCGGCGTGGGTATCCCCTACCTGCCCGAGCAGCAGGCGAACGACATCCACGCTATTGGCGAGGGCGTACACGCAGCTTACGACGAGATTCTGGTTCCCGCCGGCATGGGCGACGTGGCGATCTGCACCGAGATGGGCCGCTTTATGATGGGCCCCTACGGATGCCTGGTCACCAAGGCTATCCACGAAAAGCAAATCTACAAGGACTATATCGGCGTGGACGCAAGTGCCGTCGACCTGATTCGCCCTGCCATGTATGGCGCCTACCATCACGTTACGGTGATGGGCCAGCCGGGTGGCCCCGACAAATCCACAGTCCCCGTCACGAACAAGTACGACATCACGGGCAACTTGTGCGAGAACAACGACAAGTTCGCCATCGACCGCGAGCTGCCGCAGATCGATATGGGCGACCTGCTCGTGATCCACGATACCGGCGCGCACGGCTACTCCATGGGCTACAACTACAACGGACGCCTGCGCTCCGCAGAGGTATTGCTTCGCCCCGATGGCTCGGCGGATCTTATCCGTCGTGCCGAGCGCCCGGGCGACTACTTTGCCACGCTCGACGTGCTGCCGTGCGGCCGCGAGTTGCTGGCCAAGTCGCGCGCCGAAAGCGCCCGCCGTCGCGCTCAGGACGAGCGCCTAGCCGTCGCCGCCCAATGGAACAAACGCATCCAGATCGCAGAAGCTAAGGAGAAGAATATGGATGTCCACAACCTCGAGGGCTCGATCGTCGCCCTCGTCACCCCGTTTAAGAAGGACGGCAGCGTCGACTTTGATGCGCTTGAGCGCCTGGTCGATTTCCATCTTCAGAACGGCACCGACGCCATCCTCACCTTGGGCACCACCGGCGAGAGCGCCACGATGACCGACGACGAGGACAACTCTGTCGTTGCCGCCGTGGTCAAGCAGGTCGCAGGCCGCATCCCCGTCATCGCCGGCTCGGGCTCCAACTCCACGCAGACGATGCTCACCAAGTCGCTCACCTACCAGGGCCTGGGCGCCGACGGCCTGCTGCTCATCACCCCCTACTACAACAAGTCCAACGAGGAGGGCATTTACCAGCACTTTAAGACCGTAGCCGATGCGGTGGACATCCCCTGCATCTTGTACAACATCCCCGGTCGTTGCGGCTGCGGCATCAGCGAGCGCAATGTCGAGCGCCTGGCCGCACACCCCAACATCATGGGTATCAAGGAGGCCTCGGGCAACGTCGCCTATGCCGCCAAGATCGCGCACCTGCTGTCCAACGACTTCCGCATGTATTCGGGCGAGGACGCGCTCACCGTACCGCTCATGAGCCTGGGCGCCTCGGGCACCATCAGCGTTTGGGCCGACGTGCAGCCGCAACTCGTGCACGACATGTGCCGCGCCTACCTGGACGGTGACGTGGAGCGCGCCCGCGAGATCCAGATTGCCGGCCAGCCGCTCATCAACGCCCTCTTTAGCGAAGTCAACCCCATCCCCGTTAAGGAAGCGCTCGCCCAGATGGGTATGATCGAGGCCAACTATCGCATGCCGCTGTGCCCCATGGCAGACGACACGCGCACCGCACTTACCGATGCTCTGAAGGGAGCTGGTCTGCTTGATTAAGACCGTCATTATGGGAACGGGCCGCATGGGCTCGCTCATCCGCACCACTGCCGAGAGCATCGTTGATGCCGCCGGTCAGCCCGTCTTTGATATCGTCGCCCAGATCGGCTTTGATCTGACCGAGCTCGAGAGCGCTCCGGCCGCCGATGTGATCATCGACTTCTCGAACGTCGCGACCTTTGATGCCGTCGTTGCCTATGTCGAGCGTACGGGCGCCGCACTCGTTTCCGGCACCACTGGCTACACGCCTGAGCAGATGGACCGCCTACGCGAGCTGGGCCAGAACGCCCGCGTCATGCACTCGGGCAACTACTCCATCGGCATCGCCGCTCTGCGCCATCTGGTGGCCCAGGCCACGCGCGAGCTGCCCGGCTTTGACTGCGAGATCGTCGAGACGCACCACAACCAAAAGGTCGATGCCCCCAGCGGCACCGCCAAGCTACTGCTCGACGCCGTGGTCGAGGCCGAGCCCGAGACCGGCTATCACCCCGTCTACGGCCGCGAGGGCATGTGCGGTGCACGCGATCCCAAGGAGATCGGCATGCACTCGCTGCGCGGCGGCACCGTCGCCGGCGTGCACGAGGTGAGTTTCTTTGGCCAGGACGAGGAGGTCACGCTCACCCACCGCGCCACAAGCCGTCAGATTTTTGTCAACGGCGCTCTGGCCGCCGCTCAGAAGCTCGTCGTCCGTGATCCCGGCTTCTACACCTTCGACCAGGTCATGTTCGCCTAGCCAATCATTAACCAAGCCCAGCTAAAGGAGAAACAAGATATGAGCAACGCAGCCGAGATGGATGCACAGGAGATTATCAACTACATCGCCACCGCGCCCAAGAAGACGCCCGTCAAGCTGTATGTGCGCGAGAAGCCCGGCATGAAGGTTGCCTGGGGCGATGCGCACGTCTACGGCGGTCGTCGTGGTAAGACCGTCTTTGGCGACTGGGATGAGCTCAAGGCCATCCTCGCTGCCAACGCCGACTCTATCGACTACTACGACGTCGAGAACGACTGCCGTAACTCCGCCGTCCCCATGCTCGACCTTAAGGGTATCAACGCCCGCATCGAGCCGGGCGCGATCATCCGCGACCGCGTCGAGATCGGCGACCGTGCCGTCATCATGATGGGCGCCATCATCAACATCGGCTCCGTTATCGGCGAGGGTTCCATGATCGATATGGGCGCCGTGCTGGGCGGTCGCGCCACCGTGGGCAAGAACTGCCACATCGGCGCCGGCACCGTGCTGGCAGGCGTTGTGGAGCCCGCCAGCGCCACGCCCGTCATCATCGAGGACGATGTCATGATCGGCGCTAATGCCGTGGTCCTGGAAGGCGTGCACGTGGGCAAGGGCGCTGTCGTTGCCGCCGGCGCCGTGTGCGTCGAGGACGTCCCCGCCGGCGCCGTCGTGGCCGGTGTCCCCGCCCGCGTCATCAAGATGCGCGATGAGAAGACCGACAGCAAGACCGGCCTCGAGGAAGGCCTGCGCCAGCTTTAACAGTTACGGCGTTTTACCAAACGCCGTAACGACTCGACGCTGCAAACGCCCCTAGGCGGCAATCTGACGTTCAATCGTCGGTCGCGTACCAAAGTACGCTTCCCTCCTCTTTCACGTCACCTTGCTCGCCTAGGGGCGTTTTCGCTCATATGACCCAATCCGCTGTCAAGAGCCACAATGGCCCCGCCGACCGCTT
>UQHR01000015.1 GCA_900540905.1 uncultured Collinsella sp. | reverse complement strand
GGGGCGACGGGAGCTGCCACCGCGCTTGCCGCCACGGCTGTTGCCGTAGCTGCCACGGTTATCGCGACCGCCGGCACGGCCGCCACGGGAGCCGGCCTGGTTGCCGCCACGACCACCACGATAGCCGCCGCGACGCTCTTCGCGGGTATCGTCGTAGTTGCGCCAGTCATCGCGACGATCGCGGCTGGCACGCGGGTCACGACGATCACGCGACTCGTTAGAACGACCAGCGCCGCCGCGGCCGCCATTGCCGCGAGCACCCTCGCGACGCTCGCCGCCGCGGCTACCGCGCTCTTCAAAGCGCTTGCCGCCACGGGACTCACCGCCACGGGCAGTACGCTCACCGCGACCCTCGCCGCCGCGACGCTCATCACGGCCACCGCGCTCGTCATCACGACCGGAACGACGGCGGTCGCCCGCACCGCGCTTGCCACCGCGCGAACCGCGGCCCTCGTCCTCGCGCTCGACACGACGACGGCCGCCACGGTCCTCGTCCTCACGACGACGGCGGTGTGCCTCGCCCTGGAACTGCTTGGCACGGCGCTCGGCACGGTTGCCGCGCGCAGGCTGCTCAGCGGCACCAGCACCAGCGCGCTCTTCGGCAGCCACCTCGCGAGCCACGCTCTCCACAGCCTCGTCCACGCGAGCCTGAACGCCCTCGCGCACGCGGGTCTTGCCACCGCGCTTGGGACGGCTCGGACGCTCGCCGTCGCCACGGCGCTCGTCGCGTCCGCGGTTGGAGCGACCAGCCACATCACCGTAATCGTCGCCGTTGCGTTTGCCGTCGCGGCGCGCCTGCTCAAGTTTCTTCTTGCTCTTGGACTTGCCGCGCTTGGTCTTCTTCTTCACCTTAAAGGCCGAAGGATCGCGCTCGGGATCGACGGTAGGCGGGTTGGGACCCACATGCAGATCGCCGGCTTCGTAAATATCTGCCGTCTTGTCCATGAGCTTCTCGATCTCGTAGAACTCGTCCACGTCTTGCTCGGTCACAAACGTGATGGCCCAGCCCAGCTCACCGGCACGACCGGTACGACCGATACGGTGGATGTAGTCGGTCGGCTCGGCCGGCACGTCAAAGTTCACGACGTAGCGCACGTCGCTAATGTCGATACCGCGGGCCAGGACGTCGGTTGCCACCAGCACGTCGACGGTGCCGTCGCGAAAGGCCGAAAGCGCGCGCTCGCGCTGGGCCTGGCTGCGGTTGCCGTGGATCGCGGCGGCTTTGATGCCCTTGCGCTCCAGACGACGGCAGCAGCTGTCGGCGCGGTGCTTGGTGCGCATAAAGACGATGGTGCGCTCCGGGCCCTCCTTCTTGAGGAACTCGGGCAGCAGGTTGTTCTTGGCCTCGATAGACACCGGGAACACAAACTGGTCGACGGTGTCGGCGGTCGACGTGGCGGGCGCAATCTCCACGCGGGCCGGGTCGCTCACCAGGTCGGTGATCTCGCCCACGGCTTCCTCGTCGAGCGTCGCCGAGAACAGCAGCGTCTGGCGCTCGGCCGGCGTCTCGCGCACAATGCGGCGGACGGCGGGCAAAAAGCCCATGTCGAGCATGCGGTCGGCCTCGTCGAGCACCAGCACCTTGACCTCGTCCAGGTGGCAGGCGCCCTGCTCGATCAAATCGACCAAACGGCCCGGCGTGGCGACCAGGATGTCGCAGCCGTACTTGAGGGCAGCGGTCTGCGGCTTGTAGCTCACGCCGCCCACGACGGTCACGGCGACATGACCGGTGACGTCGGCGATCTTGCTCGCGACCTCGTCGATCTGCTGGGCAAGCTCGCGCGTGGGGGTGATGACGAGCATCACGGGGCCGCGGCCGTTGCCCTCGGGCTTTTTAGCGCCGCGACGGCGGTTGCGGCCGCTGCGCTCGCGCACAGGCTTGGGCGGAGCGATGTGCTCCAGGTTGTTCATGGTCGGCAGCAAGAAAGCGGCCGTCTTGCCGGTGCCAGTCTGAGCGGCGGCAAGCAGGTCGCGGCCTTCGAGCACCACAGGAATCGAGCCGGCCTGAACAGGCGTCGGCGCCGTGTAGCCCAGGTTCTCGATAGCACGAAGCATCTCGTCCGAAAGCCCCAGCTCGTCAAAGGCGGGCAGGCTCTCGGTAGCGGACTCGACGGCCTGGGCAGCATTGGCCTCATCGGCCGCATCGAAGGCAGCCTGGGTCATGGCCTCGCGGGTCTCGTCCAGAATCTCGGCGTCCGTGACGTCGGATACAGAATTACGCATATGTTGTTGTTCCTTATCTGCACGCGCGATGGACGCGGCATGCGGCCGCGCGGGCGTGCTTGGTAGTGCGCTAATACATACAAAAACGGGTGCGCACAGAGAGGACGTTGCTCAGCACGCTGGCGATCGCTTTGGCAGCCCTATCACGCGCCGTCCAGACGCAGCAGCTCTAAGCGATGGAGCAGATTCGCCGCGGGATAGTATACCCGTGCTTCGCATGCCCCCACGTAAACCACAGATGACGAGGCGGACGAGGCTGATTGTCTCAATCTGTAACGGCTGCGAAGCAAAACCGGCCCCAAATGTTACAGATCAAGACAGAGGGGGATTTCCGTCCAGTCCAAACCAAATCTCTCAGGCTTCCTGCAATTTCGAACATGTGGCCTATAATGTTGCTTTGGTTACGCTATATATTGCGCAGCCATTTAATACGTCGCCCACCGGGGGCCATTAATTCCTATCGCCATATTGGCTAGGAAGCAATCAAAGGAGGTATCCGTGGCAGCAGAGACGCCTTGCTCGGTCCTCTATAACGATATTCGCTCGTTCGGCGGTCTTAAACATCTCGAGATCGCCCGAATGCTCATCAATGGAAACTCTTATCTCGGCAGTACCCTGCTCGAGAAATGCTCTTCCAACCGCTCGTATCTCACCCGTTACATCGTCCATCGCAAGCCTGACCAGTGCGCGCCCTCCATCTACAGCGACTTTACCGTCACCACGCTCAACCTTTCCTCGGCAATCTGCAGCAAGCTCGGCGGCGGCGAGGCCGCCTATCGGGCAATCGCCGAGCACTATCGTGGTCCGGCCGCCAACGAAATGATGTCGGCTCTCGCCAGCTACAAGCTGGACAGCCGCCTATATGCAAATGCCCTCAATCGCATCGACAACTTTGACGGCAATGCCGTGCGCGAGAAAAGCACGCTTTACCTTATGCTCTTTGTGGCAACGGGGGCGCTCGCCGATCCCGTTCAGGGCGTGGCCACCGTCGAGCGCTTTTGCGCCAGCAAGACGGGCGGGCACTTTGGCACCACCGAAACTACCGTCGGACGTGGCTTTATGGGCAGCCTGGAGCAGCCACGCACCGTCGCCCCCAACCTCGGTCTGCTCAGGACACATGCCGACAACTGCGCCGACATGCAAATCCATCCCCTCACACGCGATCCGCGCGGCACCGTGATTGGTTCTTTGCCCAAAACCTCGCCCAGCATCACCGATGTAGGCGCCGACGCCTCGCGCGAGCATCTTCGCATTTGGCTCGAGGGTGAGCACTGGTACGCCCAGGGCCTTGGATCGACCAACGGCACAGTGCTCGAATCGGGCGCGGGCGACGGCGATATTGTGATTGAGCCGCCGCGCGACCAACGCGAACCCGGCAAAGTCTATCCCCCCGTGGAAATCGCCAACAGCGACAGGCTCCATCTGGGTCTCTACACGACATTCCTTGTCATTGTGGACTAGCACGGACAGCGATCGGAAGACGGTCGCCGTCCGTCTTTCGTCTTCTACCTTCTGTGTCGTAAACGACAATACTCAGCGGTACACGTGAGCAGTGCGGCTATCATGGTACTTTACCGATATCCGCACTGCTCACGTGTACGCGCGGCAACCCATGCCAGACAAAGGAACGCCATGGATACTACCGATAGCGCCTATGGCGACAAACTCATCCGTCTTGACACGTTCGACACCGCCGTGGCGGTCGACCCCAGCGCCGAGGACGACGCCAAGCGTCGGTTTATGACGCTTATTCTCCAGACGGCCCACCGCAACAACGGCAACATCGGGCACGTGCTGCGCGCGACCAACACGAGCGGCGAGGTCTTTGCCGTCAAGCTACTCAAGGACAACGCCATCCTTTCCGGCCAAGCCCCCGACCGCTCCGCCGAGCAATCGGCCGCACACCTGGCAAACACCGCCGCGCTGTTCGAAGAGTACCGTCACTTGTGCACTGTCTCGCACCTGCGCGGATTTCCGCGCGTCTATGGCTACGGATCGTGCGAGGATGACCCGCTCATCCTCATGGAGTGGGTCGAGGGCACCTCGCTCAAGCAGGCGCTGCCTCTGCTTCCGCACGACGCCTCGGGCGGGCTGACCACCCAGATGGTCGCCGCCGTCGGAAACGCCGTGCTTCGTGCGCTCTTGATGACCCAAGGCCTCGTGAATCCGGTCGTCCATCGCGACCTTTCGCCTGCCAACATCATGTTCCGCACCACCAGCCGAACGCTCGAGCAGCAGATTGCCGATTGCCCCTTTGACCCCTGCCTCATCGACATGGGCTCCGCGACCATGGCTCTCGGCGACGACACGATCACCCGGCGCGCCGACATCTGGCGCTTTGCCACGCCCGCATACGCCGCGCCCGAGATGCTCACGCAGGATATCGAAGGCATCGCGGCCCTTCGCCGTTCGCCGGCAATCGACGTCTATGCGCTTTCGAGCATTCTGTACCAGCTCTACAGCGGTCGCAAACCGTTTGACTTTGAGTCGACGGACGCCGCTGCAACCGGCTCGTTCTATCTCGTAAAGACCAAGACCAAGCCGGCACCGCTCGAGCCGCGCTGCGAGGTCGATGAAGCGCTCGTCCAAATCATCATGAAGGGTCTCTCAGTCGAGCAGTGCGATCGTCCCACCGAGCAGCAGATGCTCGAGGTGCTCTCGGCATACCTCACCGATGCCGAATCCGAGGGCCGCGAAGGCGCGGGCAGTGACGCCGCAATCGACATCGACTCCGGTACACACCTTAAGGTCGACGTCGCCGGCGAGCGCGCGAGAGAGATCCTGGAGCAGGCCCGGCACGATGCCATGACCCGCCGCCGCTTTATTATCGGTGGCGTCGTTGCAGCCGTTGCGGGGCTCAGCGTTATCGGGGCGGCAACCCATGGCTTTGGCATCCCCGACTACCTTGACGGCATCCGCGGTTCACTTGACGACTACACCTGGGATCAGCTGCAGGAGATTTCGCTCAAGATTAAGGCCGCCGAGACCCGTAGCGAGGCACGCGAGATTGCCAAGCGCTACCATCTGCTCGATGACAACGGGCATATCCCCTATCCGTGTACCAAGCGCGTGAGGCTCACCAACGGGCTGCACATCGACGCGCAGCTTGTGGGCATCCGTCACGACGAGCTTCTAGACGGTACGGGCAAGGCCGGACTGACGTTTATGTTCGATGCGGGTATTGCCGAGCGCAACGCTGCGGCTGAACCGCCGAGCGCCGGCTGGGCAGATTGCGAGCTGTGGGAATGGCTCAACGGCGACGGCCTTAAGCTGCTGCCCAACGAGTTGCGCGCACTCATTAAAGGGGTCAAGAAGGTCTCGAACAATGTGGGCGCCGCCAACAGCGCATCGTGCCTGAGCGAGTTGCCCGCAACCCTTTGGCTGCCCGCCATGGTCGAGCTGTGCGGTACGCAACCGCCCGATTCGTTTACCGAGGACTATCACTACCTGGCAGACATCTACAACGGCGAGGGCAAGGAGTATCAGCTCTTCCGCGAGCTCAAGGTGAGCCCGTATTCCACGAACGAGACGATGGTCCGCCAGTGGAAGGGCAAGGACACCTGTTGGTGGGAGCGCACGGTGAGCCCCGACACATCGGAGAGCGAAGGCATACTCTATATGAACCGCGTGGGACGCGACGGCGACGTCTTTACGTACGCAACGCCTGCGGAAAAGCCAAACAAGCGAACCTGCGTGATTCCTGGATTCTGCATCTAAGCAGCGGGCGTCTTGCCGTGACGGGACCCCACCCCGGCAATTGTCTTGATCTGTAACACCAGCTCGGCAGATACAGGTCTAGTTGTTACAGATCGAGACAAACCCCAGCCCCGCGAGACAACATCTCAATCTGTAACAGTAAGGGGTTAAAAACCTCTCTAGATGTTACAGATCAAGACATTTGAGTTGACCCCGGGCAGTCTGTCTCAATCTGTAACAGTTAGAGGTCATATTTCCCGCCAGATGTTACAGATTGAGACATTGAGTTTCCTGCCAACTGTTTGTCTTGATCTGTAACAAATACTTGGTAAAACGGGGTCTAGTTGTTACAGATCGAGACGTTAGTTTTCGGCTGAAATATTTGTCTAAATCTGTAACAGTTATGGTTCAAAAACCGGTCCAGACGTTACAGATTGAGATGTTTGGCAAAGACGGCCGCCGATTGAGCAGCCACCCTCATCTGTAATGAAAAGTCATACATTCCAATTATTACTAGACACCCCCAGGGGGTATGGGTGTATAGTATCGGCAGGTTAACAATTCCAACACCGAACTACAGAAAGGAGAAGCCATGGCTCAAGATAAGTTCGACGTGGGCGGCATGACATGCGCCGCCTGCCAGGCGCATGTGGATCGCGCCGTCAGCAAACTCGACGGCGTCCAAAGCGTCGCGGTCAATCTGCTCGCCGGCTCTATGCTGGTGGACTACGACCCTGCGCAGGTCTCCCCCGACGACATCTGCACCGCTGTCGACCGCGCGGGCTACTCGGCCTCACCCATCAGCACGGGCACCGACGCTGTCCAAAGCGGAAGTGCGCAAGCCAGGTCCGGCGCCGCCCATATGGAGTCGCCGACCAAAAAGTTGGAGGCCGCCGCCTCTGCCATGCGCACCCGCCTCATCGTCTCGATCGTATTCCTCATCCCACTGTTCTACATAGGCATGGGGCACATGCTCGGCTGGCCGCTGCCCGGCATCTTCACCGACCACACCCACAGCATGACGCTCGCGCTCACCGAGCTCGTCCTGCTCATTCCCATCGTCTACGTCAACGACGCGTACTTTATCAACGGGTTTAAATCACTCGCGCACGGCGCGCCTACCATGGACGCCCTTATTGCCGTGGGCGCCACCGCCTCCATCGCCTGGTCGCTCTACGCCATGTTTATCATGGCCGACCAGCTAGCCGCGGGTCAGGTCCACGAGGCCATGATGACGGGCATGGACAATCTGTATTTTGAGAGCGCCGGCACCATCCTGTCGCTCGTCACCGTAGGCAAATACCTCGAGACGCGCAGCAAGTCCAAGACCGGCGGCGCCATCGAGGCGCTCATCGACCTAGCGCCCAAGACCGCGACCGTCGTGGCAGAGGACGGCACCGAGGCCACCGTCGACGTCGATGCCATTCTGCCCGGCCAGGTGCTGCGTGTGCGCCCCGGCGAGTCCATCCCTGTCGACGGCGTGGTACTCGAGGGCGCTTCGGCCGTGGACGAAAGTGCACTGACCGGCGAGTCCATCCCCGTGGAGAAGACCGCCGGCGACACCGTCAACGCCGCCACTGTCAACCGCACCGGCTCGTTTACCTTCCGTGCCACACGCGTGGGCGCCGACACGTCGCTCGCCAAGATTATCCAGCTCGTCGAGGACGCCAACGCCACCGAGGCGCCCATCGCCCGCATGGCCGACAAGGTCGCCGGCGTGTTCGTGCCCGTGGTGTTCATGATCTCGGCCGTGACCTTCGTGGTGTGGACGGCACTGACCGGAAGCGTGAACGAAGCGCTCACCTCCGCCGTCGCCGTGCTGGTGATCAGCTGCCCGTGCGCGCTGGGCCTGGCCACGCCCGTCGCCATTATGGTCGGCACCGGCAAGGGCGCCGAAATGGGCATTCTGTTTAAGAGCGCCGAGGCGCTGGAGAACCTACGCAGCGTGGGCACCGTGGTGCTCGACAAGACGGGCACCGTCACCCGCGGCAAGCCGGCTGTGACCGATATCACGGTAGCCACGCGCGCTGACGGCTCGCCCGCCATGAGCGAAAAGGCGTTGCTCAAGCTGGCCGCTGCGCTGGAGCGCTCAAGCGAGCACCCGCTGGCCGAGGCGATTATGGCCGAGTGCGAGGCGCGCGGAATCGTCGCACGCATGGTCGAGGACTTTACCGCCGTGCCCGGGCGAGGCGTTACGGCACGCGAGGGGCAGAATGTCATCGCCGCCGGCAACGTGCGTCTGATGGACGAGCTGGGCGTGAAGGTTCCCGCCGGCCTTGCCGAACAGTTCGCGGCCGAGGGCAAGACGCCGCTGTTCTTTGCCAAGAACAGCGAGCTTGTCGGTACCATCGCCGTGGCGGACGAGGTCAAGGAGACGAGCGCCGGGGCCATCGCCGCACTGCGCTCGCTTGGCGTCGACGTGCGCATGCTCACCGGCGACAACCGCGTGACGGCCGAGGCCATCGCCCGCCGCGTGGGGCTGAGCAGCGAACAGGTCATCGCCGACGTCCTCCCTGTCGACAAGGAGCGCCACGTCCGCGAGCTGCAGGATGTGGGCGGCAAGGTCGCCATGGTAGGCGACGGCATCAACGACTCCCCCGCCCTGGCGCGCGCCGACGTGGGCCTTGCTATCGGCACCGGCGCCGACATCGCCAAAGAAGGGGCAGATGTGGTTCTCATGCGCAGCGACCTCATGGATGTCGCCCGCGCCATCGAGCTTTCGCGCGCCACGATCCGCAACATCAAGCAGGACCTGTTCTGGGCGCTGTTCTACAACGGCATCGGCATTCCGCTGGCGGCGGGTGTGTTCTTCCCCCTCACCGGTTGGCAACTCTCGCCGATGTTTGGCGCCGCGGCCATGAGCCTGTCGAGCGTGTGCGTCGTAAGCAATGCGCTGCGCTTAAAATCCTTTAAGCCAAAAGTGGCAAAATAAGCTCACCATTAAGTCCATTTAGAACGGGTTTTCCAGGTGCCCGAGATTGACCTGAAAGAGGAGCGACGCGTACTTTGGTACGCGAGCGACGGCTTGAAGGTCAAGGTCGGGTGCCTGGGAAAGCCGACACAACAGAGAGGAATATCCATGCGTTTCACAATCAAGACTTCCGGCCTCATGTGCGGCCATTGCGATGCCACCGTCGAGACCGCGCTGCTCAACGTTGCCGGCGTGACCGACGCCGATGCCGATCACGAGACCCAGACCGTCCAGGTAGAGTGCGCCGACACCGTGACCGCCGAGCAGCTCGCCGCCGCCGTCGAGGGCGCCGGCGAGAAATTCCATGCCCTGTCCGTAACCGCCGCGTAGCAGGCGCCACCTGCCCCCTCAGAAGTTGCGGTGAAATACGGACTGTTGAGCCGCCCTAGGCCCTTAAACAGTCCGTATTTCACCGCAACTGACGGGGACATCCGGAAGATCGACCAGAAACGAGGACCCGCCATGATGGCAGACCACAAATCGGTGACCCGCATGCTCAAAACGGCACGCGGCCAGATCGACGGCATCTTGCGGATGGTCGATGAGGACCGCTATTGCGTCGACATCTCCACGCAGCTCATGGCAACACAGGCGCTCCTCGCGCGCATTAACGCCGACGTGCTCAAGGCGCATATCGAGGGCTGCGTGACTTCGGCAATCGAATCGGGCGACGAAGACCTCAAAGCCGCCAAACTCGCCGAAATCGAACGCGTCGTCGACAAACTCTCCAAGTAATTGGGGCATTGGGGACAGGTACGTTTGCACCACATTGGTGCAGATTAACCTGTCCCCCTTGCTCTAAATCGGGTATAAAGGCGTGCGGCATATCGAATGAAAGGCAATTTGCATGAATGACTTTATGAAGGGCCGCAATGGCGCTGACGAACTCACCGTCGTGATGGGCTTCGCAGGCATTATCATCGCCATGATCGGATCGATAGCCCGCATCCAGTGGCTCAGCTGGATTGCCATCGCCGTAATCGTGATTGGCGTGCTGCGCGGCCTGTCCAAAAATATCGACGCACGTCACAAGGAGAACGAGGCCTTTGTCGCCGCGACCGCCAATGTTCCCGGCTTGGGCAAGTTTGTCGCCAGCTTGGGCGCCGGCGCCGCAGCGGCCAGCACCTCACGCGCAGCCGGAACGAGCAAGGAAGACTTTGAGCGCGCCAAGCGCACAGCCAAGAAGATGTGGAAGGGTCGCAAGACCACGGCATACCTCAAGTGCCCCAACTGCGGCCAGATGCTCTCCGTCCCCAAGGGCAAGGGCAAGATTCGCGTCACCTGCCCCAAGTGCCACGCCAAGATGGAGACGCGCTCATAGCCGCTACACCATAGGACAAATAAAAGCCGAGGCCTCGCACCGGGACCTCGGCTTTTTCTGATTATGACAAAAGGATTGTCCCTTTTTCGCATCGCCATATCGCGCGCTTACGCCACGCCGTCGCGGGCAAGCTCCTCGGCCAGCGCCTCAGCCGGCATGGCCATAATCGCGTCGAGCTCGGCGTCCACCTCGGGAATACGCTTCACCTTGAGCTTGCGTACCAGATCACCGCGACACATCACATGTATCGGCTCACGCAGAGCGCACAGATTATCGAGAGGATTCTCGCGCGTTGCCAAGATATCGGCAGCCTTGCCGCACTCGATCGCGCCAGTATCGCCGCCCAGCCCCAGCAGCTCGGCATTAACCTGCGTGGCTGTATGCAGTGCGAAGGCGTTGCTCACGTCGACATACTTGGCAAAATAGGCGACCTCGCGCCACATGTCATACTGCGTCACGAACGGGCAGCTTGAGTCCGTGCCAAGGCCCACCTTAACGCCAGCTTCCAGTGCGGCACGGGCGCTCTCGATGATGCCCGAGCACACGATGTCGCCGTTCTTCTTTTGCGTATCGGTAGAATGGGTCTTTTCCGGGTCGAGCAATACAAACGGCAGCGCCGGGCTGATAGTGCAGGTCACACTCGGAGCACGCCCCTCGAGCTGCGTGCCCGCGGCGCCACGGTACAGCTCCAAGATTTCGGGTGTCAACGGAGCGCCGTGCTCAATCGTGTCAACGCCGGCCTCAAGCGCGGCCTTCACGCCCTCGGTACTCTCGACATGGGCCATAACCGGAAGGCCCATATCGTGCGCCGCCTTGCATGCCGCCGCGGCAACCTCCACTGGCATACGCAGCACGCCCGGCTCGCCCACCTCGGTCGCATCGAACACGCCGCCCGTCACGAACAGCTTAATGACGTCGGCACCACGCGCATACAGGTCGCGCACCTGTTCGGCTGCCTCGGCGGGACTGTTGGCCACCTGGGCGAACAGGCCCGCACCATGGCCGCCCGGCACCGTGATGCCCGTTCCCGGCGCCACCAGGCGAGGACCCTGATACTTGCCGGCATCGATAGCATCGCGCACGGCCAGATCGGCAAACAGCGGGTCGCCCGCGCCGCGCACCGTGGTCACGCCGCTTGCTAGCTGCTGCTGGGCACTGCCTTTGAGGATGCGGCGGACGATGGTGCGGCCCACGGGATTATCGAGCTTCTTCATCAGCGCGCCCGCATCGCCGGCCGAGACAGGCTTGCCCGAGCCGCACAGGTGCACGTGCATATTGATGAGACCGGGCATGAGATACGCACCACCCAGGTCGATAACCTCGGCACCCGCGGGCGCCTGCGCCACAGCACTCGGCCCCATCCATGTGATGACACCGCGCTCAACGGCCACGGCCATATCGGGTTGCGGCTCCATATGCTCCGAACCATCCAGAATGGTCGCATTGATAAACAACGTAGAACGATCGGCAGACGCCATATCGAGCTCCTCCCCCTCAGAAAACTTGAACATCTGTCCATTATTATCCAGCGCGGCAGGATTGCTGCGGACATATCGGTTAACGGAGGGAAGAGGGGATGTGGGGGGGACGGAATACGTTGCAGCCCCACCCCAGCAACATCAGGGGAATGTCTCGATCTGTAACAGTTACGGGCCCAAACAGCCGCCAAACGTTACAGATTGAGACAAAGTCAGGGCAGCAGGGCGACACCAGCCACACCCCCTACTCCCACTCCTGCTCGTAGATGTTGAGCGACTTCACGTACCGCCCCTGGGCGCCCATGATGTCGCGGACCAGGCGCAAAAAGAAGCTGATGCACGAGGTGTCAAAGCCATCCTGCAGGTCCTCCGGATGCACCGCACCCGGCCCATCGACTGCCGTGTCACTCAGGCGCGCGATGTCGTACAGATAGAGCTGTCCCGCCGTCAGCCAGACATCGTCGACGCAAGCGAGGCGCACCGCAATCGCGCCGTCGCTCCAATGCTCCTTTTGCACGATATGCGGGTCGTAGACATCAAAGCGACGGTCGGTGCGCGTATCCTTCAGCGCAACTATGCCGTTCGCAGGATCCTTGTCCAAAATGCCAAAGCGCGAGAAATACTGCGTGTCGCGTACCTGCTCGAGCCGCTTGAGCGAGGCAGGCGAAAGCGATGCCGGCGGCTCGTCAACATACAGCTCGAGCAGCGTCTTGCCATGGCGATAGGAGCGCTCGAAGAGCAGCCAATCGGTAAACGCCATGTTGTAGGCCATGATTTCGTTTTGCGAAGGCTCGGTGCAATAGCTGAGCCACGGGTCGACAATGATCTCGAACTGTTCGCGCGCCGGCTCCAAAAACTGGAACTTCCGCAGCATCCAAAAATGGGCTATGTCGGCAATATCGTTGCCGACGGCTTCGGCTAGCTGCGCTCGGTCTAAAGCGTGGTCAGTCATGGCATCCTCCTCAAACTGATAGACCTCAATTTGAGCTTACGAGGAGGGTGGTCGGCCACGACCAGCGCGGGCAAAATAGGCCTCCGGCTGCAAACCAGATGCTGACCAAACACTTGACGAAAAGCTTGACCGAAAATGCGCACCGCAACAAAACCGCAGGTAAACATAGACGGCCAACCCGCCCTTTTGAGCCAGATACCCACAGCCACCACAGAAACAACAGGTGACCACAGCCCAAGAAGTCGACAAATAAACACCCGTACGTCGACAAACGAGCAAATCGCTCGCAAAGAGTGTCCCCAACGACTAGACAAAAAATGACTAGTCATTGGGAACGTTCTTAAATGACTACTTTACAGCTCCAGCGCCTCGGCGACTTCGGCAGCGCAGGCCAGGGCGTCGGCCATGGCGCTTACCACGAGCGAACTGCCATTGCGAGCATCGCCGGCCACGTATACCGGTGTGGCGCCCGCGGCGACGCCGTCGACACGGGCCGCAAGGTGCGAGCCCTCGGCAGCCATCACCGGCAGCGGACGACCAGCGGTGGCAACAGGCACGCCAACGGCGTCGAACACGCCATGCTCGGGACCCGTAAAGCCGCAGGCGATGAGCACCAGCTGGGCCGGCACCTCGTGCTCGGAGCCCGCGATGCGCTCGGGCTTGCCAGCCGACCAATCCAGATCGACCACGCGCAGGCCCGCGGCCGCGCCCTTCTTGTCCAACAGTACCTCGAGCGTATCCACACCCCAAGCGCGCATCTCGCCGCCCATGGCAGCGATGGCCTCCTGCTGGCCATAATCGGTCTTCTTCACGTTGGGCCACTGCGGCCAGGGGCTGCTCGCCGCGCGCGCATCAGGCGCCGCCGGCAAGAACTCAAACTGGCGCACGCTGCGCGCACCCTGACGTACCGCGGTGCCCACGCAGTCGTTACCGGTATCGCCGCCGCCAATGACCACAACGTCCAGGCCGCGCGCGTTCACCGCGGGCTCGCCGCCATCGAGCACCGAGACGATCGAAGCCGCCAGGTAGTCCACGGCATACACCACGCCCGGGGCATCAATGTTCGCAGCCGAAAGCCCACGCGGAGCACGGGCGCCGGCAGCCACCACGACGGCGTCAAAGTCGTCGAGCTTGGCGGTAACCTTGGAATCGCTCACGTCGGCACTCAGCTCGAACACAATGCCCAGCTCGCGCATGAGCGCCACGCGACGCTCGACCACGGACTTCTCGAGCTTCATGTTGGGAATGCCGTACATGAGCAGACCGCCCGGGCGGTCGTCGCGCTCAAACACCGTCACGCGGGCGCCACGACGCGCAAGCTCCCATGCTGCCACCAGACCAGCGGGACCGGAACCCACCACGGCAACCGTGGGTGCACCCTCCCCTGCCGGCTCAAAGCGGTGCGGACCGCCGTTGGCCCACTCATGGTCGCTAATCGCGCGCTCGTTGTCATGAATCGTCGTGGGCTGGCCATCGACCGAGCCCAGGTTGCATGCGGCCTCGCACAGCGCCGGGCACACGCGACTCGTGAACTCGGGCATGGGCGAGGTGAGTGACAGGCGCTCGGCAGCCTCGTCCCAACGGCCGCGGTACACCAGCTCGTTCCACTCGGGAATCAGGTTGTGCAGCGGACAGCCGCTCGGACGTGCCTTGCCAAAGCTCGCGCCCATCTGACAAAACGCCACACCGCACATCATGCAGCGGCTCGCCTGGGCACGGCGCGCATCGTCGTCGAGCTCCACGTACAGCGGATCGAAATCGCGGCTGCGCTCCTCCACGGGGCGCAGCTCGTGGGTCACGCGATCGATATCAAGAAAAGCACCGGGCTTACCCATGGCACTTACGCCTCCTTCTTGGTCGAAGCAACAGAGCTGGCGGCGGCGGGCACAGCGCCAGCGACACCACCCGCCACATCAAAGCGAGCGACATCGGCGGCGTCGGCGCGACCGGTCACAATGTCAAACGCCAGCTCCTCGGCCTGCTCATGCGTCTTGCCGACGGCCTCGGCGGCGGCGACAATCGCCAGCACGCGCTCGTACTCGGTCGGAATGACCTTCACAAAGTGCTTGCTCATCGTCTCAAAGCTGTAGAGCAGCTTAATGCCGCGCGGGCTCTGCGTCGCGTCCACGTGCTCCTGGACGAGCGCACGAATCTGCGCCAGCTCACCGGCCGTCGGGGCTTTAAGCTCAACGCTCTCGTGGTTCACACGGGCATCGAGCGTGCCGTACTGGTCAAAGACGTAAGCCCCGCCGCCCGTCATGCCGGCGGCGAAGTTCTGCCCGACCTCGCCCAGGATGAGCGCCAGACCTCCCGTCATGTACTCGCAGCCATGGTTGCCGCAGCCCTCGACCACCACCGTGGCACCGGAGTTGCGTACGCCAAAGCGCTGGCCGGCCAGGCCGTTAATGAAGCCGCGGCCACTCGTAGCGCCAAAGAACGCAACGTTGCCCACGATGATGTTCTCGTCGAACTTGTAGGTCGCATGCGGGTTAGGGCGCACCGACGCCTCGCCGCCCGAAAGGCCCTTGCCAAAGTAGTCGTTGGCGTCACCGCACACGTTGAGCGTAATGCCGCGCGGCAGGAAGGCGCCAAAGCTCTGACCGGCCGAACCATCGCAATCGATGGTGATGGAGCCGGCGGGCAGGCCCTCGGGATGCGCCTTGGTCACCGCGTTACCCAGGATGGTGCCCACGCAACGGTTGACGTTGGCGATATCGGCGCGGAAGCGAATCGGACGCAGGTGCGCACGGGCATCGGCCGTATAGGGCACAAACAACGTGGAGTCGAGCGTCTTGTCGAGCTCGCTGTCCGCGGCCATCTGCGGCAGGAAGTGACGGCCGTCGGCACCCGGGATATGGGCACCAAACTCACAGGTCGCACTCGCCAGCACGGGCGACAGATCGAGCAGGTTGGCCTTGCGGTTGCCCGGGACCTCGATCTGGCGCAAGCACTCGGGATGGCCGACCATCTCATCGATGGTGCGGAAGCCCAGGCTCGCCATGACCTCGCGCAGCTGCTCGGCAACAAAGAGCATAAAGTGCTCGACGTGCTCTGGCTTGCCGCGGAAGCCGCGACGCAGGCGGCAGTTTTGCGTAGCGATGCCGGCCGGGCAGGTATCCTGCTGGCAGTCGCGCTGCATGAGGCAGCCCATGGAGATGAGCGGCATGGTCGCAAAGCCAAACTCCTCGGCACCCAGCAGGCAGGCGACGGCGACGTCGGTGCCGTCCATGAGCTTGCCATCGGCCTCGAGCACCACGCGTGAGCGCAAACCGTTTTGCAGCAGCGTCTGCTGGGCCTCGGCAAGGCCAAGCTCCAGCGGCAGACCCGCGTGCCAGATAGAGTCGCGCGCAGCGGCACCCGAGCCGCCATTGTGGCCGCTGATCAAAATCTTGTCGGCAGCGCCCTTGGCCACGCCGGTGGCGATGGTGCCGACGCCGGCCTCGCTGACCAGCTTGACCGACACGCGCGCGCCGGGGTTGGCGTTCTTAAGATCGAAGATAAGCTCCGCCAGGTCCTCGATGGAGTAGATGTCGTGGTGCGGCGGAGGCGAAATCAGGCCGATGCCGGGCGTGGACTGACGGACCTCGGCAATCCAGGGGTAGACCTTCTTGCCGGGCAGGTGACCGCCCTCACCGGGCTTGGCGCCCTGGGCCATCTTGATCTGAATCTCGAAGGCGCTGCACAGGTAGCGGCTCGTCACGCCAAAGCGCGCGCTTGCCACCTGCTTGATGGCGGAATTCTTGGAGTCACCGTTGGCCAGCGGGGTCTCGCGACGCGGATCCTCGCCGCCCTCGCCCGAGTTGGAACGACCGTGCAGGCGGTTCATGGCGATGGCCATGCACTCGTGTGCCTCTTTGCTGATGGAACCGTACGACATGGCGCCGGTGTTAAAGCGACGGACGATGTTGAGCGCGGGCTCCACCTCGTCGAGCGAAACCGGCGTGCGACCGTTGGCATTAAAGTCCAGCAGGTCACGCAGGCGCACGGCACGGCCGGTGCGGTGCAGGCGGGCGCTGTACTCCTTAAAGGTGTCGTAGCTGTCCTCGCGGCAGGCGGTCTGCAGCAGGTAGACGGTCTGCGGGTCGATAAGGTGATCCTCGCCGCCGAGCGGGCGCCACTTGGTCAGACCCAGCGTGGGCAGCTGATCGGGAGCCGGGCTCTTGAGGATAGCGAGCGCGGCGTCGTAGTGCTCATTCTGCTCGCGCTCGACGTCCTCGACACCCATACCGCCCACACGGCTCACCGTGCCGGCGAAGTACGCGTTGACGAACTCCGGCGTAAAGCCCACGGCCTCGAAGATCTGCGCCGAATGGTAGCTCTGCACCGTGGAGATGCCCATCTTGGACATGATGGAAACGATGCCGGCGGTCGCAGCCTTGTTGTAGTTGGCGATGCCCTGCTCGGCCGTCACGCCCAGGTCGCTGCGTGCCGCCAGATCGCGGATGCACGCATGTGCGTTGTACGGATAGATGCCGCTCGCGGAGTAGCCCACCAGTGCCGCAAAGTCGTGCGGAGACACGGCGTCGCCGCACTCCACCACGATGTCGGCAAAGGTACGCACGCCGGCCCGGATCAGGTGGTTGTGCACGCAGCCCACGGCGAGCAGCGACGGCACGGGCACCTCACCCGCAGCGGCGCGATCGCTCAACACCACGATGTTCACGCCGTCGCGGACCGCAGCCTCAACATCCTCTGCAAGCTGCTTGAGCGCAGCCTGCAGCGCGCCCTCGCCGGCGTCGCGGCGGTAGACGGCACGGAAACGGCGGGTCTTAAAGCCCACGCGGTCGATGGCGCAGATACGCTCGAACTCCTCCTCGCTCAGCAGCGGACGCTCCAAGCGCACCAGCTGGCAGGCCGTGCGGGAATCCTCGAGCAGGTTGCCGTGGTTGCCCAGGTAGAGCGTGGTCGAGGTGACCATATGCTCGCGTAGGGCGTCGATCGGCGGGTTCGTGACCTGAGCGAACAGCTGATAGAAGTAGTCAAAGAACGAGCGCGTCTTCTTGGACAGGCAGGCCAGCGGCGCGTCGATGCCCATCGAGGCGAGCGGGGCCTTGCCCTGCTGGGCCATGGGGCGCACGACCTCGTCAACATCATCCCAGTGATACCCGAGCTTGGCCATGCGCACGGCGGCGGGCACCTCGGTATCCTCGGCGGGCGTGGGCGCGACGGGCTTGTCGAGCGCGTCGACGGTCAGCGTCTCCTCGGCGATCCAGTCGCGGTAGGGCTTTTCCTTAGCGTAACGGGCGCGCAGCTCATCGTTGTAGATCACGCGACCGCGGGCAAAATCGACCTCGAGCATCTGGCCCGGCCCCAGACAGCCGCTCGTCAGGATGTTCTCGGGGCTCACCTCGATGGTGCCCACCTCGCTTGCCAGCATAAAGCGACCGTCGCGCGTCACATAGTAGCGGGCGGGACGCAGGCCGTTGCGGTCGAGGGCAGCACCCAGGGTACGGCCGTCGGTAAAGGCGATGGCGGCCGGGCCGTCCCAGGGCTCCATGAGCATGGACTGGTAGGCGTCGTAGGCGCGGCGCTCCTCGCTCAGGCTGTCGTTGTGGTCCCACGGCTCGGGCAGCAGCATGGACGCGGCACGCGTGAGCGGACGGCCGTTCATGACCAAAAACTCAAGCACATTGTCCAGAATCGCGGAGTCGGAGCCCTCGCGGTTGATGATGGGCATCACGCGCTCAAGATCATGTTGCAACACGGGGCTGTACAGGTTGGGTTCGCGAGCGCGGATCCAGTTGACGTTGCCCTTGAGGGTGTTGATCTCGCCGTTGTGAATGATAAAACGGTTGGGGTGCGCACGCTCCCAGCTGGGCGTGGTGTTGGTGGAGTAGCGCGAGTGGACGAGCGCCACGGCCGTTTTGACGGCGGCGTCGTTGAGATCGATGAAGAAGCGGCGCATCTGCGTGGCGACCAGCATGCCCTTGTACACGATGGTGCGCGAGCTCATGGAGCAGACGTAGAAGATCTTGTCGCGCAAGGCGAACTCGGCGTCGGCCTTCTTCTCGATGGTGCGGCGGCACACATACAGGCGGCGCTCGAAGGCGTCGCCGGCGGGCGTGTCGTCGGGGCGGCCCAGGAAGGCCTGCAAGATTGTGGGCATGCAGGCGCGGGCCGTCTCGCCCAGGTCGTGCGGGTCGACGGGCACCTCGCGCCAAAAGAGCAGCGGCACGCCGGCTTCGGCGCAGCCCTCCTCAAACACGCGGCGGGCATCCTCTACACCCTTGTCGTCCTGCGGGAAGAACAGCATGGCCACGCCATAGTCGCCCTCTGCCGGCAGAATCTGACCGCACTTTTGAGCCTCTTTACGGAAAAAGTGATGTGGAACCTGGAACAGGATGCCAGCGCCGTCGCCGGTGTTCTTCTCGAGTCCCGTACCACCGCGGTGCTCCAAGTTAACCAGAATGGACAGTGCATCGTCCAGAATCTGGTGATGGCGCTCACCGTTGATATCGGCAAGCGCGCCGATGCCACATGCATCGTGGTCGAATTCGGGGCGATAAAGGCCCTGCTGCTGAGCGGAATCTGCCTGCATCGCGATCCTCCCCTAGGTGTTAGACAGTCAGTTGACTAGGCATACTAGAAGCATCACCGGTCCGTTGTGTTTCCCGCCCGTTTCGAAACAATCGCGTAACGCACGCCCTACGAGTGGACACCGCCGACCTCAAGGGCGACAACATAGGCCCCAAGTTCGGCCTGCAAACTCACCTCTTCAAACATCTCAATCTGTAACAGTAAGACCCAATTTCCATCCCTAGTTGTTACAGATCAAGACATTTCGGCAATCCCCTTTCACCAGCCTATCCAAATACAACAATTTTGTTAGTCTTGGTTAACTTTTTAGCCTAAAACAGGTATCCTTTGCGGCGTCAAACAAACGACACGCAGGAGCGCACCATGCTCAACCATCTCAAACAACACTTTGGCTCGCACCGCACCGGAGGCCACGGAGGTCTGGATATCGCCCGGCACATCGGCCCCGGGCTACTCGTGACCGTCGGCTTTATCGACCCGGGCAACTGGGCCTCCAATATGGCCGCGGGCTCGCAGTTTGGCTACGCGCTGCTGTGGATCGTCACGCTGTCCACGATTATGCTCATCGCGTTGCAGCACAACGCGGCGCACCTGGGCATCGCCACGGGCACCTGTCTTGCCGAGGCCACGACACGCTACCTCCCCCGCATCGTGGGACGCGCGGTACTCGCCAGCGCCTATCTCGCGACCATCGCCACCGCCATGGCCGAAGTCCTGGGCGGTGCAATCGCGCTTCAAATGCTCTTTGGCCTGCCCGTACGCGGCGGCTGCATCATCGTCGCGGCGGCATCGGTTGCCATGCTCATGACAAGCTCCTACAAACGCGCCGAACGCTGGATCATCGCCTTCGTGGGCGTGGTAGGACTCTCGTTTTTGGCCGAGCTCACGCTAGTCAAGGTCGACTGGCCGCAGGCCGCCGCAAGCTGGATCACACCCAGTATGCCCACCGGCTCGGCTGCGATTATCGTAAGTGTCCTAGGCGCGGTCGTTATGCCCCACAACCTCTTCCTGCACTCCGAGGTCATCCAATCCATGCACTTCGAAGGCCAAGGCGAGCAGGTTATCGAAGAACGCCTGCGCTACGAGCTCTTCGACACGCTCTTTTCGATGGGCGTGGGCTGGGCGATCAACTCGGCCATGGTCATCCTGGCCGCAACGACCTTCTTTGCGCACGGCATTGTCGTAGACGACCTCGCCGTCGCAGCGGACACGCTCTCCCCCATTCTGGGCCCGGCAAGCTCGACCATCTTTGCGGTGGCACTGCTGTTTGCGGGCATATCGAGTAGTGTGACGGTGGGCATGGCGGCAGGCACCATCACCGCGGGCATGTTCGACGAGGAATACGACATCCACGACCGACATTCCTCGATCGGGGTGGCGGCCTGTTTCGTCGGCGCAGTGACGGCGTGCCTGGTCGTCCCAAATCCTTTTGAAGGTCTCATCTGGAGTCAGGCATTGTTGTCGCTTCAGTTGCCGATTACGGTCTTTGTGCTCATACGACTCACCAGTTCGCGCCGCGTCATGGGCAAATACGCCAACTCGCGCCCACTCAACGCGCTGCTCGTAGGGATCGGCGTCATCGTGACGATTCTCGACATCGTGCTGCTAACGGGAATGTAATTGAGATGGCGTGACTGTCCAGATATAACGTCTTAATCTGTAACACGTGAGACCGTTTTAAACCGTCAGATAAATCAAAAGGGTCCCGGCCGAGAATTCGACCGGGACCCTTGGACAGAGCTATGTTCGGCTTTCGCCGTGTGCCTGCGAGTTACTCCTCGACGAGCTCAAACTGATCGGGACCGACGCCGCACACCGGGCACACGTAATCCTCGGGCAGCTCGGGCGTGTCGACCTCAACCTCGTAACCGCAAACGGTGCACACAAACTTATACGTCTTCTTTTCCTCAGCCATGATGTTCTCCTCTCGAACGTGACTGCTGGTGTACTTACTTATTAGTATATATTCTCAATAGTATAATGCAAGTATTTTTAGAACATTTCTAGCCTTGATACGACGAGGCTTTGGGCGGCGTCTTGCCCTTTAGCACCTTGTGATAGTAGTCGTACGTCAGCGGCGTCTCGTCGCTCAGGCGCTCGGCATCCTCGACCTCGCCAATAAACAGCAGATACGTGCCCACATCCACAGTGTCGATCAAACGGCAGCTAAACAGGGCCGCCGCGTGCTCGGGCACATAGGGCATGCCCAGAGCCGTCTCGCGGGTCTCGTATTTGGCAAACTTGTCATAATCGCTGCTGGTGCGGAACCCAAAGTTACCGATGTAGAGCATGTCGGCCGTCTGATCGATCACGGTCAGCGCGAACGCTTTGGCCGATGCGATGACGCCCGAGGTGACATTGTCCTTGTTCACGGCAACCGAAATACGCGGCGGCATGGACGTCACCTGCACCGCAGTGTTGATGACGCAGCCGGCACGCAGCCCGTCTGCCGCAGCGCTCACCACGTACAGACCGCTCGGCATGGTAAAGAACGCAGTTTTGTCCATAACGATCACTCCCCTAGCTCGGGTTGGAACCTCATGAATGTATGTACCCACAAAAAAAGGCGGCACCCATAACGGACGCCGCCTTTGAGACATATGTGTCAGAACAGTAAGAAAGATGAGACGCCCGCAGTTGCGGTGAAATAGGGACTGAATAGCCCCTCAAACAGGCAAAACAGTCCGTATTCCACCGCAACTTATGCAGAGTGCCTAGCGGTTGCGTTCCTTAAGGGCGCGGTCGATCTCGCGTTGGACATCACGCTTGGCCATGTCCTCGCGCTTGTCGTAGAGCTTCTTGCCGCGACCCAGACCCAGCAGCAGCTTTACGCGGCCGTCGGTATTAAAGTAGAGCTCCAACGGAACCAGCGCATAACCACGGTTGCGAAGTTTGCCGTCAAGAAAGTCGATCTCCTTGCGGTGCAGCAGCAGACGACGCCGACGGTCGGGATCGCGATTCCACACGCCACCATGGCTATAAGGATGGATATGCAGGCCGACGAGCCAGCACTCCCCGCCGCGGATCAGCGCGAAGGTATCGGTGATCTGGCAGGCGCGCTCGCGAATCGACTTGACCTCGGTGCCGCTCAGTTCAATGCCGCACTCAAATGTCTCATCGATAAAGTACTCGTGATGTGCCGAGCGATTCTTGGAGATGAGTTTGCGCTCGCGCTTACTGGGCATCGTCGGCCTCCTTGGCGCCATCGGCGTTTGAGCCCGCAGCCTCGCGCTTTGCCTTGCGCTCGGCATTGAGTTCGGCATCGCTCTCGCGCACCAGTTTGATAATCGCCGCGCAGGCTTCCTCGCCCACCAAGTCGCGAGCACGCACCGTCAGGCGCGTCGCCTCCTGCTTGTCGCCGTCGCTTGCAGCATCGGTCGCGCACATAATCAGGCAGATTGCAATCTCGGCCGAAGGTGAGGTCGGAACGCCCTGCAACGCCAGCTCGCCCATCACGTGCTCGTCGCTCTCCTCGGCGGCATCCGGATAGGTAGTATGGATCTTGTTGAGCAGGCGCGTCGTATGCGTATCGTTGGGCGCCAGGCGCAGCGCCAGACGCGCGCAGCCCACGGCAGCCGAAATGTTCTCGGTCTCGGGCTCCAAGAAGTACTGTCCCAGATTGGCGTAAGCGCGGGCGGCGCACTTGCCATCGCTTGCACGCTCCAGCACCGAAAACGAAAGCGAAGCCCACTCCTGCTTGTCCTCGAGAGCGCGGAACAGCTCGGCCAAATCCAAGCGATAGTTGCAGTTCATGGGGTCCCAACGCACAGCCTGCATCAAGGCATTACGAGCGCTCACATAATCCTGCTGGCGAATGTAGGCAAACGCCATGTCAGAGTACAGGCGGTCAAACGGCACCTCAACCTGCACGAGCTCGCGCGGATCCTTCTCCACGCGGCGATAGGCCAAGCGCTCAAACTTGCTATCGAAGCTGAAGTATTGGCGCTTCTCCTCCGTCTTGCACTCGGCGTCGATATACTCCTCGGCGAGCTCCACCAGGCGCTCCAGCAGCGGCGTCGCCGTAGCCAGGTCGCCCTGCGCCAGATAGTTCTCGGCATATGTGATGTCTTGCAAGCTGATGGGCAGGTCCATGACAACTCCTCGGTCCGGGCGGCAGACTCAACGCGCGCCTTAAACATCGGTCAATACACAAAACCCGGGTCTCTTACGAGGCCCGGGCGTTCAATTTTGGTAGCCCGTACCAGATTCGAACTGGTGATCTCCGCCTTGAGAGGGCGGCGTCCTAAACCGCTAGACGAACGGGCCATATGTAGCAAATGCAATGGCTGGGATGGAGGGAGTCGAACCCCCATTGACGGAACCAGAATCCGCTGTCCTGCCATTAGACGACATCCCAATGACTGCATCGCTGCGCTCGGCTGTGCCTTTGCGCAAGAAAGAAATATACGGGAAGTCCCGCCGTGACGCAAGCCCTAATTTTGACTTTTTTGAAATTCAGTCAAATTGGCCTAATTTAGTCCAACCCGTGAAGGACCTGTGAAGCCAACCGCTGTACACGAAGGGCAAAACGCCGCGAGCGGTAGCCGTCAACCGTTGGCAGATTCTACCGTGAAAACGATAGCACCAGGCAACACAATCGAAGTATCAATGATCACGTAGATATCGAGGCACCATGGACGAAGAGCTTGATTACCTATGGGAGACCCTGGGCCTCGAGATCACTGCTGACCTTTGGCCCGAACGGGACAAAATCCATGCCACACTGCGCCCCGCCATCACGGTGATGCAGGCAAAATACCGCCGTGCATCCTTTTTGATCATGCGGATGTCATGGCACGCGGGACTCCCCGACCTTAAACGAATCCAGGCAAGCCTCGTCGAGCTGTCCGGTATGCCGACCGTCATATCCGAGGCACACCTGGAGCAGCGCCAGCGTGAGCGACTGCAACAGCAGCGGATTCCCTTTATCTGCCCCGGTATTCAGGCATATCTGCCCTTTATGGACGAAGAGTACTGGAGCGGCAAGCCCAACAAGCACGTAAAGGTCTACGATCCGCACGAATGGGCACAGCTTGAGGATTAGCGCATATGCCCGCCAGCCGGGATAGTGCGCATGCCCGCCAACCGGAAAGCTCATCCCGGAATTTACGTCCAGAACGGGACGCGCTTTCCCCTAGAGGCCCCAAACGGAAACCGTATCCCGGATTTCGCGCTCAAACTGGGATACGGTTTCCGCTAGCCCCTTCAACCGGAAACTGCGTCCCGGAATCCGAGCTCAAAACGGGACGCACTTTCCGCAGCCACTACAGCAGCACCTCGGCCCAAGCCGCTTCCCTAAAGCCGGGAATCGCAAAGTCGTCGCCCACCAACAGCGGACGCTTGACCAGCATGCCGTCGGTTGCCAGCAGCTCGTAGCACTCCCGATCCGTCATGCCCGCATCCAGACGCGCCTTCAGGCCCAGCTCTCGATATTTCATGCCCGACGAATTAAAGAAGCGCCGCACCGGCAGCCCCGAACGAGCAATCCAGGTCGCAAGCTCATCAGCCGTGGGATTGTCCAAAACGATATCGCGGTCGATATACTCTACCCCGTGTTCGTCCAGCCATGCCTTGGCCTTCTTACAGGTCGAGCACTTGGGATATTCAACAAACAGTACGGTCATGGGAATCCTCCGAATATAGATCGGCCAACGCAGGCACACGCCATACGAGGCGCCTTCGCATGATGGGCCAATTGTAGCCCACGGGTCACACACTAAACGAACCGTACCCCGAATCCGCGTTTGATGAACGGCAGCAGCTCCATTGCCTCGGGCGTGATATGACCCGCAACGTTCATGCGCTCGTCACCGGGAAGATCGACCCGCGCAATCTCAAGCTCGCCTTCGTAGCGCCCATAGCCGCTATTGCTCACAGCGATCGACCCCATCTTTCGCGACAGGCCGGCACCGGCATCCATCGGCACGGAATCCGGCTTAAGCTTCGTACGTGACTCCTGAGACCTAAAGATGAGGACACTCGAATCGGGCCGGTCGTGATGAATCTGCCCACGTACATAGGCATAACCAGACTCAAGCTCGCATTGCAGGTCCACGTATCCGGCGGAAACTTGAGCAAACTGCGCCCAGCCCGCATCGGAAAGATCGGGGTCGCCGACCAACACAATGTCGCAATCGGCGCCATGTGCGAGCTCAAGCATGTTGAGGGCAACCTTTGACGCGCGACCGCGCTGTGCCTCGACCGTCGGCAGCCCCTCGAATACCGGCCCGCGAACGTTGGCATCACCCGGCACAAAAGCCACGATTTCGAATCCAAGCGCCGCAAGACGAAGATTCACCCGAGCAATGTCCTCCAGAGCTAAACCGGTATAAGGCTTGGGGTAAAAATTGTGGCAGGCAGCAAAACGAGTCACATCGGCACCGGCCTCACGCCACGATGCGATTTCATCAGAACTCACCGTCGATGCATTGACCACAATGCGAAATACACCGGACAGCTCCGCGACCCGCTGGGCGCTAAAGCCATAGTCCAAACGAAGGTATTCCAACCCCAGATCGCGCAGGTCCTCGATGCGCTCAAGCCCGAGCAAATCGCACGTGCGCGGTCCCACATCGGCAATGAGCGCAATGCCGCGGGCGGAAAGCAGCGACAGCACATGACGGATCTTATCGGCATACGCCGCTCCCCCATCCTCGGGAATATGCAGTGAGGTAAACGCATAGCGCGCACCCGCCGCGGCACCGTGCCCAATCGTCCGCTCAATATCCTGCAGAGGGCTGGAAAGATAAATCGAAATACCCGTTTTCACGTTTCAACGCTCCTTTAAAAAAGCCGGCGGAGCAGTTAGCCCCGCCGGCACAACCATAGCATCAAGAAATCTGCCGCGCGCCGCGAGCCCTGAGCAACACGGCTCGCGATATCAAACTATTCGCCAAAGAACTCGTTGATCTTCTGCTCGTCGACGCCAAAGAACCACGTCAGGACAAAGCCGGCGGCATAGGCAAGCAGCATAGCGGCAACGTAGCCGAGCTGCTGGCCAGGAACGACGATCAGCAGGCCAAACAGACCGGAAACGCCCTGAGAAACCGTGCCGATGTGAAGCAGCGCCGCGAGCGCGCCGCCAAATCCGGCACCCAGGCAGGCCGTCACAAACGGACGAACGAGCGGCAGCGTAACGGCATACATCAGAGGCTCGCCCACACCCAGGATGCCAACGGGAATGGATTCTGCGACGTACTTCTTGAGCTTGGCGTTCTTGGTCTTAAAGTACAGCGCCAGACCGGCACCGACCTGACCGCCGCCAGCCATCATAAGGATGGGAAGCAGATAATTGATGCCCTTGGTAGCGCCGTCGGGATCGTTGAGCATAGCGTGGATCGGCGTGAGCGCTTGATGCAGGCCGACGGAAACCAGCGGCAAGAAGCCTGCCGACAGGATATAGCCGCCCAGGACGCCCAGCTTCTCGAAGATAAAGGTCAAAACGCTAAAGATGGCAGTCGTCAGCCATGCGCCGACCGGCTGGATGACGAGCATCAGAGCAAAGGCGCCGATGATGAGCACCAGCAGCGGGGACAAGAACGTGTCGAGTGCGTTGGGCATAACCTTGCGAATCTGACGCTCCATCCAGGCAAAAAATGCGCCAGCGATAAGAGCCGCGATCATACCGCCCGCTGCGGGGTTGTACTGCGCATTGGTGAGCGGCAGCAGGATGGCAGTGGCAGGATCAGCCGCGCCAGGCGCAAGCAGGGGCATGGCACTGTTGGCGATACACATCATGCCGGCGATGCCGCCCAGCGCAGCGGAGCCACCAAACTCACGTGCCGCGTTATAGCCCACCAAGATGGGCAGATAGGCAAACAGGGCCCAGCCCATGGAACGAATGCCCTGGTACCACCACTCGCCCGCAAGCGCACCTGCCGTCGAGACGTTAATGACGTTGCAGATACCGTTGATAAGGCCAGCCGCAATGATGCCGGGAAGCAGGGCGACGAAGACATTGGAAATCTTCTTGAGGAAAGCCTGAACCGGCTTGGACTCGTACTTGGCCTTCTGCGCGGCCTTGTTTGTGGCCGCAGCGTCGACCACGCTCTCGTCAGCAACGCCTTTCGCAAGGCCGGTGAGCTTGGAGAACTCCTCGAGCACCTTATTCACCTTGCCCGGCCCCAGCACGATCTGCATCGTGTCGTCCTCGACCAGGCCCATCACGCCGTCGAGTGCCTTAATGCCCTCCGTGTCGACGCTGCCCGTGTCTTTGACGGTCACGCGCAGGCGCGTCATGCACGCCGCGTTTGCCAGCACGTTGTCTTTACCGCCCAAAAGGTCCAGCAGCTTTTGAGCCAGCTCTTTGTTCGTCATAACTCCTCCTTGTATTGGGTATCTCGTCTGGATGTCATATCAGCTCACGCCGCGCACCTATTGGGCATCGGCATTGCTCTTCTCATGGCCACTCACCGCAGCACGGACATGGCCTCGCGCTCGCTCAAGAGCTACCGCAGCCTGCTCGGCATCGCAGTCCAGCAGTACCGAGACAATAGCGGTTTTTACGTGGCCGCCGGCATCTGCAAGCGCCTGAATAGCGCACTCGCGCGTGCAGCCGGTCGCCTCCATCACGATGTTCTGGCCGCGCACCACCAACTTCTCGTTCGTCTGCTGCACATCGACCATCAGGTTTTGGTATACCTTGCCGATCTTGACCATGGCACCGGTCGAAATCATGTTGAGAATGAGCTTTTGAACCGTTCCCGCCTTGAGCCTCGTTGAGCCGGTCAGTACCTCGGGACCGGGCACGGGTTCAATGGCAAGATCTGCGCTCTCCCCGATCTTCGACCCTTGGTTGCAGGCAATTGCGATCGTCTTGCACCCAGTTGCCTTGGCGTACACAAGGCCGCCCACCACATAGGGAGTACGACCGCTTGCCGCCAGGCCAACGACAAGATCCTTGTCCGAGAGTCCACGCCCCCGCAGGTCGCTCGCGCCAAGCTCCTCGCTGTCTTCGGCACCTTCGACAGCCTTGATAAACGCCGTCTCGCCTCCGGCAATGAGCCCGACAATCAGATCGGGTGACACGCCAAACGTGGGCGGACACTCCGAAGCGTCGAGTACGCCCAGACGACCGCTGGTGCCTGCGCCCATGTAAAAGACGCGCCCGCCGCGCTCGAGTGCCTCAGCAGCCCAGTCGATTGCTGTGGCAACCTGGGGCAACACTTTTGTGACCGACTGGACGGCACGAAGATCCTCATCGTTCATCGTCGTGACGATTTGCAGCGATGTCATCGTATCGAGGTCCATTGACCTTTGATTACGCTGTTCGGTCGTGAATTTTGTTAAATCGAGCATTTCATTCACCTCATCTTTCCTGTTTCTCGATGTAGTTTTGCTTAATGACATGCGTCGCTCGTTCGTAGTCGCTGGCAACGTAAGCAGCGTACAGGGCATCGACAACCATAAGCTGAGCCATACGCGAAGCCATGGCACCGCTGCGGACCAAGGGCTCACTCGCAGCGACGCCGAGCACGGCATCGGCCATGGTGTCAAGCTTGGATGATCCATCTACTTTGGTCACGGCCACAACGGGACAGTTGTGACGTTGGGCCTCGGCGGTGCAGTCCAGCACCTCTTGCGTCAAGCCCGAGTAGCTAAAGGCGATTGCCATATCGCCCTCATGCATGTTCTTGGCACACAAGAGCTGATCATGCCAGTCGTCGTACAGATGGCACTCTTTGTCGACACGCATGAGCTTTTGCGCCAGATCGTGCGCGACCAAACGAGAGGCACCGATACCGAACAGATTGACCGCGCGTGCCCGCTTAAGATAGGCCGCACATCGCTCCAAGACGGTGTAATCGAGCGTTCGCGCCGTCGCTTCGATCGTGCGCACGTTGCTTTTCATCACCTTCCCCACGATACGTTCGACGCTGTCATCCATGGAGATGTCCTCGAGGGCAACGTCTTTCTTGTCACCCAAGAGCGCCAGCTCGGCAATCAGTTCGCGCTGGAACTCCTTGTAGCCCGCAAAACTCAAGCGCTTGCAAAAGCGCAAAATGCTCGAGGGCGAGGAGAACGTGGCATCGGCAAGACCACGGACGGACAGCCCGACCACCTCGTGCGGATGAGCGCTTACATATGCGATGACATTGCGTTCCGCCGGGCTCGCGCTGAGCTCACGCTCGCGAAGCCGCAAAAGCAATCCGTTTGCCATCCCAAACACCTCTGTTGAGAAGAATTAAAGACCAACGAACGATTCGTACCGGATATAAACAGCTTTTACGGTACATTGTGCCGCATCGTGGCGCACAAAGGGCGAGCGTTCTACCGCTCGCCCCTCAAATCCGACCGCTCGGAAATACGCGCGACACAAAATAATTCAACAAGGTCGCATTATCAGAAACGGGTTTGTTACCGGCTAGCGCCTCGCATGGGCGCCGATCGGCCGAGTCACATGGCGCACCAACGCCGCTGCCAGCAATACCAACAGCATGGCGGTGACATAGCCCGCAGCATCGAATCCTAAATCGATAACGTCGAAATGCCTGCCGGGAACAAAGATCTTATGCACCTGGTCGCCAACGGAGCAGGCGGCGCAAAATAGCAATGCGGGCAGGCAACGGGAGCATACGCTCCACGGACGCCTGGAAAAGCAAACCACGACCACCGAGGCGAACAATCCGACGAAGAAAAACTCTACGGTATGGGCAACGCGACGGACGTTTGTGCCCACCCACATGCAAATGGAAGCAAGTCGGCCAGACCGGACATTCGAGGCAGCCGAATCGGCGCCCCCGGTCATTCCGTTCTCTGTCTGGGCTTCACCCGTGGCATCAGCAGCCTGAACGCCCGTAGCCTGACCCTCCACCACACGCGCGGTGGACTCGCTCAGCAACGACGTCTCCACCGCATTTTGCTCCGTCAGCACCCAGATGCCCGCCAGCGTTGCAACGAACAGAACAATTGCGGTCCATCCGATTATTTGTTTTACGCGCGCCAAGGGCCAACCTCCTTTTTTTGAATATCAGCGAGTGTAGCCCCAAATGGCATCGTCACCGTATCAAAATTTGAATCGCAACAGGAAGCGACAAAGCGACGCAAACCCCTACCCCGCCTCGCGCATCCAGCGATCGAACGTCCCCACGCACACGCCTAGGCACTTTGCTGCCTGGCTGCGGGTAATATCGCCTGCCTCATAGCTATCGCGCACCAGCTCAAACTGAGGAGGGCACGGCTTGCGAGGTCGACCGAAACGAACCCCTCGCGCCCGCGCCGCTGCAATTCCCTCCGCCTGGCACCGATGGATATTCTCGCGCTCCACCTGCGCCACGTAGCTCAGCAGTTGCAGCACAATATCGGCAATCAGGGTGTTGGTCACATCCGGCGCGCCGCTGGCCCTAGCGCGCGTGTCAAGCAATGGCATGTCCAACACCACAATGGCAACCCCGAGCTCCTTGGTAATGCGTCGCCATTCCTCAAGAATCTCGGAGTAATTACGACCAAGTCGGTCGATAGAAAGCACCACCAGCACGTCCCCGTCTCCCAGGACGTGCAACAGCTCGCGATAATGCGGTCGATCGAAGTCCTTGCCGCTCGCATGGTCGGCATAAATATTCGCTGAGCCCACGCCATAGGCGCCCAGCGCATCCAGCTGCCGATTCAGATTCTGATCGCGCGAACTCACCCGCGCATACCCGTACACCGTCGCCATCTCATCCCCGCTTTCTTGTAAACCTGCCAAAAGGGACAGGTTTATTTTGGTAGGTTTTACCTCTCAAATAGCAGGTAAGCGGGCGGCCGAGCAGACGGCAAGGTAGCCACGATTCAAATGCGGAGGGCGGCCTCGAAAGACCGCCCTCCGCTCTCTCGCCACGAGTCGGGATTTAGCTAATGGATAAGCTTAAAGTCCAAGTGTCCACGCGTGGTATTGACGCGCGAGACCTCGATAATCACGCGCTGGCCCAGTTCATAGCGAGTCCCCGTGTCGGCGCCCGTCAGCGTAAGCGCGTCCTCGTCGAACTCGAACCACTCGTTGCCCAGGCTCTTAATTGAAACCAGGCCCTCGACCTGCGTTAGGTCCAAGCGCACAAAGAGGCCCATGCTGCTAACCCACGAGACGGTTCCGGCATAGCGCTCACCCAGACGGTCCTCATAGTACTGGGCAATCTTGATCTTTTGCGTCGCATGGCTGGCGGCATCTGCCGCGCGCTCGGCATCGCTACATGCGCGGCAGATCTGCGGCAGAATGCGCGGCAGCGACTCGCGCCCCTTGCCGATCAGCCGCGGCGTACGGACCAAGGCGTCCTTGCCGCCGAGCTGCTCATAGGCCAACTGCAGTTTGAGCACGCGGTGCACCACCAGATCGGGGTAGCGACGGATAGGACTCGTAAAGTGACAGTAGCACGGCGCGGCGAGCGCAAAGTGGCCCTCGTTGCGCGGCTTGTACAGCGCGCGCTGCATGCTGCGCAGAAGCAGCGTGTTAACGAGCGGTGCGTTGGCCGTACCGGCGGCAGCATCAACTGCAGCCTGCAGCCCATCGGGGCTCCCCAGGGCAATACCGGCAGCACGACGATCGTCGATGATGCCTAGCTGCGTCAGCGCAACGGCGGCACCGTGCAGGCTATCGGGGCTCGGATCCTCATGCACGCGATAGCAGGCCTCGATATCACGGTCTGCCAGCCACTCTGCAACGCACTCGTTGGCGAGCAGCATGGCTTCCTCGATAAGCGACGTGGCACACGAACGCTCACGCGCCACAATCTGCACGGGCACTCCGTCCTCATCCAATAGAGCGCGAATCTCGGCCGTGTCAAAATCGACTGAGCCGCGGGCGCGACGAATACGACGGCGAAGTTCGGCGAGTTCGTTGGCGGCGACAAGGAAATCGCCGAGGTCGACGTTGTAGCCGCGGGCGGCCTCCTCGCACGCAAGACCGCGCTCAAGCGCTTCCTCGCGCGAGGTCTCGGCAGCCGCAACATCCTCGGCCGCACCCTCCAACACCGAATACTCAACCGCGCCGGCACGCACCAGCAGCGCCTCGGCGCCGTCATAGTCCATACGCACACGCGAGCGAATCACGCTGGGGTACGGATCGTAATGCCGCACGCGACCCTGCGCATCGAGCTCGATATCGACGGTAAACGCAAGACGGTCCTCGTCGGGACGAAGCGAGCACAGGTCATTGGACAGGCGTTCGGGCAGCATGGGAAGCACGCGATCGGCCAGATACACCGATGTCGTACGATGGCGAGCCTCAAGATCGATATGTCCGTCCCAAGCCACATAGTGTGAAACGTCGGCGATATGCACACCCAGCTTGTAGCCACCCTCGGGCGTGCGCTCCAACGAAATGGCATCGTCAAAGTCGCGCGCGTCGACGGGGTCGATCGTGATGACAAAGCGGTCGCGCAGATCGCGGCGGAGCGGGTCCTTAAGCGCCGCGGACACATCGAGCGAAAGCCCCTCGGCCTCGGCCAGCGCGGCCTCGGGATAGCTATCGGTAAAGCCGTAACGCGCCATCACATATTGAACGCCCAAATCGGGCGCGTCATCTCCGCCAATGCGGCGTTCGATCGTCACGGTACCCGATTCCAGGCGCGTCGGGTAGGTCAAAATGCGCGCGACAACAGCATCACCCGGGTGGACGCCCAGACGATCCGCCGAGGTATCCTCGGGCAGAATGAAGAAGTCGGCCTTCAGACGCGAATCGAGCGGCTCGATCACACCGAGCGGACCGGCGGTCTGGTACGTGCCCGCCACGCTTATGGCTGCACGCTCAACCACGCTTTCGATCACGGCGCGCCGCTCACCGTGCGGGCTGTTCTTAATGCTCACGGCAACGGTATCGCCATCCATGATCTCGCGCTTACCGCGGCCCATGACCTTGTAGTCGCCGTTTTCGGTTACAACGTAGGCGCTATGCTCATGGAGCTGCACGCGCCCGGTCAGGCTCGGACGGCGTTCGCTGCGCACCGGCCCGCGCTTATTGCGAGCTCCACGCTTATGCTTGTTATTGCGCCCCATGGCGCCTCCTAACTATCGATTGCCGCTTACATCCCAAGAGTCTACCCAAATCATCCCTAGGGGACGGAGGAAAACGGATCACATAGATAGACCAGCGCCACGATGATCCGTTTCCCCCGTCCCCTAGGGATCAAAAAACGGGCCGCCCCATAAGAGACGACCCGTTGGAAGGGATGAATTCCAGGCATGCCTACACGCGCAGGTAGCGGCGCATGGCGATGGCAGAACCAAAGAGACCGATAATCACGCCGACCAGAATCAGCGCAGCATAGGTCACCAGGTAGTACTGCATCGGCAGGGCAAACGACATCCAGCCGATGCTCTCCTGCAGACGCGGAATCATCAGATTGCGTAGCAGCTCCAGAACGCCGATGGAAAGCAGCGAGCCCAAAATGGCCTGCAGCACGCCCTCGGTGATAAACGGGCCGCGAATGAAGCCGTTGCTGGCGCCGACCAGACGCATAATCGCAATCTCACGACGACGCGCCGTGATGGACAGGCGAATCGTGTTGTTGATGAAGATGAATGCGATAAAGGTCAGAAGGCCAACGAGCACCACGGCGGCGATGCGGATGTAGTTGGTCACCTGGAACAGGCGGCTCACTTCCTCCTGGCCGTACAGCACGCTCGCGTTGACGTCGCCGTCATCCGCGATCTTCTGGAAGTCGGCGTTCTTCTTGAGCTTCTGGGCCGTGCTTTCGACCTTGGACGGATCGTCCATCTCAATTGCAAACGAAGCCGGCAGCGGGTTCTGGCCATCGAGCGCGCTCATGGTGGCGTCGGCGTTGCCCGACATCTTGCTCGTATACTCGGCCAGCGCGTCGTCCTTGTCCTTATAGGTCACGGACTTGACGTTATTCCACGTCTTAAGCTCGGCCTCAAAAGCCTGGACATCGGCCTGATCGGCGTCATCGCTAATGAACGCGTTGATGACAACCTGATCCTCGACGGTGCCGATCACGGAGTTCAGCATCGCGGAGCCCATGATGAACAGGCCGATGATAAACAGCGAAAGGAAGATCGTGATGACGGCGCCGAGCGAGGTAGTCCAGTTACGGAAGAAGTGACTGATTGCCTCTTTGAAGGAGTAGCCCACGTTAGTTGGTGCCATAGTTGCCGTAACCTCCCCTCTCCTGGTCGCGGATAACGTGGCCGCCCTCGAGGGCGATCACGCGACGGTGCATGCTATCGACCATCTCGCGGTCGTGCGTGGCGACGATCACGGTGGTGCCGGTGCGGTTAATACGCTCGAGCAGCTTCATGATGCCCAGCGAGATCGCCGGGTCGAGGTTACCCGTGGGCTCGTCGCAGATCAGCAGCGGCGGACGGTTGACCATAGCGCGGGCGACGGCGACGCGCTGCTGCTCGCCACCGGAAAGTTGGTCGGGCAGCGAGTCCATCTGATCGGCCAGACCGACCAGACGCAGCACCTCGGGCACCTGGCTGCGAATGACGCCCTTGGGCTTGCCGATGCACTGCAGGGCAAACGCCACGTTTTCGTAGGCGGTCTTTTGCGGCAGAAGCTTAAAGTCCTGGAACACGGCGCCAATCTGGCGGCGCAGGAACGGAACCTTGCGGTTCTTGATCTTCATGAGGTCCTGACCGGCAACCAGGATGCGACCGCTCGTCGGCTTGACGTCGCGGTTGAGCGTCGACAGCAGCGTGGTCTTACCCGAGCCGGAGTGACCGACCAGGAAGACGAACTCGCCCGGATAGATCTCAATGTTGATGTCGTCAAGTGCAGGCTTGTTGGGCTGTGCCGGATAGATCTTGGTGACATGCTCCATAAGGATGACGGGCTCGACACCGGCCTGCTTGGCCATCTTCTTGCGACTGGCCTGCGGATCGATGGGCGCAAACACCGACGTAAAATCGGGGTTGTTGAGCGCGTTATCGAGGCTTGCGACCTCGGCTGCCTGATCGCTCTCGACCACCGGGGCAGCAGGCTGCGTGGGATCGGGAATGGCGGCAAAGAGACCGGACTGCGCAGGCTGAGGAACCGGCGTCGCAGGGGCCATGGGGTCGGGAATGCCGGCCATGGTAGGCTGCGGCGTGGCGGCGCCAGCCTGAGGCTGCTCCACGCGAGCGGTCACGGCCTGAACGGGCTCAAAACCCGCCGTGCCGGAAAGCGCGACATCGCTGGTGGGATTGTAGGCAAAGGGATCGGATGCCGGCTGTGCCTGATCTGCCGGCTGAGTGGGGGCCTGAGCAACAGGCTGGCCCTCTGAATCCGGAGTGGCGAAACGACTGCCCTGGACGCCTGGCTGCGTCTTGGGGGCATCATCGCCCGCACCGGAGGTACGGAAGTGGTTACCCACTGGTGCTCCTTATCGTCGTGCGTTTAAACTACATGAGCGCTTTGTATTTTAGCAGCATTAGCTTTGCTGCACATAAGAAGCATGGCGTGCTTAGGGATCCCGCAGGCCGGGCACAGGGCTACTCTCCAAATCGTCCTCGGACATGTCGGAGCCCCCGCTGCGCGCTTCGCGCGGCGGGGGCTCCTCCGTCCTGCGGAAAGATTTGGAGAGTAGCCCTGTGCCCGGCCTGCGGTAACTAAGGGGTCGCTGCGTTTTGCTTGAGTGCAGCAGCGCCATGCTTGGGGGCTGAATTGAACGTGGCTGGAATGGGCCCTTATCCCAATTGAAATCCTGCTTGATACGGCCTCTTTAGAAGTTGCGGTGAAATAGGGACTGTTTTAGCAGTTAAAAGCCCTAATCAGTCCTTATTTCACCGCAACTGAAACAGGGGCGCTCTCCAAGAGAGCGCCCCTGCCGGGTTTCCATAGTACTGGCGAAGCAGTCCTTGAGATCCGTCTTGCCTTATGCCAAGAACTCCTTGGTGGTGGCCACGATGTTGGCGGCGTCCAGGCCGTACTTGTGCAGGAGCTCGGCACCCGGACCGGACTCGCCAAAGGTGTCGTTGACGCCGATCTTCTTAAGCGGCGTCGGGCACTGCTCGCACAGGACGTCGGCGACAGCGCTACCCAAGCCGCCGATCACGGAATGCTCCTCGACGGTCACGACGTGGCCGGTCTTGGTAGCGCTCTTGACGATCAGGTCGGCATCGATGGGCTTGATGGTGTGCATGTTGATGACCTCGGCGTCGATGCCCTCGGCGGCGAGCTGCTCGGCGGCCTCGAGGGCCTCGCCGACCATCAGGCCGCAGGCGACGATGGTCACGTCGGCGCCCTCGCGCATGACGATACCGCGGCCCAGCTCGAACTTATAGGTCTCGGGGTCGTTGATGACCGGCGAGGCCAGACGGGCGAAGCGCATGTACACGGGGCCGTCGCACTCGTAGGCGGCGCGCGTCACGGCTCGTGCCTCCACGTCATCTGCCGGGACGACAACGGTCATGCCAGGGATGACGCGCATGAGCGCGATGTCCTCGCAGCACTGGTGCGTGGCGCCGTCCTCGCCCACCGAGATGCCGGCGTGCGTGGCGCCGATCTTGACGTTGAGGTGCGGGTAGCCGATGGAGTTGCGGACCTGCTCAAAGGCGCGACCGGCGGCAAACATGGCAAAGGTGCTCGCGAAGGCAACGCGACCGGTGGTTGCGATACCGGCGGCGACACCCATCAGGTTGCTCTCGGCAATGCCCACATCAAAGAAACGATCGGGGCAGGCGGCCTTGAACTTGCCGGTCTGCGTTGCGGCAGCCAGGTCGGCATCGAGGACCACAAAGTCGTCGTGCTCGTTGGCGAGCTCGACGAGGGCCTCGCCGTAGCTTACGCGCGTGGCGATTTTCTTGACGTCTGCCATCCTAGAGCTCCTCTCCGGCGGCCGTGAGCTCTGCCATGGCCTGCTCAAACTGTTCATCGTTGGGGGCCTTGCCGTGCCAGCCCACCTGGTTCTCCATAAAGGAGACGCCCTTGCCCTTCGTGGTCTCGGCGATAATCGCGGTCGGCTGGCCCTTGGTGGCACGAGCCTCGGCGAAGGCGGCGCGGATCTGGTCGAAATCGTTGCCGTCAGCCAGCTCCACCACGTGGAACTTGAAGGCGCGGAACTTGTCGGCGAGCGGCATGGGGTCGTTGACCTCCTCGACGGGGCCATCGATCTGCAGGCCGTTGTGGTCGACGATCACACAGAGGTTGTCGAGCTGCTGGTTGCCGGCAAACATGGCTGCCTCCCAAACCTGGCCCTCCTCGCTCTCGCCGTCACCCAGCAGGGCGTAGGTACGATAGTCGTCGCCCCAGTGCTTGGCGGCGAGCGCCATCCCGACGGCGGCGGAGATGCCCTGGCCGAGCGAACCGGTGGACATGTCGACGCCCGGGGTATCGTTCATGTTGGGATGGCCCTGCAGGTGGCTGCCGATGTGGCGCAGCGTCTCGAGATCCTCCTTGGGGAAGAACCCGCGCTCGGCGAGCACGGCGTACAGACCAGGCGCGCAGTGGCCCTTGGAAAGCACAAAGCGATCGCGGTCGGCCTTGCGGGGATCGGCCGGGTCGACGTTCATTTCCTCAAAGTACAGATAGGTCATGATGTCGGCAGCGCCGAGCGAACCGCCCGGATGGCCGGACTTGGCAGCGTGCACGCCGGTGACGATGCCCTTCCTTACCTCGTTGGCAACCTTTTTGAGCTCTTCGTCGCTCATTGTGCCTTCCTTTCATCCTCTTTAGACAAGATGCGCACGGCACAGAAGGTAGTCCCAGCCCGGCCGCGATGCACGTACGCCATCCATTATGCGGGAAAGTGAAGGCTTTACCAGAGTTTTTATCAGTATTTGAACAATTGAGCAGGCAGACGCCCTGATGAAACGGTTTATCAATGTGAACGTCTTTTGGATGGAATGCAGTCGCCCCTACGCGCTAATGTCCCTGAATCCCTCGCCGAAGGCTTCCGTAACGTCAGCGACCGTCACAATGGCGCGAGGATCGCGCTCGCGCACAATCGTCTTGAGGGTATTGAGCTCTCGACGGCTCACGATGACCATAATCACCGGCTTCTCGGCACCCGAATACATGCCAGTCGCCTTAAACTTGGTACAACCACGACCCAGGCCATACATGATATCGGCAGCGATATCAGGGAACTTGTCCGAGATGATGAGTACCATACGGCGTTTGTTGCCACCATCGACCACGGCATCGATCACGTAGCCGCTAATGACCATCGAAAGGCCTGCATACAGTGCGTTTTCGATTGAAAAGACCGGAGCCGACAGCGCGCATACGGCAACATCGATCGCCATGACGGTCGAGCCCACGGGCAGTGAGGTATTACGCGAGATGATTTGGCCAATCGTGTCCGAGCCGCCGGTGTTGGCGCCGGCGCGCAACACCATGCCGTAACCGATGCCCGTAATAATGCCGCCCCACATGGCAGGGAGCATCAGGTCCGCATCCGCCAGAGGTGCTACAAACGGGGCGAACAGATCGGTAAAGAAGCCCAGCAGCACAAAGCCCGTCGCGGTCTGCACCACGTAGAACATGCCGCCCTCGCGCATAACGACCAGCAACAGCAAGGCGTTCATCACGATCGTCTGAATACCAACGGGAAGCGATAGGCCGCGCGATGCGCCGACCGCCTGGATAATGGTGGCAAGGCCCGTAACGCCACCGGCGGCAAGGCCGTTGGGAATCAAAAACAGGTCGGTCGCAATAGCGGCCAGAGCGCACCCCAACATAATCTGGGGCAGGTCGTGAAAGAAGTTCATCGAAAGAATGCGCTTGATGTCCAGACGATATGCCATACTGCCTCCCTCAAAAAAGCGCACCCCATCGGATGCGCTTTGAACTTCTTCTTGTATTCGATTCTACCGATTCGCCGGACAAAAACCACCCCTGCGCAGGGTTTATTCTGGATACAAACCCGTCCAACCGTTGGGCTTAGCATCGGCTTGAAGCCGCCCGATGTTTTAGACCTCCGAGCCTTCTGCATCGGCGTTGCCGGTGGCCCAGCGATGGTAGCCAATAACAAACGGGTCCAGGTCACCATCGTCAAGAACGGCCTCGACGTTGCTGGTCTCCACACCCGAACGCAGGTCTTTGACCATCTGGTACGGGTAGAGCACGTAGCTGCGAATCTGGTTGCCAAAACCAATCGTGGTCTTAGGTCCGCGAATCTCATCGAGCGCCTCGGCGCGCTTCTCGAGCTCAATCTCGTACAGGCGAGCCTTAAGGATTTGCATGCACGCGGCCTTGTTTTGAATCTGACTGCGCTCATTTTGGCAGGTGACCACAATGCCGCTGGGAAAATGCGTCACGCGCACGGCGGAGTCGGTGGTGTTGACGCCCTGACCGCCCGGGCCGCTCGCGTGGTACACGTCCACGCGGATATCATCGGGGCTGATCTCGATGTCGATATCATCGGGTAGCACGGGGATGACCTCGACGCCGGCAAACGTGGTCTGGCGGCGCTTCTTGTCGTCGGTGGGGCTAATGCGCACCAAGCGGTGGACGCCGGCCTCGGCGCGCAACATGCCAAATGCGTCCTTGCCCTCGACGGTAAAGGTCGCGCGGTCAATGCCGATGATCTCGGCCGCGGGACAGTCGTTGATGGTGACCTTCCAGCCGCGACGCTGGCAGTACTTCATGTACATCTTAAAGAGCATGAAGGTCCAGTCCTGGGCCTCCAGACCACCCTGTCCGGGCTTGATGGTCACAATGGCATCGCCGTGATCGAACTCACCGGTAAACCAGCTCGAAAGCTCAAGCTCATCGATGGCACGGGCCAGGCGCTCAGCCGTGGCTGCAGCCTCCTCGCGAAGGGCGACGGCATCGGGGTCATCCCCCATCTCCTCGGCAAGCTCCAGCGCGGCGCGGGCATCGGAAAGCTCGCCGCGCGCGGTGTCCACGGCAGCGATATCTTCCTTGGTGCGCGCGATCTCCTCCATGGTGGCACGGGCGGCGTCGGCGTCATCCCAAAAGCCGGGGGCAACACTTTTGGCCTCGAGCTCGGTCACGCGCGTGCGCTTTTCGTCCAAATGGAGATACGACTCGACCTCGCCGAGCCGGTCCGCGAACGCGTCCAGCTCGGCGGGCGTTACCTCTAAAGCCTCAGCCATTAACGATTCCTGCCGTGGCAGTACTTAAACTTCTTGCCGCTACCGCAGGGGCACGGGTCGTTGCGGCCCACGTTGACGTACGGATCGTCGCTCTCGGACTTGCGATAGGTGGTCACCTTGCCACCGTTGTTGACGGCAGCCGGACCACCTTGGACAGCCGTGCGGGCCTGCACCTGCGCCTGCTTGCGCAGCACCGAGTCGCCGTTGTCACCATCGACCTCGACAGGACCGGAGAAGCGCGCGCCCTCGAGCGCAGGCTCCTCCTTGTGCTCCATGGCACGCGGGGCAGCCTTGATCTCGATGCGCAGAACCGTGCGCAGGTAATCCTCGTACATGGTGTCGACGAGCACCTGGAACGCGCTGTAGGCCTCGGTCTTGTACTCGACCAGCGGGTCGCGCTGGCCAAAGCCGCGCAGGCCGATACCGGTCTTAAGGTAGTCCATCTCCTGCAGGTAGTTCATCCAGCGGGTGTCGATGACACGCAGCATAACCTGGGTGTTGAGCTCGCGCATCAGGTCCTCGCCCAGACGCTCGGCCTTTGTGTTGTAGCACTTCTCGACATATGCCAAGACGTCGGCGGCCAGGGCCTCAAAGTCCTCGTCGGGGAACTCGGGCGTATCGATGTGACCGGTCAGCTCCACGACCCATTTGCGCAGGCCGTCCAGGTCGCGCTCGCCCTCGTGGCTGTCCTTGGTGCAGAACTCCTGCACGCAGCGGTACACGGTGTCGTGCATGACCTCGGTAATGTGGTCGGTCAGGTCCTTGCCGTCCAGAATCTTGTTGCGCTCGGCGTAAATCACCTGGCGCTGTTTGTTCATAACGTCGTCGTACTCAAGGACGCTCTTACGCATGGAGAAGTTGATGCTCTCGACCTTGTGCTGGGCGCTCTCGACGGCCTTGGAGATGATCTTGTGCTGGATGGGCATGTCGTCGCCCATGTCGGCGGTGACCATCATCTTGGAGACGCGGTCCATCTTGTCGCCACCGAACAGGCGCATCAGATCGTCCTCGAGCGACAGATAGAACTGGGTCTCGCCCGGATCGCCCTGACGGCCGGAACGGCCGCGCAGCTGGTTGTCGATACGGCGGGACTCGTGGCGTTCGGTGCCGATGACGGTCAGGCCGCCGGCGGCAAGCACGCGCTCGCGCTCGGCCTTGCAGGTCTCCTTGGCCTCGGCGTTAAACTGCTCGAGTTGCTCGGGCGTCACGTCCTCCATGGTCAGGCCCTCGTACTCCAGGCGCTCGCGCACCAGCTCGTCGGGGTTGCCGCCCAGCAGGATGTCGGTACCACGACCGGCCATGTTGGTGGCGATGGTCACGGCACCGTAACGTCCGGCCTGGGCCACGATGTGGGCCTCGCGCTCGTGGTGCTTGGCGTTGAGGACCTCGTGCGCGATGCCGCGCTTGGTAAGAGCGGCCGACAGCTTCTCGGAGCTCTCGATGGAGACGGTACCCACCAGGACCGGCTGGCCCTTGGCGTGACGTCGCTCGACATCGTCGGCAACGGCGTTGTACTTGGCCTGGATGGTGCGGTACACCAGATCCTCGTGGTCAACGCGCTGCACGGGCTTGTTGGAGGGGATGACCTCGACGGGCAGTTTGTAGATCTCGCGGAACTCGGCGTCCTCGGTAAGCGCCGTACCGGTCATGCCGGAGAGCTTGTCATACAGGCGGAAGTAGTTCTGCAGGGTGATGGTGGCAAGGGTCTGGTTCTCCTCGCGCACGAGCACGCCCTCTTTTGCCTCGATGGCCTGGTGCAGGCCCTCGGAGTAACGGCGACCTTCCATGATGCGGCCGGTGAACTCGTCGACGATCTTGACCTCGCCGTTGGTGACCACGTACTGCTTGTCGCGATGGAACATGTACTGGGCCTTCAGCGCCTGCTGCAGGTGGTTGACGAGCTGGCCCGAGAGGTCGGCGTAGATGTCCTCGATACCCAGGCGGCGCTCGATCTTCTTAAGACCGCGCTCGGTGGCGGCGATGGTGTGCTTGGCCTCGTCCATGACGTAGTCGCCCGTGGGCTCAACGTCCTCAGTGGCGGTGAGCATGTCGTGCGACACGTCCTCGCCGCGCTCCAGGCCGCGCACGGCACGCGCAAAGTCCTTGTAGGTGCTGGCCGACTTGGTGCCGGCGCCCGAGATGATGAGCGGGGTGCGCGCCTCATCGATCAGGATGGAGTCGACCTCGTCGACGATAGCGTAGTTGTGTCCGCGCTGAACACGCTGCTCGGGACGGGTGACCATGTTGTCGCGCAGGTAGTCGAAGCCGAACTCGGAGTTGGTGCCGTAGGTGACATCGGCCTGGTAGGCCGGGCGCTTGAGCTCGAGCGGCATGTTGTTCTGGAGCAGACCGACGGTCATGCCCAGGTACTTGTAGATGCGGCCCATCCACTCGGAGTCGCGCTTGGCCAGGTAATCGTTGACGGTAACAACGTGCACGCCCTTGCCGGCGATGGCGTTGAGGTAGCCGGCCAAGGTGGAGACGAGGGTCTTGCCTTCGCCGGTCTTCATCTCGGCGATGTGGCCCTCGTGAAGCGCCATGGCGCCGATGAGCTGCACATCAAAGTGGCGCATGCCCATGGTGCGCTTGGAAGCCTCGCGCACGGTGGCAAAGGCCTCGGGAAGCATATCGTCGAGCGACTCGCCGTTGGCGTAACGCTCGCGGAACTTATCGGTCTGGCCGCGGAGCTCCTCCTCGGTCATCTTCTCAAACTGGGGCTCAAGACCGTTGATCTGGTCGACGATCTTGTAGTAGCGCTTAAGGTCCTTATCGGATCCAAAGGACAGCAGCTTTGACATGAATCCCATGTGGTTTTCCTTTTTGGCCATCGCCCACGCCGTGCAGCTGCGGGCGAGTTAAACACAGATGATTGTACTTTAGCCAAACAAGGCGCGGCCTATACGGTCGAGCTCGACCGCCACGTAATAACTACGACCAACCTGCCACAATGGGACAGGTTAATTTTGGCAGGTCTATCTGGGCAAACGCCGCCTCTCTGCCATGTGGTGCCATGGGGACAGGTTAGTTTGCACTAATTTAAAAAGAAAAAGGGCCGCGCACCCAAATGGATGCACGGCCCTCATGCCATGAATGCGAGCGATTCCGCGGCGAGCTATTTACTCAGCAGCCTCGGTGGTCTCGGCCTCGGCAGCGGCCTCCTCGACGGGAGCCTCTGCGGGAGCCTCGGCGGCCTGCTTGGCAGCCTCCTCGGCAAACTTAGCAGCACGCTTAGCCTTCTCGGCAGCCTTGGCCTCAGCGGCGGCCTTGCGAGCGGCCTCGGCCTCAGCAGCCTTGGCGGCCTTGGCAGCCTTGGCCTCCTCGGCCTTCTTGAGCTGGGCGGCAGCGGCGCCACCGAACTTGTCGGCGAAGCGCTGGACGCGTCCACCGGTGTCGACGAACTTCTGCTGGCCGGTGTAGAACGGGTGGCACTCGTTGCAAAGCTCGACCTTCATCTCAGACACGGTAGCGTGCGTCTTGAAGGTGTTGCCGCAGGAGCACGTCACCGTGCACTCGACATACTGGGGATGGATACCCTGCTTCATGGTAGGACTCCTTATTGGTCAGGCGCTGGTTACCGATCAGCGCATAAGGCGTCTTGGTTTCCGACCAAGACAACAAACTCGGCTATGGTACCACGGCGCCGCGCGTCCCACAAAAGGTTCACGGTCTTTTCGGAACGACACGAATCTGACCCATCGAAACACATCTCCACCGTTCCTTCAACTGGGAAAATGCCGTCCCCGGGGCCTGAGAAGGGCCCCGGGGACGTTCGACTGACTGCGGGAACGGCCTTTCCGCTCAATGTGTTCGGCTGAGATCGGAAATCAACCAAACTGAACTAGGTTCAGTTGACATGGTTAAAAACGAGGGGCGACGCTTTTGCGTCACCCCTCGTCCCGGCCGGTTGCTTTAGTTGTACACACGGTAGTTACACTTGAACTGGGTTATGTGTCCATAGTTGGAGCGGTACCAACCCGACGTATAGCTGATTGCCTCTGCGCCTAGATAGTCGTAGCCCTTGTTGTAGCGAAGCTGACGGTAGGTCGTGTCGTACTCTGCTACGTAAAACGTGTCTCCAGAGAAGGCTTTGTACCGGTCCTTAACCGTCGAAGCCATGTACGCGGGTTCGACATCGCCTTTCTCCCCGTTGAGCGCATAGACGGGTGCCGCGATTCCGCATAAAGCCGTTGCCACGAGGATGGCGTAGACAGCCATGCGCGACGCATTGGACTTCAGCTGTTCAAATAGTTTCATGTCATTCGCCTCCCTCGTATGTATCGAGGTATTCCCGCTTGAGCGTCTGCGAGGACGACTCGA
>UQHR01000014.1 GCA_900540905.1 uncultured Collinsella sp. | reverse complement strand
TTAGTAGTCGAACTGGTGGTAGTAGCGGCGGTACTTGAGGTTGTGCTTGGTGACCAGCTCGTAGTTGCGCGAGAGGCGGTCGGTGGTCAGCACGGACAGGATCCACGGCGACACGATGACGCGGAAGTCGTCGTCCAGGCCCGGGATCGCGTACTCGGCGGTGTCGATGATGACGTAGTCCTCGTCGCCGGTCACGCCGCTGGTGAGGAAGGCGCGGACGCGCTCGTCGAGGGCGCGGCACTCGTCCTCTCCCATGAACAGGAACACCGGGACGCCGGGCTCGAGCAGCTCGAGCGTGCCGTGGAAGAAGTCGTGCGAGGTGATGTGGCGGATGCGCTTCCACTGCATCTCCTCGAGCAGGCACATGGAGTACAGGATGGTCTCGCCCCACAGCGCGCCCGAGCCGATGAACATGGTGTAGTCGGCCAGCGCGTACTTCCTGGCGAGCTCCTCGGCGCGCGGCTCGAAGCGCTTGCGGATGTCGAGCATGTCCTTCCAGACGTCCTTCGTCTGCTCGATGAACAGGTCGAACTTGGGGAAGCAGCCGCGGCGGTTGAGCAGGCGCAGGCCGAAGCAGTCGGCGAGGTAGTAGCCCTTCTCGCAGCCGCCGGCGCCGTGGTCGGAGGCCATCATGACGCAGTTCTCGGCGCCCACGGCCTGCCCGATCTTGCCCTCGGGGTTGGTCATGGCGAAGACGCGCACGCCCATCTCCCTCATCTTGCCGACGGCCTCGAGCACCTCGGGGGTGGTGCCGGACTCGGAGGCGGTCAGCACGACGGACCTGTCGGTCATGCGCTTGTGGCCCATGACGTTCCACTCGGCGGCGTGGATCAGGTAGACCTCGAGGTCGCGGTCGCCGAACTTGTTCATGAGGTACTCGAGCTGCATGAACTCGTCCCAGGTGCCGCCGACGCCCATCAGGAAGACGGCGTCGTAGCCCTCCTCGTGCACGCGGTCGGCCAGGGCGGTCATCCTCTTGCCGGCCTCGTAGACGTTCCTGCCGTCCTCGAGGTAGCCCTCCTGGTCGAAGTGCACGATCTCGATCTTCTCGGTCTCCTTCATGTGTGTCCTCCCATCACATGTGCGCAATTCTATACATCGCGCTTCTTGCTGATACCAATTATAGCCATACGATTGCTTGTTATTTAATACCAATCCAAACTCACGGAGATTTGCGGCGAACGGTCGGTTTCCTCGCCCGAGTGGTATTACAACGCCAATAGTTGTCTATTTCGAGCGCTACTGCCAACGGGTTCCCCACAACTCGCCAGCTATAAAAGCGTTGCGCCAGACCCGCCCAAGCGTTTCCGGCGCAACCGCGCAGTTTAGTTATTCGGCTTCCATCTCCGCTGTCACACGGCGATACATCTCGATAACCTGAGTCGTCGCCTTGGACGGATCCTGATAGTAGCGGCCATCACACGTCTCGGCCGAGACATAGCCTGTATAGCCGTGGTGCATGAGTGCCTCGAGGTCGGCACGCATATCACGCTCGCCGTCGCCCCAGGCAAGATGCGTCGTGCCGCCGCCCACATCTACAAAGTGGGTGTGAACGATCTTGTCGCCCAAAACCTCAAAGTAGCCGTCGATCGTGTCGCCGGCAACTTCCATGGCGCCAAAGTCGATACAGGCCTTCAGGTTGGGACGATCGACCGCCTCGAGGATGCGCGCGACATCCTGTGCGGTGTTGACCAACACGGACTCCGACGGCTGCAGGGCCTCGAGCGCGACGCGAATACCGCGCGTATCGGCGTAGGCGCACACCGAGCGCAGCATGGCAACGCTGCGGGCCCAGGCGTCCTCAGCCGGCTCGTCCAGATAGGCCCAACCACTCGTCACCAGAATCTGCGGCACGCCCAACTCAACGGCAACGTCGATCACATTCTTAAAGTACGAGAGGATGCGTTTTTGGCCCGCCTCACCGCGCACCGCGACGTTCCACGGCTTGGGGTTGTTCTGCTCGGGGCACACGCACACGATCTTGATACCGTATTGGGCGGCAAGATCGCGAATCTTATCCACCGAATCGTGCTCATGGCAATCCACATACAGGTGCATCGAGCCGGTCCACAGCTCGATATTGCGATAGCCGGCCTCACCTGCAGCCTTAAAAAACGTCTCGATGCTGTAGTAACGATGGTTGATGTTCATGAGCGAAAGCTCGGGTACGACCATAGCCCTCCCCTTTCGTACGGAGTTTTAAAAAACAGGGGGCCGCCGCAGATGCGACAAGCCCCCCAAAGATCGACGCAACCGTTAGACGCGATGGAAGCGCGATTCGAACATATTAGGCAAGCACGCCAAAGTAAGCGCCGATGATGCCCACGACCATGGTGCAGAGGATCAGGACCATCGGGTTGATCTTCTTGGAGAGCAGCCAGTAGTAGAGCCAGAAGGCGGCCATACCGAGCATACCGGGCATGATGCCGTCCAGGATGTCCTGGAGAGTCTGGGCGGAGTCGCCCTGACCAATGGCGATGGGCAACGAAGCCCAGAACATGTCCTTGCTCATGGCGCCGACGACCATAACGCCGACAATGCCGACGCAGGCCATGATCTTTTGCATCAGGCCGGTCTTCTGAGCCTCGTCGAGGAAGCCAATGCCTAGCTCATAACCCTTGATAGCGCCAAAGATACGAATCAGGAACGCCGGGATGTTGTAGACGAGCAGGAAGGCGATGGGGCCAAAGACGTTGCCGGCCTGGCACAGGCTGATGCCCACGGCAGCGGCGACGACGCGCAGGGTGGACAGGAAGAAGGAGTCACCCAGGCCGGAAAGCGGACCCATGAGGGCGGCCTTGATGTCGTTGACGCTCTCGGGCTCAACCTCGCCACGAGCGACCTTTTCTTCCATGGCCATCGCGATGCCACCCACGAAGGGAGCGAGCTGCGGGGTGATGTTGAAGAATGCGCTGTGACGATGTAGGGCCTCGGCGTAATCATCGGGACGGCCGGCATAGATCTTCTTGAGCATGTTGGCGACCATCAGGCAGAAGGCAATGTTCATCTGCTTGTAGTAGGTCCAGGAGAATTCCATGCCCAGGGCGCCGGTGTTCACGGCGCTCTTAATGAGGTCGGAGCGAGTAATCTGGTTCTCGGAATTAGAAGTCATCGTCCTCATCCCCTTCCACAGAAAGCTGGGACTGGGCGCCACCAAGGCCCAGCAGGTCGTACTTGTCGATGCCGATGATGATTGCGATCAGAGCGACGCCGAGGACGGGCACGTTGGCATAGGAGCACAGCAGGAAGCCCAGGAAGTAGAACGGCACGAGCTGCTTGGTAAGCACCAGACGGCCGAGCATGGCGAAGCCCATGGCAGGCAGGATGTTGGCTGCGACGCCAAAGCCATCGAGGACGAACGTCGGGATGAAGTCGAGCAGGCCCTGAACAGCGTCGGCACCCAGATAGAAGGAGACCGAGCACAAGATAAAGGCCAGGACGACAATCACGAGACCGATAATCCAGTGCATAGCGTAGATACCCTTGAGGTTACCCTTGCTGGCAAAGACGTCGGCACGGTCGACCAGAAGGGGCATACCGGCGTTGACGACGTTCTTGATGGCCAGGCACAGAGTGGCGATGGGCATCGCGAGCGCGATAGCGGCCTCGGTGCTCTGACCCAGCTGAATAGCGAAGGCGCAGGCGAGCACACCGCCAATACACTCATCGGGCGGCACGTAAGCGCCGATGGAGATAGAACCCATGAAGAGCAGCTCGAGGCTCGCACCGATGGCGAGGCCGGACTGCAGGTCCCCGAGGACTATGCCGACGAGCGGGCACAGAACGATCGGGCGGAACGCATAGAGCGTACCGAGCTGATAATCGAGCTTACCGAAGGCAGCGATAAGTCCGATGAGGATCGCTTGAACAAGCATTGTTCCTCCCTTTGATCCCTCTTGGATCCGCGCGGCGATTCCCGACTTGTCAGCGCGCCCTTTTCCATGCCGACAATCGCCCAGACAGATCCAGCTTGTACCGGTGTGCTGTTAACACCTAAACCGGTGCAAATGATTTGATACCAATTATATAGTCATGCGAAAACTATTTAATACCAATCGCTCAACGGGCGTGTACTCCCGGTGAACGGTAGATGGGGGTAACGGGTAAAGCGTTTATCCGGTACGCCCACGAATAGGGGCGGCGCCGCGCGCGCCGCCCGTGGTTCCCAATTAGAGGGCGCTTAGGGCATCGACCTTGGGGTCGTCGGCCAGAGCGCGAATCTCGACCTCGACACCGCGGCCGACGAGCTCGCGAATGTCCTCTTCCTCGGCAGCAGTCACAAAGATCTGGCGGGAGATCTTACGGGCATCGGGACGCTGCTCGTCCTTGGACTTGGTGTTGCCCAGATTGATGGAGGTGATCTGCGGGCAGCCGTCGACAAGCTGCTTGGCCTCGGCGATGCTGGCGACGCAGATGATCATCTTGTACTTATCGGTAACACCGGAGTTGATGGCCTCGATGGCGTGCTCCATGTCCTTGATGACGAGCTTGACGTTGGCCGGCTTTCCCATCTTGAGCGTAGTCTTCCAGACGGGATCGTTGGCAACCTTGTCGCCAACGCAGAAGATGCAGTCGGAGCCCAAGCCCTGGACCCAAGAGACGGCCACCTGGCCATGAAGCAGACGATGGTCGACGCGAAGCAGTTGAATCATGATTGACCCCCAAAGGTCTCATGCCGGAAACCCGGCCCCATTAATAGCAGGCGGTGACTAGAACTCTTCCTCGTCATCCGCATCGGTCAGCAGGTCGTTGACAAACTTGACGCGCGTGTCGTCAGCCGCGAGGATCTCGCGGATAACCTGATCGGCGGGAGCCTCCTGGTCCGAAAAGAGCAGCTGGATCAGCAGCGGCAGATTCATGTTGGCAACCAGGTAGGTGTTGGGGCGCGTCTGGACGATCTTGGTGAACTCGTTGTTGACGCTGCCGCCAAACAGGTCGGTGCACACGATTACGTCGTCGGCGGGGTCGAAGGTCGCCAGGAGCCTGGCGACCTCCTCGGCGACGTCGGTGCGGCCGTCGACAAACATCGACAGGTCGTGGACGTTATCGCGCGCGCCCGAGAGCAGCTCGGTGCTCTCTTTGATGCCGGTCGCAAAATGCGCGTGGCTGGCAAAGATGTATTGCCTCATTGCGGTTTCCCCCAAATGGAATTAGTAGTCGAACTGGTGGTAGTAGCGGCGGTACTTGAGGTTGTGCTTGGTGACCAGCTCGTAGTTGCGCGAGAGGCGGTCGGTGGTCAGCACGGACAGGATCCACGGCGACACGATGACGCGGAAGTCGTCGTCCAGGCCCGGGATCGCGTACTCGGCGGTGTCGATGATGACGTAGTCCTCGTCGCCGGTCACGCCGCTGGTGAGGAAGGCGCGGACGCGCTCGTCGAGGGCGCGGCACTCGTCCTCTCCCATGAACAGGAACACCGGGACGCCGGGCTCGAGCAGCTCGAGCGTGCCGTGGAAGAAGTCGTGCGAGGTGATGTGGCGGATGCGCTTCCACTGCATCTCCTCGAGCAGGCACATGGAGTACAGGATGGTCTCGCCCCACAGCGCGCCCGAGCCGATGAACATGGTGTAGTCGGCCAGCGCGTACTTCCTGGCGAGCTCCTCGGCGCGCGGCTCGAAGCGCTTGCGGATGTCGAGCATGTCCTTCCAGACGTCCTTCGTCTGCTCGATGAACAGGTCGAACTTGGGGAAGCAGCCGCGGCGGTTGAGCAGGCGCAGGCCGAAGCAGTCGGCGAGGTAGTAGCCCTTCTCGCAGCCGCCGGCGCCGTGGTCGGAGGCCATCATGACGCAGTTCTCGGCGCCCACGGCCTGCCCGATCTTGCCCTCGGGGTTGGTCATGGCGAAGACGCGCACGCCCATCTCCCTCATCTTGCCGACGGCCTCGAGCACCTCGGGGGTGGTGCCGGACTCGGAGGCGGTCAGCACGACGGACCTGTCGGTCATGCGCTTGTGGCCCATGACGTTCCACTCGGCGGCGTGGATCAGGTAGACCTCGAGGTCGCGGTCGCCGAACTTGTTCATGAGGTACTCGAGCTGCATGAACTCGTCCCAGGTGCCGCCGACGCCCATCAGGAAGACGGCGTCGTAGCCCTCCTCGTGCACGCGGTCGGCCAGGGCGGTCATCCTCTTGCCGGCCTCGTAGACGTTCCTGCCGTCCTCGAGGTAGCCCTCCTGGTCGAAGTGCACGATCTCGATCTTCTCGGTCTCCTTCATTCCCGCTCCTTTCACGAGCAGTTTGAATTGTCGCACGGGTACGAACGGGTTTGCCGTCCCATTCGTCTCGCTTAATCTTGCGGTCATCTTAGCCGCAAACTCAACAATTCAAAGGTTCTTAATACCAGTGAACGATAACAGGTTAGCCGTTTTTAATACCGATTTTTCGATTTCATCCTCCCCTCTCGGTAGACGGTCAGTTTTGGCCGCTCATCGGTCAAGCGGCACATATCCTCAAAAAAACGAGCGCCCCCGCCGTGCGCGAGGACGCTCTCAACGCTAATAGTTGTAGGAATAACCGCCGGCGTCGCCGCGGGTAAAGGACTTGGCGTGCTCGATGACCTGTCCGCTCGCATCGTAGGTCAGGCATTCCAGCACAAGTGCCAAATCGCCCGCCTCAAGATCGAGCAGGCTCGCGTCGCGCGCACCCAGCGCCTCGATATCGAGCTTCTCGATCGACTTGTCCGGCTTTCGGCCGAGCATGTCGTATGTCTCGTACAGACTAAAGACCGAAATATCGACATCCTCGATACCCGGGAACAGCAGGCACGGAATCAGCGTCATCTCGATCGACACGGGCTCGCCGTCGATGCAGTTAAGACGGCGCACCGAGTAAAGAAGGTCGTCCTCGGCGATACCAAACAGGTCGGCATAGTACGGCCCGGCATAGCGCTTGGAGCGCGCCAAGATGCGCACCGACGGCGTCGCGCCCGAGGCCAGGACCGTCTGACGAAAGCCGCCCTTGCGAACATGTTCGTCAAACCACTTGTGCCCCACAAAGGCACCCTTGCCCTGCACGCGACGGATCTGACCGCTCTTGACCAGCTCGTCCATGGCGCTTCGAATCGTCAGGCGCGTGGTGCCAAACTCCTCGGCAAGCTCGTTTTCGGACGGTATCATCGAACCCGTCGGATAGTCACCGCGTTCGATTCGCTCCGCAATACAACGGCGAATTTGCTTGTAGACCGGCAGGCCCTCTACTGCTTCAGCCATTCGACACCCACCTTCGTCGCAACGCCGTCCGCCTCGCCGTTATCGGCAAACCGATACTTGGTCGGCAGAATCACGGCCTTGCAGTACTCGACAAAACCATTGTTCTCGTCGCGCTCGTGCGAAGCCTTGTAGAACACCGGCGTGCCCTCTTGGGAATCCAGCAGCTTGGCCTCTTCGGCGTTCAGGCGGCTGATGGAAATATGCTCCTTGCCGTGCGTCACATGAACGTTGCCTTCTTTGAGCAAAACGTCGTAGAGGCTCTCCTGCTCAAAATCGTGATCGGGAAGCGACGGGCACAAAGACAGGTTGACGTAAGCCGTCTCGATCGACGCCGGAGAACCATTAACCACGCGCACGCGTCGAATGCAAAAGAGTGGCATGCCCAGATCGATCTGCGCCTTTTGAGCAAAATCGATATCGGCATACACGACCTTTGACCAGACCAAACGCGCAGTCGACTTTAAGCCGACCCTCTCGACGGCCTGGGTATAGTTCCATGTTTCCTGAAAGATGTTCAGCGGCTTGGGAGGGCACACATAGGTGCCCGAGCCACGACGGCTTTCTAGGGTTCCACACGAAATAAGGCGCGTAATGGCAGCGCGCAGCGCCGTGCGCGACACGCCCAGCTCCTCGCAGAGCACGCGCTCGGCGGGCAGTCGGTCGCCACCTTGTAAGTCATAGTGTTTGATATACCAAAGAATGCCCTCAAAGGCGCGATCTTTGGGCGGAATCGCATATGGTTCGCTCGACATGGGTAAGGCTCCTCAACCGCTTGATGCTGCGGGCATCATTTCTCCGAACACCCCATGGCGTCGAAGGCTTCCTTAATCTGTTCCGCAACGTTCCGATACGACCGATACAGGCCGGAGTCTCGCTTGACTTCGCCCGCGGTCACCGGAATCTCAAGCTTCGAAATCTCATCCTCGCCGGTTTGCACGGCAACGATGACACCCATACCAAGGCACATATTACGCTTGGCGGCGTTATTTTTGGTAGCCTGAGCTGGATTAATCAGAATCTGCTGAGCGAGCTCACGATTGCTGAGCTCTGGCACATCCTCGGGATTTCCAGTCTCAACGATCTCGCACTGCAGCACATCCGCATAGTCAAAGATCTTTGGCTGCGCACCACGCTGATGCACAGCCCACTTACGACGCGTGGCATCCTGGTAGATAGCCGGCAAAAACGTAAACCGCGGCGGGTCCAAAATCGTATCCGTGATGGTAAACACATCGGGATCAAAGGCATCCTGCGGGTTTTTCTTCTTGAACAGCCCCATATCAGCCTCCCGTACTAGTATTAAACAACTCAAGCCGAATATAGCACCAATTTGAAGTTGCAACGGCAACCCTTCGGTACGCGGCGGCAATCACGCGCTCAGCGGAAAAGTGTACGGGCGATGGCCGGGGTGCCTGCTTTGTTTTGAGAAGTGGGCTCCGCGAACTTCTCAAAACAAAGCAGGCATCCCGGCCCCGGCGATGTATCTCGGGCTAGCCATAGTAAGACATCCTGTTTCCAAGGCAGCAACAGCCATGTCCCCAATACATTAAAAAATATCAGCCCCCGCATATCGAAACGGTCGAGAGGGCCGCCTCCGGGCGGGTGCCTTCCTCTGAGAAGTTCGCGAAGCCCACTTCTCAGAGGAAGGCACCCGCCCGGAGGCGGCCCCAGCGCGAGGCAGTCCCGGATGCCTACCCGCACAGCATGGTTACTAGGGGGATGGTCAAAATGGAGCAGATGATCGACAGGAAGGTGCACTGCATCATGGGGCGTGCGTCCTTGCCGTATTGGAGACAGTACAGCGTGCCGTTGCTGCCAACCGGCATTGCCATCTCGAGGACGAGTGTTGTGATAAACATGGGCGTCATGCCCGGCCACACGCGAGCCACGGCAAGACACGCCACGGGCACGATAACCAAACGGAATGCAACGGCGACATAGGCACGCCAGTTGGTGAGCATGTCGAGCGGATGATACTTGGCAATGGACGAACCCATGAGCAGCAGCGCCGCCGGGGTGGTCATGGTGCCCACAATGGAAATCGAATCGCCCACCACGCCCCAATCGGTCCATCCCGTCAACACGATCACGAGCACAACGACGCTTGCGATGAGACCAGGGTTTTTGCAACAAGCGGCAAGGTTTCGAAGTTGCTTCTTCAGGCCGCCTCGTGTGCCACTAAAGAGCATGACACCGACGGTAAACATAAATATGTTGAGGGGGTTGAGCGCAATCGAAGCATAGAGCAGCGCCTGCTTGCCAAGCACCGCCTGAACAACCGGAAACCCGATAAAACCGGCATTTCCAAAGAGCACGGCAAAGCGATACGAGCACTCGGTTCCCTTAGGCACACGAAGGACAGCGGTAACGGCAAACGCGATCACAATCGCCACCACATACATGACAATAGACAGGCCCATGAGCGAAAACGTATCGGCAACGCTCGGCAGTTGCACATCATCGCCCAATGCCGACGAAAGCACCAAGCACGGCAACGCCACCTGCAGCAGCAGACGCGAAAGCTCGCGCTCAAACTCGGCCTTCATAAACCCCAGCTTGGAGATACACCACCCCAACAGGATCGGCAAAGAAACCGTCACCATCTGCAACGCCACGCTCGTAAAGCTCATCTACTCCCCCTCTTAGCTATTCCACGAGGGCCGGGGCGGCCTGGTTAGGTTTGGGAAGTGGGCTTCGCGAACTTCCCAAACCTAACCAGGCCGCCCCGGCCCCGGCAATGTAATCCTAGCTGACCAAAGTTAGATGCGCAGTCTCCAGGGCAGCATCAGCAAAGTCACCATTGCATTAAAAATTTTCAGCCCCGCAAAACGAAACGGCCGAGAGGGCCTGCTCCGGGCGGGTGCCCTTCCTCGGGGAAGTTCGCGAAGCCCACTTCCCCGAGGAAGGGCACCCGCCCGGAGCAGGCCCCAGCGCGAGACCGTCCCGGATGCCTACTTACTCGTTGTCGCCCGCGGTCATCTGGGTTGCGGAGAGCGCGCCGTCGGCTGCGGTTGCGGCAGCGGCGTCGGGCCAGACCCAGTCGGTGAAGGCCGGGTGATCATAGCCCTCGTCGCAAGCGAACTCGAAGGCCTCGGTGCGGAAGTCCTCCCACTCGTTGATCTGTTCGGCAAACTTGTCGGCATCGACCATGCGCAGCACGTCGGCAGCCAGGGCCCAGCGGTCCATGTTGTTCAGGCGCAGCATGTCGAACGGTGTGGTCGTGGAGCCCTTCTCCTCGTAGCCGTGGACGCGGAAGGCGTCGTGGCCGGGGCGGTTCCAAATCAGACGGCGAATCGTGCCGGCATAGGCGTGGAACGCGAAGAGGACGGGCTTATCGCCGCAGCCGAACAGCTCAGCCCAGCGCTCGTCACTGAGAGCCTGGTCGTTCTCGCAGACGTTCTGGATCTTGAGCAGGTCGACCACGTTGACGAACCATACCTTGATGCCCAGCTCGCGCAGCATGTCGGTTGCAGCCAGAGCCTCAAGCGTCGGCACGTCACCGCAGGTGGCGACCACGACGTCGGCCTCGGCGAGCGAATCGGCGGTCGATGCCCACTCCCAGGTCGCAACGCCCTCGGCGAGCTCCGCCTTGGCCTCGTCGACCGTCTGGAAGGTCGGAGCAGGCTGCTTGCCGCAGAAGATGGCGTTGACGCAGTCAGTGGACTGATAGACGCGCTCGGCCACGGCGAGAGCCATGTTGGCGTCGGCCGGATAGTAGGCGTTTACGATGTGCGTGTCGTTGGCCTTGTTGAGCAGCAGGTCGATAAAGCCGGGGTCCTGATGCGAGAAGCCGTTGTGGTCCTGACGCCAGACGTGGCTCGACAGCAAAATGTTAAGGCCGCTGATGGGGGCACGCCACGGAATCTCGCGCTTGGTAGCCTCGAGCCACTTGCAGTGCTGGTTGACCATGGAGTCGACCACATGGACAAAGCTCTCGTAGGAGCTCCAAACGCCGGAACGGCCAGTGAGCACGTAGGCCTCGAGGAAGCCCTCGCATTGGTGCTCGGACAGCTGCTCGACGACCTTACCGGAGCCTGCCAGCAGCTCGTCGTTGGCCTCGTCCTCGTAGAAGCCGGCGTCCCACTGCTTCTTGGTCACCTTGTAGGCAGCCTGCAGACGGTTGGACGCGGTCTCGTCGGGACCAAAGATGCGGAAGTCATCCATGTTCTTGGCCAGAACGTCGGCAGTGTACTCACCAAAGACGCGGGCGGCCTCGGTGGAGCCCCAGCCGTGACCCTTCTCGGCAACGGGAATCTCGTGGGCGTAGATGTCGGGCAGCTCGAGCTCGCGACGGGCCTTACCGCCGTTTGCGTTGGGGTTGGCACCAATGCGCAGCTCGCCGGTCGGCATAAAAGCCGTCACCTCGGGGCGCACCTGGCCCTCGGGCGTAAAGAGCTCCTCGGGCTTGTAGGAACGCAGCCACTCGCGCAGCACGCGGAAGTGCTCATGGGTGTCCTTGGCGCTCGCCAGCGGCACCTGGTGCGCACGCCAGGAGTCCTCGGTCTTCTTGCCGTCGATCTGCTTGGGGCAGGTCCAGCCCTTGGGCGTGCGGAACACGATCATGGGGTAGGCAGGACGGACAACGGTCTCGCCCGCGGCAGCCTGGGCCTGAGCGGTCGCCTTGATGTCGCAGATCTCGTCGAAGACCTGCTCAAACAGGGCGGCGAAACGCTCGTGGATGCTCGCGTGGCTCTCGTCGTCAAAGCCGGCGACAAAGAAGTGCGGCCTGTAGCCCATGCCCTCAAAGAACTTGGTCAGCTCCTCGTCGGACACGCGGGCAAGGATGGTGGGGTTGGCGATCTTATAGCCATTGAGGTGCAGGATCGGCAGGACGATGCCGTCGGTTGCCGGGTTCACGAGTTTGTTGGACTGCCAAGAGGTCGCAAGCGGGCCGGTCTCGGACTCGCCGTCGCCCACCACGGCCACAGCGAGCAGGCTCGGATTGTCCATGACGGCGCCATAGGCGTGGCTGAGCGTATAACCGAGCTCGCCGCCCTCGTGGATGGAGCCGGGCGTCTCGGGAGCAAAGTGGCTCGGGATACCGCCGGGATAGGAGAACTGGCGGAAGAACTTCTGCAGGCCGGCCTCATCGTTGGTGATATCGGGGCGAATCTCGCGGTAGGTACCGTCGAGCAGCGACTGCGCGGTGCCGGCAGGGCCACCATGTCCGGGACCCATCAAAAAGATGGCATTCTGGTTGTGGTCGGCGATCAGGCGGTTAACGTGGCCAAAGAGGAAGTTAATGCCCGGCGTGGTGCCCCAGTGACCAACCAGACGGTGCTTAACGTCCGGACGGCCAAAGTCACGCGTCTCGCCGGTCTTCTCGTCCACAAAATCGGGGCGCATCAACGGGTTGGAGCGAAGATAGATCTGGCCGACGGACAGATAGTTGGAGGCGCGCCAGTACAGATCGACGCCTTCGAGCTCGGAAGCGGGCACCTCGTGTCCCAGCTTTTGCCACGGCGTTCCCAGTGTTTTAGCCATTGTTTATGTCCCTTCGCTGCGCGGTCGCCCTCCGATACGGCAACCTTTCGTTGGGACTAGTATATTTGCTAAAACGTTTTATCACTGTGAAAAAACGTTTTATCATCGCTATCTATCCTGCAGCTCGGCAAAACTGGACACTCACCTGCGGCATTGTCTGTCACAGGTGCTCCACATTCGATCTATACGAATTGGTAAACGTGTTTAGTTGTGTTTAGTAAGCTCGAGCACGCTGTCCTTAACGATAAGCGCCGGCTCCAGGACGACCTCTTCGGCACGTCTACCGCCCCTACCGGCAAGACGCTTGGACATGCAGCCAAAAGCATGCTCCGCGAGGATACCTGGATCCTGCTCAATCGCGGTCAGCGCCGGCTCAAAGAGAACGTCGGCGGCCGAGTTGTCGTAACTCACCACCGAAATGTCGCCCGGAATGCTCTTCCCCATCTCGTGCAAGCGCTTGAGCAGACCGAGGGCGATGTTATCCGAACTTGCGAACACAGCGGTGGCATCAGTTGCGAGCACCGCCTCCGAGGCCTCGTAGGCACTCGGAATGTAGTACTCGCTCTCAAACTCCAAACGTGCGTCGATAGGCAGGCCAACCTCGCGCAGCGCGCGCTCATAGCCGGCAAGTCGCTTACGCCCCGTATTGGAACGGCGCGCGTTAACCAAGCAGGCAATGCGACGGTGGCCCTGCTCGATTAGATAGCGGGTTGCCATGTAGCCACCCATCTCGTGGTCGAACATCACCTTGTCGCACTCGAGCCCCTCAATGGCACGGTCGACCATCACGGCAGGGATAGGCAGATGGCTGACTTCTTCGCGCAGGGCGCGGTCGTCGGAGAACTCGTCACCCACCACCAGAAAGACACCGTCGACGCCGCGCGTCACCAGCTGACGCAGCAGCTCAAGATCGTCGTCGGCACTTCCGCCCGAGCTGGTAATAAAGAGCGCATAGCCGTCCTCGCGGCAGCGCTTTTCCAGGCTACCAGCGAGCGAGGCAAAAAAGCGGCTCTCGATGTTAGGGACGATAAGGCCCAGCGTGCGCGACTCGCGCATGACCAGACTACGCGCAATCTGGTTGGGGACATAGTGGTTGCGCGCCGCGACCTCCTTGATGAGCTTGCGGTTTTCTTCCGAGATGCGACAGGGCCGATTATTGAGAACAAGCGAGACCGACGAGGGGGAAAGCCCCACCTCCTGGGCGATCTGCTTGAGGGTGACTTTGTTGGCCATCTCGCTCCTTCCGGGTTTACGCGCAATCTCTTGAAAGTATAGCGACCGCCCCTCTACCTCGGTGATAAACACTTTACCAATCCGGTAGACGGCTGTTTTATCGCCGCCAGCGCACCAAATCCGTCCGGGTGGGGTATATTGCAATCGATTGATGACAACGACCACCAAAAGGCGGATATTCGTATGCACGAGAACGACTTTTTTAACGAGGACCTGCTGTGCGCGCTTGCTGGCGTTGCCGGCGAGGACAACGTGCTGATGAGCGAGCCCATGCGCGAGCACACCACGTTTAAGATCGGCGGCCCGGCCGACGTCTTTGTCACGCCCGATACCGAGCAGGGCCTCGTCGCCACGCTCGACACCTGTTATCGCTGCGACCTGCCGCTCACCATCGTGGGCAACGGCTCCGACCTGCTCGTCGGCGACAAGGGTATCCGCGGCGTCGTCGTGGCGTTGGGCGAAGGCCTCTCCGACATTACGGTCGACGGTACGCACGTCACGGCGGCGGCCGGCGCCTTGCTTTCCGATGTCGCCGCGGCGGCAGCCGAGGCCGGTCTCACCGGCATGGAGCCCATCTCGGGCATCCCCGGATCGGTCGGCGGCGCCTGCTACATGAACGCCGGCGCCTACGGTGCCTGCATGGCAGACGTGCTGGAGTCTGTGCGCGTCTACAAGCCCGCCCGCATGCTCGACGACGGCACCCGCGGCAGCGGCAACATCATCGAGTTCGATGTCGATGAGCTCAACCTGGGCTATCGCAAGAGTCGCATCGCCGACGACGGCTTTATCGTTCTTTCTGCCACCTTCAACCTCGCACCGGGCAACGCCGCGATGATCAAGGCCGACATGGACGACTACCGCCAGCGCCGCGAGGACAAGCAGCCGCTCGACATGCCGAGTGCCGGCTCCACTTTCAAGCGCCCCGAGGGCTACTTTGCCGGCAAGCTCATCATGGACGCCGGCCTGCGAGGACACGCCGTTGGCGGCGCGCAGGTAAGCGAAAAGCACTGCGGTTTTATCGTCAACGCCAACCACGCCACCGCCGCCGACGTTGACGAACTCATCCGCCACATCCAAACAACCGTCAAAGGCCAATTCGACGTAGACCTAGAACCCGAAGTCCACCGAGTAGGCGAATTTTTATAAAAAGAAGGCCCCGAAAGGGGCCTTCACCATATTCATTCAGATAACCCAGTCCGGTGTGTCGCGCCCCGAACCCGAGAGGGCCGCGTGCCCGCCCGCAATATATTTGATTGATCGAGAGTTCCGCACGCAAAGAAGGCCACTTAATGTGGCCTTCGTCTTGCGCAGGACTGCCCGAGCAGGCAATCAAATATATTGCGGGCGCGGGGCCCAACCAACGCTCAATCGCCGCTACGACAGCACTACGCCGCCAAGCCAGCCCCAACGCACGCCAGAGCCCGTACCGTAGAACGAGATAAACGAGTCGAGCGACTTAGACGTAATGGGACCCTCGTTACTCATAACGATGCCACCGCCGACATAAATGCCCACGTGGCCATACAGCAGGCCCGGCGCACCGGTACCGCTATGCGAAGAATCGGCCACGATCATGCCCACCTGCAGCGCCGAGCGGTCGGAGCTATAGCACCATGCGTTAAACATGTCGCACGCATTGCCGCCAAAGTAGCCAACGCCGGCGTTACGGAAGACATTGGTGACCCACGCCGCGCACCAGTTCTGACCCGGCGAAGGCGTGGAGTAGCACGCGTTGACGACGGCCTGTTGTTTGCCCGAGCCGGCATTCTGTTGCGGGGTTCCGGGCGCATACGATCCGCCACCCGAGCTTGAACCACCCGAGTAGGAATTGTTCTTGTTCGCGGCAGCCGCGGCGGCAGCGGCAGCCTTCCTGGCAGCTTCCTCAGCCTGGGCGGCAGCGAGGATCTCGGAATCGCGCTGAGCCATGAGCTCCTTGACGTCGTCGGAAAGACCGTTCAGCACGGTCTGGACTTCTTGCTGCTTGGCCTGCATATCCTGCATCTGAGCCGTCTGCTGGTCCTTGAGTTTCTCCAGGTCGGCCTTTTGTGCTTCGAGCTCGGTCTTCTGTGCGTCGAGCTCAGCCTGAATCGTCTGGATATCCTCGATGGCATCGCGGTCGCTCTTGTTGATCTTCTCAACGTAATGCGCGTTGGCGACGAGTTCCTCAAACGAGCCAGAGGCCAGCAGCAGCGACAGGATGTTCGTGCCGCCGGACTTGTAGCTGGCGGCCACGCGATCGGAAAGGTCGTTGCGCTTCTTCTTGAGCTCGGCCTTCTTTTCATCGATCTGGGCCTGCGTGTCGTCAATCTTGCCCTGGACATTCTCGATGTCGTTGAGGGTCTGGGCATTCTTGTTGGCCAGCGCCGCATACTCATTTGCGATGCTGTCGAGCTGGGCCTGAACCTCGTCGAGCTGGGCCTGGGCGGCATTCAATTTATCGGTGGTTTCTTTGGAAGCCTCCGCCGCATGGGCGCGAGTGGGCAGGCCAAAAAGAACTGCCGCAGAAGCGGCGCCGAACAGGGCCTTAAGGGCAGTGCGGCGCGAGAGCTCCTGGGAAAGGATGGAATCGCTGTTTGGTGACATATGTACTCCGTTACATGCTTATTTATATGTCGCTCAACTCATACATATTAGCGTACATATGGCGCGTCCCAACGATTTCCACGAACGGCAGGAAACTACAAGGTCGGCGGCTCGTAAGCAATTATCAAATTTGAGGTAACAATTGAGCAAGCTCTTATATGAGTACGTTAACATAATCCTCTGCTTTTCCTACAGTGCACCATTTGGGCGTCCCCGCCTGCGCTATACTCCCCTCTAGAAGTGTTCCTGATTCGATAGGAGACTACATGTCCAAAGCACTCGACCCCAAAGACACCTGCGTCCTCGTTACCGGTGGCGCCGGCTTTATCGGCTCGCACACCGTCGTTCAGCTGCTCGAGGGTGGCTACCAGGTCGTCATCGTCGATGATCTCTCCAACTCCAGCGCCGTCGCCGTCGACCGCGTCAAGACCATCGTGGGCGACGAGGCCGCCAAGAACCTCACCTTCTACGAGGCCAACGTGCTCGACCGCGATGCGATGAACAAGATCTTCGATACCCATCAGATCGACCGCGTCATCCACTTTGCCGGCTTTAAGGCCGTCGGCGAGTCGGTGAGCAAGCCCGTCGAGTACTACCACAACAACATCGAGAACACCCTGGTGCTCATCGACGTCATGCGCAACCATGGCTGCAAGTCCATCATCTTCTCGAGCTCCTCGACCGTCTACGGCGACCCGGACAACCCGCCCGTCACCGAGGAAGACCCCAAGAAGCCCGCAACCAACCCCTATGGCTGGACCAAGTGGATGATCGAGCAGATCCTTATGGACGTCCACACCGCCGACCTCGAGTGGGACGTCGTGCTGCTCCGTTACTTCAACCCCATCGGCGCTCATCCGTCGGGCCTGATCGGCGAGGACCCCAAGGGCATCCCCAACAACCTGGTGCCCTATGTCGCCCAGGTCGCCGTGGGCAAGCTCGAGGCCGTTCAGGTCTTTGGCAACGACTACCCCACCCCCGACGGCACCGGCGTGCGCGACTACATCCACGTGTGCGATCTGGCCTCTGGTCACGTTGCCGCCCTTAACTGGATGAACGGCAAGACCGGCGTCGAGATCTTCAACCTGGGCACCGGCACCGGCACCTCGGTACTCGAGGTCGTCGCCGCCTTCTCCAAGGCTTGTGGCAAGGAGCTGCCCTACGTGATCCGCGAGCGCCGCGCCGGCGACATCGCTGCCAACTGGTGCGATGCCTCCAAGGCCGAGCGCATGATGGGCTGGAAGGCCCAGTACGACATCGCGGACATGTGCCGCGATAGCTGGAACTGGCAGAGCCACAACCCCAACGGCTTCGCCGACGCCGAGTAGCAAAAACCTACATACCGTTCTTGCCCCGATCTCACGTTGTGAGGTCGGGGCTTTTTTTTCATGGCATGTAGCCATTCGCCGAAAATCGACCAACTTTTTTATCTTGCCTGTACATGTTTAAACAACATGTTTTACAATAGGCGTATCGAATCAGAACATCGGAGGCGGACTGCATACCCATCGGCAGGCCGACCCCACAACAAGAAGGTTGGTGAGCGCATTCATGGAGCGTGCAAGCGGCGTCCTCATGCCCGTCTCATCTCTGCCCGGACCATACGGAATCGGCGGCTTTGGCTGGAATGCCTACGACTTCGTCGATTTTCTCGCCTCGTGCAAACAACATTACTGGCAGATTCTGCCCCTTACGACGACCAGCTATGGCGATTCGCCCTATCAGTCGTTCTCGGCCCGCGCAGGCAACCCCAACTTTATCGACTTTGCCGAGCTTATCGAGGCAGGGTATCTGGAGCAGCGCGATATCGATGGCGTGTATCTGGGATCCGACCCCAGCAATGTCGACTACGGTGCTATCTTTGGCGGCCGCCGTCAGATTCTCGACCGCGCCGCCGAGCGCTTTGCTGCCGACAAGCCGGCCGATTTCGATGACTTTATCCAGGCCAACGAGGACTGGCTCATCCCCTACTGTGAGTTCATGACCGTCAAAGAGGAGTGCGGTCTCAAGGCGTTTTGGGAGTGGCCCGCGGAGCTCCGCACCCGCGGCGAGGCTTCCGCCAAGGTCTGCACCGACCATCCGGCGCGTATGCTCTACCACCAGATGACGCAGTACTTCTTCGATCGCCAGTGGAGCCGCCTCAAGGCCTATGCCAACGAGCGCGACATTCTCATCATCGGCGACCTGCCCATCTATGTCTCGCGTGACTCCGTCGAGATGTGGGCGACACCCGAGCTCTTTAAGATCGACGCCGCCGGCAATCCCGTGAGCGTCGCCGGCACGCCGCCCGACCAGTTCTCGGCCACCGGCCAGTACTGGGGCAACCCCATCTACGACTGGGACGCCATGGAGTCCGACGGCTTCTCCTGGTGGGAGGGCCGCATTCGCGCCGCCCTCGACATGTACGACGTCATCCGCCTGGATCACTTCCGCGGCTTCGAGGCCTATTGGGAGGTGCCGTTCTCCTCGCCCGATTCGTCCTACGGTTCGTGGACGCAGGGTCCCGGCCTCAAGTTCTTCAAGACGCTCGAGGAAAAGCTCGGCACGCTGCCCATCATCGCCGAGGACCTGGGTTTCCTCACTCCCGGTGTCATCGACATGCGCGACAACTCGGGTTTCCCCGGCATGAAGATCCTGCAGTTCGCCTTTGAGGGCACCAACTCGTACTACCTGCCGCATAACTACATCGCCAACACCGTCGCCTATGTGGGCACCCACGACAACGAGACGGCGCGCGGCTGGTTTGAGGGAACGGCCACCCCGCGTCAGCGCGAGCAGGCAGCCCTGTACACCCATCAGCAGGCCGGCGAACCCATGGCAGATGCACTCAATCGCACCATCGCCGCCAGCGTGAGCGACACGTGCATCTACACCATGCAGGACCTGCTTAACCTGGGCAATGAGGCGCGCATCAACACCCCTGCCACCCTGGGCGGCAACTGGACCTGGCGCATGCTCGACGGCGCCATCACCCGCGAGCTCGAGCACAAACTCACCGACTGGACCGAGACCTACTTCCGCATCCCGTCGGAAGCCGAAATCGAGCTTCCTCAATAGGAGCTACCGCGCCCGACCCCTCCCCACCGTGCGGACGCGCTTGCTTTTCCCGCGCGAGGCCACCCCAATCCCCTCGCGCGGGATTCTTTTGAATTTCTGACATGTAGTCAACTCACCACAGGAGGAAACATGCCCCGCATCAATCTCGCGGATCTTGCCGAGCAGTCCTTTGGAACTTCGCTCGAGCAACTCGATGACCGCCGCATTTACAAACTGCTGGTCAAGCTCGTGCAGGAGCGCTCTGCCGCCTGCCCGCTCAACAACGGCAAGAAAAAGCTCTATTACATTTCCGCCGAATTTTTGATCGGCAAGCTGCTCATCAACAACATGATCGACCTCGGCATCTACGACGAGGTTAAGGACCAGCTCACCGCCGCAGGCCACGACCTCAACAAGATCGAGGAGTTCGAGGTCGAGCCGTCGCTCGGCAACGGCGGCCTGGGCCGCCTGGCCGCGTGCTTCCTGGATTCCATCGCCACGCTGGGCTTGACCGGCGATGGCGTGGGCCTCAACTATCACTACGGTCTGTTCCGTCAGCGCTTTGTCGACAACCAGCAGAAGGCCGTCCCCGACGAGTGGCTCGGTGAGCAGGACATCCTAGTCGACGATGACCGCTCCTACACCGTCGAGTTCGGCGATTTTGCCGTTACCTCCAAGCTCGTCAACATCGACGTGCCCGGTTACGGCCAGCCCACCAAGAACCGCCTGCGCCTGTTCGACCTGGCGAGCGTCGACGACGGCCTGGTCCCCGGCAGCTCCATCGACTTCGACAAGACCGAGATCGCCAAGAACCTCACCTTGTTTCTCTACCCCGACGATTCCGACGAGCAGGGCCGCCTGCTTCGCATCTACCAGGAATACTTCATGGTGAGCAACGCCGCCCAGCTCCTGATCGACGAGGCCATCGAGCGCGGTAGCAACCTGCACGATCTGGCCGACTACGCCGTGGTCCAAATTAACGACACGCACCCCACCATGGTCATCCCCGAGCTCGTTCGCTTGCTCACCACCGAGCATGGCATCGAGTTTGACGAGGCCGTGACCATCGTACGCTCCATGGTCGCCTACACTAACCACACGATTCTTGCCGAGGCGCTCGAGAAGTGGCCGCTCGCCAGCCTGCAGAAGGTCTCCCCTGCCATCGCCGACATTATCGTCAAGCTCGATGAGATCGCGAAGGCCGAGCACGATGACCCGCGCGTCGCCATCATCGACGAGCACGACACCGTCCACATGGCTCACATGGACATCCACTTTGGCTTCTCCATCAACGGCGTAGCCGCCCTCCACACCAAGATCCTGGAGGACACCGAGCTTCATCCGTTCTACGAGATCTATCCCAAGAAGTTCTCCAACAAGACCAACGGCATCACCTTCCGCCGCTGGATCCATGGGGCCAACCCCGCGCTCGCCAGCCTGCTCGACGATGTGATCGGCACCGACTGGCGCAGCACCGGCGATCTGAGCAAACTCGCCAAGTTCGCTGACGACAAGGACGTTCTTGAGCGCCTGGCCGCCACCAAGGTCGAGGCCAAAGCCATCATGCGCCAGTTCATGGCGCTCGAGCAGGGCGTGACCATTCCCTCCAACGCCATCATCGATGTCCAGGTCAAGCGCATCCACGAGTACAAGCGCCAGCAGATGCTCGCGCTCTACATCATCTGGAAGTACCTCGATATCAAGAACGGCAACAGACCTAAGCACCCCGTCACCATCATCTTTGGCGGCAAAGCGGCGCCTGCCTACACTATCGCGCAGGACATCATCCATCTGATCCTGACGCTATCGCAGTGGATTGCAAACGACCCCGACGTGGCTCCCTACCTGCAGGTTGTCATGATCGAGAACTACAACGTCACCGCCGCCGAGCGCGTGATCCCCGCCGCTGACATCTCCGAGCAGATCAGCCTGGCCTCCAAGGAGGCGAGCGGCACCTCCAACATGAAGTTCATGCTCAACGGCGCCCTAACCCTGTGCACGCTCGACGGCGCCAACGTGGAGATTGCCGAGCTCGTGGGCGACGAGAATATCTATACCTTTGGTGCCTCGTCCAAACAGGTCGAGCAGCTCTATGCCGACGGCACCTATGACGCCGGTGTGCTCTACCGCAAGCCCGGCATTAAACTGCTGGTGGACTTCATCACCAACCCGGCCTTTATGGCGACCGGCAACGTCGAGCGCCTGCAGCGCCTGCACGATGACATTAAGGGCAAGGACTGGTTTATGGCCCTGCTCGACATCGAGGAGTACATCCAGACCAAGGAGTGCGTGTTGGCCGACTACGAGGACCAGGACGCCTGGATGCGCAAGACGCTCATCAATATCGCCAACGCCGGCACCTTCTCGTCCGACCGTACGATCTCCCAGTACAACGACGAGATCTGGCACCTGAGCTAGCTCATTCCCCTTACCCATCCTCTTGAGAAACGGAGTCGTGGCAACACGGCTCCGTTTTTTGTGCCCGCACGTTACCCTGTGATCCGACTCGGCCGAAGAATCTCGATCTGTAACAGCTACTCGGTAAAAACGGCCCCAGCTGTTACAGATTGAGACATACCGGCCCCTCCCCTTGGGTTTATCTCAATCTGTAACATCTAGCAGCTGAAATTCACCTTTGGTGTTACAGATTTAGATGAAATGGCTAGCTCAGGGAACCGTCTCGATCTGTAACATCTAACGTCCGAAATCGGCCCTACCCGTTACAGATCGAGACAAACGACCGGTCAGACAATCCCAACACAAAGAAAGGCTCCCCTCTCGCCCAGTGGACGGGAGGGGAGCCTTATATGTGACCGCGGCAAAAGGATGGCAATACCGCAGTCGCCCAAAGGGAGGGCCTGGATGCACCGGGCCTAGATAAGGTTCTTGCCAGAGACCTTATCGAAGAGGTGGGTCGCGTTCTTCTCGAACTTGAACCAGATGGTGTCGCCCGCCTTGAGCGCGCCCTTGGCCTCGAGGTCGACGACGGGAATAATCAGGACAAACTGGCCGTCGGGAGCGGTCACGTGGACATGCTCGGTCGAGCCCATGAGCTCGGTCACCTCGACGGTACCCTGGAGCGCGCCCTCCTCGCCCTTGTCGGCAAGCAGGATCTGCTCGGGACGCACGCCGGCCGTAATCTCCTTCACGTCGCCGCCGTCCCAGTTGAGGGCAAGCTGAGCGCAAGTCTCGGGGGCGAGCGCCACGTTCATATCCTCGGTCTTGACGGTAAAGCCGTTGCCCGAGCGCACCAGCTGGGCATCGAAGAAGTTCATCTGCGGCACGCCGATAAAGCCGGCGACGAAGATGTTCGCGGGATGGTTGAAGACCTCCTGCGGCGTGGCGATCTGCTGGACAACGCCGTCCTTCATGACCACGATGCGGTCGCCAAGGGTCATGGCCTCGGTCTGGTCGTGAGTAACGTAGATGAAGGTGCCCTTGATTTCGTGACGTAGCTTAATGAGCTCGGCACGCATCTGGTTACGGAGCTTGGCATCCAGGTTGGACAGCGGCTCGTCCATCAGGAAGACCTTGGGGTCACGCACGATGGCGCGGCCGATGGCGACGCGCTGGCGCTGGCCGCCCGAAAGCGCCTTGGGCTTACGGTCGAGGTACTCGGTAATGCCCAGAATCTCGGCAGCAGAGCGAACTTTGCGGTCGATCTCGTCCTTGGGGACCTTCTTGAGCTCAAGCGTAAACGCCATGTTCTCGTACACCGTCATATTGGGGTACAGAGCGTAGCTCTGGAACACCATGGCGATGTCGCGGTCCTTGGGCGCCACGTCGTTGACGCGCTTGCCGTCGATGAGCACATCGCCCGAGGTGATGTCCTCCAGGCCGGCGACCATGCGCATCGTCGTGGACTTACCGCAGCCAGAGGGGCCAACGAGGACGACGAACTCCTGGTCGTGAACGGTGAGGTTGAAGTCCTCTACAGCGAGCACACCGTCCTCGGTAACCTTGAGGTTGTGCTTCTTCTCCTCGGTCTTCTTCTTTTTGCCAAAGAAGCCCTTCTTTTTGGACTCGGTGTTGGGATACACCTTCTGAACATGTTTGAGAACGATCTCGGCCATGTCTTTACCTTTCGATATGCGGCGCCGCGCTGAGGGGCGCCGCAGAAACTTGCAAAACAGTTACGGCATCAGCCCTTGACGGCACCTGCCACCACGCCGTCGATGATGTACTTCTGACAGAGGATGTACATGATAACGATGGGGATAACGACCATCATGATGCAGGCCATCATGGGGCCGAGCTCGACGTGGCCGTAGCCGCCGCGGAAGTACTGGATCAAGATAGGAATGGTCTTGTACTTGGTGGAGTCGAGCGTAAGGTAGGGCAGCAGATAGTCGTTCCAGACCCACATGGTCTCGAGGATGCCGACCGAAAGATAGGTGGGCTTCATGATGGGAAGGACGATCTTAAAGAACACCTGGACCGGGTTGCAGCCATCAATCATGGCCGCCTCCTCGATCTCGAGCGGGATGTTCTTTACAAAACCGGCGAACATAAAGACCGCCAGGCCCGCGCCAAAGCCCAGATAGATAAAGCAGATGTTGAACGGCGTGTTAAAGCCGATGCGGTCCGCCAAATTGGACAGCGTGAACATGAGCATCTGGAACGGCACGACCATCGAGAACACGAACAGGTAATAGAAGAAGTTCGAGATCTTGTTGTTGACACGAACCACGTACCAAGCGCACATGGAGCAGCACACCAAGATCAGCACGACCGACGTGACCGTGATGATGAGCGAGTACATAAATGCCGAGGCAAAGCCCTGCTCGTTAAGGGCGTGCATGTAGTTTGCGAGGCCGTTGAACGTCTCGGGCGTGAGCAGATCGAATGCCGTGGTGGTGCTGATTGCGGTCGCTTTCTTAAAAGAATTAAGCGCAATCATGAACACGGGGTAGATCCACGCGAGCGACAGGATCGTAAAGAAAATCGAGAGCGCGCGGTTGATAACCTTATCGCGTTTCATTACTGCTGCACCTCCTTGGACCTCGTGGCCTTAAGCTGGATCATGGAGATGGCCACGACCAGGATGCAGAAGATAACCGCCTTGGCCTGACCAATGCCCTGCCATGCGATACCGGCACGCGAATAGAACGTGTTGTAGATGTTCAGGGCGAGCATCTCGGTGGAGTGCGCGGGGGCGCCGCCGGTAAGGGCGAGGTTCTGGTCGAACAGCTTAAAGCCGTTGGTGATGGACAGGAACAGGCAGATGGTGATGGTCGGCATCAGGTTAGGGATCTTAACCTTCCAAAACGTCTGCCATGCCGTAGCGCCGTCGACCTTGGCGGCCTCGATGTAGTCGGACGGAATGGACTGCAGACCAGCGATGTAGATGATCATCATGTAGCCGACCTGCTGCCACAGGGTCAGGATGATAAGGCCCCAGAAGCCAGCAGCAGAGTTAAGAGCGATGAGCTGGGCGCCCACGTTGGAGAGCAGGCAGTTGATCAGAATCTGCCAGATGTAGCCCAGCACGATGCCGCCGATCAGGTTAGGCATAAAGAAGATCGTACGGAAGATGTTGGTGCCCTTGAGCGCTTTGCGGGTGAGCGCCTGCGCGATGGCGAGGGCGATCACGTTGATGAGCACCGTCGACAGGAAGGCAAACGCCACGGTAAAGAAGAACGACGTGGCAAACTGCGGATCGGACAGTGCGCGCACGTAGTTCTCGATACCGACAAAGTGCGTGTTGTTGATGGTAATAAACTGGCAGAACGAGAGATAGAAACCCTGGATAAAGGGGATCACGAACCCGATCATAAACGCCAGACACGTGGGCAGCATAAAGAGCGGCCACCAGCGCTTGAGTGCTTTGCCCATAGAAGGGTCCTTTCAATATGCAGGGGGCGGGCAAACCAACGTCTGCCCGCCCCCTGTCGCTAATCAGATAGCTTGGGCAGCAACTGCTTACTCGGAAGCAGCCTTCTCGGTCTTCCAGCCATCGACGAAGGCGTTCTTGACGCCGTCCCACTTGCTGTTGTCGGCAGCATAGGCAATCAGAGCCTGCTTGAGGTTCTTCTTCCACTCCTCAGAGGGGATGTAGACGAAGTCCCAAGCGACGGTCTTCTTGCCGTCCTTGGCCATGGCAACGGCCTGCTGCGAGAAGACGTTGGTGGTCTCCTTAGCGCTCTTGAACGGGGCAGTCAGACCCATCTTGTCAGCGATGATGCTGGTGGCGGTGTCAGAAGTAACGCACCAATACATGAAGTCCTCGGTGGCCTTCTGGGCATCCTCGGAAGCCTGGGAGCTGACGCACCAGTAGTTCTCGCCGCCGGAGCACAGGCCCTGGTTCTCCTCGCCGTCGACACCGATGTAGATGGGCATCATGCCAATCTGATCGTCGGTCATGCCGGCCTTGGTGAGGTCAGCGTAGGCCCAAGAACCGTTCTGATAGAAGACGGCCTTGCCGGTTGCGAACTCGTTGGTGGCGTCGTCGCCGGTCTTGGAGGCAAGCTGCGAAGGATCGCAGGTGGAGTCGGTGATGTACAGGTCGAAAATCTGCTTGAAGTTGTCGAGATACTCGCCCTTGATCTCGTCGTCCTCCTGGTTGTGCTCCTTCTCGAACTCGTAGTAGAGCGGGAGGTTGGCAAGGTGGGTGGTGTAGCGCCAGCTGGAGGAGTCATCCATGCCGGCGGAAGTGAAGGCACCCTCAACACCAAGCTCGTCCTTGCGGGCCTGGATGTCGTCGGCACAAGCCTTCAGCTTGTCGAAGGAGTTGATGTCCTCGGCCTTGTAGCCAGCCTTCTCGAGCAGCTGCTTGTTGTAGATAATGCCGTAGCTCTCCTGGACCCAGTCGATACCCAGATCCTTGCCGTCGGACTGCAGAGCCAGGGAGTCGTCAATGAGCTCACCGCGGAGCTTGGTATCGGACAGGTCGGCGCAGTAATCCTTCCAGTTCTTAAGACCGGTGGGGCCGTTGACCTGGAACAGGGTCGGAGCGGAGCTCTTGGACATCTCGGACTTGAGCTTCTCCTCGTAGGTGTTGGAGGCGGCGGTCACGATCTTGACCTCGACGCCCTTCTCCTTCTTATAGGCCTTGGCGATCTCCTTCCACTCCTTGTCGACCTCGGGCTTGAATTGGAGGAAGTAGACCTCGGCAGCGTCACCAGAAGCAGAGGAGCCGGAGCCGGCAGAACCACCGCAGCCCACGAGACCCAGACCAAGAACCGCAGCCGCGGAACCAGCAAAGCCCAGGAACTGCCTTCTGCTCATTTCGTTCTTCATTACAATCCACCCTTTCACACCGTGGCGGCACCCTTTGCCGCCGCCTTCGGAGATTGGCTCGGGGACTTTGCCCCTTTTGCTGATTTGAACGATACGCTATTTGGCTAGTTGTTTGAACAAGTATTACTAGAGCGGTAGAAAAACTTCGGTGAACGGTAATTTCAACTTGATACTTGACAAGTTTTGTATAAACAATTATTTATTATCGAATGCAGAGAAAACGCCCGGTCAAGCCGATACATCGTCGGTTTGACCGGGCGTTTTCGCTTTGAGGGCATGAGTCTCGTCAGGCTGCGAGCTAGCCGGCTATCGCTTGGAGTTGACGCGGTAGTGGAAGATCTCGGGGTGCGTACGGGCGTGCGTGACCTCGAACAAGATGCCGTCCGAGGTGTACGATTGGCTCTCCATGACGGCGACGCAGTTGTACTTACCAAGGTCCAAGTAGCTGCAGTCCTCATCGTTGGCGAGCTCGACACTCACCGTACGACGACTCGCCATCACTTTGACGCCGCGCTTGTGCTCCAGATAGTCATAAATTGACCTTGCGGCGATCTCGGGTGTCAGGCCTTTGGCGATCGACGCCAGAAAATAGCCGTGGTCCACCTGGCGAGCGTTACCGTTAAGGCTACGGACGCGCACCACGCGAATCAACTTCTCGCCCACCTTAAAGCCCAGGCGACGAGAGAGTTGCTCGGTGCAGACCAGATGTTCAAAAGACTTAACGTCCGTCGATGCAACGGCATTGTTGCGCTTTGCAAACTCGCCAAACGACTCAACCTCTTCGAGTGCGCCCAACATGTCGGTTTCGCCCTTAAGCCAAATAACGCGCACGCCCTTGCCGTGTATGGGCTGCACAAACATCCCGTCGGCCAGCATGCTCAAAGCGCGGCGGACGGTATTGCGCGTGCAGCCAAATTCCGCGGTCAGCTCGGCTTCGGTTGGCAGCATCTCCTGAAACGCATAGGTCCCATTAATGATGCGCGAGCGTATTTCTCGGTAGATTCCTTCGTATATTGCTTTTGGCATTGTTTCACCTCTACATTATTTATTTCCGGCTAGGCACGATAGCATTTCTTAAAGTTGTTTAAACCGAATATCGGTAAAGCAACAGGATTTAACCGTTGACGGTTTCTGTCGTGCCCAAATCGGTTTCGCTCAAAACTGCCGGCACGACAATCGTCTGGTCCTCTACAATGAATCCATTGTTTAAACGTTTCCCCACGCGCAACGCGCCTCGATATTCGGAAGGCAGAACATGCTGCAAAAAATCCAACGCTTTGGCGGGGCAATGTTCGCTCCCGCCATGCTGTTTTCTATATCGGGCCTCATGGTCGGCGTCTCCGCTCTCGCAACGACTGCGGACGTCGTCGGCGATCTAGCCGTATACGGAACCCCTTGGTACGTTTTTTGGGCCATCATCCAGCGCGGCTCATGGACGGTCTTTAAACGCCTCCCGCTCCTTTTTGCCGTAGCGCTGCCTATCGGTCTTGCCCAAAAGCAACCGGCACGCTGCTGCCTCGAGGCACTCGTGGCCTATTTTGCCTATTGCTTCTTTTTGAGCGAGATCATTAAGCTGAGCGGAGACAACCTTGGGCTTAAGTACCCGTCATCTTTGACCCCCGCCAACGGTATCACCGTCATCGACGGCATCAAGACGCTCGACACCGGCATTATCGGCCCGCTGGTGGTATCGGCAACCGTCGTCGCCATCCATGACCGCTTCTACGATGCCAAGGTTCCCGATTGGCTCGTCACCTTCTCGGGCTCCTCGCTGGTCTACCTCATCAGCTTTTTTGCCGTGTTTGCCCTTGCCGCTATCTCGGCCGCCATCGTGCCCTCCGTATACGCAATGACCGAAACGCTGCGCCATGCACTTACGAGCGTCGGCCCCTTTGGCGTGGGCATCTTTGTGTTTTTGGAGCGAGCGCTCGAGCCCATGGGGCTGCACCACCTGCTCTACATGCCGATCTACTACGACAACCTGGTCATTAACGACGGCATCTACGCCACATGGAGCAGCTTGCTCCCCATCCTCTCCCATAGCACGCGCCCCCTTAATGAACTTGCGCCGTGGGCCGGTTTTACCGCCACCGGCTGGGTCAAGCTCTTTGGCCTTCCCGCCATCGCAGCCGCGTTCTACTCCACCGCAAAACCAGAGCGCCGCGCCGGCCTCAGGGTCATCCTTGTTCCCGCCATCATCGCCTCGGTGGTTTGCGGCGTTACCGAGCCACTCGAGTTTCTCTTTATGTTCACCCACCCCGGGCTCTTTTTTCTCTACGCCGTCTTATCGTCTTGCCTTGCCACAACCATGAATCTCTTTGGCATCGTCGGCATCTTCTCGGGCGGCCTCATGGAGATGGCAGCCTTCAACTTTATTCCGCTCATGCGCACGCATGCCGGTGCCTATCTTTTGGCGCTCGGTATCGGCCTTGCCTTTAGCCTCATCTTTTTTGTTAGTTTTCGAGCACTCATCTTGGTCTATGACCTTAAGACTCCGGGCCGCGAGGATCATGTCGTCAATCGCGCGGCAATCGATTGTTTAACGGGAAGCGACTTTGCCAAAGAGCAATCTCCCAATGACGAGGTCAATAGTCGATCCGATCAAGATCACGTCCTCGCTGAGCGGGTAATTCAGCTTTTAGGTGGCGTTGGCAATATCGTGGGCGCAACCAACTGCGCCACGCGCCTGCGCGTCGAGGTCGCAGACCCTTCCATCGTTGCAGATAACGCGTCGTTTGTCGCGGTGGGCGCCAAGGGCCTCATCATTACGGGCAAGACCGCCCAGGTGGTCATCGGCATCTCCGTTCCCCGCGTTAAAGAGCATTTTGACCAGATCATGGGCCTCGAGCCGGGATTTGTGCCCACCGCCTCGGCCTCCCCTGTCGCCAGCCCAACCCACAAGCACGGCGATATCTGCTTCTTCGATATCGACGGAACGCTCGCCTGGCAAGACCCCAGGCTCGCCCAAGACCTTCCCGAAGACGAGCGGGACCTCTCCCCCTATCCCAACGAGGCGGTTTCGCAGGCAATCCGCGAGTTTGTCGCCAACGGCAACATGGCCTTTATCTGCACGGGACGCACCCTGAGCTGCATCCACCCCAAACTTCTTGAGCTGCCCTGGACCGGCATCGTCTGTCTTGCGGGCGGTTACGCCGAGATCAACGGACACGCAATTCGCGATCTGTCGATGACGCCCAGTATGCTGCAGCGTCTTGCCCCCTACCTTGAGCAATCGAGCGAGGTCATCCGCTTTGAGGGCCTCAACGGCGTCGTGCGCATGAGTGCCGATGCCCCCGATGCTCCCGGATACGCGCGCACCCTGGGCGACGCAGTCACGCAGCTGCAACATTACAGTGTCTACAAGATCTTGATGTCTACACCGCTCGCCAACCACATCGCTCAAGATAAGGCACTTGAGCCGCTGCTGTGCTTTAACGAGCTCGAACTCGAGGTAACCGAAATCTCGCCCCGCGAATGCACGAAGCGCGGGGGCATCCAGTCTGTACTCGACGCCCTCGATCCCCACCATGGAACCGTATACGGCATCGGCGACGCCAGCAATGACGTCTCGCTGATGAACGCCGTCGATGTCGGTATCGCCATGGGCAACGCACCAGACTATCTCAAGGATAAGGCCGATTACGTGACCGACACCGTCGATCACGACGGTGTCGTTGCGGCGCTCGAGCATTTTAAGCTGATTTAGGCACACTCCATCAAACGCACGCCCGTTGTCCTAAATCGCCAAAACTGCCGCGCCAAACGCCCTGATGTGGCAATATGTTGTCTGCATATTGCATTAATGCAACCTCAGAAAGAATGCGAGAACCCGTGTCCAGTCCGTTTACCAGCTTTTTAGCCCAACACTTTGACCAGATTAACGACTATCTGGCCACGTTCTTTGACGGACAGGCGACCTCTGCCGATATCGAGCGCTACCTGTACGCGCCGCTCTCGGCTTTTACGGCCAACGCCGGCAAGCGCCACCGCCCGCTTATCTGCATGCTCGCCGCAACCGCAGTGGGCGGCAGCTTTGAGAGCGCCCGCAGCGCCGCGGCAGCCATCGAGCATTTCCAGTCGGGCGCGCTGATCCACGACGACATCGCCGACAACGGACAGCTTCGTCGAGGCAAGCCCTGCATGCACCTTACCGAGGGCACGGGGCTTGCCATCAATTGTGGCGACCTGGCGCTCACCATGGTCACCAAGACGGTTCTCGACGACCCTACGCTTGAGTCCGACGTGAAGCTGCGCGTGCTCCACGAGCTTACCGAGATGATCGTCCGCACCATCGAGGGTCAAGCACTCGACCTGGGTTGGGTCCGTGACGGGCGCTTTGATATCTCGGTTGATGACTACCTGGACATGGCTACGCACAAGACCGCGTTTTACAGCGGAGCCACGCCGCTTGCCGCCGGAGCCATTATCGGCGGCGGCAGCGATAAGCAAATCGAAGCGCTGCGCGCCTTTGGCCTGCACACGGGCCTTGCCTTTCAGATTCAGGACGACCTGCTCAACCTCGTCGGCACTAAGGAAGCCGCCAACAAGGACTTCCGCACCGACATCACCGAGGGCAAGCGCACGCTTGTCGCCGTACATGCCCTCTCTGATGAGCGCTACCACGACGAGGTCGAGGCGATTCTTTCCTCGGGCACCGATGATCCCGCGCAGCTCGCACGCGCCGTGGAGATCTTCCAAGAGACCGGCTCCATCGATTACGCCCACACTTACGCGCTCGACCTGACCGCTAAGGCCAAAGCGGCCATCGAGAACGTTGAGCTTGATCCGCACGCACGCGAGCTGTTCCTCTCCATGGCAGATTTCTTTGTGGAGCGCCTTAACTAACGGGGGTTATAAAACCTGTCAGCAGCGTATTTAGGCACAACTTGCTACACTGTTGAGTGCATGTTTATGCATCCCTTTGCGTTGTCTATCCGACAGACGCTCAAATAGTACGAATGGTACGCCGAAAGGGGTTCGTTCATGGAACCTATTACAACGGGCATGCAAGGAGCAGCCGTCGAGGACGTGCAGTCTCGTCTCCTGCAGCTCGGCTACACGATTGATGCCGCCGAAGTCACCGACAAGTACTTTGGAGCCACCACTGAGCAGGCCGTCAGCACCTTCAGGCTCGACAGCGGCCTTGCTGCCGGTCATGCCGTCGATATCCCCTGCTGGAGCGCCCTTGTAGACGCTTCGTATAAGCTGGGCGACCGCACTCTCTATCTGCGCATGCCCAATTTCCATGGCGCCGATGTGCAGGCCCTGCAGCGCGCTCTCAACGTTTTGGGCTTTGCCTGTGGCGAAGACGACGGCTACTTTGGTCCGCATACCGAGGCCGCCCTGCAGCAGTTCCAGGAAAATGTCGGCCTGTTTGCCGACGGCATGGCCTTCCAGGACACCTACGCCTACATCAACCGCCTGCACCATTTGTGGGAGGGCAAGCCCTCGGTCACCGAAGCCGAGTCCCGCATCGGTTTTGCTCGCGCCGCCAACGTGCTCGAGCGCTTCCAGATTGCCGTTATCGGCGAGGACCCCATCGCACGCAGTGTTGCGTCGCGCATGTGGAATATCGCCACGGCAACGACCGACAACAGCGGCATGATGCTCTGCGACTCCGAGGCCCCAACCGACGTTGACCTGGTGCTCGAGATTGCAAGCGACGAGCTGCCCGCCGACGCCGCACCGCGCGCCACGATTGCCCTCGCCGAGTGCCACAACCTGGCCCAGCGCATCCGCACTGCCAATGTCGCCGCGCAGCAGAAGCCGGCTCGCATTCGCATTGAGCTCACGGGCATGACGCGCTACAACGGCACCTTCACGGCCAGCGACGCGCAGACACTCGCCGTACGCCTGCTCGATGGCGTTTGCGATGCCCTCGCAGATTAGGTAAACTAAACGAGTTGCTTTTGGGCAACACCACACATTGGGACGTAGTTCAACGGTAGAACTCCGGTTTTTGGTGCCGGCTGTTGGGGGTTCGAATCCCTCCGTCCCAGCCAAAGAAACAAGTCTCTCGAACGCATAGCCGATCGGGAGGCTTTTCTTGTGAGCAAGCGGAGGGATTCGAACCCGCAAGGAATCTACCTATATAAGACAGACGCCCCAGGCCCATAACGACCAAGAGCGCCTTGCATCTAGAATTATCAGCCCTGTTCCGAAAAGCGAGCCGCATGCAACAACCAAGTAACCACAGGCCCCGGGAGAGTGGGGACACCGGCTTAGGTTTATCGCGAGTTCCGCACGAACAGGAGGCCACTTAATGTGGCCTCCGTCGTGAGCAGGACTGTAGAGCAGGAAACCTAAGCCGGTGTCCCCACTCTCCCGGGGCCGAACGCCCTAGTTGTTGAGCATGCGGTCGAAGCTTCCCGAGTCGCCATCCCGATAGTCGGCGGTCATCAGAATCTCCTGCGGAATGCGCCCGCCCTCGCGCAGCACATTGCGGAACTGCACGCGCGTAACCATGGGCAGATCCTTGATCGTCGCCGCCAGGTTCTGCGGCACGCCCTGGTTGGCAGCCGCGGGCTCGCACTCTCCGCCGGCCTTCACGCGACGCTTATGCTCGGCGAGCATGGCGCGGTACATGCCGGCATGCAGACGAATCTCAACCACATTGGCATTGCGAGCCTGCTCGACGATGCGCGCGCCCTCGCGATCGATATCGCCCACGTAGTAGACGTAGTTAAAGCGATAGCCAATCTCGGCCAGATAATCGTCCAGGGCATGCGAGACGCTCGCCTTGCATCCGCCGCCAAAAATCACGCCGCCCACCTTGATGCCAAAGAGCTTGGCGTGCTTGCGGCCACGCAGCAGCTTGACGATCTCGTCGTAGGTGTCCAGGTTCTCGACCATAATGAACGGCTTGTCGGCACCCAGCGTAAAGAAACCCGTAAAGTGCACGGGGCGATTGGGCGCGACCTTGATCGCCTGCATGCTGATGCCCTTTTCGGTCATACGCCTGATCAGGCGCTCACCGTGCTTGCCGTCAAAAGCCTTCTCGTCGTTAAAGATCTGGTAGGCACGCTGGCGGCGCGAGGCAACCGGCGTATCGGCACCTCGGTTCTGCTCGATCCAGGCCTGGATGATTGCGATTTCCTCGGCAATCTTGCGGTTGGACATCTCGTTGTGCTGAGTGCGCTGCGGAGCCTTTTTGCCGTCCTTGCCCTCGACCTTTACGATCTGTGTCTGCTGCTCCTTGATCTTAGAGAGCGCCGTAGGCGTAGGGACAACCTTGAGCAGCTGCCTGCCTAAAACGCGGGCAAGGGCAAACGCCGAGACCTCGCCGTGGACGGACGACTTGGGCTGCTGGGCAGCAGTATCTGCTGCGGCAGACTCCGGCTTCTTCTGAGACTTGCGCTTAGAATCGCCTTGGGAATTGCGCTCGTGCTTCGGCATAGACGCCTGCTTCTGCGGACGATCGAACTTGCTCTCCTTCGCCGGCTGGCGCTTAGGCTGCCCCGAAGAAACCTCGGCCTTCGCATCCTCGTTCTGCGGCGTGGTCTTCTCGGTTGCAGTCTCGGCATGGGAACTGCGGCCCCCACGATGGCGACGGCGGCGAGGCTTGCTCGACGCGCCCCGCTCCGTCTGCTCATCAGTAGGCTGCTGACCCTTGGCCTCGGCATCAACCTCAAGCTGCGGCTCAACAGGCTTTTGCTCGCGAGCCGCCGGCTCAACGGCCTTCTCGTCCTGGGTGGTCGAAACCGACTCGCCCTTCTCCTGACGCTTTACGGGATACGCGCGTCCCGCAAAACCGCGGCCGGGACGACACGAACCCGGAGCTTTCTTGGCAGACTCCTCAACATCGTCTGCAACCTCAGAAGACTCTTCGACCTCACGCGCGGCATCCTGCTGTGCAGCCTTAAAGTGAGCACCGCGACGGCGCTTGGGCTCTTGGGCCTCCACGGGCTTTTGCTCCTTCGTGGGCTTCTGCGACTCGGCAGCAACCTCGGTCTCAACAGCCTCGGCATCCGTCTCGCCCTTTCGAGCAACGGCGCGACGGAAGCGCTCCTGCTGGGCGCGGCGCTGCGCATCGCGCTTGCCACCTCCGCCAAAACCGCCGCGTCCTGCCTTGGCCGTAAAGGCACGCACGACGTTCTCATCGAGCAACTCATCGGTATCGACATGCTCGCGCGGAGCAACTTCTTCCACAGCAGGCACGTCAGCAGAATCCTCGACGACAAAGTCTTCGACGGACTCGGTAGGTTGTTCCTGGACATCGCTGATCTCGGCATTGATGGTATAGAACGCCGGGCGCCCGTTAATGCCGCTACCCTCGATCTTTGTCACGATTTTTGCCGCGATAAGCTCATCGCGCATCGCCTTGGTGTCACATTCCTTATCGACGGAGCGGAAAATCTGCGCCAGCGCACTCGACTTAATCTTGAGCGCCTTGCGGCAGAGCAGGTCGTAGGCAACCAGCTTGGCACGCTCGGCAGAAAGCGACGTCTGGCTGCTCAGGCGTTCAGCCAGGGCATCGACATTATTTTGGTTATCGGAATATACCGTCTTGGCCACGGGGCCCCTTTCATATGTACACATATACGTCTATATGGTACAACGCACGCCCTTATCCACGCAAAACATCTGCGAGAACACTCGAGCGTCACCAGCTTTTGCATGAAAAAAGGACCGAGCCCGCGAAGTCGCGGACCCGGTCTTTCCGAGTCATATAGATGTGACGTTCAACTCGTCAGGTCGGCTAAGCCTTGGCGGCCTCAGCATCGGCAGGAGCCTCAGCAGCAGCGGCGCGACCATACTCGGCCTTGCCCATCTCGGACCACTCGGGCTCCTCGTCGGGCATGGAACCGGCCTCCTTGCCGAAGAACTCCTTGAGGCAGTTGACGGCAACGATGAGGCCCAGGACCATCAGCAGGACGGCAAAGACGAGCTGCAGGCCCTTGGTGGCGGCGACGGAGACGGCAGCCGTGGTGGCGGTAGCCGGGATGGTGCCGAAGAAGCCGTAGGCCTGGACGGCGGTCATGCAGCCCATGGCGCTCTGGACCAGCGAAGTGAAGGTGCAGCAGAGCAGGAAGACAACGGGCACGTAGAGCATCCAACCCTTGCGGCCGGTGCACTTGCAGAACACGGCGAGGGTGATCATGGTCATACCGCCGAGCAGCTGGTTGGAAGCACCAAAGAGCGGCCAGATGTTGGCATAGCCGCCAAAGGCGAGGGCGAGACCGGGAAGCAGGGTGACGACCGTGGCGAACCAGGGGTTGCCGAGAACCTTCATGTAGCCGGCCTTGGACTCGATGGCCAGTGCGTCGTTGGTCTGGGCAAAGAACTCAGAGAACGAGGTGCGGGCGATGCGGGCGACGGCGTCGAGCGAGGTCAGGGCCAGAGCGGAGACGTTCATGGTCATGAAGACGGTAGCGAGCGTGCCGTCAACACCGAAGGCCTGCATACCGCGGGAGATGCCAGCGGCAAAGATCTGGAACGGGGTGGAAGCGACGCCGGCGTTAAGGGCGCCGGTACCGGCGGTGTTCATGTCGGAGAACATGATGCCGGCAACGATGATGGCAAGGATGCCAACGAAGGACTCAACGACCATAGCGCCGTAACCGACCTTGACGGCGTCCTGCTCCTTCTCAACCTGCTTGGAGGAGGTACCAGAAGAAACGAGGCTGTGGAAACCGGAGAGAGCGCCGCAAGCAACAGAGACAAACAGGACCGGGAACATCATGCCGGAGGCACCAGAGAAGCCAGTGAAGACCGGAGCGGTCATCGTAGCCTGGCCGTGAACACCCAGGACAACGATGCCGAGGACAGCGCAGGCGATCATGACGATCATCATGATGGAAGTGAGGTAGTCGCGCGGGGTCTTGAGCATCTGGATGGGCATAGCGCCAGCGAAGACCAGGTAGACCATGACGACAGCGAACCACTGGAACTTGGTCAGATAAACCGGGAACTGCATACCAACGGCGAACATGAGAACCATGAGCACCACGCCGGTGACGAACTCGGCAGCGCCGGTGAGGTTGAACTTCTTCTGGGCCCAACCAAAGGCCATGGCGACGAAGGTGAACAGGATGGAGATGGTGCCAGCGCAGCCGGCGGCATAGGACTTGGTGAAGTCGATGGCACCGGTAGCAGCGCCAGAAGCGTCAAGGGCCGGGGTGAACATGAACGTCTTGCAGACCATGTCGGTGAAAGCGGCGATGACGATGATGCAGAACAGCCAGCAGAACAGCAGGAACAGGCGACGGCCGGTCTTGCCGATGTACTTCTCGATGAGCTGAGCGAGCGACTTGCCGTTGTTCTTCATCGAAGCGTACAGGGCACCAAAGTCGTGGACGGCGCCAAAGAAGATGCCGCCGACGAGGACCCAGAGCACGACGGGCAGCCAGCCAAAGGCCATGGCGACGATCGTACCCGTGACAGGACCAGCACCGCAGATCGAGCTGAACTGGTGCGAGAACGCGGTGAAGGCGGAGACGGGCGAGAAGCTCTTGCCGTCCTTCATGCGCTTGGCCGGCGTGAGGGCCTCTTTGTCAACGCCCCACTTGTTGGCCAGCCATCGGCCGTAGCCCAGATAGCCGCAGGCGAGCACCGCCGCGGCCACAACCATGAGCAAAACTCCGTTCATTACATTTCCTCCTCTAAAAAGAACTTCCTAGACATAAAAAATGAGGGCCGTCGGTTGCGCTCGACGGCCCTCATCTTCATCAGCCGCCCGTTATCGTACGGGCTAGCTGTATGTGCTAACCCGCATCAGATAATTACTACGCTGATAATGTTTAGCTGATGCGTGAACATGTCTAAGAAATCCTCTTCAATCATGATGTGAACGATCCGTGCGTGTTCACATCCCCCAGTGGTTGAAAAGGAGTATGAAACTTTAGTTACCTAAAGTCAACGCAAATATGTAATGAATTTTCAACTTTTTTGAATTTCTCGGTACAAAACGCCATTGACCTCGGACTTTACCCCACGACAGTTTTTGCATGAGAGATGCCCCTGAGAGCCGCGGGAGCCGGGCGGCGCATATGAACTTTCCTGCTCTACAGTCCTGCGCAAGACGGAAAGCACATTAAGTGCTTTCCTTTGCGTGCGGAACTCGCGATAAAGTTCATATGCGCCGCCCGGCTCCCGCGGCTCTCAGGGGCTCCCATCCCAAATGTGCGGAGCAAAGCTCCGCACACCAACTTTTTCTTTCAGCTAAAGAACGCCGGAAATTCGACGCTGGCTTGTTAACCTTGCTGGACGTTGTCGACGCCAAACCAGCTCAGAAGCTATATCGATACAGAAAGGTCCCCGGCCGGAGGGGCCGGATATAAGGTTTATCGCGAGTTCCGCACGCAAAGAAGGCCACTTAATGTGGCCTTCGTCTTGCGCAGGACTGTAGAGCAGGAAACCTTATATCCGGCCCCTCCGGCCGGGGACCGCGCCGTACCAGCTACAGCGTCATGTTCGGATCGGCGTCGACGTCGAACGGCGAGATTTCTCCTCGGTCGAATTTACGGCGGGCGACCTCCGCGATCATAGCGGCGTTGTCGGTGCATGCCGAGAGAGGCGGCACCGTCACGCGGATGCCCTGGCGCCCGAGCTTCTTGATCATCATCTCGCGCAGATGCGGGTTGGCCGAGACGCCGCCGCCGATGCAGTATTCCTTGCATCCGGTGGCATGCAGCGCGTTCTTGGCCTTCTTGTACTGAACGTCAAAGACCGCGGCCTCAAACGAAGCAGCCAGGTCGGGCAGATGAATCGTACGCCCGGCTTTGGTCTCCTGCTCGATGTAGAGCGTCACCGCCGTCTTGAGGCCCGAAAGCGAGAAGCGGTAGTCCCCCCTGCTGTTAAGCGCACGGGGGAAATCGATCGCCTTGGGGTTGCCCGTCTCGGCCAGCTTGGAAATGATGGGGCCACCGGGATAGCCCAGACCCAACGCCTTGGCCACCTTGTCGAAGGCCTCGCCCACAGCATCGTCGAGCGTCTCACCGAGCACCTCGTAGTCGCCCCACGCCTTCACGTGCACGAGCATGGTGTGCCCGCCCGAGACAAGCGTGAAGATGAACGGCGGCTTGAGGTCGGGCTGCGCCAGCAGGTTGGCAAACAGGTGCCCCTCCAGATGGTTGACGCACACGAGCGGCTTGGCAGCAGCGTAGGCAAAGCCCTTGGCGAAGGCGACGCCAACCACGAGCGCGCCCACCAGGCCCGGACCCTGCGTCACGCCCACGGCGGCAAGCTCACTTGGTGCAATGGCTCCGCCCGTAAGGCCCAGCGATGCTGCGGCATCCTCGAGCGCCGCATCCACGACACTCACAATCACCTCAACGTGTTTGCGCGAGGCGATCTCGGGCACCACGCCGCCAAAGCGGGCATGAAAATCAATCTGTGTCGACACCTGGTTGGCCAGCATATTGCCATCCGCATCGATAATCGCCACGGCCGTCTCGTCGCAGGAACTCTCGATAGCGAGCACTAGGCGGCGGCGTTCAATTTCGGCACGCTCCCCCTCGGAGCGCCCGGGCGCAGGCAGCGGCCATACGCGCTGCTCTGCCGCCGTCGGCTCGGGCGAAGCATTGTCGACCGGAAGCACGAGGGGCAGCGGAGCCGTCATGACGATGGCATCCTTGCCGGCACCATAGTAGCCGCGGCGACGGCCAGCCTCGGTAAAGCCCAGAGCGTTATAGAGCGCGATCGCTCCCTCGTTGCCGTCCTCGACCTCGAGCGAAGCCGTGGTGCAGCCGAGCATCTGGGCATCATAGCTCACATGCGACAGCAGCTTGCGGGCAATGCCCTCACGGCGATGTGCCGGGTCGACGGCGACATCCAGAATCTGCACATCACCGTCCACGACCATACCGCCGGCAAGGCCCAGCAGCTTGCCGTCGTCGTGTGCCACCCACCAACTACGCGGCGCAGCGACGTCCTCGCCCAGTTCGGACAGGAACATGCCCGGCGTCCACGCCTCGTGTCCGGCACCTTCAAAGCAGGCAGCCTCTAGCGCGCTCGCGCCCTCGGCATCCGCCGCGCCCATGGGACGGAACTGCAGATGACGACCGGCGAGCTCATCGGCAACGCCCGTAATTTCGCTCTGCGCACTCTCGGCAAGACCAAGACGCTTGCGCTCGTTTTCCTCGGCATCCGAAAGGCGCGTGTAAATCGGCAGGACGCGAGCCGGATCGCCGTCACCCGCAGCGTGCGCGAGCAGCAAGCCCTCGCCCGAAGGCCACCACAGGTCGCGCTCCACGCAGCGGGCGGTCTCGTCCTCACCCAGCAGCTTGCCATAGCGCACGAGACCGTCACCGGTCAGCTGAACCTGGTCCCAGTCCGCTGCTTGGCGCCACTCATCGAGCGCCACGGCGGCCTTGACCACGTGTTCGCGCTCAAATTGACGCTCGGGGCCCTCATCGACCAGCATATACAGCGCCGGATATACCTCACCGCGCATAGCATCGGCCAAGATACCAAGCTTGCCGCGCACGCCAGCCTTCCACGCCGTCCAAGCGCAGGCGTCGAGCGTCGACACGCCCAACAGCGGAACATTGGCACCACGCGCGAGGCCCTTGGCAGTGGAGATGCCGATGCGCACACCCGTAAAGGACCCCGGGCCGCGGCCGACCACATAGCAACCAACATCGCTGCGATCCAGACCGGCTTGAGCCAGCACGCCATCAACGGTATTCACGAGCTCAACGTTGGCGTGACGGCGACACATGTGGTCGCCACTCACGAGCTTCGTCTCGCCCGTCTGCCCATCAATCCAGCTTGCCGCGCAGGCAAGCATGTCGGTCGAGGTATCGAGCGCCACCACCAGCGCGTTGTCGTTATGCAAGCTCATCTTGTACAGCCTTATCAATCAAATGGGAAAGCTCCATTGCGCGGTCACCGTGTGCCTCGAGCGTTATCGTTCGCACATCGCTGTCGCCCTCATCACGCTTAAGCGTCACCGAAAGATACTCATCCGTCAGCTCGTCCTGGAATTGTTCGCCCCATTCCAGCAGGCAAGCACCCTCATAGCCCAGCACATCGAAAATGCCCGTATCCTCGAGCTCGTAGGCATGCTCCAGGCGGTATAGATCAAAGTGAAACAGCGGAATACGACCTTGATCGTGAACGGCCATGAGCGCAAACGTAGGGCTCGTAACCATATGCCCATCGCCCAGCCCGCGCGAGACGCCCTTGGTAAAGTGAGTTTTGCCCACTCCCAGGCCACCGGTCAGGATGAGCACATCGCCGTCCTCAAGGCACGGTGCAATTAGCTCGCCAAAGTACTCCGTATCGGCAGCGCAAGTCGTTTTGTAAGTACCTACCCCCAGGCGCTCCAGGGACATATATGCTCCTTATTATTCCGAGGCGTCCTCTGGTGCGGGATGTCGCTCCAGATAATCGCCCAGCATCTTAAAGTCTTCCTCCAGCAGCTCCTGCCACGCCGGATTGCGCAGCGCTGCTGCCGGATGAAAAGTGGGCATTACTACAAAATGCCCCATCTGGTGGAACCTGCCGCGCAGCTTAGTAATGCCAATCTCGGTCTTAAGCACAAAGTGTGTCGCGGGGTTGCCGAGCGTCACGATAATATCGGGCCAGATGCTTCGAATCTGCTCACGCAAAAACGGCGAGCAAGCCAGCACTTCCTCGGGACGCGGATTGCGGTTTCCCGGCGGGCGGCACTTAAGCACGTTGGCAATGTAGACGTCTTCGCGTTTGAGCCCCGCCAGCGACAAAATGCCGTTGAGGTCCTCGCCTGCCGCCCCCACAAAGGGCTCGCCCTGCAAATCCTCATTGCGGCCCGGCGCCTCACCAATAAACATCACGCGAGCGCGGGGGTTTCCCACGCCAAACACGATATTGTGACGCGACTGGTAGAGCTGGCAGAGGTGACAATCGCCCAGAACGGCCTCAATTTCCTCGAGTGCGACCTCACGTGGTGCCTGATGGGTATGGCCGGGGATGTGCATGACGCCCATAGCGGCTCCTACACGTAGACCTTGTCGAGACGCATGCCAAAGCCGCAGGCGACCTCGTAGTTAATCGTTCCGCGCAGTCGGGCCATCTCGTCCATAGTGATCTCGGCATCGCCATCGCGGCCGACAATGATCATCTCGTCACCATACTCGGCCTCGGGAATCTCGTGTGCCGGGTTGGACTGAATGGCGACCATAAACTGGTCCATGCAGATATTGCCAACCTGATGCACACGCTCGCCGCGATACAGCACATCCATACGATTGGAAAGCGTACGCGATAGGCCATCGGCATAACCGATCGGCAGCGTGCAGATCTGAACGCGCGTACGCGGTACGCGGTAGGTAAAACCGTAGCCCACGCCCTCACCCATCGCAGGGTGTGCCACGCGCGTCACACGCGCATGGACGCTCATAACGGGATCAAGCTGCATCACGCGGCCACTCAGCTCGCACGGCTGCATGCCATACAAGCCAACGCCGGCGCGGATCATATCAAAATGCATCGAGGGGTCAAGCATCGAGGACGGCGTGTTGGCGCAGTGCACGATACCGCACTCAAAACCCGCATCCTTAATGGCCTGAACGGCCTCGGTAAAGCGCTGACACTGCAGCTTGTAGTCCCAGCCCGAAGGTTCATCGGCCGTGGCGAAGTGCGTAAATACGCCGTCGCACTGAATACCGCGATGGAAATTTATACCGCGGACAAAGTCGAGCACCTGCGTGTAGTGAACGCCGATACGATTCATGCCCGTCTCGATGGCGAGATGATACTTGCCCACTTTGCCCGCCGCGACGGCACATTCGCCATACGCAAGAGCAAAATCAGACGTATAGACCGAAGGCATGATATCAAACTCGAGCAACGTCGGAATGGCCTCGATAGGCGGCTCGCTTAGGATGAGGATGGGTTTCGTAATCCCGCCCTGTCGGAGCTCAACGCCCTCGTTAACCGTCGCCACGGCAAACATGTCGGCACCGGCCGAATACATGATCTTGGCGCACTCAACAGCTCCATGACCATAAGCATCGGCCTTGACCACGCAGCACAGGCGCTGACGTGGATTCAGCAAGTTCTTATAGGCCCTCGTGTTGCGACGGAGCGCCCCGCGGTCGATCTCGACCCAGGACCAGCGCGTCAAATCGGCTTTATTCATGATTAGTCATCCGACCCTTCGTCCATGATTCCCAGATCTTCGAGCGCATCCTTTGCCGCCAGTTCCATGGCCGGACCGATCAAGTCGATAAGATCGGTCGCGATGACGCTCTTCTCACCATACTCCGTCGCCGCGGCAAAACCGGCGTAGCTGTGAAGTGCGACGGCGTACGAATACAGCAGCTCCCAACGATCCATCTCGTCGCGCATGGTGGCAAGCGTGCCGGCCAAAATACCCGCGAGAACATCACCCGAACCGGCAGTTGCCAGAGAAGCCGGACCCGAGAGCGGCAGCAGCACACGCTCAACGCCACAGATAGCCGTCGTCGGCCCCTTGGCAATGACCACCAGATTGTCAGAGCCTGCAGCCCAGACAACCTTCTGCGCGGCTGCAATCGCAGTACCAAGGTCGTTCACCTCGTCACCGGCAACCAGACGCGAAAGTTCACGATAGTGCGGCGTCATAACCAACGGCTGCTCGCGACGATACATCTCGGGATTACTATCAATACCGTCAATGGCAATCTTAGCAAGGCAGTTGAGTGCATCGGCGTCCAAGATAAGCGGCACATCAAGCTCGAGCAAGCCCGAAACCACCTGCATAGCGCCGGCAGATGTCGTCATACCGGGACCGCACAGCACACAGCTGTACTTCTTTGCAATCTCGCACACAGTCATGCGCGCAGCGGCGCCAAAGGAGCCGCGGGAATCAGACGGAATAGCAAAGACGGGAATCGAAGGAAGTGCCATGCGAATAAGATTGGCGCAGGCGTCAGGAGCCGCGACTGCCACGTAACCAGCACCCGCGCGAGCTGCAGACTTGGCCGCCATAATGGCAGCACCAGGATATTGCGCAGATCCGGCGACAATAAGCACAGAGCCACGGGAATACTTATCGATATTCGTAGGTAGTGGGGCAAAGTAATCAACTAAGTCACCGGGCTCGACAATCTCGGCGGCGTGGTCGACATCATCGATGACCTCGTCAAGACGGTCGTAAAGATTGCCGCAGATCAAATCGCCAGCATACTCAGGACCATCAGCGCTATACAGACCAATCTTGGGCGCAATCATCGTCACCGTATGCTCGGCACGAATGCAGTCGTCATCAACAACGCCCGTCTCGGCATTCAGGCCCGAAGGAACATCAATGGATACGACACAATCGGCGCATTCATTGACCGTAGGAATCCAGATGGAGAACGGCGCACGCAGATTTCCGTGGAAACCGGTACCAAAAATGGCATCGACAACAACATCGGCCTTATCGATCAAAACCTCGAGTTCGTCACGAGAGGGGCCGACGCAAACGTGCACATCGCGGCCGGCAGTACGACGAGCAACATGACGTGCCAGAGCAGCAGGAATCTCATCCGGCTCAACCGGAGAAACGATATCCACGTCCACACCCTTATGGCTCAGGATATCGGCGGCAACCCAACCGTCGCCGCCATTATTACCAAAACCGACCAGAACGAGAACCCGATCGGGATTGAGCTTCAAGACCTCGTTGGCGGCAAACTCACCCGCTAGCTCCATAAGCTCGGCCTTCGAAGTCCCTTCGCGTTCGATGATATCCTCGAGGCGAACGACTTCTTCGGTACTCAAAACCGGTTTCATCTATGCTCCTAGCGTATCTTGCGAAGCATCGCCCAGGTGCTCCGCCAATGCTGAATTCTGCAGCTGCTCAAGCTCATCTAAAACAGAGCGAGCCTCTTTAAATGTCTGCGCTACGCGTTTCTTGGTGCTCACCTTTTCCTCTTTTGGCTTAGGCCGAGCATCTTCGGTAATCGCGATGGCATTCGCAACGGCCAAGTCTCCTGTAAGCGTAATGGAAAGAGCGACCTCAACAACACCCAGCTCTTGAGCGATCTCGAGAGCACGACCCGAAAGCAGCGCCTTCGGTTTGCCGAGTTTATCACGCGTAACCGAAACATCCTTGCAACCAACGCCTTGACTAAAACCCGTGCCGAGAGCTTTAAGTACCGCCTCGCGCGAAGCAAAGCGGCTGGCATAGTGAGCAGCGGGACGCGATGATGCATCACAATACGCACGCTCTTCTTCGGTAAACACACGCCGAGCAAACGACGGCGTCTTTTCAAGAATTGATTTCATACGGGAAATCTCGACGATATCAACGCCGATACCAGCTTCAGCCATGTTCACCTCCATATCGCACAGACTAAGTTATTGTAGCCCGTTCACAGAAGATGCGACAAACGAGGGTTATAAAACACAGCTACTATGTGAGACAAAAGCCCGTAAACGCAAAAAAGGGGGAGGCCGCGAGGCCTCCCCCTTCTCAGTTCAAGCGCACGGCTCGG